>CAVZKK010000026.1:0-125682 GCA_963775925.1 Candidatus Bathyarchaeota archaeon | reverse complement strand
TCTTGAGGTCTTTTCTATGTGCGTGTGTGGATAGATAGAATGCAACTATGATGAAGAATGTTGTTGTGGCTATGAAGACGTAGTTAGGTTTCGAATATTTTGCGCATGCTCCAATAGGAGAGCAGCGTTGCTGTCTTGCAGTTTGTCATAGTCTAGTAAATACTGCTGTAGGATGCGTTCAATGTGGCAAAACTTCTTAGAAGTACTGTAGTTGTTTAGATGTATCGTAGTTTTCTTGCAGTTTGGCATAATCTAGTAGATGTTGCTGATAGGATGCGTTTAGTTTATCGTAACTTTCCAGAAGTTGAGCGTAATTGACTAGAAGTCTGTGATATGTCGAGTTGAGGTTGCGGAAATCTGTTTGCAACTTGGGGTGTTCGTCTAATAGTTCGTTGTAGAGGTTCAGTAGTTTGGAAGAAATTATTGTAATGGCGTGGCTGCTGTGGACATATGTGAAATATAGATAAGCGTGTGTATTGTTTGAAACACTAAGTATGATTGGAATAGTCTCTTCTTCATCAACAAATACGATATATGAGTAGTTCATTAACTCTGTGGGGATCATAACTCTACAGAAACCAACTGTGCCATCTTCACCAGTGACGTCAAAGCTCATTATTTTGTTTCCAGTTTCTCTGCCAATCTCAAACTCAAGATTGGAGACTGTTGAATTGCAAATAGTGGTAACGTGATGGGTTTTGTCTTTCCATGTGACACTGAAATCGGAAAACTTTCCCATTAGAGGGTTGTTGTCCTGGTTTTTTTCATCGATAGTGTATGGGATGTCTCCTATTCCATCTTCATTTTTGTCTTCTCCTGTGTAGTCACTCCAGTAGTTTCCTTCCTTGGTGTTGTCCCAGATATTTGACGAGTCGCTCCAAACCTGATCCGTATTGTTAAAGTTATTGTGGTAAATTCTGTTGTTGTCACTCGATGAATCTAGGTAGATTCCATAGTAGTTGTTAGTCGCTGTGTTGCCAGAAACTGTGTTGTTACTAGATGTGGATAGGCGAATTCCATAGTCGTTATTTGTAGACTGATGTTACTCGAAATTACGTTGTTGTCAGAAGAGTCAAGTCGGATTCCCTCATAGCCATTTAAGAACGCTATGTTACTTGAAATCTCGTTATTGCTGGATAAGTGGAGGTAGATTCCATTGATTATGTTTGACGACGCGTTGTTACTATGAATCTTGTTGTTGTTGGATGAGTAGAGTGCGATTCCGTATTTGTTGTCTGGAGCAATGTTGCCATAAATCTCGTTGTTGTTAGATGAGTATAGGCTGATTCCGTATTTGTTGTCTGACACTGTATTATCAAAGATAGTGCTTCTTAAAGAATAGGAGAGACAAATTCCATTGGAGCTATTTGCTATCGTGTTGTGGCTTATGTTGTTGTTGTCGCTGGCATGGTCTATGAATATGCCACTGTCGTAAAGTCCTTTTCCGCCGTTTTGTATGGTGAAGCCACTGATGTATACATCGCCAGATTCTAGATGGATTACGTTTCCAGTTCCGCCACCATCAATTATTGTTAGGTTTCTGTCTTCTCCAATAAGCGATACGCTTTTGTTGGCGATAACGTGTTCGTAGTATGTTTCTTTGTGTACGAATATCGTGTCTCCAGATGTTGCATGGTTTATGGCATCCTGTATTGTGGGATAGTTTGTAGGAACGTAGATTATGTTTGGATTTGCCTTTACAGATACTTTCTGTCCTGTTAGGAGTAGTGTAAATAGCAGACATAAGATTATGAATGAGATTAAAACTAGTTTCTTCAATCTTATCACAGTGACTCTGTTATGAAGCGATTATATTTAAAATTATATGTGCTTATTGAGAGGAGTAATGACTATTCTTTTGGGAAAGTAGTTTTCCTAATATGAGCGAGGATGTGACGGCTATGCAAAAGGCAGGTACGAAAATGATTGAGTTGATTATGCGTTGTAGGAGAGACCATAGAACAGCATGCATATGATAAAACTGTTATAAGTACTAATATCAAAATCTTGGCTTTGATGTAACTTGCGCGTGCAATTTTGGTCGCAGATGTACCTTTTGGACTTGCACCTAGCAAGGTTGACAGATTTTGCATTTGTTCTATTTGTTGTGGTGTTGCCAGAGTTACGAGATTTTTGTCAACGTCTTGGAATTTGAAACTTGAAAGGGTATATCTTTGTAGTTCCCAAGGCATTTTCTTTGGCAAAATTCTGACGATATCGCTTTTTTCCATTTTTTTCAATATTGTCTGAATCTTGCGGATAAATCGGGCTTCGTTCGTTTCTTCTTCGCCGTACAATTTTCTTGTTAGGTCTTTGACGTTTGGAAATTTTAGTTCTAGTTGGAAGGATGCGATTTCTTTTGCCAAGTCATATTGGTATTCGCCTTGTCGTAAACGTATGTTTACGGTTTTTGTGTTTGAGTTTATGCTTTCTTGTAATAGTTGGATTTCGTTTGGTGTTAGATTGGGGTGAGACAAGTTTTTGTTTCCCGTTTCAATAGTTTCAATAGAAAGGTATAAAAATGCTTCGCGTGTGCGGGCTGTTTTCGCTGGTTTCAATGGAGTCAATGGAATGAACTGAAGAAACCCTTAACCGTTTCAACCGAACACCTATGAAGGTGTATGCTTTCATGCATGCTGGAAATGTCAAAAATGTCAAATGAATATAGAATAATGATACAGAAGATAGCTCTATATAGCATAAAACTTTTAAGCATATGGCAAAGTACCATTAGACCGTCATGCATGGATGCATGCAAAAATTCGTAAAAAAAAGAGGAATAAAAAAATGAAAATTTCAAAAAGCAAATTAGTGACTACAGTGATTCTATTGACGACTATTTTGGCAGCATTTGGTGTTCAGCATTTGTTCGCTACTAATTACACAAATGTAAATAGTTACTGTTGGGTTGAAGGCGTTTTCGATAGTGATTCTTACGCATTGTATCCTTATGCACAGGAGAGCCTAGATGTCGGTTTCTCCAAATATGGTGAAATGATAGGCTATAATGAGACTTCAGGAATAGGACTTGGTCTGCAATATCCTGGATATGCTGGTGCAGGAAATACTTATGATCAGACTGAGGAAACTTCTGTTGATCCTTTTGCAAATGAAGAGATAGATGTTGACGTTTGGATGAACGGGTGGTTCATTGACATAAAGTACCAGAAGGCAACTGGTGAGTATAGAGAGATATGGGCATTTGCATTGTTCAGTGATGGCGCCTCGCATGGCGGCAGCTGGATAGAGATGACTTCTTCAACTGATCCGTATGTCTCGTATAGACCTTTGTGGCAAGAGTATCCGCCTTATGCTAATCCTGACTCTGACCCATACCCAAGTCCAAAGCCATCTTATGGTGGAAGAAAGACCAATGGAAAATGTGTGACTGACCCGATAACCGTTGTCTATAATGGGCCTAGAAAGTATGTGGCTGTCATGAAGACAAGGATCAGCGACGGCGCAACATCACTTGTCGACGTATTCTTCACGCTGATATTCAACAAGGCAGACAAGAACGTGATTGTGCTCAAAGATGTCAAGAGACTTTATGACAAGAAACCGCTCAACATACAATTTGGCAATCGTGGTGAATGGGACTTGAGTCCACCTTCATACGTACACTTCTACACTGATGAACCAGTGCAAGCTTGGGATGTAGACGGAACAAACGGAATTACTCCATCTGATGAAGGTCATGATTTCTTCTTTGAATATCAGACAGATAACAAGCATCCGAAGAAGTGGTGGGACGAAATACCCGAATCTGAATATCCAACCGAAGTCGAAGGTGAACCATTTGATCGAAACGAGTATCCGTTTAACGAATGGTTTGAGACACAAGAGACTTGTTACGGTCGGGAGTGGCACACAGACAAAACAATCAAGGAACACTCTTATGCTGTTGTTCAAGTCATAGACGCTGATGCCCAATATGTAGGTGCTTTGGCAGTTTGGCCTCATCCAGAGTTCTGGACTGTCGAAAACTCATATGTAAACCCATATGCGCCACCCACTAGTATACCGCTCATGCTTGCGCCAATCTCAAGGATGTTGGAATGGCACAAATGGACTGTCACAGAAGACCCACATAGGTGGTGATTACCCGGATGGACGCTTAGCTGACAGGGAAAACGTATGGATCAAGGAGGATGACATGGCCTTTGAGCCTGACATTCCATTCATAATCTATGAGCATGACTTCAAGCTTCAGTTGGGTGTAATTGACATATACAGGATTGTCTCAGTTTACGTTTTGACTGACTGGCACGACGCTGACGACTATGATGCAAACGACCTTGACGAAGACACAGTACGTGAAAACAAGATTGACAGAGAAATTCAGTATCAACTGGACGAAATCTTCAATCCATGGGACATCTACGATGCTATGCACAAGAACACAAAGAGATGGGTGCAATTCTTTGACCGCGACTATGAAGGTCACACATGGGATGGCATACACTACTACACAATCCAACTTGACTCTGAAAGAACGATAGAGACAGGCGACGAGATTCCTAGCTTGCCAGTATACCGCGGAGGTCGCCATGGGACGCATACTGCGGCTTCAGCGAGAGAGTTCTCGTGAACACAGGTTCAGGATACGAGCTAATTGGCCACATGACGATCTACGACTCGATCATGATCCACCAGCCAAGATCTGCTATCTACGACGACTATCACATGCTTGATCCAATTCCATATGAAAATACTGGTGTCAATACGCCATACTATACAATTGATTTGAACACTGGAATCATAAGCTTCTGGAATGGGACGACCGACGCAGAAGAGTATGTATCATTGGTATCTGCCTACAGGCTCTATTGTCAAAGTCGAATGGTCAAGCGAACATTATGCAACAACTGCTGGACAATGGGACGAAGACGACTTACTATACCCAATTGACGGCGAAATCTTCCACTTCCCGCTACACCACGACATAACCGATGAATACAAGCCTGATACAGAAGTATTCATAATTGAACAACTACCAGTGCGAATTCTACGAAGGAAGCAGGCAAGGCTCACCTTGGTACACATTGCGCCAAGCACCGCGCGACCGGTCCTAGGAGTTACGCCAATGTAACTATCTATGACAGTCAAAATGAAATCGAGTCTGGCTGAGAAATTGACGTAAAGTACTGGAACAACGGAACAGCAGATTGGGTAGAGGACGAAGTTCATCAGCAATGCGTCAGCAACACAGAAGCTTCAGCTCTAGACTACAGGGCAGGAATACATTGAAAAGTGTGGTTCCACAGCGAAAAAACCATCACCGACGGAGACTACGTCTTTAACGACGCAACTACAACATTGTACCTGCAGGACCCATTAGCAGCCGGAGAATGGCTACTCGTCAACTATACATCTAATGATGGAGTTGACTACTACGAAGACTGGTTCTATGGCGACAGGAGACCACGCTTGGGACCGCAACTCCTTCGAGTTGAGTGACTACCCAGACATTGGCACCCTACAAGTCTTCAACACTGAAAATAATCGAGGAAATCATAAACGAAACCTGCTACGGCATATGGCCCTACGGAACCGTGACAGATGGAGTATGGGCTCAAAGACAATGCAATACACATCTAAACCAGACGGCACAAAGAGGACCACCAGATGATGTTAAATGTCCAGTTCCAGACGAAAACTATGCTGGCTTACCATTGTATAAGGTTAAGACATGGGTAAGATACGGCTGGTACGATGAAGAAGAAGCAATCGAATACGAAGAATGCGAATGGATAAACATAACAGACGAGCAACTCAGAGGCAACTACATAATACGCGAAACATCCACATGCGACGAACTAGTCCTTGACCAAGCTCCACTAAACTGAACCCAAGTGCCTGACATATTGGAGCAGGCGAGTTCGACATGGCCTAGGACAAGAACTCAAAATAGTCTACAAAGTCCCAAGCGGACGCTGGGAATGGGGCACAGTCGGAAAAACAGCCGCATCAGTTGACTCACTCGGCATAGCAATGGTCACAGCAGCATTCAAGAACAAACTAATCGAATTCGGAATCGGCGGCCTAGACATACAAGACACTGCCAATGGACCAAGAGTCCCATCGCTCGTCAGAGGGCACAGCTGATAGCCTAGGAAGATACAGCCTATACGACGACTGGTGCTACTCACGCACCGGCGACGCGAACGCAAAGGACTACTTCATGGCCAATATCAAGCTCCAACATAATCACAGTAGGCGGCACAGCCGTCAACAAACTCGCAAAATACAGCAACGACTGGACTCAAGCAATAATTACAACTACTACACCAGTAATCTACAGCGTAACATGCTGGGACAGAGACACATACACAGGCGGCGACGTAAACGCCCGCTACGGATACGCAATAATCTCACACATACAAAGACAAGAACGGAACAGCCATTCTGCTAATCCACGGATGGACCGGACAAGACACCTACTACGCCTGCAACTGGTTTGACGTAAACAAATACTGGCTACAACACATCAACCTACATGTCACAGACTTGGTGCTGAAAATCGAATACAAATACAGCACTGGAGCCTTAGATGCGTACCAATAGTCACAATCGTCGAAAAACTCGGAACGATAAGCGAAAAGCCACAACACGACCCATAAAGTCGCCAAACCCCTTTTTTCTTTTTTCTACTTTTCTGTAAAAAGAAATGTTAATAAAGTCTTGAAGTCTTTTTACCTCGACTAAGAAATATACGAAACCTCAAGGTTTACGAACTGCGTTAAAAGATAAGCAGTAATAGTCTCAAGTGGTTGTGCACTCTTAACATGAATTAATACGGAGAAATGCACCTTACCAGCAGCATCGATATAATCGGCTAAACTGCTTGTCCAATTACTAGTTTTGGTCATCCAAACCGATTGGTTAATATCATCAAACTTGACCCAACCGCTGTCTTTGTAATACCACAATTCCATGCAGTCACAACTATCAGGTCCAATTATCCTACCAATCCAAGTAAACCTTATGCTCGCCAACTTCTCCATATTATATCCACCCAAATCAAACATGAAGTGCATTCCATCCCAATCATCTTGATCAGCCCTCATCCACATATCACTCTGTATCATTTGACGCCACTTTCGCGTAGTCTGATAATGAAAACTCCACAAGCGTCTTGCTTGACGCATTCATTTTCGTGTCCGCATCGTCGTTGCTATATGCATAAAACCTAATATGAGAACTTGTAAAGAATCCACTCTCCTTACCGTCAAAGAAACAAAAATATATGATGACCCCACTGACTACTGCTATCCCTATAATTGATGCCAAGAGAGCACAACAAGTCTTTTTCTACCGAACATTGCTAATCATGCCACCAATCAAACCGACAATAACAATACATTTTGCTTATAAGATTTAAGTGGACAACTATTATGCTTATGTGCATGCGCAAAGTAAATTCGGAAGACCGCCGATGAGCATCAAGTTCCGTTTCGCCACAAACAAGAAAAAGAAGAATTGAACGAAGTTGCAGAAAATAGCACAATTCCGAGATTTTCCATTCATATGAATGGAGTCAATCTACTGGAAAAAACCTATCACATCAAATTCTTCAGACTTTCAGCGAGACAAACAATGAAATAATAGGCATACTGCCCGTTCATTTACTTTCAGAACCCATTTTTGGTCCCAAAATAGTTTCTCTCCCTTTCGCTGATATAGGCGGACCAATAACAACAGACGAATACAACGTCAACTGTCAAATAAACTAACTGAAGAACTCATCAAAATCGCAAGAAAAGTGGAACACAAGATTCATCGAAATTCGATCACTTCAAGAAAATGCAAAATACTTGTCTCTACTTTGGTTTCATTAGCCCTCTACAAGCCTTCACCTATAGGCTCAACACAACAAGACCCTACAACGAGATATGGAACAATTACAGCAAAAAAATCAGACATAACATCAAAAAAATGGGAAATATGGGCATAAAAATAAAAGAAGCCAAAGATCAATAGCGCCATCAACACGTATTACACAATCTATCTCGAAAGAATGAAAGACCTCGGAACACCGCCAGCGCCCCTCTCATTTTGGCACAACATGTGGAAAATCTTTCATCCAAAAGGACAAATGAAATTAATATTCACGGTTTTGGACGACAAAGAAATAGCGGGATTTATAGCTCTTCTTTTCAAACGAAAACTATACTTCTTCTTAAACGTCTCCTTAAAGAATTTTGGAAATATTATGGTTTAAATGAGTTGCTTTTTGATTGGTACATAAAATACGCATGTGAAAACCGATACGACTTGGTTGATTTTGGAAGAACCAGAAAAGGCACAGGAGTTCAGCGATTCAAAGAGAAAGGATGGGGAACAAAACGCATCCCCCTCAATAAATATTACCTCTTCCTACGCGGAAAAATGGCGAATCCTCTGGGAACAGCATTAAAAACAGATAACATATATGCCAAAGCTTGGAAAAAATTTATTCCAACTCCTATTACACCAGTTCTTGGATATTTATTCAGAAAGAACCTAGGTGACGCTTAGAATTATACACGAGGTTTAGGTGTCTACGTTGCTCACAGTTGTATTATGAACCCACTGCGCAACATATGCCCAAAGCACATTTGGCAACAAAGAAGTAATAGCACATAAAAATAGGTATGTAACCTCGCCTATCACATTTATTGGAAGTATCATAATTCTAAGACTAGACTTCTTAAGAAATATAATTTCTTTAAACCCAAAATTAGAATATAAACGAAAAGCCCCCGCATTACTATGAAAAACTCCTAAAAGAATAAAGCTAAGACGTGTTTCCATGCCATGTCAATCGTTTTCTTCAATATCTGACTGCCAATTCCTCGACCACGCCACTCCCCGCAAACATACAATGTAAGAATATTGAATACACTCCGTACACCACATACAGCCATAACACCACCATTGTCATCTACGCCAATAACCAAAATCTTAGAAGGCAAAAAAACATTAGTCCATGGAACATTTGCCAATTGCGACTTCAAGATTTCTTCAAGCCCAAAAACAAACTTCAAAAAATGACACCTCTAAACCACAATTTTCTCCAGCATGTCTCGAATAGGCACCTTTGGACAGTCAAAAGTCTCCAGAAGGCTCTTCATAGCTTTAAGCGTGTATTCCCCACAACGCCTAGTAACATGAAAACGAAAACCTCCCAACCTTGGAACATCAGGATCCACATCAAACGGATGAACATAAAGAATCACAGGCAACCCTCTACGAAGAAACCATTTCATCGCCGCCTTTACATAAGTTACCCCAAAATTCCTCAAAAACCATCCCCCACCAGCAGGCAAACGTAAATAAGGAAAAACGGAAATGGGCACTTCAAAAAACTTGCCTTTCCCTACACTAACACGATGTGGACAAAGTGAAGCACTATGATAACTCCACCAACCTGGTATTCCAACAGACGGAACAACAGAAGAATCATAAACATAACCTATCTTGCTTAGCAAAGAAACGATTGCAGGATTAATTCTAGAAAATGGAGCCCTAAACCCTTTAGGCACTTCCCCAGTTATCTTTGCCAACATACCGCAGTTCTTCCTCTCCATCTCCTCCAACTCAGTTAACGATATCTTCGTCAAATCCACATGAAAATATCCATGAGAAGCAACTTCATGACCAAAGTCATAAATTTCCTCAACCACCTCTGGAAAAGCCTCAGCAATTCTCCTAACACAAAAAAAGTAGAACGCACATGTTCTCTTTCAAAAAGATTCAGAATACTTCGCAGCGGTCTTATAAACGTTCCTTCCGGAGATTTATGATGTATCATCGTAGTGCGGCGCTTGGCCATAAACCATGAAAGCCTTCTTCCACATCAACTGTTAAAGCCATCATCAATATCTACCTACTCCTGTTACACTTATATTCGTTTTAGCGCGCAACCAGCCATTAACGCTATGATCCTAAAGCATCACGCAAATAATTTTGCATACACGCACAGAAACAACACACCCACACAAACTCACCACAAACACCCAAATGTGCAAGACAAACCATCCTTAAAAACACACGAAACTGAAACACCTTATTCTTGAAAATCCGCCCGAGAATGCTATAAAGAAGAACGACATTGAAAAAACGAGAAAGACGCTCAGAATAGAAGCCTAAGAAAAACACGCGCCCAAGAAACCGAAATAGTAGCTTTTTCCAAATACATCCTAAAAGTCCTATGGGAACAACTCTTCGAAAGAGAACATTAACAGTACACACATGCCTATGTAATAATTTCCCATTAACAAAGAAGAAAAAAATCTCTGAACAAACTAGCGTAATCCAATAAACTTTTCTACCCCCAAACACTCTAACACAACAACAAAACGAAAGGACAAAGCACTATGAGCGAAATACCAAGCGAAACAGCTGAAGCACCCTTCGTCCAAGCCGATTTTGAACGAATAACCACCCTAGTCTCCACAGAATTTCAAATAGAAGAGGCCTTACTAGAACATAACATCCCAACATACTATCTAAAACAACCGCAAGAAACTAAACATGCTTTTCTCAGACTATTAAAAAAATTGGAAGAGATGAATTTTATAGCAATTCTGCGTAGACATGATGCTAGAATTGTCCTAAAAATTATTCCCAAGCCTCCAACAAAACCAAGTAATATTCTGATTAACTGGCTGCTGTTTTTTGCAACTATTGGAACAACCTTCGCTACAGGATACTTGCTATCCGTAGACTTGACCGATCCTATAATCGGCGGAGCTACATTCACAATAGCGATAATGGCTGTGTTTGGCCTACATGAGATGGGTCATAAGTTAACTGCAAACAAGAACGGAATAGAAGCCACACCACCATATTTTATTCCAGGTCCACCACCAACATTCGGTGGATTCGGAACCTTCGGCGCTGTTATATTTCAAAAGTCGCTTCCAGCGAACAAAGACGTGTTATTCGATATTGGATCAAGCGGTCCAATTTTGGGTTTTATTATAGCAACTATAGTCACAGCGGTGGGAGTGACCATGGCAATTCCTGCAGTTCCTCCTCCCGAAGGAGGAACTTTTTTACCAATGCCGTTACTCTCTATTCTAATCTACGAATTATTGTTTAATTTTGGTATGACACCTTCAGCTCCCCCGAAGCCTCAAAAGTTGTTTATGCATCCTGTTGAACTTGCTGGGTGGGTCGGCATGGTTGTTACGATGCTTAATCTGTTGCCTGCTGCAATGCTTGATGGCGGACATGTTGCCAGATCTTTAGCTGGCGAAAAAACAAGAACTGTTTTGATGGTACTTTCGATTCTGTTACTAATTTTAAGCGACTTCTGGCTGATGGCAGTCTTTGTTCTTCTTATGGCTATGCAGAGGCATCCCGGTCCATTAGACGATGTTTCCAGCCTGTCAACCAACAGAAAACTTTTGACAATTCTGTTAGTAGCCATTTTTGTGTTGGTTTTTCCACTTTTCTAAAGCGTCTAAGTTTTGTATTTATGTTGAACGCATAAACAACAATGTTTATTAAATATTGCGATATTAGATGTCTGGTAGATAAGTACACCAAAAACAAAACAAACACTATTTCAGGTGAATTCGCACGAGGGGAGCAATAATCTTGATAGTCTTCTTTCTAATGTTTACATTTGCATCTCTGCTTATTCCTTCGCCAATGTTTCCTGGAACCTTTTTCTGCTCGCTGATTGGAGGAGCGATAAGCGAATATACGGAATATTTGAGTGCGGTTTTTAATGGTTTTTTTTATGGCGTCATCTTGTGGATAGTTTTTACTGTTATAAGTAGGAGACTTGAAGTGGAAAAGTAGCTCGAGACGATTTTTCGACGATTTAGGTTTTGTCTTCTGGTTGTGATAGAAAACCTACAAGCTTAATGGTGATTCCACACTTGTTACACGTCAACATTAATTCTGTTAACGCATCATTCTTAACTTTTGTTTCAACGATTTGGTAAACCTCTTCACTTTCGTCGTCTGGAGATATTATACTTCCACATTTGGGACATGGAAAAGCTCCATCTCCATCAATCTTCGTCAAATCGACCGTGTACATCATGCTTTTCTTAACAGTTGCCTTTTTCATCATTTTAGATACACCCTTTCATTTTGGTTTACGTTTATTTTCCATGATTAGCCACGAGTATAATTAACAATTATGAAACATCAATCTGTATTAGAAATTCATTTTTGCATTTCAGTACTTCTTTACAAATCGTACACTAATCCAGGGATTTTAGGAAATAATTGTGTTTCTCCTATATGTTTGGCTCCTACCATCCAGCTGACTAGCCTCTCTATACCAATTCCAGCGCCAGCTGAATGCTTTAGTCTTCCCTCTTTCGCCAACTTTAATAGTACTTCATAATTTTCTTTTCTGACATTGTCTCTTTTCATTTTTCTAACTATTTTGTAGTATTCACGCTCTCTTCTAGAACCAGATAAGACTTCTCCGTATTTAGGTAACATTAGATCATAGTTATCCCAAGTGCCTTTTTCAAAGTCTTCGAAGTCGTAGAATTCTCTAGGGAGATTCGTAACCCAAAAAGGGTCGTTAGCCCTAAAAGATATTTGGGTTTCCCAACTTCTTCCATACTTATTTTCCAGTTCCTTTCTATCGTAAACTCTAAAAGGGTTTTTTGGAGTTCTTAAACTGTAATATCTCCCCAAATATAGCAACTCATCACTCATGTATTTCTTCAGGTTACCTACCAATTTACAGATTATATCTTCAACAAATCCTCTAATATTCTCTGAAGTAGCGTTCCTCACTTCGAAATCGAGTTGGGTGAACTCGTAAGCGTGTATTCCACTACTTGCCCTATCCCCCCTTTCTATCCTCACGTTTGGGGAAAGTATGAATAATTTAGGATGGGCTAGAGAACAAGCAACCATCTTATGAACTATCATACTCAATGTTGGTCTCACTTTTTCTCCATAAATTTCCACTTCAATTCGTTTCTCGATGGAGGCTCCTTGATCCGGCCATAGTGGGTCTGTTGATTTGGAAAATATTACTGGCAGTAGCCATTCAAAGCCTCTGTTCACAAATTCGCATGTTAGATACTTCAACACATGGGTTGTTATCCTGCTGATACATTGCTTTCTCTCAACTTCGCTTTCGGATAGTTGCTCCAAAGGCTTCGGTATCTTCAACACGTTTTCTCTAACAATCTGTAAGCTTTTCTGAGTTCCTGTCTGTCTTTCATCCATATGTTACACCTTTTAGATACTCCAAACAAATCAATTCCTATGCTTAAAATGTCGAGCCTTTGTTATAAATTTTTTATAAAAAATCCTGCATTTTTTCCAAAAAGATAAGCTTTTATATGTCATTTTATATAAAAATTACAATATGAAGCCCGAATTAGATGAGAAGGATTTAGCAATATTAACCTTGTTGCAGAAGAATTGTAGAATGACTGCAAGGGAGATTGCCAGAAAAATTAATTCACCGATAACAACGGTATTCGCAAAAATGAGAAGAATGGAGCAGCAGGAAGTCATAAAAGAATACAGAGCCATTTTAGACTCAAAAAAATTAAACCTTGGTACAACAGCCTTCATTTTGGCCTCCTTTTCCTACAGAAACGGAGAAACGCCTCTCTCTCAAAGAGTTATTGCTGAGCAGATTGCAAAGTTTCCAGAAGTCCAGGCTGTTCACATAATATCTGGAGACTGGGACATTTTGATCAAAATCAAGGAAGAAAGTGTTGATGCTGTCGGAAACTTTGTCATAGATAAGCTTAGAACAGTTAAAGGCATAGAGAAAACTTTAACATGCATGGTTTTCGACACCCAAAAAGAAACAACTGAATTAACCCTGCCATTAAACAAGCAATTATTGAAGAAAATTCAGTAAAGGTTATGAATTCATAGCGAGTGAAATTAAAACCAAAGCGATCAAGAAGTGTAGTGGCAATTGGAAAAATTCGATGTGATAGTGGTTGGTGCTGGAACAGGTGGATGTCTAGCTGCAAAAACAACCGCTGAAGCAGGCTTAAAAGTCTGCCTAATCGAGAGGAAAAGAAAGGAGGAGATTGGAGAAAAAATCTGTGGAGACGCCATGGGAGAGCATCACCTAAAGAATTTGGGTTTAGAAAAACCGCAGAGCGGCGAACTGGAAAAGAGAATCGAAGGGATTAAAATTTATTCGCCAGATTTAGAAACTGTTTTCACAATTGCACATGAAGATTTTGTAGGTTACTTGTTGAATAGGCGCCTTTTTGGGCAATGGCTTTTGAAAAAGGCTCTGGATGAAGGCGCATTTCTTCTTGATTCTACACAGTGTCTAGAACCGATGATTGAGAAGGGCTTTGTAAATGGGGTTTCAGTTAAAAACTTGAAAACCGGCAAGAACATTCAGTTAAGAGGAAAAGTAGTTTTGGATGCCAGTGGTTTTCTGGCAGTTATTCGGGCGAAAACTTCCCAAACAAATGGGAATAGACAATGAAGTTGCAAATGAGGATGTGGAAGCTTGTTATCGGGAAATTAGACAGCTTAGACAAGAAGCTGAAAACACTAAATACTGCGAAATCTATTTTAACCAAAATGTAACTCCCGGGGGATATGCATGGATTTTTCCCAAGACCGGAGCAAAGGTTAATGCTGGCTTAGGAATTTGTATGCAAGGAAAGTTTCCAAACCCTAAGAACCAGTTCTATAAACACATTTTAACCAAGCCAATGTTCGAAGGTTCTTTACTTCTGAATGGTGGTGCATGGTATGACCCTACACGCAAACCCTTAGACAACATGGTTGGAAATGGAATCGCAATCATTGGCGATGCAGCATGCCTAGTAAACCCCATTCACGGCGGAGGAATAGGTCCATCCATGTTAAGTGGCTATCTTGCTGGGAAAACAATAATCGAGGCTTTAGAAAAGGATGATGTTAGTCAAAAATCTTTGTGGCCTTACAACCGCAAATATATGGAAATGTATGGAACAAAACAGGCTGGACTAGATGTTTTCCGCATGTTGCTTTTGACAAGCCGCGACGAAGCCTAAGTTATGGAATGAAATATAAACTCTTGACGGAGGAAGATGTTCTAAAGGCTGGTTTAGGCGAAGATTTTCGTCTGAACATTACTGAAACTGCCAAACGTGTGTTCAGAGGATTGGGAAGATTGCGTTTTCTTAACAAGCTTAGACTTACAGTTAACTTGATTAAGCAAGTTCAAGCCCATTATAGAAACTATCCGGAAACGCCTGAAAACTTTGAAGGATGGCGAATAAAAACAGAGGCTTTATTCAAAAAAGTAAAGTCTAAAGTTATGGCGTAGATGTTTGGGCGTTGTTTAAATCCGTGGTTGCTCGTTAAGTGAGTGTGAAGTGTTAACCATATGCGCGTTGCAGTTTTAGCCACGGGTGGAAAGGACTCCGCTTTAGCCCTCTACAAAATCTTAAACGAAGACCATGAAGTTAAGTATCTTGTAAGCATGATTCCGCTAAGAGAAGACAGTTGGATGTTCCATTATCCAAACATTCGTCTGGTGGACCTTTTCGCGAAGGCTGCGGAAATTCAGCTTGTAAAGGCTGAAACTTTGGCGGTTAAAGAAAGGGAGGTTGAAGACCTTAAGCGGTTAATTGAAGGGCTTGATGTGGATGCCATAGTTTCTGGGGCAATAGCCTCCACTTATCAGAAATCAAGAATAGAAAAAATATGCGAACAGTTAAGGCTGAAGTGCATAGCGCCTCTTTGGCACGAAAATCCGTTAAACATTTTAAAGGAAATTTTAGGCCTTAAATTTGAAGTGATAATAACTGGGGTTTACGCATACGGCTTCAGCAAAGAATGGCTTGGAAGAAAAATCGACAACGCTACTATTGAAGCTTTGATAGAGTTGAATAGGCGTTATGGCATTTCGCTTGTTGGCGAGGGAGGGGAATACGAAACCCTCGTTCTTGATGCGCCATTTTTCAAAAAGCGAATAGAAATTATTGAAGCGGAGAAGATTTGGAAAAATCAATCTGGCTATTTTCTGATTACGAAGGCGAAGCTTGAAAACAAATGAGCGTTTCTTGGGAATCTGTTATACTTCTGTCCATTTAGCCTTAAGCGACACTATGATTATGGATACTATGGTTACTGCTATGAGGATGAGCCAACGAACAAGAATTATCTCTGGAGACAATTGTAAAGAACCAGAGTAAGCTCTAATTAAGCCAGCAGCGTTAGACGTTGGAAATATCATGGCTGCCCAACTTAAACCGCCAAGCAGTTCTTCTGGGTAATATACTGGCGGAATAAAAATCAAGCCCAATCCCAAGATGTTGGACATGCTGTTTAAGGTGTACACTCTTGCTTTTTGAAGATATGTTGATATAATAAATCCAATGCTGCTCAAGGTTGTCCAACATAGAAGCAAAGACGCAATGATCCAACCTATCGATGAAAGCTAAATGGCTAAAGCCGAAGAAAATTGATGTTAGCCGTTGTTTTATATTGCTCAATTCGGAATCCTAAGGCAATTTCTATAAACTCTTTTAAGGTGCGGTCGGTGAATTCCCATGTTGGTTTTCCATATCTAAGACCTCTACATGTGGAATCTGCATACACAAAAAGTGTATTTTCGCCATAACCGTAAGCTGCCTCGTTTGCGTATCCAAACTCTGGTTTGCTGACAATTTTGAAAGGCCAGATTTTGCACGCTTTGGGTTTCATTTGCTGAAGCCCACATAGGTACATGCCTGAAAGGTTGTAGAGGAAGATGCATGAACCGTCGCTCCTTCTTTTTATGAATAGCTTATTCAAGCCAGAGGCGGTTGTTTCGATGCCGTAGTTTTTAACGATTTTCAGCCATTCGTGAAAGTTTACAACAACACTGTAAGCTTTGCAACATACGCCGCATGCGTTGCATTTCCAATCAGCAACGTATTGCCATGGAACAGACAGCATTTTCTCCGCCTACTCATCTCCTACTCTGAAATTTTCAGAAATCGCTTTTTCTTAAAAACTTATTTGCAAAACGTTTTCAGCTTCTCAGCAATTTCCTTCGGAATTTGTGTGGCTTTTCCAGTTTGTTTATTCGCTGCCACAACTACCATGTGGCCGTTTGCTAACAAAATGGCTGATTCTTTATTGAAGATTTTGAAGCCGTATTTTATGGATTTTTCCTTTAGACTCCTCTATGGTTAATTCTACTTCAAGTAAGTCGTTGAATCTGGCTGGTTTTTTAAACTGACAGAAGGCTTCAACCAGTGGGAACCAGAGTCCTTTGTCGTGAACGTCTGTGAATGTAAAGCCTAAGTGTCTGTAAAATTCTTCTTCTGTTTTTTCGAAAAATCTGAAATAGTTGGAGAAGTGCACGACTTGGGCAGCGTCGGTGTCTGCCCATGAAACTCTAAAAGAAGTCTTAAAGGCTGCGGGCGACATTATTCTCACTAAGCGAGAAAGTCTAAACTTTCTTGTATAAGTAAATTGTATGCGAAGGGTATCCTAACGTTTCGTTTTCACAGAAATTCTCAACTTTGACGGGTTTCCACCCAACGATTTCATAGTCGTGGGAAACTACGCGAACTCCAGGTTTGAGTTCAGTTTCAAGTTTGGGCTTTACCTTTTCATTTGCGCTTGTGGTTAGGTATAGGAAAATGACGTCTGCCGATGTTAAGTCTACGTTAAACATGTCCCCGTTCACTATCGTCACTCTATCTTGGAGACCATTCTCATAGACTGTGCTTAGTGCCTTTTTCACGAGGTCTTCTCGCAATTCGACGCCGACGGCTCTTGCGCCAAAATCTTTTGCAGCCATTATAACTGCTCTGCCGTCGCCTGCGCCTAAGTCGAAGAAAACTTCTCTAGATTTTAATTGGGCTAGAATGAGCATTTGGCGGATTACTTGTGGTGGACTTGGAACATATGGTGCTATATACATCTGTGGACCCTCAGTTAAATGTGACTTATTACTTGTTCTGGTTTATCCAATGTCTTTGCTCTTTTAAAGATTTTCCGCATTTCTAAGCAACGTACGTGGCTTTTTTAGGCGTTGGTTTTTTTGCTTCTCCACATTTCATGCAGCTTTGAGCGCATAACTCAAGGTATTTTCCTTCATCTCCTGAACCAATGGCTTCAGAGGCCTTGCTGCAGATATCACTTGCTTCTTGACATCCACATTCTTTGCAAAGCTTTGATATAGAAAGGCAGATTTCACGTACGTCATTAGGCTCTAACACGGCTCTGTTTGTGCGAGCAAGTAAGCAGATTTCCCGTGCCAAAACGCAGGTTTGGACATATTTGATTCTTTCAAGAACTTCTTCGCGGAGTTTTTTTCGACTTATTTCCAAACTGGTTTTCTCCTTACATGAAATGATAAGATGTTTAGGGCACAATATAACAGGCTTTCATTTAAAAGTTGTTGTAAGTCTCACCTATTACCAGAATCTTTTGCTTATGGCTTTGCGTTCAACTTCAAGAACGAGTTCATAAAATTCGTCGCTGAGCCTAGGCTGCTTCTCAAGAACTTCTCTAACATCTGATGGCTGAACTTTTCTGGCACATAACGCCAATGCCGCTACTTTTCCATATTTTTCTATTAACTGAGCTGTTTGCAACGCTTGTTTATGCAGTTTTTCCTCGCTTTTAGTTAGTTTTTCGCCTTTCTTTTCAATGATCGGAAGTGCTTTTTCTTCCTCCACTTTTAGAAGCCCTATGGCTGAGGAGCCACATCTTGGACATTTTGGCTTGTCTGACAAGTCTTTAGTACGTATCATTTCCACGTAACTCCAACAGTTTGTGCATACGAAAGTGCATGTTTCGTTCAGCAATCGCACTTTTGCAGATTCTATTAGGACGGCTCGCATCCTTTCAGGAGGAATCAAATCGGTTTTCATACTTACTCGTTCGATGCCAACGCGGGCAACGGGCGTTGCATTTCCGCCAGTTTCAACTTTTTGTAATTGAATTTCGCCTTCTCGAATTTTTCTGAGAACACAAACAAGCATTTCCAAGTCTAAGTCCTTTGTAAATACTTCTTTTAAGGCTTCCTCGTAAATTGGTGTGCCCTCAAAACTTTTTATCAGCCTTTGCAAACTCACGTTGCTGAAGTCAGCCCATTTCTTTAAAGCTCCGAAACGCCGTGCCACGTGAATCATTCTCCTCTTGAAAAGCCCAGTTTTCACAGTTGCCATCGTTAAACTGTCTCTGACTGCTTGATCTGGCATAACGCGCATTTCGTCAAACAACGTGATTATCTGGTTTGCGTTTGCAGCGCCCATTGTTTGCACGAAAATACGATATGGGTCATGTTGAACCACAACGCCGTATCCAATTTTCTCGGAGAGCAACTGACCCAGCAATTGGGCTAAGGCTCTGTTCGTAAGCGATCCGAAGTTGGCGTGGAGTATAACGAATTCTTCCCAGTCTTCGATGACTATTCGTTTGTCCGTAGGAACTGGAAATCCAGCCGCTACCTGCTCTATTGTTTCGGCTAAAGCACGCAAAACAGTGTCCTTGTCAGATGGACACTGCCCACTTATCTTAGCGGCTATTTCCTCTTGTGAAATTCCCTTCCGCATTTGCTCTTCAACAAAACCCCTAATTGAGCCTACTTCCTGCACAATTTCGAACGGAACTGGAATTTCTTCACCTATCCAGCTTGGAATAGCCCCCGTAGGATCGTCAACTGGTTTCACATGGACTTTTTCTTCGGAAACATGCAATATCAGCCATGGAGTTCCTCTGATAATAAATTTCGTTCCCGGCTTACCATACTCAGCCATGAAGGCTTCGTCTAAAACCCCTATTGCAGAGTCGCTTGACTCATCAACCACCAGAAATTGTTTTTCTTCAGGTATCATGGACAAGTTTTCAAAGTAATATTCAAATAGAGCTTTTGTATTCCGCGGTTTCAAAACCACTTTGTCTTCAAAGGAAACCCATGCTAAGCGTGGAAAACGTTGATGCATGTACCGAAGGATTTTTTCAACATCTTCTATTGTTAAATCCTCGTAGGGGTAGGCGTTTCTGAACATTTCCAATATTTCGTTAAATTCTAGTCTTCTGTTCTTTAGCAGCAAACCTGCAATTTGATGGGCTAGGGCGTCGTAAGGCTTGGGCGGAATTTCTACAGGTTCAAGGTCTTCTTCTAGAGCTCTTCTAGCTATGGCTAGAGCTTCAAGCGTATCGTCAGAATCCATTGTAACAATTATTCCGTCGGCTATGCGTCCAATTCTGTGACCGCTCCTGCCGACCCGTTGTATAAGCCTCGTAACCTGCCTTGGACTCATGTACTGTATAACTAGGTCTATTCTGCCTACGTCTATGCCTAACTCGAGGCTGCTTGTGCAAACAAGTCCTTTCAATTCGCCGTTTTTTAAGCCTCTTTCAGCAGCTATCCGTGATGGTTTGGCAAGGGAGCCGTGATGTATCGAAATTGGGAAGTCTATGTCCCAGACTTTGAATCTGCTTGCTAAAACTTCTGATATTGCCCGCGTGTTGGTGAACAAAAGCACAGATTTATGCCTGCTTATGTAGTCGCGGATTATCCGCAGTCTAGCTGCAACTTCTGGGTGCGTGTAAAGCTGTGAAGAAAGCTTGATGTCTTCATCGTCGGGTTCTGGGAAAACTATTTTTAGTCGCATCATTCTGGCAACTGGAACGCGGACAATTTCCACACTTCGTCCCTTTCCAACGAGGAACTGAGCAACCTTTTCTGGGCTGCCGATAGTGGCGGATAAGCCTATCATTTGGAATTCTTTGCCAACCATTATCCTCAGTCTTTCCAAAGCCAAGGATAGTTGGCTTCCGCGTTTGCTGTCAGCCATCTCGTGCACTTCGTCGATTATTACCCAGCGCACCTGTTGGAGATGCTGACGCATAACCCAGCCAGGCAATATTGCCTGCAAAGTCTCAGGAGTCGTGATCAAGATGTCTGGAGGGCTTCTAGATTGCCTTACTCGTTCTTTTGTTTCTGTGTCTCCGTGTCTAACAGCCAATTTTATGTCTAGGTTATTGCACCACCATTCAAGCCTCTCCAGCATGTCTCGGTTTAAAGCTCGCAAAGGCGTGATATACAAAACTTTGATGCCCGGCGTTCCTGGTTGCTGGAGAAGCATGCTTAAAACGGGCAGAAAAGCAGCTTCGGTTTTGCCGGTAGCCGTGGGCGAAATAAGCAACACATTCTTTCCTTCAAGAATTTTCGGAATAGTCTTCTCCTGCGGCTCTGTTGGTTTTGAGAATCCCCTCTGCTCAACAAGCCTTCGAACGGGCTTAACAAGCAAATCAAAAACATTTTTCGGAGACTCTTTCAAGTTTGGTTAAACCTCAAATGCTAGAGAATAAGCGGAAAACCATAGGTAAAAGCATTTTGGAAACTTCTCAAAAAGCCTAGAACAATGAAGTCTATGTTACCAAGTTTAACGGAACGAATGGCATGTTGATTTTAGCATGTTCAACTCAATTTTGGTCTTCTCTCCTATGTCTTTTTTGTTTAAATCTGTTTTTTGAAATGAAGCTTCATAATCAATAATGAACATACTGGTGTCCATCTAACGGTTACTATTGATGGATTTATGCTGAATCTTTCCATCAAAAACCATCATAGGCTATAAAATAGAAGCCATATTCTTTCCCCATAACCTTTTTCACTCGGTTATGTAGCGCTTTTAGGCTTTAACTTAAAAGTTTTTGAAGCGTTGTTTCATTCTTTTGTAAAGAACATGTTTAAACTTGATGTTAGGATGGAGTTTTTCTATTCGAAAACAATGGAAAGTTTTTTATGTATCATCATATGAAACCATGGTTATCGAGAATGTTGGAGGAAATTAAATGGCTAAATGTCCAAAATGTGGAACCGTTATTTCAGCACCTAAGAAGAAGTGGACTATGGCTGGACGCCCAGACAAAGCAGGAAAAAGAATGCAGCTGGAAATTGGACTTTTCGACTGTCCGAAATGTAAGAAACCATTCCGAGAAGTATTGAGCAAAAAGAAGATTTAAAAGTTCAAGGGAATCGAGAGAAAATCAAGGTAAGCACAGAACTTTAAGCTTACCCGCCTTCCCCCTATTTTTCCAATTTAAAAGCGTTAAGTTTTAAAACATGAAAGCCTAAATCAACAAGAACGCTTCATCTAACAGAAGGCAGAACATTGGCAGTAACAAAACTTAAACAATTATGGAAAAACGAGTATTTCCAAACAGCGATAATGATTATCTTAATGATAGTAATAGTTTTTGGTTTCTGGTATGGCTCGCAACTAGTGCTAAACACACAATATCCAGCGTTAGCTGTAGTTTCTACAAGCATGCTACCAACATTAAATGTAGGCGACGTGATAATAGTTCAAGGATTACCTGTAACCCAAATAAAGGCAAATTACACAACAGGCGATATCGTTGTTTATAGAAGCCCATACGAACCGGATAAACGTATCGTACATAGAGCAGTTAAAATCGAGAATCCGGAGTCGACGGTTACTGGATTACTACAAACAGGAGACAATAATCCCATAGGTTCTGATGAACGATTTCTGAGACCTACCTTATTGGGAAAGTAATAGCAAGAATCCCATATGTGGGTAACTTTCCTTTATTCGTCAACGCTTTGGGAAATTTTTACTACTTCATCATTGTGATAATTATTGTAATTAATATCTTATTATCACTACTTTTCGACACTGATGAAGAGAAGAAATCTATTAAAGAGGAGCCGCATGAAAAAAGGAAATTATTTGGAAAACTGGATATTGGTATAGTTTTTTTTCTAATTTTAAATGTGCTCCTCATAGGTTTCATGATTTTTAATCTATTTGGGGTTTTCACTTTTTGGCAAATAGGCGCTGAACCTCGACAGAACGTAACTATTCGCGGTTTATACTCTGATTTGCAATATCAAGCAAGCTTTAGATACGTTAGTGAGGCGTTTCTGTCTCAAGGTTTCTTGACGTACCAGATCGATTGCTTGGTAAATGGGGCTATACGACCAGGTGTTCCGACATTCTCGTGGATGCAAGTTTCAATTTTGATTCTTGTATTCCTCAACCTTTGGATGGCAAATAAATATTTACAGTTTGGATAAAAGACTTAGAACAAGGTTGAAACTTAATTCTATATATAAGTAAATGCTAATTTTAGAATATGCAGTTTTTATCTCAAAAATCAAGTTTAAAGAAGTCAATAAAAAAATCATGGAAAAAAATCTTGAAAGTTCTTATACTTTTAACGGCAATTGCCATAGGATTTCTAGGTTTTTGGTTTGCTTCAAAGATTATGTTAAACACTGAATACCCGATATTACCAGTTTCCTCAAGTAACATGTGTGTTTTTCAACTTAATTGTGATGGTTTGATGCATCCCTTTGAACGTACGTTGCACGTAGAGGATTTAGTAATAGTTCAAGGAGTCAACTGTAGACTGTTAGAGTTGCATATCCCAACAGTGACATTTTGGTTTTTCATTTTACGATAATAGGGTGAGTTAGTCATAACTAAAGTAGTAGCGAAAGAAGAAAGAAATGGCATAATCTATTTTAGAACGAAAGGTGATGGAATAGGGGTTCATAAATGGCCTGAAATACTAAGCGTATCTGAATGTGACCGATGGTATGATTATCGTGAAAATTACACATGGCATGGTATGATTTCCGAAAAGCTTTTGGTTGGTAAGGTTGTTTTTCGAATTCCTTGGGTTGGGCACATTGCGCTTTTTATGCAGAACTCTTCTGGAATATTCATAATAGTCGTTTTAATAATTATTATTGTATTAATTGCTGAGTTTGTTATTCCAAAATTTACAGGTAAAAAAGCTGAAACTAAACCGAAGAAAAGCATCAAAAACGCTCTTGAAACCTAAGGCTTTATAAAGGGTATTTAAGCATTCAGTATATTAAGTGATGTTTCATGCCAAAATCTAAAGCCATAATAAACATCGAAAACGTTGTTGCTTCTGCAACCCTAAACCAGAAAGTTGATTTAAACGCTATTGTGAAGGGTTTTCCAGGCGTAGAATATCGTCCAGAACAGTTTCCCGGACTAGTATTCAGGCTTAAAAGACCGAAGACAGCTACCTTAATTTTTAACTCTGGAAAAATGGTTTGCACAGGTGCAAAGTCGGAAAAGGAAGCCCGCAGAGCAGTTATAAAAGTTATTAAAGAACTGAAAAAAGGTGGAATAATCATCATTAGCAAGCCTGAGCTAAAGATACAAAACATTGTTGCCTCTGCAAGTCTAGGCGGTATGATAGACTTGGAAAAGTCAGCTGTTACCCTTGGAAAAACGATGTACGAGCCCGAACAGTTCCCAGGCTTAATTTACAGAATGGATGAGCCCAAAGTTGTTATACTGTTGTTTGCTAGTGGAAAACTTGTTTGCACAGGGGCGAAGAAAGAACAGGACGTTTATGACGCGGTGCTTAAGCTCCACAAAATATTGGAGGAGCAAGAACTTATATTCTATGAATAACTTTACTTCATGCTTTAAATTACCTTTTCCTTTTTTAATCTGCTTCAAAATGGTTTTCAACTGCTCTTCGTCTATTGCTCCTATTTCGTATAGCTTGTTGACTATCTCGCTAACATTAAGCAGTGCATGAAGCTTTATTCCGCTTTTCTCAAGTTTTTCTCTTCCACCTTCCTCCCTGTCTAGAAGCACAACTGCCTCAGTCACTACTCCACCCTCTGCCATTATGGCTTTTGCCGCCTTTCTCAGGGATAAACCAGTTGTGATCAGGTCGTCAATTAGTAAAACATGGTCTCCGGGTGCAAGGATTCCTTCTATTCTTCTTTGTCTTCCATGGAGACGGACACCTTTACGGACGTATAGAAATGGTTTTTGTAAATTATAGGCAATTAAGGATGCAAATGGCATGCCGGCAACTGGAATTCCGGCCACCCTCTCAAAATTTTTTTCGTCTATTTCGTTTTTTATGAAACCTACGTAAAAATCACAGACTTTTTTAAAAGCATCTGGGAAGCTTGGAACTATTCTTAAGTCTATATAATAGGGGCTTATTTTTCCGCTTGTGAGTTTGAAGGCTCCGAATTGTAGGGCGCCTATTTTATTTAGGATTTTGCAGATTTCAACTTTGATTGTTTCGTTGCTTTTTTCGATAGGCAATGTTTCACGTCCGTTTAGAAACTTGGTAGATTTTCCCTATTTCAGGTATTAAACATGTGACTTTTGGCATTTCCTTCTTTAGAATTTCAGCGAACTTCTTTAAGTCTTCTGTTGAGCCAGTATGGTAGGGAACCGCAACTTTCGGTTTTGTTAATTTTGCAATGTCAACGCCCGTTTCTGGCGATGTGCCAGGCGCAACTCCAACGGTGCAGAAAACAACATCAAGTTTTTCCCTTTCGCCAATGGCTGCCATCTCTGGAAATGGTAGACTATCTGCTGTGTGGAAAACTTTGACGCCGTCTTCGCTTGTTATTACAAAAGATACAGGCGTAGCTGCTGGATGGTTACATTTTTCAGTCTTCACAGAAACTTCTCCAATCTTCACCTCCGAACCTTGCTGAACTTCATCCAATTTTTCTGGAGGAATTACGTTTCGCAATCTTCTTGCAGATGTTGGGTCAGCCACAACCACGCATAGTGTTTGTTTATGGATTTCTAAAACAAGGGACTGGTCAAAATGGTCATAATGTTCATGCGTAATCAAAATTGCGTCAACATTTTTGAAGTCTCGAGGTTTAACATCTACGGGGTCTACTAAGAGTGTTTTTGAGGGGGTTTTAATGGTTACTCCAGCATAACGGTTAAACCATACAAACAAGATTTCGTTTTTTGCAGGAGATTTTTTGATTGACATGTTTAGTTCCTCACAGTTGTTAATTATCGGGCTTGGGTTTTAAAGAACTTGTGCTGTTGTCGAATAATTTAAAGAATGCAACGTGGAAACATATTGAATAAGCATGGTGTATCCTCGTTTTGTTAAGGCTTAATAATATGGTCTATTAGCTTCACTTTTCTTTTCATGAACCAGCGAATCTTCAAATATGAGGCTTAGTTTCTGCACGTATACATATTAGCATTACTAACACTCTTTGTGTTTTTTGGTAATGCTTAATAGTTGCTGTTTGCGTGTTTTCATATTCATAGTGATGGTTCATGGTTGATGTTTGGCTTCCCTACGGAAAAACAGAGGTCTGTGTGAGGGTTCCAACACAAAATTTTCTGGGTTTAATAGAACCTAAAGAGAAGCCTAGCGTACTAGACGCTAGGGCTGAGATTGAAAGGGCTTTAAAAGAGCCTGTTGGTTCTAAAAAGTTAAGTGAAATTGTTAAGCCCGAACATAAAGTGGCAATAGTTGTTGATGATGCGACTAGACCTGCTCCAAGCCATCTGATGATTCCGCCAATACTTGATGAGTTAAACATGGCTGGTGTTAAAAATGAAAATATAACGATAATTTTTGGTTGTGGGACGCATAAGGCTGTTACACGTGAAGAAGCTGTTAGGCTTTTGGGTGAAGCTGTTCTTAATCGTGTAAAAGCCATAAGCCATGACTGCAAGGCAGAAGACTTGGTTTATGTAGGTACAACTCAGAAACATGGAACAAAGGTCTACTTAAACCGCATTTTCGCCGAGGCAGACGTAAAAATTCTTACAGGGGATGTTTGTTTTCACTATTATGCAGGTTATGGTGGTGGGAGAAAGAGCGTTTTGCCAGCGGTTTCAGGTGAGGAAACAATAAAGCATAATCACGCCATGATTCTGCATCCAAACGCAAAAACAGGAGTTTTGGATGGAAATCCTATTCACGAGGACATGGTTGAAGCCGCAAAACTGGCTAAGGTAGACTTCATTTTAAACGTTGTAACTAACAGTAAAGGTGAGGTTGTCAAAGCCTTCGCGGGCGATTTAGAACAAGCCTTCTACGAGGGCGTTAAAGTTGTTGACGAAATGTACCGGATACCCGTAGACCGTAAAGCAGACATAGTTGTTGTTAGTCCAGGCGGGTATCCAGCAGATGTAAACCTCTTCCAAGCCTACAAGGGTGTTGACAGCGCCCTTGAAGTCGTCAAACGTGGTGGCGTGATAGTTTTATTGGCTGAATGTTCACAAGGGCATGGAAATCAGGTCTTTTATGATTGGATGGTTAAGTTTAGCGATATAAAGGCTGTTGAAAGGGAAATTAAGCGTAATTTTGTTTTGGGCGGGCATAAAGCATATTATTTGTTGAAAGCGTTGCAGAACCATCAGATTATTTTGGTTTCACTGATGCCGGACTATTATGGCACAAACATTTTCAAATTGAAAACGGCTAGGGCGGTAAATGACGCTTTAAATGAAGCTTTTAACATTGTTGGTAAAAACGCTAAGGTTTGGGCGATGCCTTATGGAAACTTTACACATCCAGAGGTTAAGACAAGTGAGGGGCAAATGCCTCCTCAAAGCGGTTAAATAGGAAAACTGATTAATCCCTCTAAAGCTGATGTGGAGAAGAAATCTTGCAGAAGACTTTCAAACTTCGGAAATTCACCCAGAATGACCTGCGAAGTGTAGTGCATATTAACAGTGTTTGTTTACCAGAAAATTATACGGACTACTTTTTCATCGATTTGTATCAAAGATTTCCCGAAACTTTCATCGTTGCTGAGGAAAATGGGGAAGTTGCTGGTTATATAATGTGCCGCGTAGAACTGGGCTTATCAAATTTTGGTTTTAGTGGCGTAATTAAGAAGGGGCACATTGTTTCGGTGGCTGTTCTGCCTCAATACAGGTGTAAGGGTATAGGACAAGCCTTAATCACCGAAGCCATGGAAGGCATGCGCTTACACAATGCGAAACAATGCTTTCTAGAAGTAAGAATAACCAATACGCCAGCAATTGACCTTTACAAGAAGTTGGGATTTCAAGTTACCCGCACAATCCACGGCTACTACGCTGACGGAGAAGGCGCATACGTGATGAGTTGCGAACTCCCGTCAAAAAATAAGTGAATGAGACTAGATGCGTGTGTATTCTGCTTTTTCGTTCATGTAATTTATTGCTTGAAGCACAGATTTTGCAAGCCCCAACAAACTAAGAAGCATAGCAATCGCCAAAAACAATCGAAGATCAACCATCAAACTTACATTTTGGAATGTTAAGCCAAATATTCCACCGTTTAACGAGAAGATCAAATAGCCAATCACGAACAGTGCCTTAGCCACATTAAAAAAGTATTGAAAGATTGTTCCGGAAGCAAGTTCTCCAACAATCATTAATAAGATATACACCATGACAAAAGTTTCAATCATCTGCTGCAAACCAGGAACCATATACGAAATTGGAGCCAAAAACATCCATAAAACAAAGTAGATTGCATAGAAAAGAATCCCTTTCACAGTTGCCTTTAAAGCCTTAAACGTAAAGTTCCGAATTTTCTTCTTGAAATTGTTATCGGCGTCAGCCATAATGAATCACCAAAGGACCATAATCAAATATTGAAGTAGAAAAATAGACTTCAAACCGCCCAGTCGGAGTCGTTCCAGTCATCGGAACATAAAACTCTATAAATCCGTTATAAGGCGAGTTAGCATAAGCTTCTAGGCTTGTTTTTCCTCTGCCCACACGCGCACTAGTGCTATTATACATTCGGATTTGCATATCGCCAACCAAATCAAAAAAGGCGTGATTTTCAAAGCTTATTGGAATCGTAACCCTAAAGTGAGTAAGATTATACGGCGCATATGTAGGCTCGCCTAAAGTGAAATTGTATAGTGGTGCACCCCAAGGCATGGAAAAATTTGTTGAAGCTTGAACTGGAATCACATCCGCAATTCTCATGCTTACTGCTTCATAAATTTTCAATTCAGTATCATTGAACAAGTAGTTTTTGTCCTGCTGCAACAAATCATTAAGATCTATCGTCATGTTGTGAGTTATGGTCACGACATCGTTTTTCTTTATAACAGGTACAAACGTGGATCCACGCGTGATGGTGAAGCCTTCTTTATCTGAGATTTCAGTTGATATGTTGAAAGAGCCTATGTTGTAAAAGCCACTGTTTGCAATTGACATCGGCAGAGAGAAAACTACGTTATTGTCTGAAGTTACATCCATTTGCGGTTCGCCAAAATCGAAATGCACATCTTTAACAGAATAAACTGCGGAAACGAAAAAAGCAATTAGGAATATCCAGAAAAACGTTGTGGCTATGCCTATCATTCGAATTGGTATTCGCATGGCTGCCCCTTTTCCGGGCGTTTAATATGTGATTTTAATGATTGGATGATTGCGGTGAAGAATCGTTTTTCTGCGGTTCTTTTGGCTCTGGTTGCGGTTGCAAAACTTGCTCTGAGGGTATAACCACAAATTCTGGCTCTGACGGTCTAGCTTCCGGCTTAGTTTCTTTCTGCGGTTTTTCTGCTTTTGCCTTCTGAGGTAATGGTTTTTGTTGAGCTGGGATTGGCTTTTGTGGAACAACGGTCGGCATCTGTGGCGTATGGGTGATTATTGTCACTCCTCTTATCGTTAATAGCGAGCCTATCCAACCCATTACTCCAAGGTACATTATGCGTATGCAAGTGGCAATCAAAGGCGCCAATGCTTCGCCGAATGTTTGCACCAAATCTTGCAGAAGCAATTATCGATAGGCTCTGGGTTAGGAATCCGTAGGCGCTTAAGAAAGTGACTATTAGTAGGGCTACACCTATCATCAGCACTGTAATTCCGGAAAGGGCTATTTTGTCTCTGAAGTTTTTGAACATGGCTTTGCCTCACGGTTAATGGATGTAGAGATTGAATATTAAATCTTCCGAAACATTAAACAGAATCCAAACTAGCTATCAATAATCAAAAAACAAAAATAAACAGAAAAATAGTGGTTGAAACTAAGGCGACAAACCAAGTTTCTGATAAATCTTCTGCTTGTTCTCTTCAACCTTCTTCTGGACATCCATGAAAATGTTGTTTCCATGCGAGTCAATAGCAACAGCCAACGGACCAAACTCCTCAACTTCGAAAATCCACATGGCTTCAGGCGTTCCCAAATCAAGCCACTCGACACTCTTGACGTTTTTTATGGCTCTTGCAGCCAATATTGCGGCTCCACCAGTGAAAGCACCATAAACAGCGCCATATTTAGCCATTGCATCAGTTGTCTTCTTTCCCATTCCACCCTTGCCAATTACTACTCGAACCTTGAAGTTTTTGATGAACTCATCCTCGAAAATGTCCATCCTCGTGCTTGTTGTTGGACCTGCAGCAACAGCAATCCATTTTTCTCCTTCCTTACTCACTACTGGACCACAGTGAAAAACGGCTAAGTCCTTCAAGGTTTAGCGGTAAGTGGTTTTCCTTGCTTAAAGTATTCTAGAGCTCTCCTGTGTGCTTGGTCTCTTGCTGTTACTATTGTTCCAGTTACGTAAAGCACGTCGTTCACTTTGAGTTTGCGAATATCTTCCTCCAGAAATTGGTGTCTTAAATTTGTAAACAGCCATTCTTCTTCACCTCACCATTTCTAGTTTATGCGTTAAATACTCAACCGTTCCATCTGCGTTAATCCTCGCAGAAGCTCTTCTAGCAGCCCAACAATTGAAAGCAACAGCTGCAGGAAAAGATGCAGGATGCCTAAAAGCATAATCCACATGTACGCCTAAAACCGTGGTTTTTCCGCCTAATCCCATTGGGCCGATTCCAGTCATGTTTGCAGCTTCAAATATTTCTTTTTCAAGTTTGGCGATTTCTGGGTCTGGTTAGGTTCGTTTAAGGGTTTTAGCAGTGTTTTTTTAGCTAGTTTCATGGCTATGTCTGCTCCGCCTCCGATTGCGACGCCTAAAATGTTTGGTGGACATGGTTGAGCGCCAGCCTTTATAACAGCGTCAATAACGAACTTTTTCAATCCTTTAATTCCTTCGCCCGGGTACGAGCATTCCTGTCACGCAAACGTTTTCTGAGCCTCCGCCCTTTGTCATCACGGTTAGCTCTAGACTGTCTCCGGGCACGATTTCCCAGTGCAGGAACGGTATGTATCTTCCAGTGTTGTCTCCACTGTTCTTCTGAGTGAATGGATCAACTGAATTTGGTCTTAGCGGAACTTCCTTTGTAGCTCTCCGCGTGGCATTTATTAATGCTTCTTCAATTTTGTCGAGGTCTTTTGCTTTGGCACCAGCCTTAACATAAAATATTATTGTGCCCGTGTCTTGACATACTGGAGCCTGATATTTTTCGGCAAGTTCAATGTTGTCCAGAATTGCTTTTAGTTGTGTTTTGCCTGTTTCGCTTGTCTCTTCGGCATATGCCTTTTTCAGTGCCTGTTTAACGTCTTCTGGCAAATAGATTACTGCTTGTTTTAAAATGTTAAAAGCAACATTTTCCACGATTTTTGCTGTTTCCAACGTTTTTCCCTCTTCTTGTTGTCGGTTTTATGAATAATTCGTGTACTTATATCTTGTCTTGTTCACCCGCAAAAAACTTAAGTAACTAGTCTTCTTTCACTTTAACTTATCTCTCCATGGTCTAGGCACTATGTGCTTCGTGTGTTTTAAATATGGCTTGACCTAACTGTTTCATAAGTTACAAGAGGAGAAATGGTTTGATGGCTGAGGAAGAGCGAATCAGAAGAGCGCTGTCAAGAAAAAATACGAGTTTTTGGAGGATCTTCCAGGGATTGGTCCGGCTACCGCTCAGAAACTGCGGGAGTTGGGGTTTCACACGGTTGAGTCTTTGGCTATGGCTACTGCCCGAGAGTTGGAGCCTGCAGGCATCAGCGAGAAAAAAGCCTTCGCCATCATTGAGGCTGCACGTTCTTCGATCAGTGTTGCTTTTATTCGGGCGGATGAGCTTCTCAAGATGCGTCAAAGCGTTTTGCGTTTAACAACTGGTAGTAAACCCTTAGACAGAATGCTTGATGGCGGGTTAGAAACACAGACTATAACCGAGTTTTATGGCGAGTATGGCACTGGAAAAAGTCAGATTTGCCATCAGTTATGCGTGAATGTTCAGTTGCCTCCTGAAAGGGGTGGACTCAGCGGCGCTGCATTGTATGTTGATACTGAGAATACTTTTAGAACTGAGCGGATTGTGCAGATGTCTAGGCATTTAGGGCTTGACCCTGAACAGGTTGCTAAGAACATTATTTATGCTGAGGCGTATACTTCTGATCATCAAATGTTTCTTCTCGACAATGCTGATGAAGTGATTAAAGCGAATAATGTGAAGCTTATTATTGTTGATTCTTTGACTGCACATTTTAGAAGCGAGTATCTCGGGCGTGAGATGTTAGCTTCTAGGCAGCAGAAGCTGAATAAGCACATGCATAAGCTTATTCGTTTGGCCAGGGCTTTTAACGCTGTAGCAGTTGTGACGAATCAGGTTATGGCTAAGCCAGACGTGTTTTTCGGAGATGCGGTTTATCCCATTGGCGGTCACATAGTTGGGCATACGAGCCACACGCGTATTTATCTGCGGAGAGCTGCTCATGGTCCTGTGCGGATTGCCCGTTTGGTTTCAAGTCCATATTTGCCTGAGGGTGAGGAAATATTTAAAGTAACTGAGAACGGCATAGAGGATGTTTCTGAAGAAGAGAAATCGAAGTCACGTGGGCGTTGAAGATGCCTGTCCCCTCAGCTTTGGTAACGCGTTACTTTCAACTTGTGGTTAATAGGCAGTTTGCTGAAGCTAAGCGTGAATTGGAGAGGATTAAGCAGAAAATGCATAAGACGGAGTGGAACAGGGGTTATTTTAGGGCTTTGTATGGGATGTTGCTTGCGCGGCGGTCGAACAATAATGACTCGTCTGCCTTTTTCTCAAAGTTGGATTTAAATGATAAGGCGGCTTTGCATGGTTATAGGCGAGAGTTTTTGGAGCACGTAAAGAATAGGCTTCATGGCGATTTTGATCGTGGATTTTTCTCGGCTTTGGCTGATTGTATGCGTGTGCTCAGCAGAATTGATGTTGCGAAAGTTCCGAACGCTAATAGCGTAGCTTCTGAGAAGGGAAAGCCTGAAACTTTGAAGAGTGATAAAAGCCAAGTAACAATTGAGGATTTCCTTAAAGAGTAAGACTAAGCTACCGCGATTATTGTGTATAAAGAACCCAGAAGACCAGCCACGAAATGAAGTATATACCTATTCCCATAGTAAAGAGCTTCTGGGGTTTTTCCACCTTCAATCTGAATATCCGTTTTATGATGTAGTAGGATATTAGGTAGACTATTACGGCTATGGATAAGCTATTCAGGAGCTTCGTTAAAGACTCTGTTTGCCTAACTTCAAAGTCATCTCCATATAGGTCTCCAGAGCCATTTACAGCTCGGAACAGAATTCTACAGCTTTTTGCCCCACTTGGAGCGGTAAGCGCAAGTCCTAGGGGTAACCATTGCGTATAGTTACCTACTGGTATAGTAATTATGTCTTCTTTTATGGAGTTAACGCCTTGTGAATCTGAAAACCATCTGCCTACTAGCAAAAATTGGGCTGCTGTAACTTGTCCCCTGAAGAAGCCCTGTATTTGATATGTGTTTCCTAGTCGATTATTGCCGCGTTGCTTTTCCATTCGGCACTAGCGTTATTAACGTTTATTCTTAAACTTCTAGACCCTGTTCTGGCATATGCTGTGCTCCATTCCGTACCATTTTCGGATGGAAACCAATAGTTTGGTTTTGTTGCCCCTATTTCTCCCACTTCTACAGAAGGATTAAGGACCAAGTTTGTGGAGATTGACCCTGCTACTATTAAGTAACCCAAGCCAAGAAAAGCTGCCATTATGCCTAGGGATATTCTTAGGGCATATATTTTTTGTAGTGCGTTCATTGTTTTTGCGCCTTTTTTCATTTTATGTTTCAGATTATGTTTTAAAGTTGTCTATTTATAGTTTGGCAGCGGTTATAAATTCTTGGAAAGTGGTGCATGTTGCGGAAGAAGGAGTTTACAAGTTTTGATGTGTCTGCTGTTGTTCGAGAGTTGAAAGAGACTATTTTAGATTCTCGTGTCAGCAACGTTTACCAGTTGAATTCTAAAACCTTACTTTTAAAACTCCATAAGCCTGAGAAACCTGTTTTTGGACTGGTTTTGGAATCTGCTAGGCGACTGCATTTAACTTCTTATATGGTGGAGAAGCCTTTGGTGCCGCCTGCTTTTTGTATGGCTTTGAGGAAGTATCTGCGAAATGGCTGGTTAACAGATATAGAGCAGTACGAGTTTGAAAGGGTTGTTGTTTTTTCTTTTAAGACCAAAGCAGGCGAGTTACGGCTTGTTTTGGAACTTTTCGGCGAAGGCAACATTATCTTGGTGGACGAAAAAGGCGAAATTCTGCATGCTTTGGCTTACAAACGGATGCGAGACCGCAACATTCTTCGAGGTGAGGCTTTTGTTTTTGCTCCTCCCAGTGGAAAGAATCCGTTTAAAGTCAGCGAGGAAGAATTTCGGAGGAGTTGAGAAATTTTGGCGATGTTGAGGTTGTGCGGGCTCTTGCAAGATTTTTGAGCATTGGCGGTGTCCATGCTGAGGAGGTTTTGTTTAGGGCTAGTATTGACAAGACTAAGCCTTGTAACGCATTGAGCAAGTCTGATGTTGATGCAATTTTTGATAGTTTGCAGGGTTTGCTTTCTCAGGTTTTGAGCGATAAATTGGAGCCTTATGTTGTTTTGGATGAAGCGGGCGGGTTTGTTGATGTTGTTCCTTTTAGGCTTAGGCGTTATGAAGGTTTTAAACATCAGCCTTACGACAGTTTTAATGAGGCTTTGGACGAGTTTTATGTTAGGGTTGCCGTCGTTGAAAGGGCTGGGGCTGGTTTGGAGATTGAAGAGTTAAAGCGGGAGGCAGAGAGGCTTAAACGGATTATTGAAAGTCAAGAGAAGGCTTTAGCTGAGTCTAAGGCTGAGACTGTAAAGGACAGGAATATTGGAGACGCAATTTATGCGCATGTTGGCGAGCTTCAAATCTTGTTAGACAGGTTTTTGGCTGCCAAAAAAGCGGGAAAGAATGGAATGCTATTGTTTCTGGGGTTTTGGCTGAAAAACGTTCTGGTTTGAAGCCTAGCGTGTTTTTTGAGTCTTTTGATGCTAAAGGCTTAGTGGTTAATGTTTGTGTGGATGGTTTACGGTTTGGTTTGAATTTTCATGATAAACTTGTTTGATGGTGCTGGGCGTTTTTATGAGCGGAGCAAACGGGCTAAACAGAAGTTGGAAGGTGCAAAAGCTGCTTTAGATGAAACTCGAAAGAAGCTGGTGGAGAGTTGAAGCTAAGATTAAGAAGGCGGAAACCTTAGAGCATGTTAAACCAGCCGACGCCGCGGAAGAGCTTGTTAAACACAAAATTAAGCATAAAGAATGGTTTGAAAAGTTTCGGTGGTTTGTCTCTTCCGATGGATTTTTGGTTGTCGCTGGCAAAGATGCGGTTAGCAATGAGGTTTTGATCAAGAAACACACGGAGTGCGGATGATGTTGTTTTTCACGCTGACATTGTCGGCGCACCCTTTGTCGTCGTCAAAACTGAAGGAAAAATGCCTAGTGAGCAATGTTTACGTGAAGCAGGAGAGTTTGCCGCTGCATTCTCTAGAGGCTGGCGTGAAGGCTTCGCAACGGTAGATGTTTATTGGGTTAAGCCAGACCAACTGAGAAAGGTGGGCCTTCCGGCGAATATGTGCCTCATGGAGCATTTGTTGTTCGTGGCGAAAGGAACTGGATGCGCGGACGTTCCGCTTAGAATGGCCATTGGCGTTGTCAGTGATAAGAAGAAGGCGGGCTCAGCATTGGCGGTGGACCAGTGGACGCTGTTAAAGCGAAGGCAGATGCTTATGTTATTATTGTGCCAGGAGACTTTAATGGTAAAGAACTGTTTAAGCATGTTCTTCAGGTCTTTGGCTGGAAAGGTGTCAAAGAAAGTGCAGGAAACCATTTTAAAGGCTGTCGGTCGAGGAGATTAGAGAATTTATTCCCTACAGTAAAGGCAAGTTGCAAAAGACTAAACATCATGCTCACTACAAATTCTAATGAAAGATTCAATCTATATATAAGGGAGGAGTCTAGTGTGTCCGAGAGCAAAAGAACCTTCAAAAACTACAATAATTAGGGCTTTAGCGTTTTGTGGTTTCTTCCTTTCTCCTCCAGTCAGCATTGCAAGGCTTACACTTTCTTAGGAGGTGATCCGGCCGCAGGTTCCCCTACGGCCACCTTGTTACGACTTTTCCCCCCTCACGAAACCTAGATTCGACGCAGCCACTGAAGGACCACGCCTCACCCAAGAGTCGCTCGGATGGAACGACGGGCGGTGTGTGCAAGGAGCAGGGACGTATTCACCGCGCGATAGTGACGCGCGATTACTAGGGATTCCATGTTCACGAGGGTGAGTTACAACCCTCGATCCCAACTACGGCAGGTTTTAGAGATTGCCTCCCCCTTTCGGGGTTGGAACCCATTGTACCTGCCATTGCAGCTCGCGTGTGGCCCGGGAGATTCGGGGCATACTGACCTGCCGTGGCCCGCTCCTTCCTCCGCCTTATCGGCGGCGGTCTCCCCAGTGTGCCCAACGCATGGCTGGTAGCAACTGGGGATGCGGGTCTCGATCGTTGCCTGACTTAACAGGACACCTCACGGCACGAACTGGCGACGGCCATGCACCTCCTCTCAGCTCGTCTGGCAAGACCTTTAATCTGGCTTTCATCCTGCTGTCGCCCCCGGTGAGATTTCCGGCGTTGACTCCAATTAAACCGCAAGCTTCACCCCTTGTGGTGCTCCCCCGCCAATTCCTTTAAGTTTCAGCCTTGCGGCCGTACTCCCCAGGCGGCAGGCTTAACAGCTTCCCTGCGGCACTAGAGCGGCACGTGGCCGCCCTAACACCTAGCCTGCATCGTTTACAGCTGGGACTACCCGGGTATCTAATCCGGTTCGCTCCCCCAGCTTTCATCCCTCACCGTCGGGCGCGTTCTAGCCGACAGCCTTCGCCACTGGTGGTCCTCCCGGGATTATAGGATTTCACCCCTACCCCGGGAATACCGTCGGCCTCTCCCGCCCCCTAGCCGGACAGTATCCCCCGCAGTCCAACGATTAAATCGCTGGATTTAACGGGGGACTTGCCCAGCCGGCTACGGATGCTTTAGGCCCAATAATCGTCCCCACCACTCGGAGAGCTGGTATTACCGCGGCGGCTGACACCAGACTTGCCCTCTCCTTATTCCCCCAGCTATCTACACTAGGGAAAAGCCATCCTCAGCGGACGGCACTCGGGATAGCCCCGTCACGCTTTCGCGTATTGCGAAGTTTTCGCGACTGCTGCGCCCCGTAGGGCCTGGGCCCTTGTCTCAGTGCCCATCTCCGGGCTCCCGCTCCCACGGCCCGAACCGGTTAAAGGCTTGGTGAGCCATTACCTCACCAACAACCTGATCGGCCGCGGCCCCATCCTTAGGCAACGCCTAGAAGCATGGCTCTAAGCGCCCTTTAGGCGAAGACCCATTCCAGGATTCTTCACCTATCGGAAATTAGCCCCAGTTTCCCGGGGGTGTTTCCGTCCCAAGGGTAGGTTAGCCACGTGTTACTGAGCTGTGCGCCGCGCCTCCACCATGGCTAGGAGGCGCACGACTAGCATGTCTTAGCCCCATCCCGATAGCAGTGGGGTCCGGCAGGATCAACCGGAGTTACACACTCCTTCTATGACCACAGCCAGACACTTATTATCGGCTGTACGTCCGCAAAGTCGACTGGATTTGGAGGGGAAACAACCACTAAATTCGCCAAAGCCCAATTCAGACCTAACATAATAAGCTTGTCAGGTCCACATGTTTGTCCCCGCAACTGGAGGCCAACCGTCTTCATCCTGTAGGGCGTTAAACGCCTTTGTAGTTGGGGTTGAGCCGCCGCCGAAATAATTGCGGGGCTAGCTATCATTCGCCAAAATGAATCTGAAGGCGTCTCAGCCGATATAAACGTTTCTTTCGAATCTAATATGCGTTGCTGTGTCTGAATCAGCAATTCGCGAGTACGCCGAGCAGGTCGTTCAGGGTTTTGATGACCTTGTCAGGCTTGACCCCGCCGATTCCTTCCGTGCGCCGACGCTCGATGAGGATGGTTTTCATGCCAACATTTTTCGGACCCACGACATCTAAGTCCAACATGTCGCCGACAAAAACTGCTTCTGAAGCCTTCACATCCAGAGCCTTTAGTGCCTTTTCAAAGATTTCTGGGCTGGGTTTGCGTTGGTTGATCTCGCCGCTGATCAATATGACGTCAAAAAACTGTTTTAGGCCGAATTTCTCCAGCAATGCCCAAACGGTTTCTGGGATGAAGACGTTTGAAACGAGTCCAAGCTTGTATTTTCCGTGGAGTTTCTGCAAGACGCTGACCGTGTCCTTGTCTATGGTGACGTAGCGCATGAACTCGTTTGCAAAGGCCGTCGTTGCACCAATACAATCGGGTCAGAAACGTCAAAATCGTAGCCGAGACCTATGCAACGTCTGCAGAAGGCGAACCCTGAAATGAGGTTCCTCTAGGCTTTCGCGAGATTCCGAATAGAATCTGTCTCTAACTTCAAAATAGACTCGGCTGAAATCTTCAAAGGAAGCATTAACTCCGCTTTTAATGAGGAATTCATGAAGTTTTATGAGGCTAGGCTGGTAATAGACTTCGTTACTTTCAAGTAAAAGTAAAGTGTCGAACAAGTCGAAAAGCACAGCCTCAACCTGCATCCTCCAAGCCTCAAAAACCAAGGTCAAAGATAAAATGGTTTTTGCAACAAACAGTTAAAATATATATGCGCATTACATTAACAGTGAAAGACAAAGGAATGTTGAAGATGAATACACGTAAGTTGCTTATGTCTATTGCAGAGGCATTCATGATTTATGGCCTAATCACTGTTGCATATGGAATATTGGCGATTCATGTAACTAAGACATGGTCTGGTGACTGGCATGTTGATAGAAATTTACCTTGGCTTACACTGGACATGTTTATAATGATCAGTTTTGCCCTATCTTTCTTTGGATTCATAGTTTGGAGATACTTAAAATACGTGGAAGAAGGAAAATAATGTTACTTCTTGGCATAATGCCAGCTGCCATTATCGCCAAACAAATATTTGACTGAACTTGTTAGTCGTGCGAGAATATTTATCAATCTTATGATTGGGTAAAACGGCGTGTAATAGAGCAGAGATCGGTAATTGTGTTTATTATAAGCGTATTTCAAGGCTATTGCCTGGTTTATGAAGCCTATTAGCAAGCCATAAGGCACGAAGACCAGCAGGTTAAGAACAAAAAAGATGCGGTCAGGTGCAAACCAGAAAAGAAACGGAAACGCAAACATTGCAGCCAAATCAATAAATGCCCCGCCATACTCGAAAACATAGCAATACCACAAAAGCAAAGTCAACCAAGACTTTTTAATAAGCAAATCCCTATGGATGTTTAAAGTGTTATGAAGCCAACCAGTAAACCATCTTAGGCGTTGACTCCACAAAACATTAAGCGAAACTGGAACAATCGTTGAACTTGTAGCAACACTAGCATAGCCGACCCCTGCGCCTCTCCTGTGCGTCTCTAAAGTAATCTCCAAATCCTCAGTAACAGAACGAAGGCTCTTTTCATTCAAATTGTAAATATGTATAAGTTCTTAAAAATGTATAAATATCCACTCTAAAATATAGCTTCAGCGATTATGGTGAGCTTATTCAATGGAAGACTTATCGCGGTATTACACTTTGTTAAGGGATCCAGCACGCCGAAAAATAATTGAAATTCTAGGTGTTCAAGAGAAAATTGGATTCAAAGAATTAAGGGAAGCCTTAGGCCTAGGCGTAGGCACAGTCTATTACCATTTAGACATGCTTTCAGACTTCATAACACAAGACAAGCAACGCAAGTATAAGCTTAATGACCGCGGGCAAACGCTATATAAAATTTTGAAGGAAGGAAACGTTCCGGCAACATTAGAAATAAGCGAAGCTTTCAGCCACCGCCTAGGAAAATGGCTTTTTCTCTCGCCTGTTTTCGCCAAAACAGCCAAACCCTTAAAGCTTTTGCCAGTTTCGATAGCTATACTGTTTTTAGGCGCATTAGGCACAGCATATGCAAAACTTGACTCAACACTTTTCTTCTATTTTCCATACTCTGCTTACAGTTTCACAAGCACAATGCTATTATATATTTTCAATTGGCTAGGCTTATTTCTCTTTGCAGAACTCTTCACCTATCTGCTTTACCGACGGGTTGGAAATGACCTACAACTGTTCACATGCCTTGGCTTAGCAGCCTTTCCAATAGCAATTTTCCCATACATATACCTCCTTTTTTCAGACATTATCTCACAATATATTTTGTTCGTTCTACAAATTTGGAGTCTGCTGCTTGTTTCTGCGGCTTTGTGCTTTGGAAAAGGCATAAGACTAGATAAAGCCATAGTCGTAAGCCTAACAGCCATGTACCTTAACATAGCAATACTATTCATGTTAGGTCGTTTCACATAAAGTTCGAGGTTTCTAGAACTCTTAACAAGCGATATTCGAGTTTTTTCGAAACGATTTTCTTAATAAGCCGATTTACAAAGTTATTTTCGGTGAAAACCCGTGAAAAATACGAAAAAACTGTTTGCGACAAGTTTTCTAGCGATACTGCTTGTTGCCGTTGCCACGCCATTAATAACAATAATGCCTGTCTCAGCAGAAGAAGCAACACCTGCAGCCTTAACAACTGACGGAACATGGACTTACATACAAAATGATCTGATAACCATAGCGTTTCCAGCTGATGGCAAAAAGCCGATGTTCTTATGGTGGTACACAAAAGATCCAAGCAATATTAACGTGGTTAAATTCAAGGGACTAATCGAATACTGCACTTCGAAAAACCATATTTCATATGGAGATGCCAAGCCGAAGCATGGAGAATCGGAGAACGCATAGAAGCGCATTACTACACTCGCAAAACAGCACATACTAGAACTTTGGAAGAAAATGATAGCTCTACAAAGATTGCTGGAGATTGGAAACTATACAGGTCTTCATGCGCCTTATTTGCCGTTTAGTAGCTTGTAATTGGAGATCTGATGGTCCAGTAAACGTAACTGATAGACGACGTGAAATACCTAATGCTTCAACTTTACGCTTGTAGACGTCCAGAAATAGACCAATATTCGATTTTGCCGAAAGCAACATAATTATTAGATGCAGATTCTACGTAACACGCCGCAACAGAAAATGTCTATGGAAAATACAACTTACACGGTCAGACGCTGGCGAACTCAAAATCGATATAGTGATCAAACACTGGGAATGGAACATTGACAAACTCGAACCAATAATCGACAAGCTAAGATGAGCTTGGCTTTGACATTCCAAAGGGCAAGTCTGGCCTAGCCTTATGGGTTAACTTGGCATCAATCAATATGACTAACCTTGGACAGCGAAGAATGATGCGGAAAGCGTAGAAGATGTCGATTTAACCGAAGGTGCCTCTACAGCCCAAAACATGTACGTTGAGGGCGACAAAGTTTCTGTAGCTCAAAATAACATTGGAAGTGATGAGATACCATTACAAAACCGTTGGCGCAGAACGCTTCCGAATACGCTTTGAAAAAGGCAACGCTACCTTTGCAGGTTTCTTCAAATTTGTCCCGCAAGCCATAGTCACCGATGGAGTCACATACAATACAACAGATGTCACAGCTGCGTATATCTCAGCAGGAAAACACATGCGTTTGTTCATAGGGTATCCATACTTCGGCAATAACACGCTCGAACATGATCCATCAATAGGCGTTGAAAGTGTTGCTCCATGGATGCCAACTGGTCTGCTGATGATTCTAATTGGAGCAACAATTGCAATAGCGGTTGCTGTGGCTGCTGTTAAACTGCGAAAGAAAACAGTTAACATATTGAACGTCCAATAACTTCCACTTTTCTTTTTATTTTTATGGAATATATGTCATTTTTGGAAATAAAAGTTTATATGGTGTATTGCTATACACTATATGGGATGTTCGAGAAAATGAGTGCACGCCCAAAAGGTGAAGAGATTCGCTGGCAAGTCATGAAAGCTATGCTTGATGAATTTCCAACGTTGAAAGAGAAGGTTAAAAAATATCTGAAAGAGCAGAAGCGATAATTTAGATTTGGTTGCGTTTCGCTTTTGCTTATTAATGGTTTTAATTTCTTTTGAGTAGGTGTGGAGGCGGAATTTTAACGTTGTTTTTGTAGTTATCTCCTTCTGTTTTAAGAAGCTCTGTTATCTCACGGTAGCTTTGAAGAAAAATCATGCCCTTCTTGGTTGCCTTGTATACTTCTTTATCATTCAACAAAACCTTTTCTAATAGTGCGTTTTTTAACATAAATTTGAGATAATCGTTAAGTTGTGTGAAGCTTAGGTTTGCCCTATACATAACTTGAGTTTTCAGGACACCGTCCTTTGCTATTTCCAAGATTTCCGCAATTATGTAGAGCTTATCTCTTCTTTTTGAAGTAGGGTTTGAGCCCCAAGGATTCATTTTCTATATTCCTCTTTTAGAACTGTTTTCTATGATAAAAAGGGACTGTGGAATGTTTTAAGTGGTGTTTCGCATGTCTAAGTATTTCAATAATCGAAATATTCTCTAGAACAAACTTCTATATGCCAAGAAGACTTTATTTTTTCATAAAATGAAAATGTTAAAGAAGGTGAGAAAATGTTAGTTGGCTTAATTTCGGACACGCATGACCGTTTGCCAATGGTGGAAAAAGCGGTAAAAAGGTTGAATGAGGAAAATGTTGGGCTTGTGCTTCATGCTGGGGATTACGTGGCGCCTTTTGTTATTCCAAAATTCAAGGATTTAAAAGCAAGACTAATCGGTGTTTTTGGCAATAACGACGGAGACCATGAACTTCTAAAAAAGGGATTCAGCAAGTACGAAAGCTTAGAGATGCGAGGAAACTTCGCCGAAATAATTGTTGAAGGAATAAGAATTGCCTTATTGCACGGAGATGAAGAGGAACTTCTAAAGGCTTTGATTGAAAGCGAAAGCTTCGACGTTGTAGTTCATGGGCATGCGCATAAGGCTGAAATTTATCGAAAAGGTAAAACATTGGTTGTGAATCCAGGCGAAGTCTGCGGATATTTGAGTGGTAAATCAACAATTGCGTTGCTTGACACGGTTAAGCGTGAAGTCAAAATAGTGGAGCTGTAAGCACAGCAAACGTTTGTGTATCGTGTAGTTTTTAGAAGAGCCTTTCTCTTCGTGTGACCTAGCCCCTCCCTTATATATAGGTTGAACTTTTGAGTAGAATTCGCCTTTCAGAATGTGCGTGCGTTTATGTTTTAGCGGGTTTTAGAAGAAGTCTAGGTCTGTTAGATAGAATTTGTCTCCGTAGGTTTTTTTGAATGATGCATCGGTGGTTAACGGTTTAACCATTATTAGTCCGTGGCTTCTTTTTTCAATCATGTAACCACGAGACTTGTAAACTTGCAGTAAAGCCTTGTCTAATACGTCTCTGTCCATTATCAAGTCTTTTGCTTTCGCTTCAACAAGCTCCATCAGCCTATTCATCTCTTCAGCATTTAATGCAACAAGTTCTCTGATCCACGTTGCCTTAGACCAGGTTCCACCTACATTGCTTCTAAAAATAACGTATCCGTCCTCTTCGATAATGCAGTCCTTGCCGCCAAAGTAGCCTGTCTTCTTTAACATTGTCAGATAAGCTTTGTCTCGTACAACAAAACCTGTCTTGTCTTTCACAAATTTGCTGTAAACCTTTAGAAGCCTGTCAAAATCAAGCTTTCCACTTTTCTGCTCCGCAGTAGCCTTGGCCTTTTTAGGGTTTAACACTTTATATGCGCTTGGTCTTTCTAGCAAGTCCGTGTAACCCAGCTTCATATACATTGTATACGCAACAAGAGTGTGGCTGGTACATAAGAACGAAAAACGATAATTCCTCTCTAAAATGCTCATGCACCCTATTCATTAATTTCGTAGAAATTCCTTTTCTTGCATGACTTGGCAATGTGGCAACACCGTAGATGCCACCAACATACTCTTCATTTCCATCCAAGGTTTGAGTAATTAAATCCATCACACCAACAAAACCAACTACGCACGTCATTTTCCACAGCAGCAAAAACCAATGGGGCTGTTTTTCAATCTTGGATCGATTTTATGGTCTTTTCATTGTTCTCGGATTGTATGGCCAACCAAAAGCATTATCCATCAACGGTAGAACCTCGCTTTTTGATTCAAGCTCTTTATAAGTCAAAATTTTCATTCGCAATTACTCCCGTCACTTAAGAGGTTTTTCAGTATTCTCAGTATTTCCATTCTTTTGCCTTCGAGCATAAAATATCAAAAATTGAAGTGCCACTATACGTATTTATTCTTTGTTATATGGCCGTCTTTTCTGATTCACCAGTTTAAACAGTTCTTTTAGTTCTTGGTCTTTCGCTCCGTTTCTTATGGGCGTTAAAAGGTCCACTAGGTTGTTGTTCCTCATTAAGCATGGTTTAAGTTTTCCGTCGCTTGTCACGCGTAAACGTGTGCAACGCATGCAAAAATCTGTGTTCTCTATTGGATGCACAATTTCAACTGTGGCATTCGGCAAGTGATAGATACGGCGGCTTTGCATGTACTGTCTAGTTTCAACTTTCACCGCCTCTTGCCTCAACATGTTTTCGTATTCGTCCAACGATTTATAGTGTGCCGAATAATATGTCCCACTTATGTTTATTGGCTCAAGCTCAATCAGCTGCAAAATTGTTCCAGTTTCTCTGGCAAATGTAATCATTTCCGGAACAGCATCGTCGTTTACACCTTTCAAGATAAGCATGTTAAGTTTGACGGGATAAAGTCCAACTTCAACGGCAGCCTTAACACCTTCCAAAACATCTCTTAATCTTCCGCCAGTTAACTTATTGTAAGCTTCACCATTCAACGTTGGAAGGCTAATGTTTACACGTTTTAAGCCGTTTGCATGCAATTCTTTGGCCAAGGAAGCAAGCATTGTTCCGTTGGTTGTCATGGAAAGGTCTGTCAAGCCTGATATAGCTGCGATGCCCTTGATGATTTCTACGATGTCCTTGCGCATAAGAGGTTCTCCTCCTGTCAGCTTCACTTTGGAAATGTCTAATCCAACAGCGATTCTGACGATGCGGACAATCTCGTCAACCGTCATTTCAGCTGCAAAATTCTCTGTAGGCTTTTCTTCGCCTTCCAAATGGCAGTATTGGCAATACAAATTGCAACGTCGCGTTATTGCCACACGTAAATTAAGTAATGGGCGTCCATAACTGTCGCTTAGAACCATCGTTATTCCCGTGCATGCTTAACGATGTGAGCAGTTTCCGGCAATATAAGCTTTTCAAAACAGAGCTTCACAGCGTCAGGAGAGCCTGGAATACAGAAAAAGGCTTTACCCTTTGCTACGCCGGCAATGGCACGAGACAAAACTGCTGCAGAACCAATCATATCAAAGCTAAAACGCCTGAAAATCTCGCCGAATCCTGGCAGAATTTTGTCTAAGAATGGTGAAACAGTTTCTATAGTGATGTCAGAGGAGGCTACGCCAGTGCCACCAGAAAATACAACAACATCTAAATCAGCAGAAGCTAAGGCTTGCCGTATGCCTTCTTCGATCAAAGTTTTATCATCTGGAATCAACTTTCTGAAAGCTATCGTGTGTCCAGCATTTTTCAGGAAGGACTCAATCAAATCGCCGGAAACATCTTCCACTTGTTCGCCTTTTTTCGTTTTCTGATAGCGAGATGTACTACATACGAAAATGCCGAATTTCAGCTTTTTAGGAGCCTCAGCCTTATGCTTTTTCGTGCTTTCGCTCACTCAGGATTGACCTCTTTAATTTTTTTCACAACACGAATGTTTTCTATGACCGTGGATGGATATTGCCCCTCTGCATCTTTTTCATATTGTTTAACCATGTCCCAAATTGTTAAGAGACTAACCGCAGTTGCGACAAGGGCTTCCATTTCAACCCCAGTTTGAGCTTTCGTCTTAACAGTGGAGGTAACTTGCACAGTAGACTTGTCTAAAACTTTTATTTCGACTTCCACGTTTGTTAATGGCAGCGGATGACAAAGCGGAATCAATGTGCTTGTTTTTTTAGCGGCTAAAATCCCTGCAATCTTGGCTGTGTAAAGCGGATCCCCTTTAGCAATTTTTCCCTTGTTAATTAAACGTATAGTTTCAGGTTTCAGCTTAATAGTTCCTGTTGCAGTTGCTTCACGAAAGACTTTTGGTTTATCAGATATGTCAACCATTGCCATGCCTTTTTTCCTTCGAATTTTTCTTCAATTTTGAAGTTTGAGAGGGAAAGCTGCTTCTTTTCCGTTTTGTTTTCAATTGCTTTGGGTTGTGCAGAAGTCTTGCTAGAAAGGATTTTTAGGCTTTCTTCTTGAAGTTCGCGCATAATCTGTTTCATTTCATCCACTTTCTTTTCTAAACCAATTAGTGCAGCTCTAAAATCGTCTATGCGACTTAAAACATACTTTATGAGAGGTTGAATATCTTCTTTAGCTTGTATGCTTATAACTGAACTTTTTGTTTCAGAGGTTTTTTTGTAGGTGAGTATTGCGTTTATAAGCGGGGAAGGATTATTCCTAACCTCTCGCATCAAAAAAAGAAAATCTGAACCGTCTGTCAGGGCTTTTCTTAATTGTTCAAAGGCTAAACGGGAATTTGCAAGAGGGTCTGACGTGTTCTGAAGGAGAATCTCCTTAAAAGTTGCCAGAGTTTGCGTTAGGTTTTTGCACATAGACTTGATTGTGTAAGCCTTTTCTGGTTTAAGAACAAGCATAAGCTCTTCGCTACTTATTGCCAAATCACTTAGGCGGTTAACATAATTTTCAGTTTTTTTCAGCAACTCTGAAGGTGGAAACTTTTCGAAGAGCACGCCGCTGGCTATGTCGCTTGCAACCTTCTGCAAAACCTCTTCAAAATCACCTATTTTCTCGTCAAACTCCTCTTTAATCAAAACTTCGCACCACGCATAAAGAAACTAGTACAGCCTATTGCTTATTTGCGTGTTCCCAAGCTTCCATGAGATTTTGCACACCCTTAGCCTTAGGTGAATGTTCATTAAGCCTGTATAAGCGGATTCTCCCAAACACTTTGTGCTGAAGGATGCCTTCATCTTCCAAAACTTTCAAGTGCTTACTTGTTGTATTGTAGTTAACACCAAGCCTGCGGGCAATTTCAGAAACATTAAGTTCGCCCACCTGCATTAAGATTTTTAGAATTTTTATTCTTAGCCTTGAAGAGAAAACATCCTCCACATCCATAACATTTTCACACCTCTTCCTTTTCTAAAAGGACACTTAATTCCTTCTCCAATTCGTGAATTGGAATTCTGGACAAATAAATAAGCGTTGACCTTCCACGATTGCCAGCCCCTGAAACCTCAGTTTCTACAATACCGACACCTGAAAGGGTCTGCAAGTATTTCCATAGTTGTGTGTGGCTGTGTGGTTTCATATTAAATTCTTCACATACAACAGCATAGGCTTGTTCAGCATCTGTGAGAGAAATGTAAGCCTTTTGACCTTCCTTGAAAATTCTGGCTATTCCAAGCAAGAAGAGTTTTTCATGAAAACTTAGGGAGGCTAAATCGCTTTTCCGCATCGTTGGAATTATGCTTGAAACAGCTTTTCGAACACATTCCGGCGTAACAACATCTAAATCCTCAGCGTCCGCATATTTTCCAGCCCGCCATAGCAACTCAATGCCGAAACGAGCGTTTCCACCTTCAGAAAAGGCAATTTCAGCGGTTAGGCTTATAGTGTCTTCCGGCACAGTTAAGGACTTAAAGGCAAGTGAAACACGGTCGTTAAGGATGTCTATAAGCTGCTGTTTTGAATATTTCACAAGACTTATGATGTTAGACTGTAAGGTGCTTCTTGTGCTAGCATCTAACTGTTCAATTGCTTTTAGGTTTCGTAAAATGCATATAAGCGAAAGTCTTTGAGGCTTATCCTGTCTTATTTCCTGTAACCGCGTAAGCTTATAAACAGCTTCTGAGCTCTCCCTCTCAACGAGGCTTTCAAACTCGTCTAGAGCCAAGATTACATACGCGTTTTCCTCGTCTAAAATTTGTAAGAGAATGCGTAAAAGCTCCTCAGCAGAGTAGCCGCGTCTCGGAAAAGTTGGATGGAACACAGAAACTATGTGATATAGTATGAGGAAGAGGCTTCCACGGTATTCGCGGCAATTAACATGAACGTAGCGGAGATTTATCCCAAGCTTATTAGCTTCGTGGGTGATGTCAACTCCGAAACGTTGAGAAAGCACGGTTTTACCCGTGCCAACATCACCGAATATAATGACCCTTTGAGCCATTTTTGCGGGAAACTGCAATATAAAACTGAAAAACTCCATTAGTAAACGCAGTTCCCTATCTCTGTGGGGAAGCCTGTTAGGAATGTAGGTAATGTCAAGTTTTGTTTCGTCCTTGAATACGCTTCGGTACTGTGGCACTTAACTAACCCCAAATAAATTATACGCGAAGCTTTGTTATTCTTTTCCCTCACGCAATTAATCTTAAACAAGGAAACGTTCGAAATTGCATGCTTATATACCATGCTTGCACCTTAAAATCTTGAGTGTAAAGATATGCCGAGGCTAGTTTTAAACGGGATATTTGTGCCTCATGTAACACCTTTTACGCGTGAAGGCGACCTCGACCTCAAAGCGCTTAGAGCTTGTGTGAGGTTCTGGCTGGAAAGCGGAGTTTCCGGGTTGGTGCCTTGTGGAAGTAATGGTGAAGCCCCATACCTTTCTCGGCAAGAACGAAGAGAGGTTATCGAGACTGTTGTGGATGAGGTTAATGGAAAAATTCCGGTGATTGCAGGAACAGGAAGCATGAGCACTAAAGAAACAATCATGTTCACCAAGGACGCGAAAGACTTGGGTGTGGATGCTGCGCTCATAGTTACGCCCTTCTATTTCAAACCGACAAACAGAGAAATGCACGAGCACTACAGAACTATCTCGGAAACCGTCGATCTTCCAATAGTTGTTTACAACGTTCCAAAGTTTACTGGTTTTTCCTTGGAAACCGCCTTCATTCATCAACTTGTGTCTGAAAATGAAAAGATAATTGGATTGAAAGACAGCAGCGGAAACATCGGCGCGATAACAGAAATCATAAGATTGGTGGGCGACAAGATTTCTGTGTTAGCTGGCACAGCGGATGTAGCGCTACAGACATTTTTGCTCGGAGGCAAAGGCGCCGTAATCGCCGTTGCGAACGTGTTTCCCAAACTCTGTAGCCAGTTGTATGAAACTTTCAAGAATGGCAAATACGAGGAGGCAAAAATGCTGCAAAAGCGCATATCGTTTGCTAATGAGGTACTTGTAAAGAGGTTTAATCAGCTCTCAGCCATCAAAGAAGCGCTGAGATTGCAAGGATTACCAAGTGGCTACCCTCGTAAGCCTGCACTGCCATTGGACAGTGAGGAAAAGAAGTCTGTTCAAAACCTGTTAAAGATTATAAATGAACCCCTCTAAGAACTCCTGTTCCTGTATCCGGAAGATATGAACAATAAGAATAGGTGAAGAATGTGGCATTTATTCATACAAGTATTCGAACGAGCAATATTGACAAAACTATTGACTTCTACACTAGGGTGATGGGTCTCAAACTCCTAAGCCGCCGCGAGATACCGCAAAACAATGCCGAGATCGCGTTCCTTCAAGATCCAGAGGGAAAGGTGCAAAGCTTGAGCTAACCTTCTACCGAAAACAGAAAAAGTTCAGTCAAGCTGATTATGAAGAGCGACTGTTCGATCACATAGCATTTGAAGTAGAAAACATGAAACGGACAATTTCTATAATGCGAAAAGAGAAGGTCACAATCACAGACGAGCCTTTTAAGCTTAGCCCAACTGGACCGCTGATAGCCTTTATTGAAGACCCGGATGGGACTTTGATAGAACTGATTGAAAGAAGGTAGAGCGCATGTGTGTTCCTAAATGTTTTTTTTCAAGCGTTGTACTGTAGCGCCTTATGATTGCCAATTCTCGCGTTGCAGAAGCATAGTCGTTTAAGGACGATATTCTGGCTGAGCCTTCTGCTGTGTGTGCTCACAGCCTACCCCCTCGGTCTATGTATATGATCCAAATATGATCTGGAAAACAGAACCAACAGCGCAGCCCACTGAAAACCTAATTCAGGAACAGGCATGCACGTTAGAATTATCGTTTGTCAACTAGCAAGTTTGCAGAACCAAAAAAACAAAAGACTAATAAGTGCATTTTATTAATTCTATTGCGAAATAGAAAAATGATTCCCAAAATATTTCTTCCTAACCAAGGGCGTAGGCAAACACAAGGAGCAATTGCAATCTTTCGAGTTAGCATTGAGAGATGCAAAGATACAACATCTGAACTTGGTCAACGTGTCAAGCATAATACCTCCTGGCTGCAACTCAATCACGTTGAGAACGATGGCGTAAAAATGGTAAAGACCGGGCGAAATAACCTTCATAGTTCTAGCTCGAAATGCAACGAATGAGCCCCACAGACTGATCGCAGCCTCGATAGGTGTAGCTATCCCATCAGGCAAGAACAATTATGGCTACCTTTCAGAGCATCACTCCTACGGACAACCAGACGACAAAGCAGGTGATTATGCTGAAGACTTGGCTGCATCAATGCTTGCCACAACCATGGGATTGCAGTTTGACCCAGAGATTGCATGGCACGAAAAAGAACAGCTGTTCAAAGCCAGCGGCATGATAATTCAAACGAGAAATGTGACCCAATCGGCAACAGGCGACAAGGATGGCCTGTGGACTACTGTCATCGCCGCTGCTGTTTTTGTTCCCGACAAGAAATGAGCAAATACGTGGGCAAAGAAGGCGTTGAAGAGTCTCACAGCCGCACAGCTAAACTCTGCATTCTAAAACCATATTAGCAGTTAAGATTAACGCTAGTACTGGTGAACACGGACTTGGCACTGAAATTGCAGAAGCCAATGATAATCGTCAACTTCAAAACGTACCAAGAATCGACTGGAAAAAACGCTATCGATATAGCAAAGAAAGCCGAAAAGGTACACGAAGAAACGCACGTTTTCGTAGGCGTAGCCCCGCAAATTGCTGATGTAACAACAGTTGCCCAGATCGTTAAGATCCCAGTTTTTGTTCAGCATATTGACCCTATAACTCCTGGCAGCTTCACTGGACACGTGCTAGCTGAATCAGTGAAAGAAGCCGGAGCCGTTGGGACATTGATCAACCATTCTGAAAAGCAGCTTAAACTATCCGACATTGACCTTATCGTCAAACTGGCAAGAGAGAATGATCTTGTTTCTTGCGTTTGCGCTAACAACCCGAACATAAGCATGGCAGTAGCAACGCTCGAACCAGACATAATAGCCATCGAGCCGCCTGAACTGATAGGAACCGGAATTCCGGTCTCGAAGGCTAAGCCTGAAGTTGTCACTGACACCATTAGACTTGTGAGACAGCTAAACAACAAAGTCACGATTCTCTGCGGAGCCGGCATAAGCACTGGAGAAGACGTTGCCACTGCTTTGAAGCTTGGGACCCAAGGCGTGTTGGTCGCAAGCGGCGTTGTCAAAGCGAAAGACCCATATGCAATCATACGTGAGTTTGCACAGGCCTCAAAACGTAAGTGAGTCAAGAAAACCTTGAAAGTTGAAGCAGAATGTGCAGCGTGTATAATTAGCCGCGGGGCAGCTGAAGTCAAAGAGGCTACGATCAAACCCTGCCTTGCGTTTCAGGGCAATGAGTGAACTGTTACGATTGATGCACAAGGAGTTTAGACCTACAAGCGTTCCTGCAGATATAGGTACAAAAAGAGATAGAACAATAAAGAGAGTCACAGGCAACGATGATCCGTACAGAAAAAGGAAGAAGATAAGCAATGAAAAAGCCTTAACGCTTCTGGCCTATGCAAGGAAATTCGTTGAGGAAGGATATGCGCAGCAAGATCGATTTAAAAGAGCGTGTTTATGTGCGATCGTGGGCAACGTGATGGAGTTCGACATACCAGGGCACAAATTCTCTTTTAGTAATCTGAGGAAAAATCTTCGAGATGCAGGAAAAGAACTTAGTCATGGATGATACTAACGACATTTATGAGCTGGCAAAAAAGGCCCACACAGTTCTGTATTTGGCGGACAATGCTGGGGAAATTGTCTTTGACACTCTGCTTGTCGAACGATTGAAGGACATGGGCTTAACATGTGATTGTGGCCGTCAAAGGGAGCGCGGTGATCAATGACGCTACTTTGGAGGATGCAGGAGTTTCAGGGATGACCAGAGTTGCAGACAAAGTGATAACAACTGGAACAGACGCTGTGGGCTTTGCTGCGAATGAGGTTTCTTCAGAATTTCTAAATGTCTACAATTCTGTTGATTTGGTCTTCGCTAAGGGCATGGGCTATGCGGAAACGCTGACTGAATACTAGACTGAAAAAGCCTCATGCCTTGCTGTTTAGAATTAAATGCGATCCGGTGGCAAACTTCTTTGGTGCTCCAAGAGAAAAAAATGTTGCAAAGCTGATGCCGTAGATGAGTGTTGCCATCCATAACCCTGAACCGAAATGCTCTCTCAGCTTTGAATATGTAATCCAAAAAGAGTGGATCATAACAAATGGTTTAGGCGGTTATGCCTCCTCCACGGTTTTGGGCATAAACACAAGGAAATATCATGGAGTGCTCGTCGCTGCTTATCATCCACCAGGAGACCGCAGATATGCTTAGCAAAACTGGATGAAGAAATAATCATAGGAAAAAACATTTATCCGCTCGGCGCCAACGAGTTCCAAAACGGAATCTTCCCGAAAGGACATGCATTCCTAAAAGAATTTTCAATTTCACCCTTCCCAAAATACGTTTATGCAGTGCAAAATGTTGAAGTTCAAAAAACCATTTTCATGCCTCATGAGAAAAATGCCGCTGTAATTATTTATGAAATTTTAAATGAAAATATTTTTGATGTTAAAATTCGAGTTTTTCCACTAATAAACTGTAGACATATTCACTCAGTTACGGATAGATCTAAAAATCCGTGGCAGCTTGTCCAAAAGCGGGCAGACAACGAAGTGAACGTAAGCTTCCTAGGCATTCCTCAATCTTTGCTAATAATGAAAACGACAGACGGGCGTTATTATGATGCTGGGAGGTGGATTGAGAGAATATACTATCGCGAGGAGGCCATGCGTGGAGAAAATTGCCTAGATGACTGTTATCAGCTTGGATACTTTGAGGTGAATGTAGAAGCGAACAAAAATAAAAATTTTGCAATAATAGCGGTTGCAGATAAAAACAAGACAGGTGCACTAAAAATTCTGGCTGAAATGCCTGTTACCATGTATGACATAGAAGCCTTACACGAGCGAGAAATGAAGAGTCGAGAAAATTTATTGGCGAAATTTTATGGAGATCATGAAACCGTTCCTATAAGTGATTGGTTAAACTGGATTATTTTGGCTACAGACATGTTTATAGTTAAAGGAACAGATGATGTGCAAAAGTCTGTTATTGCTGGTTATCATTGGTTTGAGGCTTGGGGAAGGGACACATTCATTTCTCTACCCGGATTGATGCTTGTAACTGGAAGATTTGAAGATGCAAGAAAAGTTTTCTTAACATTCAAAAAACATTGTAAGCAAGGTTTAATTCCCAACTTTGTTCCAGACCAATTGGGGCAGCCAGCCTATAACGCTGTTGACGCAACTTTGTGGTTTGTGAATGCGGTGCTGCAATACTTGAAATATACAGATGATTTCAAATTCGTTCAAGAGCAACTTTGGGAAACCCTGAAAACAATAATTGAAAGCCACGTGAAAGGAACAGCGTTCAACATACACGTGGACGGCGACGGCTTGCTTTCTCACGGTTTGCAATTAACATGGATGGATGCAATCGTAGACGGTCAACCAATAACTCCAAGAGCTGGGAAGGCCGTTGAAGTTCAAGCATTATGGTATAACGCATTAAAAACCATGGAACTTTTGGCAAACAAGTTCAAGGAAAAAAGTGAAGCTGAAAAATACTTTCAGTTGGCTGAAAAAGCAATGGAAAGCTTTATTGAGGAATTCTGGAACCCGGAAAAGAACTGTTTATTCGATGTTGTAAGCGAACATGGCAAGGATGACTCTTTGAGGCCTAATCAAATTATTGTGGTTGCTTTAGACTTCCCCATGTTGGAAGATGTTAAAAATGAAAAGATCGTCGATACTGTGCTTCGTGAGCTTTTAACGCCTTACGGTTTAAGAACACTTGCAAGAAATGGCCTACGATACATTGGAGTTTATGCTGGAGATAGGAGAAACAGAGACAAAGCCTACCATAATGGCACAGTGTGGCCTTGGCTGCTAGGCGCCTTCACAACAGCGTTTCTAAAAACCAAAGGTTATGCGGAATATAGGCGTGAATATGCTCTAAAGAATTTTCTTTTACCTTCGTTTGCTGAGCAAATTTTTAAGGCTGGGCTTGGAACCATAAGCGAAATTTTCGACGGAGAACCGCCGCATACGCTAGAGGATGTATTGCCCAAGCGTGGAGCATAGCAGAACCATTAAGAGCTTACGTGGAAGAGATAATGCAAGTCAGGCCGAGATATGAGAAAGAAGTTTTGAAAAGACCAGAACAGGGTGTTTAGGGAAGTTTTCTGTTGTGGCCGTTGATTTCGAATATGAAGTACGCTGTTTTATGATATAGGATTGATGGTAGAAATTTTAGGTCTATGATCTGTGACGAGTGTAGGTCTGCTCGCCATTCGTCGTTGAAGAGCAGTTTCAGGGTTACGTATGTGCCGTTGAGTTTTGCGATTGTTAGTGGACAGGTGTGCCATTCTCCGTCAGCGTCTACGGCGTAAAGTCTGACTTGGTCTATGTGGCTTGTGAAATTGTCTAGTTCCCTCAGCTGAAGTTTGTAGAATATGCCGTCTAGGACGAGTGTTTGTTGGATTTGATGCTGAACTGTTATGTCTGTCTCTGCGTGGATGTTCAATAGTGTTTCATATACAAACTCGGAGCCGTTCCAGACGAATAATGTTGGACAATAAAACTCATGATAGTATGCTGTCAGGTTTATGTCGTCTTCTGCAGATATTATTCTAGTGTTGTTTGTTGAGCCGTCGTCTTTCCAGTGGTCAAACATATATAGCCAGTATACCCTTCTATAGAAGTAAGGTTCAGCTTGTACTATGTGTGTTCCTCTGGTTAAGTTGATGTACACTGGAGAACGATAGCGAATGCCATCTACCCAAATGTTTACGTTAGATATTGCGGAGTCGTCAGTTTTGCGTGCTTCAATGTTGATATGGCGCAAAAGTCTCATGTTCAATGTTAATGATGTAGAAACTGTGTAGACATAATCAGGGGCATCTAGATCTCTATATAATGCTTCTGCAGACACAGTAATATCGTGGTCTCTATCGTTTGCATCAACAAATTCCCAAAGAAGACCAGTCGCCAAAGTGCTGTCAAAAGGTTCTAGAAGTGGACTATCTTCATTTTGACAATCTGCCTGAACCCAAGCTTCAAGGTCGCTTTCTGAAGCGTCTTGAATATGCGCATTTGATGGCGAAATGTCACTTGATAAGGCTTCAACAAAATCAGCAAGAATTAACATGCCTTTGAAGATAACGCCTGCTGCTGCGAGCAACAATGATACAACCTTTTTTAAAGCAAATTTGTAGGTGTTCCCGTAGGGGTTTGTGTGATCTATCAGAACGACATTATACCCTCCAGTGTCAAGTTCCAGTATCTCAATTCTGGCATTGCCATCAGATTTTGTTAGTTTTATCTTTAGCCCGCATAATCGATATCCCATACCGGAATGTACGAATCTAAGCCGCGCTTGATTATGAAGATTGCTGTAGTCGTAATCAGTGCCCTTGTTACCAACATGATCTTCAATTCCTACAGCAGTTGAATAACTTTTTGTGATGCTTTTGTACTGGAAGAAAATCAAATTGTGGTAATATTTGCCCTCCCATCCTGGTTCCTCTTTTATAAGCACTTGGAACGTTTGAGGGTTACCACTGTCATCTGGAACATTGTTCCAGCTTACAACGAAGTAAAGCTCCGTCGTTAATATACACATCCCTGCCACAAGTGATGCTGCCTCTCTGCTCTGGATGTAAATCTCTCCAGAACACGGCGATAACAGGGTTGGGCTCATTCGTGTTTGGAATGTTCTGCGGGTCAGGGTTCGTAGAGGTTTTGTTCAGAGTTAGGAAGCCGTTGCTGCACACCCAAACTTTATCGTATCTAACACCGTAGTAGAGGAAAAAAAATCCGATGTCAAGCCAAATTCCACCATTATCACTGGTAATATTAGTCGGCTCAGAACATGGCACCAATCATACAGAGGGTCTTCCTCGACCAAGGCATATTGAATTCCTACTCTAGTGTTCGCAGAAGTAGTTACTCTTATACGCAACGCGTCATAATCAAAGCTGCCACTCCTTGGGATATAGTCAGCTATCTCCACGCCCAAGCCTACCGTGGCTATGCCATTAGTTTGGCTATTTCCAACTGTTTCATTGTAACTTTTGTAAGATGAAGGCCTGGGTTTAGACCAATCGTATAGGGTAGAAGTTGCCCGTACTGGAAAGACAAACAAGCCGCATAGCAACGTTACAACTATCACAAGCTCATTGGAGCTTTCTTTCTGTTCATATTTACTCCCTTCCAATTAGGTTGAGCTGGAAGGGTTGAACGACTCTGTTGTAGGCTGTGCCATTATAGTAGGTGATTTCATACGTTATTTCAAGTTGGTATGATTGAGTGTTCAAGGTTAAAAGTTCCCACAGAGCAGTTGTCTCAGCATAGATATCTTGCGTGTGGTTCACGTCTGCCAGTTTAAAGTAGGCTTCTGTATCCCACCTATAAGCATCTGTCAAAGCTATCATAGAGAGATTATCAAAGCAAAAGTCATTTTCTAGCCAGTCTATTAATGATTCTTGGTCTTTTCGAGCCACTACATGAACATATTCTGTGAAACCGCTCGAGTTAGTTATCGTTGCATTTATTTTGAATACTATTCTTAAAGCGTCATAGTTGAATGAACCGGTTCTTGGGATGTAGTCGATTATTTGCATGTAAAATGATGCTGATAGTCCACGATTAGAGTACGCATACTCCATCGTATCGCCTATTATCACATATTGGTCTGACGGTCTTTGAAAATTCCATATTAGGGCATCTAAAATGATGTTTTGCGGTGTTATTGGTTCTTTTATTATGCCTGTTAGTCTGAGTGTTGCTAGAAGGCTTACTGGAACAACTATCGACAGCAGCAGCGCAGTTTTCCAGCTTTTGCCATTCAACGCTTTCAAGGATACCACTAATAATATAAGCTTGTGCGTATTTCTATGTGTTAAGTCAATATTTAACTTTTATGTAACACTACTACTAGAGGTAATTTCTACCTTTTATGCTACAAAAACGAGAGTTGCCGTTTCCACTATAGCGGCTACCAATAGAAATATAACCACTAAAACATAGATATACATGCATTCCCTAACTGCCTTCTTAAACGCTTCCAACCTAGAAAGACTCTTCCCCTTGAACATCCACTTAGGCTTAAACCGAGACACCCCCAATCCCAAACCAGCAACACCCGCCAAAACATAACCCACGCCTTCCAAAATTACCGTTGGAAAAACAAACAAAAACAATGGCATAGGCAGTCCAGCCAAAAACACCCCCCACAAAAAAGCCCTAAGCAAAAGAAAGAATATAGGCAAACCAAAAAACGCTACACCACTCGCCGTGAGCAAAAGAAATCCGCTCAAAGCCAAATTAAACAAGAAAATCCACAAAAACATGACAAATGCGTTACCTATTTCCAAGCTTGAAGGCTCATTAAGAGGCCAAAAGAAAAGTTTCCCCAAACCTAAACTCGCCAAAACCGCTCCAATAATCAGAAAACCAAAAAACAACCAACTAAACACAACCACAAACCAGCGCCTCCTCGAAACAACAGAAAAACACGCTCTAAAAAACTCCAGCAAACCCTAACCTCAATTCAACTATTAACATAAACTGTCTTTCTGAGATTTTCTGCCGCAACTTCTGGAGTGACTGTATTTATGTACATGCCTGTGCTTTTTTCGAATCCAGCCCAAATGGCAAGTTTGGGATAAACTTCCAAATGCCAATGATAGTATTCGCTGGCATCTTTGTTTATGGTTAGGTGAAAACCAAAGTTGTAAGGCGGGTCGTTTGCCAATCGGTTTAATCCATTAAGGCATTTTTTCAGTGTTTCTGCAAAGGTTTTCACTTCGTTTTGTGACATGTCAAGCAATGTAGCTTTATGCTCTTTTGGAAGAATCCAGAATTCTAAGGGGTGGACACTTGCATACGGAGCGAAAACTACAAACTTCGAGTTTTCAAGAATAAGTCGTGGTCCTTTACGCTCTTTTTCCAGAATGTCGCAGAAAACACACTTTTTGTTTTGTTTCCAGAATTTTCTGCTTGCTTTAAGCTCATCTTCAACAATCTTTGGGATGAAGGGTGTTGCAATTATCTGGCTGTGAGCGTGAGAAAGTGAGGCTCCAGCTTCTATGCCGTGGTTGCGGAAAATGGAGACGTACTGCACGTATGGTTTTGCTGAAAGTTCGCGAAGTCTATCAACGTAGGCATTAATAACATGCGCTAGTTGCGAAATTCTCGCATTTGCAGGGTGTTCATCATGATTTGGCGATTCAACCAGAACCTCGTGGTGCCCAACAGCCGCAACTAAATCGCTGCATTTCATGATTTTCTTTCGGCTAATCTTCTCTTTTGGTGGGGCAAAGGCTGGATAAAGGTTTGGCATGCAACGAATTAACCAGTTTTTATGTCTAAAACCGTTCTTATCTTTGGTTCTTCTAATGCCTTTGTCTGATTTGAGATAGACTAAGACTGCTGGTGGTGTCATGTGTTCGTTGCCTGGGCACATGGGACAAATACTAATTTTGGCTTTTTCTCTTTGCTGTTTGGCAAAGTCTGTGGGTCGGCGTCCGCGTTCCGTGGCTATGACAACCCAGCGGTCTAGTAAATAATCCTTACGAAGTTCGTTAAAGGTCATGGTTAAACTTCCAACAGCACTAGAATTAACGCATACAACATTTAGCATTTTCCAAAATCTTTCCGTCCTTGCCGTGGTTACTTGGTTTTCTCTTGCTCTGTGAGCCTCTACCCCCTCCCTTATATATAGATTCAACTTTAGGTTTGAAGTTTTGACTGAGAAAGGCGGTGGACCACTGAGGTTCGACATCCAGACTCCGCCAGAACCCTCAAGCCCTACACTCGTACCCGCACCCCCCTGAGCGCTGAACGTCCAGACTTAGGTTGCTCCCTCCCGGGCCTAGCCGGATTCGCCTGGTAAACATTGAAGACGGCTTCCCTACGGAAGCTGCCCAGCGACCGCCAGCCCCAAGGGACGGATAGTCATGGCTTCGGAAGTGGAGGTCTCAGCGGCCTTAGACGCCTCATCCTCAGCTGTCAGCCCGTCATATAGAGGGTTTACGGTACAGGGGACCTCTATCCCCCCGCCTAAGACCCACCGCCAAAAGATTCAGAAGCTTTTCAAAACTATAAAACTTTACCCTCAAACCCAAAAGAGATGTGCGCGCCATGACGGAACAGTCGACATCTAGTGCGCGCGCTTCCTAAACCTCTAGTTCTTTGAAACCCTCTAGTTCTCTGCGTGCACAAAAATTTAATTCCCTATTCTGACTATTTGATTGTGGTGATTCTGTTGAGTATGGGAAGTGCAAAGAAGAAACCAATGACTAAAAAGGAAAGAGAAGAGAAAAGAAAAAAGCACAAGGAAAAACGCCTAAAGAAGTAGTCTCAGTAGTTGTGCACCATCCATTCTTAGAGAGCTCTTCGAGTTCACGAGCGCGCGCGCTATTGGAAACAAGATTTCGGCAAATACAAGGAGTTTATCAAGAAATAACAAGCTCTAGCTTCTATCTTCGCTCTCTAACCACTCTTTTGTTTTGTCTCAAATCTATTCACCTTTTTTTAGAGTGCCTACGATGAATCTTTCGAGTTTTTCGATTACTTCGCTTATAAGTCATTTTTCAATCTTCTTTGTTTTCTTATTTCACTATTCCGATGATTATCTTGTAGAATGTCGTATTGTCTATAGTGCTTAATAATTGTTCGTGTGCGCGGGGTAAAGTTTTATCCAACCACACATAAGGCAAGCGTCAAAGAAAAGTTTCAATAGCGCGCGCTAGCCTACGAATGCTTGTAGTATAGTGTTGACTATTGCCACATGTTTAGTTGTGCTAAAATGTTAAACGGTTCCGAAACAACATTTACCGTGTCTTAAAACGGTGCTGAAACATGTTTCATCGAGCGATTTGAATTGTGAGAAGGTGCATGGATATGGTTGACGAGAAATAGCGCGCGATTTCCTCAGTCTCTGTGCTATTCTGAATTTCGAGGCGAGTTATCAGTTATCAAGCCTCGCCCCATCAGTTTGTCAACCAACCACTTGTAGCCGTGGAAATCTGCAAGGTATCCAAATATGGCGGCAAGAGCTATTGCACCTAGGAAGGCTTGCCAAGGCGTAAGCGAATTAATCAGAACATATTGGTATAGAACGAACCAAAAAACGACAAAAATGACTGCTCCTACGAAGTGTCCGAGCCACGTCAGAATCTTATTCTGTCGACCGACTCTGCTCTCTAAGACAGAAATCTTTCCTTGCAGAGTAGATACTTTTTTGTCCAACGATATGACATTGGCCTTCAATTCTTGTGTCTCTTTCTTCTGGATCTTTGATTCTTCAACCATAGGTTTGATAATTAGGTCACGCTCTTCATCGGTCTGTGTCTTCTTCTCTTGCTCCAGTCTATCACTTATGTTTTTGATCTGCCTATTTCCGATTATCCTGGCGACATCTTGAGGCTCTAGGTCCTCATCATCGACCCAAGCGCCTTGAAAAGCCAGAAAAGCATCCTCGTCAATCGTCTTGCTCAGTATGGGAAGCCGTGATGCAAACAAGTTGGTATAGGCGTCTTTTGCGATTTTTGTCTGCTCCGGCGCTAGCAATGGAGAAATGAGCTGAACCCAGCTATCTAAGAAAATACTAGAAAAGACTTCGTGCTTCCCGAAGCTTCTTTCTTAAAGAATAGGAACGAAACACCTTAAAAAGAATATTTCTATTGGACCTTTAAAAACGGTTCAGCGCGCGCAACTTTTGTTCTATCAAAAAGTTTTATAAAATCACTTTATGATATTTTAATATTCAAGATCCGTAATAAATCATCATTTTAACAGGGTTGTATGAGTAATAATTGGGAGGATTATGTTTGAGAAATATAGGCGTGGTTACAAGTGGCGGTGATGCGCCTGGCATGAACGCTGCCATTCGAGCTGTTGTCCGCATTGCCTATTCAAAGAATTTTCAAGTTTTTGGTTTCGAAAAGGGCTGGGAAGGTTTGCTAACAAATACTTTTAGGCGATTGACTCCTCGCTCCGTGGGTGGGATAATACAATTGGGTGGCACTATTCTTCGTACATCGAGATGCCCAGAGTTTAAGAAGAAAGAAGGAATTAAAAAAGCAGCTGAAACTCTTGCTTTAAACAATGTCGACGGTCTAATTGTTATTGGCGGTGATGGCTCTTTCAGAGGAGCTTTGGAATTAAGCAGAGAAACCGACCGCTTAATAGTAGGGGTGCCAGCAACAATTGATAATGACGTTTTTGGAACGGATGAAACCATCGGCTTCGACACAGCTACAAACACAGCAGTCGAAGAAATCGACAAAATTCGAGACACAGCAATTTCGCATGAAAGAATTTTCATAGTCGAAGTTATGGGTCGAACAAGAGGTTTCCTCGCGTCGACCATAGGTCTAACAGTAGGAGCCGAAATAATCCTAGTTCCAGAAGAAAAGTACGAAAAAGAAGAAATCTTCAGAACTATAAAAGAAAACAGCGCCAAAGGGAAAAAGTCAGGCATAATCGTGGCGGCAGAAGGAATAGGAGACACCCGCAAACTTGCAAGAGAAATCGAAAAAAACACTGGGGCAGAGGTTAGACTTAGCATCTTAGGCTATGCCCAAAGAGGTGGCAACCCAACGGCGAGAAGTCGGCTTTTAGCTAGCTTGTTCGCGGATAAAGCCGTTGAACTATTGTCGGAAGGACAAGGAAGTAGAATAGTGGGGCTGAAAGATGGCAGTATAACAAGTATAGAGCTTAAGAAATCGTGCACAAAGAAAAAGACTTTAGACCTGAACCTACTAAAGCTCGCAAGAGTACTAGCAACATAATCATCCCCTCACTTTACCTACAAAATTAATCGACTTTTTGAAATCTCTAGGCTATAGGTGAAAGTTAACCGAAAAATACGCTTGCTATGTCGTAAAGCTCTAAATCCACCGTCTTCCTTTTACCGGCAACATCTTTCAACGGAACAGAAACTATCTTGTTTCCTTTGATGGCAACCATATATCCAAACTTTTCTTCGTGAACAAGGTCTATGGCTGCTATTCCAAATCTTGTGGCTAATATTCTGTCGAAGGCTGTTGGGGAACCACCCCGTTGAAGATGCCCCAAAACCACAACCCGGGTCTCGATGCTAAGGCATTTTTCAATCTCTTTTCCAAGGTAATAGCCGACGCCTCCGAGACGTATGTGTCCAAACTCGTCTATGCTTTCGCTGTACACGATTTCTTTTCCACCCTTTGGTTTAGCTCCTTCAGCCACAACAATTATGCTGAAGTTTCTCCCCCTTTCTTGTCTACGTCTAATGTAATCGCATATTTCATCTATGTCGAAGGGCTTTTCAGGGATTAGTATGATGTCTGCGCCGCCAGCTAATCCAGCTTCTAGTGCTATCCAGCCCGTGTATCTCCCCATAACCTCAAGGATCATAACTCTGTGATGTGTTTCCGCTGTTGTGTGAAGCCTATCAAGGGCTTCTGTGGCTATGGCGACTGCAGTGTTAAAGCCAAAGGTGTAATCTGTTCCAGGCAAGTCATTATCAATTGTTTTTGGCACGCCTATGCATTTAAGCCCAAACTCACCCATTTTATATGCTACGCTTAGGGTGTCCTCACCGCCAATAACAACAACAGCTTCTATCCCAGTTTTTTTAGCGTTTTTTAGTATTTTTCTTGCTCCATTCTCCTGCTTGAATGGGTTTGTCCTCGAAGTGCCTAGGATAGAGCCTCCGCGTGGAAGAATTCCAGACGCCGACTTCAAATCTAGCGGTAAAAACTCGCCTTCAAGCAGTCCACGCCACCCATCTTTTATGCCAACAATTTCATCACGGTAATGCTGAAACCCCTTTCTGACAACAGCTCGAATAACAGCATTAATTCCTGGAGCATCTCCGCCACCGCTTAATATTCCAACTTTCATTTTCTCTCACTATGCCTTGCCTGAACTTCTAAACAAGCGCATTTTACCCTTAACAACTTCTTTCATGGCTTCCTTTGCTGGACCTAAAATTTTTCTCGGATCAAATTCTTTAGGAGAATTTGCCAGAAACTCCCGTATGGTTGCCGTAAATGCCAGCCTCAAATCTGTATCGATGTTTATTTTTGCGATCCCTAAAGAAATGGCTTTTTTGATGTGTTCTTCAGGAATGCCTTTTGCCCCTGCTAGCTCGGCTCCATATTTAACAGCTTTTTCAATAATCCATTGGGGCACGCTTGAAGCTCCATGCAAAACAAGCGGCACATTAACCTTTTCTCTTATAAGTTCCAACCTTTCAAAGTCAAGTTTGGGTTCAGCCTTAAACTTGTAGGCTCCGTGAGATGTGCCTATCGCAACTGCAAGGGCGTCAACACCAGTCTCTTCAACAAACTCCTTAGCTGCGTTTGGGTCGGTTAAAACGGCTTCCTTCTCTTCGACTGTTGACTCTTCTACACCAGCAAGTCTTCCAAGCTCTGCTTCAACAGTAACTTCCTTCTGATGTGCAAAATCCACCACTCGCTTCGTCAAGGCAACATTTTCTTCAAACTTTAGGAATGAGCCGTCAATCATGACCGATGTGAAACCAGCCTCAACGCATTTTGAAACTGTTTCAAAGTTTTCGCCATGGTCAAGGTGAAGAGACATGGGCACCGGTGCTAGTTCCGCCGCAGTTTTAACAATTTTTGCGAGGTAAGCTAAACCAGCATATTTAATTGCGCTTGGCGTGACGGCAACTATGACAGGTGATTTCTCTTCCACCGCAGCCTCAGCAACAGCTAGTACGCTTTCTAGGTTGTTTATGTTAAAAGCGCCAACACCATAAGCCTTCTGTCTAGCCGGTAATAATAAATCCTTATTTGTTACAAGCATGCTTCTCACTGCTGATTGGTATTAATCGTAAATTAGTATAAATGATTTACATGGGTCCAAATAAGATTCAGCATACGTAACATAAATTAATATTAAAATGCAATTTAAGCAGTTCTACGGTAGTATAGTTATAACGAAGCCTGGTGCTAAAGTTATAACTATTGAGTCATCGCAGGACGCTTTGAATTATGTTTTGAGGTGGTTTGTTGTGACTTGCTATTTTAGACGTCTTAAGGAGATTTTCAAGAAAGCTGGAATGGAAGTTACACGCGAAAACAAACGCGAAGTGACAGAACCATTCACGGTGCTTTGAACTTGTCGTTTGATTTCGTGCATTTTGACAAGTTGTTAAATTTTCGTTTGACGCCATCCAAAGATGTGATTCTTGGGGTTAAGAACGGAATTCTGCGCATTGCAAGTTTGATAAAACCTTGTACCCAATCTGATAACTCCTTTATCAAAAACAAGCCAGAACCATGGCTTTCCTCTAAACAAAGAGTATGGCGCGGGGTGTGGGATTTGAACCCACGCGACCTTTCGGTCACAGACTTAGCAGGCCTGCCCCCTACCAGGCTAGGGCAACCCCGCACAAGCCACATCTCTGATTTTGTCTGCTGAGTTATTTTTGTGTTTTCATGTTAACAAATGCTTTTACTACGAGGAGAGCTATTTGTGAAATATGTGGTGAAATCAGTTTGTCTTCGTTAAGTGACGCCGTAAAACGAACCAGTGACATGCTTAAGTTTGGCGCTTCAAGGCAGGTTTTGGATTACGAGCAAAGGTTCTCATCCCTTAAAAATCTTTATGATGACCTGCTTTCAAACCTTATAATAATGAATTTCGACTGTGAAGAGGCTTGCAAAACTGCTAAAGAAGTTTTTCGGAGCATCTAGTGTTCGTTTTGCCGGCGTAGATGGAACGATGTATTCGCGGCCGTTATTTGATTTGGTGATTTTTTTCGGGGCGCTTATGCTTCAACTGGCACCATAACTTTTTCGGAAAAAGATAAGCCCATAGTCGAGTATGATGAAAAGACTATTCAACAAGGCGCAGGCATATCAAGCGTTGTGCCAGTTTACGTTAACGAGATTCCAGATATAGACCAGACGTTTTTTGATGTTGAACAGCCTGAGGAAATCAGTCTAGGTAAGCCGTTGATGGATGAATCGATAATAAGTAATGCCACGATTGCGAATTGGATAATGACTTTCGCCGAATATTACCTTGCTTATAGACTTGCCACAGACCCAAACCAGAACATGCGCATCATTCTTTTGGATAGAAGTCTATCTATTGAACGGGCAAGCCTCCTCTATGACACTTCAAAAAGTGATTTATGGAAAGCGAAAAGCAGCATAATCGGATACAAAATTGACGATGAACCCTTCGACATTAACGACTTGACCATTGCAAGACAATACGTTTGCAATCAAGCTTTAGGTTTGCCGCCTCCAAGGGCTGACTATCTACGCTACGCAATAATTGAATTAGCAAAGCATAAAGGAGCTTTAACCGAAAAGCAGATTTTAACAGAATTTGGCATAACCGACGAGAAAAGAGCCAAAAGAGTGGAGCGATACCTTAAACACTTGGTTAAAGAAAGGCATTCTAAACGAGAAAAACGAGACTTACACCTTGAATCCGAAATATGCAACAACTTGGGAACGCATCAAAAAGCTTGTAACAAACTCTAGGCGACCGCTTCTTTCTATGCAAAAACCTCAGAAACGGAAACATCCAACCTGATGAAAATTTTGAAAGACGGAAAAGAACATTGGTTAACAACCCTTGACATCGCCTTTCTTACAGCTTTTCACGTTGCACATGCTTATGGAAGAATGCTGGAAAAAACAATTTTGCTAATAGGCATAACGAAGGACACGGCCGCAAGAGACTTCAAAAGGCAATTAATCCCAATAATGCACAATGAAGGCCTATTAAAAACAGCCATTTCACAGGAAGAATTTGAAAAATTACCGAACACAGACCGCATGATACTCCAATCAACCAGCATATTCAACCCAGAAAAAATTAAGCCGCCATGGAGCCTAATCGAATACGACTCAGCCTTCAGAACGATGGTTCCGGATAGGCAAGGTCGCAAGGGTTATGTTTCAGGAGCAATAAAAAACAAAATCAGCCTTGAGAAGACCTTTCTAAAAACGTATGTACAGCTGAGCCAAGCCAAAACAGACTCGATGCTAAGGAGCAACGTTCTACTGATTGACCGTCTAGTCGTATCCGCAATATGATTACAAACCTGAAAATGTTGTGGAGTTTTGGAATGAATTTAGCGATGCACAAAAGAACCTGTTGAAACAATTTTGTTTATGGATAAAGATGTTCCAAACAAGCTGCAAAACTTAACTATGACTATTCTGGCCGCTATGGCTCCATCCAGTATTCCGGAAGCTTTCGGACACAACAAGCCCCTATTCATTGCGGACAAAATTGCTAAATGGAACTACAGCCAATTCAAATGCGTCGTAGATACTACTGCGGATTGGATACTCAATAATCATAAATTGAGAAAGTTCATATTTTACATGAGCACTTTCAGAGAAAGGAGAACCGCAATTGAAGCCGCAAGAAGAGAACAAATTTAACAGTTTTTGCTTTACAGATTTTAATGGAAGATTCCACGCTAGACTAGCCGCTGTTATTCCAAGGTATTTTGGTGGAGCTGAGGAAACTAAGCTTTCAGGCACAAGCGCCCGTTATCAATGTCGCGCCAAAGTTGAGTATCAGAAGGATTTGATGGGGGTTTTGGAAGAGGGCATGCTTCTGGCTGTCAAGAACTTTAAGCAGGCAATGCGGCAAGATGAGGAAAGGTTTACGCTTATGGAGATTAGCCGAGTCTGGCCTGAACATTTTGGTTTGCGTGGCTTGTCTGATCATGGCTATTATCCTATGCAGTTTGAGATTATTGAGCAGTCTGAAGAGGATTGGCAGACAGACGACAAGTCTACTATGATGATTCAGATAGATGCTATTCCGATAAACTATGATTTAATCCTAAACAAGAAGTGCGAGTTCGAGTTTGTCAAGGGCTTTTCGTATCCAGTTGTAGGCAGCTCCGCATTATTTACTGAATAGTGAAATGATAAATCGAATGTATAACCAGAAAATAGCCGAAAAATTTGGCATAGACCCTTCTAAAACTGTCGAAGATGCAAGGGCTGATCCGAGGCTTGGCTTAATCAAAATGTTTCAGGCAAGCGAAACAGTCATACCCATTTATGTTGATTTTGAGAAGCTTGTCCGCTATCACTTCGGCGTTTTCGCTTTTACGGGTGGTGGAAAAAGCAATTTAATGTCGAACATTCTCAGGCGAATCTTGGCACACACTGACAACACGAAAGTCATAATTTTTGACATAAGCTGCGAATACGTATTCTTAATGTTGGATATGCTTGCTGACCCAGCGTTTTCAGCAAAAGTTGTTGTTGAACATAAAATCGACTCGCTTGAACAGTTTTTCAACTCTGTTGTGAAGCCAAGAGAGTACGAGGCCGATGAAAGAATCAAGGCGGGATTACAGCATATTATAGAGCAGGGTAAACTTGCCTATTACACAAGGCCTAAACAGAAGATTCCCACTTACAGCCAATTCTCGGATGAGCTTAGTGCTCAAAGGAAGGACAGCGTGGACAAGCCGCATTATATGAACGCCATTGACAAAATTCATGATGCCATAATTGAATATGTGGAAGAACATGGTTTGAGCGAAAACCAAGAAGTAAGCGAAGAGTTCGTTAGGTACATAGATCAACTTGCCACGGAAACCATACAGCAGTTTAAAGTTCACGAAAAAAGTGGGTTATATGCGTGGGCTACCACGAGAAGTGCAATCTTGGACATTATTAAAAAGAAACGGGAGAGAGAAAAAGAAGAAGTTGGCGGACTGACAGCGGAAAAAATCCGTGAACTATTAGAAGACAAAACGACACGTCTTGTTTGCGTTTCAATTTCAGACCCGTTCATAATAAAGGACTTAGTCATCACTCTAACGCAGGATTTACTTGTTCGCAGAAAACGCAGATTCCAAGTTAAGCCTTACGTCTTGCTTGTTTTTGACGAAGCCCAAGAGTTCATACCAAGCGGTGCGGGGGGAATTGATGCTAAATGTTCTGGGCATGTTGAAACTTTACTTAGGCAGGGAAGAAAGTATGGTTTAGGCGTTTGCATAGCTACACAACGCATTGCCTACTTAAACACGAACGCTTTGCAGCAACTGCACACGTATTTTGTTGGCACTTTGCCACGCCCATACGACCGCACACTTGTCAGCGACACGTTTATGATAGATAAGGGTATATTGGAGAAAACGTTGGAGTTTGCGCCGGGAGAATGGCTTTTGTCAAGCTACATAGCTACTGGCATAGAAAACGTGCCTATATTCATCAAAGCAGACAACGCAGAAAACGAAATAGAAAAATACCTTTCAACAGGCAAATTGAAAAGCTGAAACACATCTCGGTTCAATCTATATATAAGGGGGCTAGTCTTTCCTAGAGCAACAGCACTGCTCTTAAATTGCTAAGCATACGTTCAGCTTCTTATTGATAGGTATGTCTTGTAAGGTTTGAAGCCAACCTTAGAATATGCTCTTACGGCTGGAGCATTGTCCGCTATGACATGAATCAACGCAATCGGAGACCTTCTTCCAAATCTCTTTAACAAGTGCAGACACAATCGACGTAGCGTACTCTCTGCCTCTGTAATACTCATCAGTAGCTACGACTCCAATGTTACTCGCAAAATCCACAAAACGAGTGTTACCAACAGAAACCAGCTTACCTTCCAGTTTTATGCCAAGCCAGAACACGTTTTGCCATCTCTGTTTCAACTGTTCTGAAGTAGTTTCGCCCCACCATCTAGGGTCGCATCGTCTCATCAAAGCCGCAATCTCCTCAGCGTCTTCAACATTGAGTCTTGCAGGAGTTTCAGTTAAGCGAACATGCTCCTCTCCTCAATTCAAACGCATCAACACCATGTTCTGCTTAATGCGTGGCTTGTACTTCTGACAAACAATGTCTTCGCAGTCAAGCGGCGCCTCTAACTCAACCTTCTCAAGATTAGCATACTCAAATAACTTCTGCACAACTTCTCGACTGCCCCTAAACTGGACAATATAATCGGCAAAAACCAACAACGAGCCCAAGACTTCCTTTCCTTCAACAGCCAAGAAAATCTTCGTCTGCTCCCTGCGTTGAGTCCAATCAAGTATGAAAAAATAGTAATCTATCGGGTCACGGTTCACGTAATTCCAGAACATCTGTTCGTAGCCGTCGGCCACAGAAACAATTTCCACAGAGTAGTCTCCAAGCAGATAATATAAAATAGGTTGAAAAGATAAGACTTGAGAATTTAAGCTACCTTGGTGGGTTGCGTAATTCCACATTTCTTAAGCAGTTTGTTCCATCTTTCGTCTGTTGTTCGCTGTATTTCGTCTAGCATTTTCTCGAATTTCGGTGTGAACAGATGCCTGAAACGTCCTTGCACTTGCAAGTATTCCTTTAATGGCTTCTTCTTTTGGGGGGCTAAAGCCATAACTTTGCTTGGTGCTGAAAGTTGGTATTCGCCGTTTATGGCTTCCCATAGTGGAAACACGCATGTTTCCACCGCTAAACGTGAAAGCTCAATGGACTTGGCTGGGTCGCTTCTCCACCCTCTTGGACATGGCGCAAACACATGCAAAAATGCTGGACCGTTAACTTCTATTCCTTTCCTGACTTTTACGAGCATATCTCGCCAGTAATAGGGCGATGCTGTAGCCACGTAAGGCATGTCATGTGCCACCATGATCTCAGCTATCGGCTTCTTGTTTTCCAACTTTCCAGGTATGACCGTGCCAGCTGGCGAAGTAGTTGTAGACGCTCCTAACGGTGTTCCACCGCTTCTCTGAATTCCTGTGTTCATGTAAGCCTCATTATCATAAAGCACAAATAGAAAGTCGTGTCCTCTTTCCACTGCTCCAGAGAGCGCTTGTATACCTATATCATACGTGCCTCCGTCTCCAGCAAGGGCAACAATGTCTATTTGCTCCTGCTTTATCCTTCCCTTCTTTTTCATTATTTTTAAGGCCGCTTCGATTCCAGAAGCGTTTGCAGCGACGTTTTCAAAGGCTGTGTGTAGCCATGGTGTAGCCCAAGACGTGTATGGGTAAATTGATGAAACTACTTCCATGCATCCGGTTGCGTTTGTTACTATTGTGGGTCCCCTAACAGCTTTCATTATAAGTCTTAGAACTGTTGCTGGTGCGCAGCCTGCGCATGCTCTGTGTCCCGACATGAATAGGTCTGGTTTTTCAGCGATGTCTTTTGTCGTGAATTTCCATTCAGAAAATCATTCCATTTTCCTCCTTTTTACTCTCTCAATCCAACATAATTTATTGGAGTTTCAACACGTTTGGTCTGAAGTATCTTTTGCAGGTCTTCGTAGATTTTGCGCATTTGGCTTGGGCTTGTGTCTCTTCCGCCCAATCCATAAATGTAGTTTACCACGTAAGGATGTGTAGTGCAAATCGTAAAGCACATGACGAACTTCGTGGAACACTGGCCCGCCGTTTCCTCCGAAGCTCATGCTTTTATCCATAACAGCTACTGCCTTCACTTTTCTAAGCGCCTCAACTATTCCTTCAACTGGTAAAGGTCTGAAAGTGCGAATTCTAAGCAGTCCAGCTTTAACGCCTTCTTCCCTAAGCTCATCTACAACGGTTTTCACGGTTCCAGCCGTTGAGCCTAAACATACGATGGCTATTTCAGCATCTTCAAGGCGGTATGAATCAAGAAGTCCATTTCCATAGGTTCTACCAGTTATTTGTGCATATTCCTCATGTACTTGCTGAATTATTTTGAGCGCATTTCTCATGGCTTCTTCTTGTTGCCGTTTGAACTCGAAATAGTAGTTTGGAAAGGCTACAGGTCCCATGGTCATGGGATTTTCTGGATCAAGTCTGAAAGGCGCTTTTTTTCCTTCGTGCGTTGTCACTAGGGGCAGTTGGCGGGTTCCAACAAATTTTTTGACAATGTCATCTGGAAGCACTTGCACGTTTTCTAGTGTGTGGCTTAGAGTGAAGCCGTCTAAGCCCACGATGACTGGTAAGAGAACTTCTGGGTTTTCAGCTATCTTAAAGGCTTGAATTATCGAATCGTAAACTTCCTGTGCGTTTTCAACGTAGATTTGTATCCAGCCGCTGTCCCGTTCAGCCATTGTGTCGGAATGGTCACCATGAATGTTTAGCGGTGCGGACAAGGCTCTGTTGGCAATTGCCATAACTACTGGTGCGCGGCATCCTGAAGTCACGAAAAGCATCTCATGCATCAAAGCCAAACCGGCAGAAGCTGAAGCTGTGAAGGTTCTTGCGCCTGTGGCTGATGCTGCGAGACATGCGGTTAAAGCGCTGTGTTCTGATTCTGTGCAAACAAATTCCGTTTCAACTTCGCCGTTAGCAACGTATTCGCTGAACTTCTCAACGATTATAGTTTGAGGAGTTATAGGATAGGCTGCTACAATGTCAACATCTGACTGCTTCGCGGCGTAAGGCAACTGCTTCGTCCCCGTTTAAGGCCAAAACCTCTTGTTTAACAACACTCTTCATTTTGTCATACACTCCTATTCAAGTTTCATTTCAATCGCCTTCGTTGGGCATTCGTTGGCGCATATTCCACAGCCTTTGCAGAAGTTATAATCAAATTCTATGTCTCCCTTTTCAGGCTTCCAATGTATCGCTCCATCTGGACAGAAAAGCACGCATAACAAGCATTTTGTGCATTTCTCTAAATCTCTTACTGGCGTGTATGTTTTCCAATCTCCAGTCAAAAACTCGGTACTAGGCTTCCAGCATACGCCTGCTGGCGAAATTTCTTTCCAACTTTTTTCTTTGGATGTCATTCGGATTTTACCTCCTCATAGGCTTCTTTTATTACAGCAAAGTTTTTCTCCGCAATGTCCTGCCTAAAACGTTCTCTAACCACTTTTTCTACGCTTTCCAAGCTGACTATTCCAGTTACACGTGCCACGGCTCCTAGCATGGCTGTGTTTGTTATGGGTGTTCCCAAAATTTTTATGGCGATTTCTGTTGCTGGAACAGTCCAAACTTTGCCTTTGTCTGTGTTCAGTATTTTTCTGATTTCTGCTGGGCTATCCTTCGAGTTAATTAAAATTGTTCCTCTTCTCATCTAACCCCTCAGTAAATGGAACTGCTTTCAATAATGTTGGGTCTAAAACAGCTACAACATCAGGATTATAAACTGCACAGTGTATTCGAATAGGCTCAGTGCTTATTCTTGTGAAGGCAGTTACTGGCGCACCCATTCTTTCTGGACCGAACTCTGGAAAAGATTGAATATGTTTTCCTTCAGAAATGGCTGCTCGCGCTAACAGTTCGCTTGCTGTCCACGCTCCTTGACCGCCTCTGCCATGCCATCTGACTTCCAAGATTTTCTTCAACATTCTACTCTCCATAATCTTTCAACCTAATTGGGAAATCTCGACATATACATCTTTCTAAGCAAAACTAAGAAAACTAAACATGATGGCTAGAGAAAAAACCATTGTCAACCATAATCTTTTTTAAGTAAAAACAATCTATAAAGATGTAAATGTTTTGAAAAGCTATATGGAGCCAGCAGTTTGGACAAGAATCAGTAGGAGACAAGATACTCCTAACTGCTGATCAAACTCTGATGAGCGATTACCATCGCAATATATTCTTAGGATTCGGAACATGTGCTCCTCCAAATGTTATTCCAGACTGGCTTTATAGTTGGCTCTTCTTTCCGCCAATAAAAACAAAGAAAGGCGTGCCTATAGCGGCACCGTATGGGTTAAGAAAAATTGAGGCTCAACTTTTAAACGAAGGCTTCGATGTATCAACTGTTGCACCGAATCATCTTAAAAAGCACATTGGCAAAGCAAAGGTTTTAGGAATACATGTCATGGACCCTTTCGGCTTAGGTCCAGCCTCAAGCACCTTAGCCTCTATTTTGAAGAAGGAGCCGTTTCTTGCACAATATTTCCGTGCCTTATTAAATGATTCGGAGGTTAGGAAAGCGAAAAAGCGTGGATTAAAGATTATTGTTGGTGGTCCAGGTGTTTGGCAGTTTCGTTATAGGCCAAAGTTTGTTGAGGAATTTGGGATAGACTGCATAGTCGAGGGAGAGGCTGAAAGGGTTATTGGAAAAATTTTTCACGCTGCTCTTAATGGCGAAGACCTTCCACAATATTACGAAGTTGACGTTAAAGAAACGCCAAGTTTAGAGGAGATACCAGACATTGTAGGGGCTTCTGTCAATGGCTTGATAGAGGTTGGTCGTGGGTGTTGTCGGGGCTGTGAATTCTGCAGTGTGACTTTGAGACCGTTGCGGTGGTATCCATACGAGAAAATAATGCGGGAAATAGATGTAAACATAAACGTTGGCAACATAAATTGGTCATGTCTTCACGGAGAAGACGTTATGCTTTATGGCTCTAGAAATACCTTGCCAGATGATGAGAAGCTCATTAAACTCCACGAATTAGTTATGAAGAAATGTGAAAGCATCTGTTGGAGCCACTGCTCACTAGCAGCTATAGCGTCAAAACCAAAACTTTTCTCAAAAATCGCTGAGATTATATTACAAAAACAGTCTTGGTGGGGCGCCGAAATCGGAATAGAAACAGGTTCATCAGACCTTGTCAAAAAAGTTATGCCAGCAAAGGCTCATCCCTTTAAGCCGGAACAGTGGCCAGAAGTCGTACGAACCAGTATGGGTCTAATGCACGATAACAAACTCATTCCAGCATGCACATTGATTGTTGGAGCTCCGGAAGAAACAGAAGACGACGTTATCAAAACAATAGAGTTGGTGGACGACCTTAAAAATGTTAGAAGCCTAATAGTGCCCTTATTTTTTGTTCCCATGGGCAGACTAAAAGACGAGCAGTGGTTTAAAGAAACACAAATGAGCGAATTGCACAGAGAATTATTGATCAAATGTGCAGAACATGACTTCCACTGGGTAGAGAAGTTAATTGACTTATCCGTTGCCGGAAAATGGTACGCGGGCATTTACCAATCTCTCTATAAAATCTTTGCGAGGATTACTAAATATAAAGCGAAGAAAGCTGGAATTTCAATAAAAAGTTACATATAACTAAACTTAAATACCACTGCAATTCTCAAAACTCACTAAGCCTCAAGCAGTAGCCGCCGTAGCTCAGCTAGGTAGAGCGGCTGGCTGTTAACCAGTCGGTCATAGGTTCAAGTCCTATCGGCGGCGCCAAAAACATTCTCTGGAATGGAATCCCTTGGTGTGGCGCATACAGATTTGTGTAAAAGTTTATGTGTAATGAAAATAATAAACTTGAAGTTGCTGGATGGTTAGAAATGAAATTCTCTTTCATCAATGCTAGTCCCAATGAAGGTCTTGATGAGCGTGAAAGAGGAAAGGCCATTGCTTCATTTCCACCATTGGGCATTTTGTATCTGGCTACTGTGCTTAAAGAAAGAGGGATAGAAGTTTCTGTCTTAGACCAGCCAGCAAAAGGTTTCACAATTGAAGAAACAGTTAATTGGGTAGAGAAAGAAAACCCTGACATTCTCGGTTTCTCAACCTTTGCGAGTTCTGGTCGCACAGCCGCATTGATTAGTAACAAGGTGAAAGAGAAAAACCCAAATATTCCCATAGTCTTCGGCAACTACTATGCAACATTCAATTCCGAGCGAATTCTCAGAAAATACCCTTCCGTTGACATCATTGTCCGAGGAGAAGGAGAAAACACAGTCGTTGAACTTGTAGATTGCCTGAGAAACAAAGACAAGCTCAAAAAAGTTCGAGGAATCACTTTCAGAAACCAAAAAAGCATAATTTCTACTCCTGATCAACCCCTAATAAACGATCTGAATTCCCTTTCTTTTCCAGACCGCAAGTTAGTTGATGCGGAGTATCATTGCATGGTTGCTGGGGCAAATGTGGCGCCGAAGAAGTTCACCAGCATTGTTTCTTCACGCGGATGTGTTTACAGATGCCGATTTTGCAGTTGCACACAGTTCGCTCGTAATATGTGGAGACCCAGATCTGTCCAAAACACCCTTGAGGAACTACATTTTCTTGCGAGCGAGGGATATAGACAGTTCATCTTTGTAGATGACAGTTTTACGTTGAACCAAAAAAGAGTAATTAAGCTTTGCAGATGCATGAGAAAAGAAAAAATAGATATGGATTGGATTTGCGAAGGAAGAGTTGATAATTGCTCATATGAGATGTTGCGGGAAATTGCAAATGCTGGTTGCAAAATCCTTTACTTTGGCATCGAAAGTGGAAATCAAAGAATTTTAAACTATTTCAACAAACGAACAACTCCTGATCAGTGTAAAACTGCTGTGAAAACAGCCAGAAAGGCTGGAATAGATATAATAAGCGGGTCCTTTATTGTAGGTGCCCCAGATGAAACCAGAGAAGAAATTCAGAACACAATCAAATTTGCAAAGCAAATTCCGATAGATTTGCCACAATTTAACATATTGGGTGTTTACCCTGGAACTGAGATTTGGAATGAATTCGAGGCGAATGGGCTTCTAAAAGAAGGGGAATATTGGGAGACAGGTATTGCGGTCTCCGAGATATGTCCAACCGCAGTGCCGCTTAACGAGATCAAACACATGGTTCATGAAGCCTTTTATCATTTTATCCGTCGACCAAGCTTTTTATTAGAGCAAATGGCGAGGACTCTAAAAAGTTCCTATCGAATGAAAGTTTTAATAAACAACCTAAGCCGAATAGGCGACATCAGAGAAAATATGCGCAACGTTACCTAGTTTACAAATTCCACAGAATTTGATAGAGAAAACTCGCATATTTCCAGTTTTTCAAAGTTTATAGAGCACTAAGTGAACTTCGTGAATAGTTTTCTTTCCTCTACAATTCTCAACATTAAAATCTACTTTGACTTATATGAAGCGTGCAGTCTATCGAATGCAGAGGTTTGTGAGTTTTTTGATTCAATGTTAAATGCGGGTGTGTTAGCTACTATTGGGCGTTTTTGTACGTGCTTATATCCACATTCACATTCAAAACCTATTATTTTGTCCCCGCGTTTTATCTCCCGCCATTTTGTGGCATCGCATCGGATGTTACGTTTATGAATTTTCCACAGTATTCTTGCTTCCTTAAGGGTTATTGGAGCATAATTTTCTGCTGATGTGAAGTACCATGTTGCATAGGCTGCGAGGCATATCCATAATGCGCCCGTTATTATTTCTAACATGTTTTCACCATGTGTATTTATGTTCTACACGGGTACAATATGTCTTTTTGAAGACATATCTATATTAAGAATATCATTTCGTACGATATAAACATTATGTAAAATTCCGAATACCAAACATCTACTCTAAAACTGCTCAAGCACATCCTTCTTCTCCATAATATAACCGCAGTAATGGCACTTCAGTAGTAGCGGTTCCTCACCTTCAACATAGAATTTGGCTTGAACGGGTTCGTTGCTGTTGCTTATACAAGCGGGATTAGCGCACTTAACAATGTTCTCAATAATTTTTGGAAGCTGAACCCTGTGCTTTTCTATAACCCTGTAATCGCGGATAATGTTAATTGTTGCATGGGGAGCAAGCAAAGCAATTTTATGCACTTCTTGTGGGTTTAACTCTCTCCCTTCAACCTTAACTATATCCTTCATCTTGAAGCGTTTACTAGGCACATTAATTGCAATCGTAATAACCCTCTTCTCTCGCCCAGTTATCCCCAAAATTTTGGCAACATCTAACGCATGTCCACCAGTAATATGGTCAATAACGGTGCCATCCTTAATTTTGGAAACACGCAACTCAGTTTCACTCACATGAAATCCCCCTCTTTAAAGAGGCTATAACCTAAACATAGATAAAAGATTTAAACCTTAACACCTATTTTGACGCCATTCGACAGTTGATAAAGAGTTATTTAGGAGTTGCATAGAACTTCTTGTTTTGGGTGTAAGTTTGGAGTTTGAAGGCAGAGACATAATCTCAGTCAAAGATTTTTCTCGCGAAGAAATCGATTACATTTTGAAAATTGCCCAAGCCATGGAACCCATAGCCACGAAAGGCTCAGACATGCTTAAGGGCAAAATCCTCGCAACACTATTTTTTGAACCGAGCACACGCACCCGTTTAAGCTTCGAAGCAGCCATGCACAAGCTAGGAGGCTCCACCATAGGCTTTGCAGAAGCAGAAATCGCCTCAGTTAAGAAAGGAGAAAACCTTGCAGACACCGTACGCACCGTCGAGAACTATGCCGATGTAATAGCTGTAAGGCATCCCCTTGAAGGTGCAGCAAGACTTGCAGCAGAATTTGCAAAAGTCCCAATCATCAACGGCGGAAGCGGCGCAGAAGAACACCCAACACAAGCCCTCCTGGATTTGTATACAATAATGAAGGAGAAGGGAAAAATTGACGGGTTAAAAATAGCCCTTTTAGGCGACCTAAGATATGGAAGAACTGTTCACTCTCTTGCCTATGCACTTTCCCTATACAACATCGAATTATACCTGATTTCGCCAGAATCCCTAAAAATGCGTAGGGAAGTCATCCAAACAATAAAAGAGAAAATACCTGTAACCGAGAAAACAAGTATCGAAAAGATAGTTTCACTTGTAGATGTTTTGTATGTTACAAGGATACAGAAGGAACGTTTTCCAGACCCGGCTGAATACATCAAAGTTAAAGGTTCCCACAGAATAGATATAAAAACATTGAGCGAAGCTAAAGAAGGCTTGATAATTCTTCATCCGCTTCCAAGGATTGATGAAATAGCCGCTGAAGTTGACAATACGCCATATGCCCGTTACTTCCAGCAAGTTTGGAATGGCATAGTTGTCAGAATGGCTCTTCTAGCCTTAATATTGGGTGCGGTAAAATAGCATTTTACTCCCTCTTTAAGGCTCATGTTAATGCAAATCGATCAAAGACGGTCAAAGTACTTGTTGACCCGCATGAAGGACATTTGTGTAATAAGCCAAACCAGCTTCTTTTGCAGTTGACACAATAGGTCAATTTGCGGTTATATGTTAAAAATTCCATGTTATAAACCTCAAAAATCTGTTTAGTTAAGGACATAAGCTCATCTGGTTTATGTTCAACTTCTCCGAGGTCTATTACCGTTAGGTTCCCACCATGCAGTCCACGCATTTTCCGTTCAAATATTGAAGGCTCTGGAGAAATTTTGCCATCTTGAAGAATTAGCTTGCTGATTGTTGAGTAAAATGGTTTTTCCCTTGTTCCCGAAAATCGAACTTTCGCGATGCCGTATCTTTCAATGTCTAACTGCACTAATCTTTCTGAAGCTTCAAAATCCAGCAGTATGGCTGTTGATAGACGTTTTCCACGTTTTCTACCGATTTTCTGAATGTAAGTCAGAATGTTTTGCATTATTTCCTCAGCAAACTCCAATTTTTTTTCGCTTTCGCGGATGCTTTTTTCGTTGAATGCCTCTAAAGCTTCTTTTAAGCCCGCCAAGTTTATTATACGAGAGCAATTTTCAAGCCTAAAGTAGTGGTCGCCATTAACGCTTTGCATTAGAAATGGCAGTAAACCTTTATCGTGCTGTTTTAGCGCTCTATCCTTAATTTCTAAAGCGCGAGTTGCCATCTCAAACCTTTCTCTGAAAATTTCAAAAAACTTTGTCTTGTCCTTTTCAGATTCATATGTTATCCGCGGCAAGTTAATCGTTACATATCCTAAACAGCCCGTGCGTAAAGTATCGATTTCCCAGTCTCCATTTAAATCTGCTTTAAGCCTAAATCCAGAACTAGAGAAAACAGAATACTTTTGATCTTTTTCTAACATGTTAGCAAAGTATGGTAGGCCTTTCTCTGATGCCAACTGATGAGCTTTCAGAAGCATTGCCTTTGCTTTCTCATCGGCAAATGTTTCCGGGCGCATTTTTAAAATGATTTTTGGATTAAACAGTGGTTTTCGTATGCTTTCTTCAGTAAATATTTCAAAAATAAGTGACGCTAAGATTTGGCTTTCTTCAAAGAAATCTGCGTATTTGCCGACATGTTTTCCAGAAGGTCCAAAAGCCGGCTTATCTGCTATGAAGTCTGGGATTGTAAGCTCTAAGCCTAAAGAAGCGTTTACATGCTGATTTATGTTGGCAATGAATAAGCGTAAAGCCTCTTTGATCTCTGAGAAATCCATACCCTTTACAAAAGGTGCAAGAAAAACGTTGAAGTAGTCAATTGTTTGCGTTTCATCTATTTCTTTGGCAGAATGTAAAAGAACGTTAAAGGCTATGGATAGAGCGGACTCTAAGTTTTTGGGTGGAGGATAAGAAGGCTGAAGAGCGTTTATTTTCTCTAGGTTTAAGCCGTTTTGGAAGAAAAATCTTAAGTCATGCATTATTTCGCTTGGCTTCAAAATCCAGGAGCTTAAACCATGAATGTGCAGCGAACCTGATAAGTGTGCATCTGCAATGTCTCTTGGAAAGACGTTTAAAAGTATGTACTCTTTAAGGACTGTTTCTCCAGCGGTTTCGTGTATGGAGGCTGATCTCTCAGAAGTTTTACTTTTTGCATCGATAAGAGTGGTTACGTCGTAGACTGGAAGACCCAAACGCGTGAGTTTATGGCGGTATTCCTCTAAACCTTTCTCGATTAAAATTGCGTTTGCAACCTCTCTGACGAGGGGGGCAGTCAAATATTTCGTTTTTGATTTAAGTAACCATTTTTCTGCTTCTTTAGCCACCTTTTGAGCTAACTCGGCGGGCATTTTCGTCTCTTTTATGAGAGAATTTGCAATCTTATTTGCGTCAAATTCCTCTGGCGCAAATCGGGAAGTGCGGACAAGCATGCCTTTCGGCTTAAAGGCTTTTTTTTCAATTCTCTCTGCAACATCAATAACAATATTGCCCAACTCAGTTAGGCAATACTTCTTTGCTTCAACATCTGCCTCGATCAGATCCGCCTTAAGCAGAAACTTCAAGTGATAGGCAAATCTTCCAGCATCCCTGCTAGGATTCATCTTCAGCGAACCCATCAACTCCGTGTAAGAAAGAGGCCCTCTGTCAAAAAGCAAGTTCAAAATCTGCAGTCTAAGAGGCGAAGAAACCGCCTTAAGTATCTTAACCCCGCGCACACGATGTGGAACGGACAAATCTGTTCTAGCCTCCCCTCTGTAAAGATATTATTTTAGAAGTAAGAGTTTAAAGGTGTTAGGGAACACTTATTTTCTATGATATCAAAATGAAGAGTTAACGCCATGGGGCTGTCGGCTAGCTTGGTCTAGGCTTGGAGACTCGGGCTCTCTAGACCCCGGTTCAAATCCGGGCAGCCCCATCATGGGATCTAAACCCAATTGGGTGCAAGTACCCACAATCTACTGTAACGAGTATTTACCAGCAAAAACATGGCCACAGCATACTTGGCGAGAGTTCGAATCTCTCCCGGGCTACCAGAACGGCTATAACTCGGCTATCTTTTCGTTATGATAGTTGGGGAGTCTGCTTCTCGTGCGTTGTTCAAACTGTGGAAAGTGCTGTGAAAAAACGGAGATGGAGCTTTCAAGCGAGGACATCGAAAGATTAGAGGAAACGGGTTATCGCCGAGAAGAATTTGCAGTAATAGATGATGGTGTGACTCGGCTCAGAAACGTTAACGGATGGTGCTATTTCTACATTCTCACTGATAAGAAATGCCGAGTCTATGGAAAAAGACCCTTGGGATGCTATCTTTATCCTGTTGTGTATCTGGTAAATGAGGGTGCCATGGTTGATGAATTATGTCCAATGGGTCAAACGATTTCAGAACAAGAATTGAGAACGAAAGCAAAAATCCTTGACAAACTCTTGAAAAAAATGAATAATGAAAGAAAGTGTAAATAGAACCTTATTTTTGATATGCTCTAGATATGAACTCGCAGGTGCACGCCTATATCTGCGTGACTGCGGATCTCGTGTAGAAAAGTCAGAAGCTGCTGGTGGCCTTCAAAAAAGGCGGTGAGCGCCTCTTTTAAAATGGTTGGAAAATAATATTTTAGTTGAAAAAAATTGTGCAAGCCCATCAGATTTCTAAGGGAATAAAAATTAGGCATCGCGATGTATAAAAACATCAAAAAGTTTTATTTGACTATTTCGGCGTTTGCGGCTCTACGGCCTATCCTTGTGATCTTTATTTTCACATGGTCTCTAGGTTTTGCGTTGGCAACGAATATTACGAAGCCTTGGATTCTGGCTATGCCTTCTCCTTGGCTGCTCGTTTCCGTTATGTTCACTTCGTATTCCTTTCCCATCTCAACTGGGCAAGGCTTAAAGTCCCCACCATAACCGCGTCTTCTCTCATAACTCATAGGGCGTCTTCCTCCTTTCACATTTGTGATGATAATGCTCACTTATAAGACTTTAAGTGTTCCGTAGCGTGCTCAAGCTTGGAAAAGCGCTACCCACAAACTAAAAGTGAAACTTCGTGGTATATCCGTACTGTGGAAGGGTTGTGAGTAAGCCCAGGTTTTTTGATAGGCCTGAATGCCGAAACTGTGTTTTTAAGGGAGGCAGCTACTGCTGGAACCAATGCCCATACAATATTTGGCGGAGAGAACCATTTTAAATTATAGTGCGCGCTCACAGAAAAAAGGGAATGTGCAGGAAGCTTCTATACACTGGCAACATAAGGCTTTTATAAAGGGTATTTAAGCATCCGCTACACTATAAGAAGTGGTGTTTAATGCCGAAGACTAAAGCCATAATAAACATTCAAAACGTTGTTGCTTCTGCCACCTTAAACCAGAAAGTTGACTTAAACGCTGTTGTGAAGAGTTATCCAGGAGTTGAATATCGTCCAGAACAGTTTCCTGGATTAGTATTTAGGCTTAAGAGACCGAAGACAGCCACGCTGATTTTCAATTCTGGAAAAATGGTGTGCACAGGAGCAAAATCGGAAAAGGAATCCCGCAGAGCTGTTATGACAGTTGTTAAAGAACTGAAAAAGGGCGGAATAATCATCATCAGCAAGCCGGACTTGAAGATTGTAGAACATTGTTGCTTCCGCAAGCTTAGGCGGAAAGGTAGACTTGGAACAGGCAGTGAGCACGCTTGGAAAAACCATGTATGAGCCGGAGCAGTTTCCAGGATTGATCTACAGGATGGACGAGCCTAAGGTGGTCATACTGATATTCGCAAGCGGGAACCTTGTTTGCACCGGAGCGAAGAAAGAACAGGACGTTTATGACGCAGTGCATAAGCTTCACGGAAGCTTGGAGGAACAAAACCTCATATTCTACGAATAAAACTTCATACGTTAATCGCCTATCGCCTTCGTTTGTACATTCCTCATCGTAGTAAAGTAGAACGCGCTTGTATCCGAAAACAATGGAAAGTGTTTTATCTATCATCATCATCAGAAACCATGGTTATCAAGATATATTGGAGGAAATTAAATGGGAAAATGTAAAAAATGTGGAACAGTTGTTTCATCGCCTAAGAAGAAGTGGACAATGGCTGGACGCCCATCCAAAGCTGGAAAAAGAACTCAGTTAGAAATCGGCCTTTTCGACTGTCCAAAGTGCAAGAAGCCCTTCCGAGAAGTACTAAGCAAGAAGATTATTTAGGCACACCGAATACGGCCCAAAAAAGGCAAAAGAAGTCGCAAGTAAAGCCGATGTGGGTGGAGAAGGCATAAGGCATCAAGTTTACACCCCCTCATTCCCCCATTTTTCAATCTCTTCTAATCTTTTCAAAAGTTCTTGTTCATCTATTTTTAAAACACTTCTTTCAATTTATAGAATAAAAGAAAATTGGAAGGTTGAATGTGCTTCGCAATGACATAACCCGATAGGGCCATATTGCGCTTCGCAAAAAGCCGTTTGGGCCTGTTAGAGTTCTTAAAACCTAAAGTATCAGGAGAAAACAAAAATTGTCAAAAACTTATTTTTCAGAACATTTAGAAACCCAAAACACGCGGTGCCTTAATGTTTACTTAGCGCGCGTGTTTCGCAAGGTTTTCCTACTCTTTTGTAAGCGTTATTTCCATTGTTGAAACCATCCGTGCTCTGTTTTCGCCTTCTCTTGGTGGCATCTCCTCTGTTCCTATAGCGATTTTGCTTACTTTTAGGTCTTTTAGGAAGCGATTTCTGGTTATTTCAGCTACATCAACAGCTGTGGTTATTGCTTGTCCTCGTGCTTTCAAAATTACTTCCTTAGCATTGCTCGCCGATAGTCTTGTGATAACTGCTAGAACATAGTCCATTGGTGGTTTACTTCCAATGAAAACAATTCCCGATTTTTCCGCCATTTTCCATCACTCCTTTCATCATTGATTGTAACGTGTAACGTTGCTGTGTTCTTCTCGTCCTTCAACAACAGAACGCTACTGCCCCATATTACGCAAACTTCCTTATAAATGCGATTAAACAACAGAGCATCCTGAGGATATTTTCGCGCGGCTCCCTTATCCTAGATTCTGGTTTTAGACACAGCATTCACTTCGCATTTAGGTGATAGGTTATAATTAGGTGCAGAAAACTCGTATATACCTTTTCAAACTTGCGCCCTAAGCCCTTTAAAAACTGGCTATTTTTGCGAGTAGTGCATAAGCCCAGATCACGGTTATCCCAATAATTCCATACTTTCTCGTAGTCTTCTGTATGTTAATGACATTTTTTGTTGACGGGTTCTTTAACACATCCGCATAACGCATGATAATGGGTATGGAGAAGGGGAAGAGTATAAAAAACAAGAATAAATGTCTGTAAGGGAGTAAACCAAAAGCTGAATAGACGAATGGCGAGAAACTTGCTATCAAAAACATAAATCCAGCGGCAATAACACCCTTCTTTCTTCCATACCTAACAACAAAAGTGTGAACCCCAGTTTTATGGTCTGCTTCATAGTCTCCAACGGCTTGGATAATATGGCCACCACACTGAATTAGTATTAGCGGCATGGCACCCAACATAATTAATGGAATATTGGAGATTAGCTTGTCACTTAACCCCAACCCCATTAAGAATGGCAGAAAACCAGCGCCTACACCAGAGATCACGAAGTCTGCAACTGGTACGCTTTTCAGTCTGAATGGGGGAGTGGAATAAGCAGTCCATAGTCCTAAGTAAACAATAAACAACGGGAGAACACGAACGTTGGCAATGAACACCAAAATTAAACATGAGATGACTAGTAAGAAAGAGAAGATTAATGTCCTCCTCGGCGTTATTCGGCCAGAGGCAACAGGCAGATTTGACTTAACCTCGTTCTCTCGATCCGCCTCACGGTCAAAGTATTGATTCAAAACGAAGACGCTGGCCGTAGCAAGTGAGAAGGCAAAGAAAACTATAGCAGTAATCTCAAAAGGAGACACACCAAAGAGAACGCTTCCAAAACCAAAATTGAAAATCCATCCAAGCCAACTCCCAACCCTTGCAGCCTCAAAATATTGAAACATTTTATGCCTTCCAGAATGAAGTTAAAGTTAGAAAATTTAAGAGTTTTGACCATTTGCCCAGGATTTTGGCTTTAGCGCGCGCATTTTATAGCTTTCTTAGGATGGAAAGGGTTAATCGCCTTGAGCGCTACTAAGTAAGGGAGCAAAATAGTTTCTAAAAAGGGCTTGAAGAGTCAACATCTATTAGGGTGATAAACGGGGAAGCAGAGGCCAGTGAATGGAAAATCGAGAGCGTATTCCGGGTGTTCACTTGAGGCGGTGTTCGTCTGTGCGTTGTCTAGCGGAGGCGTTTAAAAACTGTCCTTTGCAGATAACGAGACGCTAAATAAGGTGGCTGCGTTGTTCGGAGAGGACGCTGTTAGAGTAGTTGAGGTCCTCAAAGGTGTTCACGAGATTACAGATAATGAGATAGCGGACAAAACTTTAATACGCCTCAACATGGTTCGTAAGGCACTCTACAGTCTCTATGACCACTCCATCGTGGCTCTCAGGCGGTCCCGCGACAAAGAAACAGGCTGGTTTATCTTCAGCTGGAGACTCCAACCCGACCAACTGGAAGGCTTCATCGTAAACCAGAAGCGACGGATCCTCGAAAAACTGGAAACCCGGCTTGAGTACGAGAAAAGCCACAAGTTCTACACCTGCCAAACGCCAGGCTGCAAGCGATTTCCCTTCGCAGAGGCATTTGAACTTCTCTTCAAATGCCCCGGCTGCAACAAACCAATGATGTACCTCAACAACGACTGGATCGTTGAGGTCCTAACCCGAAAAATTGAACAGATTAAGGTTCTGTGAGCGTTGAAATGTTAGAGAGATTATGTCCGTGCGGCACTGTGCTTGACGAAAAAACAGCAAAATTCAGGATAAATTTTGAAGGCGAGACATACTACTTCTGCTCCGCGAGTTGCAAGAAAAAAATTCGAACGTCATCCAAAGAACTTCGCTAAATAATTTACGTTTCATAGAAATTTACTCATTAAATCTGCGCGCGCATTCTAAGAACACAGTTGTAGCAGTGAACCTAAACTATACAACACGGGGGCTTTCAGCGGCTTCACCAAAGTATCGCCTGCTCCAATGCAAAGACGCCCCGAAAATGTGAGAAAAAAGGGAGAGTAACCTATGTTGTTAGCTCTCTATTTCGTTTTCTTTTTACTTCCTTTTTTCTTCTTTCCGGTTGCACTTTTAGACACGATTGCGACCTCAACTCTACAATTATCAGCGATTTCTACATATATAGTTTCGTATGCGCTCGTTATCTTAGCACATCATCCAAAATCTGCTCAAATATGGTTATTAACAATAAATTAACGATTTCTTTAAGAGGAAAATGTTGTTTGGAATTTTTCGGATGTTAGGAGTCAAAGTTCAGTCAAAATGGGAATCGAACTAGCGGACCGACTTGGCAATGTCGTCCAACATTCTAGGGATTGCTTAGCGTGCTTGCTCTGTGAAACACTGACTGAAAAAGGTTAGGAGAGCTTTGAGGAGGCTTGTGGCTACAACTTGGTCACTCAATTGCTCTCATGAACGTATTTTGTCCCTGCTTTTTATACCGAGATGACAACATGAAAGGATTTGATAATTTCACATGCAGAAATGCAATACATCTTATCAGCCAATACACCCACCTTATATATGGTTGATCTAAACAGACAAAAAAGGGAATAAAAATTTATAAAGGAATGTCACTATTCGTCTTCTTCAAATTCTTCCTCTTCAGTTTCTTCCTGTTTTTCTGGTTCTTCCTCTTCAAATGTATATCTCATTTATTTTCCTCTCCTTTTTTCTTTCTAGGAGCACACCCAATAGAACACGGGACACTTATAACCAATTCGATAGAATCCCTTAATGTTTCTTTCCTGTTCAACGTATGCATAGATGGATCATCAGAACAGGTAGTTCTGACAAGCACTTTAACCAGACAAGATCCTAGTAGATGGTGCCGCTAAGTAGACGCCTGTGCATTTTAGTTATTAGAGAATGTCAGTGGTGTTTAAAAGTGAGGTTCGCCTATTATCTTTGTTAACACCGACAAAAGGAAGTTAAATTTTGTCTAGAGAACCAAACGTCATATACGTGGGGAGAAAGCCCCGATGGATTACGTGTTGGGGATTATAACGAGTTTCACCGGGTTCAACGCTAAAGAGGTTACTTTGAAGGTGAGAGGACAAGCAATAACTACTGCCGTCGACGCTTTCGAGATAACCAGACGCAGATTCATAGGAACTGAGCATAGGCAAAATCACCATAGGAACTGAAGAAATGCCACCAAGAAAGCGAAAGCAGAGCAAGTATGATTTCAACGATCAAAATCACGTTAACACGAGAGTAGGAAACAGGTAAAATGCGAAACAAAGTACGGACTACGCGAGGAAGACCCGCCGGCTGGCACCACTCATACTATGACATGCGGCTTCTCGAGTATCTCGCTAAAACTTCACTGAAACACGGAATCGATTCAGACAAATTTTTTAGTAGTTTTCTTGATGCTTTTGAACATGAAGAAGCTATGTGTGGAGAACTATCGATTGAATGCCGTGTAAAGACACGAGATTACGCAATCTTTCTCATAACCAGTGGTCATAAAGTGGTTGCACAATTTCCTATACCTGAGCACATTCTTGCAAAAGCCAATCCACTCAAAGAGTTTACGTATAGGCTATCGTCTATAAGAAACTCAGCCCAAGAGGCTAAATCAAACCACTATCAGATTAAAGACTTAAGGGTTGGAATGAAACGCGTTAACATAAAGGCAAGGGTTCTCGAAGTATCTCAGCCAAGGCTCGTCGCAACCCGTTTTGGTTTCTGCGCTAATGTGGCAAACGGCCTCGTCGCTGACGAAACTGGAACCATCCAATTGCCTTTATGGAACAAACAAATAGATGAAATTTCTGCGGGTGACCTCATTCAAATTGAAAAAGCAAATGTTATTGTATTTAGAGGTGTACGTCAGTTAAAGGTCGGCAGGAGCGGAAAAGTGAGCGTCATCAAAAATAGTTAGTGCGCCAGTATTGATGCACGTTTCGCTACTGCACAATCCATTTTTTCCTGTTCCAAGCCTCTCCCCAGCTTGTTTTCCACATCAATGCCTTCCGACCGAGCACGCCCTACAAGCTATGTACTTCTTTTACTTGGGAGTCTAGGTCTTCAATGTTGCTGAGCGTTCCTATTTTTCCAAGGCTTAATTGTCTTTCACCTCTGAATGTGGACGTTCGTGCATTCTCGATCTGAATGGTGTCTCCTATGGAGATGGAGTTTATTTGTTCATTCCACAAACACAGTTTGATTGTTCCAGTTTCGTCCGCTATCAAAGCGTTGGCTACGCTGGCGTAGTTTCCAAACCGTGTAAAGACAAGTCTTGGTCTTGGAATTTCTAGAACTTTAGCCTTCAGATTAACATGGCTCATTCCAGTCCGCAAATCTCTGATGGGAAGAGAATGTGATCCCTTATTCTTCTTAACTAGATATCTGCGGATCATGTCGGTTTTCATGAAATCTTTGAGTGGATTGCTTCGTTTCAAAAGAAATTCTTTGGGTATTGGAAATTGTGCAACAACTCTAGAGTCCTTCATGATCAAAAAGATGGCTTTATCTTGTGTTTTGCCGCGACATTCAATTGAAAGGTTTCCACATGTGGATTTTTGGTTTTCTCCTGCTGAGATTAACGCATAAAAAAGTTTGTCAGGGTCAACTTCATATTTTATAGAAAGAAAAGCAAGATAGTCGCCGGCTGACACTTTGTTTCGCAAGGCTTTTCTACCCTTTTCCCCGTGTTACTTCCATTGTAAAGACCATTCTGGGACAATTTCAAAGATCTTTCAGAAGGCTTAAGAGCTGATCTTTCTTGTTGAAGTCTTTGTTCTTCTCTGCTTCTAATATGGCATGTTGCACCCAACTTCTCAGTTCAGAATAATAATCTACTTTAGGCGGATGCCTTCTCTCCACTCTGTTGGTCCACGATTGCGCTGGCGTGCTTACCTGCTTTATTTACTAATTCCATAGTTTTCACCTACATGTTTTTCAGTAGAATCGTTAAGAAAAATGACAAAATTCGTTATAGTCCCTTTTTGTCAATATTCTTCTCTACGAGAATTCTACCTATTAATATCTGCACTTGGTCACATATTAAGATATGTGAGAATGTGCGATCGAGGCTGATTACGTGGCGGTTTTCCCATCAAATGACTTTTTGTGGATGAGACCAAATTTAAACGTAGTATAAACTATCGGGGGTAACAGACACGAGCTAAGGCGAAGCGAAACAGACTTAAAAGCTAGTTGTGTCTTAAAGGAAGCGTTGCAACGGTGAAAACCTATGTCTCAACCAGTTCATGGAACAATAGTAAACTATCGAATAGGCATCAGAACGCAAATGCCAAAGGAGTGCCTAATCCAATTTGCACATGTAAATTCCGTCTCTCTAGCAGGCCAACTTATCGGGCGAAAAGTAGTCTGGAAAGCGGAAAAGAACAAGTTTATCGGGAAAATTGTGGGTTTACACGGCAAGAAAGGCTTGGTCAGAGTCAAATTCCGAAAAGGAGTGCCCGGTCAAGCTTTAGGAACAACCGTTGAATTAGTCGGCTAAAACTTAGTCTGCATTCAACCTGTTCCTATTCACCATTTGGCTTTTTTTTCCTCTCACATTGTAAGGTGACAATGTCTTATGGGTATGGGCAGCCCCACTAATTATTAAGCCTTTTAGGGTGAACAGTCTCACGTTAAAAAGTACTTGTAAATGGGGTGTCCTTTAAATCGAAGGTTGTTTCTGATTTTTCTATGGTTCCGCTTGGCAGTCTCATGCATATTGAATTTACAATTGCTCCGTTTGGGATGAAACGGACGCCGTCTAGGAGTTCGCCTTTTGTTACGCCAGAGGCTGCGAAGACTAATTCGTTGCCCTTGGCCAAATCGTCTTCGTTGTAAGTTTTGTCTACATCAACACCTTCATTTTTAAGCCTATCCAGCCTCTTAGGGTCATCTTTTTTGTCCTTCCATACTTTCACAAGCATTGTTCCGCCTAAACATTTTACAGCTGTTGCTGCAATGGTTGCTTCTGGTCCAGCGCCAGCGCCTATAAGAAGGTCAACGCCTGAACTTGGAATGCATGTGACAACTGCTCCAGCAATGTCACCGTCAGGAATTAAGATAATCCTTGTCCCAAGTTTTCTAAGGGTGTTTAGAATTTCTAAATGCCTTTCTCGTTCCAACATTATGACGGTGAAGTTTTCAAGAGATAAATTCTTTTCTTGGGCAACTGTGCGGACAATCTCTTCAATGGACATGTCTAAAGAAATCTTGCCAATCGAATGATAATCTGTTGCCACTTTGAAATAGTATCCGTCGTCTGGAAGAACTTGAAAACAACCAGCAGGCGCACAAGCAAGAGCAGAAATAGCGTCTTTCCTTCCCTTTGAAGCAGCGGTGGTCCCGTCAACAGGATCTACGACAAACTCGACTTTGGGACCTCTCCTCGTTCCAACATTCTCTTTACGCATAAATGCTGGTGCATTGTCTTTAGGTCCTTCGCATGAAATAACTTCCCCTTCCACATCTGTTTGAGCTAACACAGCCCTTGAAAATTCAACAGCCTTTGCATCTATTAAGTCAGGATTACCTTGACCAATGTGCAGCGCAGCCCCAACAGCCGCAGCAACCGTGATACGAGTCAACGAAGGCGCCAAAGCCCTAAGAGAAACCAAAGACGTACACTCCTAACACATTCTAACTTAAGCTACTTGTAAATCCTTTTCGGCTTCCCCAACATTTGCTCATTCAGCTCTTTTATACCTAATCCATCTTGTTTTGGAAACACTCGCATCGAGTCTTTAACTTTTGTTCCGCCCTTTTTAACGAGCTTGTCCTTTAGTAGAAGGTCAGAGTCTAAGTCTGCGTATTGTATGTTTTTGACTGCTGCGGCTAGGTGAGCTCCGGCGGCTATGCCTATTTCAGATTCGCCCATGCACCCAATCATGCATGGTATTCCGGCCGCCTCCGCAATGGCAGCGATTTTTCTGGCTTTTAGTATTCCTCCGCTTTTCATCAGTTTGATGTTTATGAGGTCTACGGCTTCAGCTTGTATTAAGCGCATGGCATCTTCTGGTGAGTGCACACTTTCATCAGCCATTATCGGAATTGGTGAATTTTTCCTAACCTCTACTAAGCCCTTCATGTCTTCTGCTGGGACTGGCTGCTCGGCAAATTGAATTTTAAACTTCTCCATTTTGTTAAGGGCTTCTATTGCTTGTTTGGGTGTCCATCCCTGATTTGCATCAATTCTTAACTGGATATTGCCGCCAATCGCTTCACGAATGAGTCTTATGCGCTCAACATCTTCAGTGGGGTTAACTCCAACTTTCACTTTTAGGGCTTTAAACCCTTTATTAAAGCTTTAACAGCATCCTCAGCCATCTCCTTTGGAGATTTGATGCCTAAAGTTATGTCCGTCAGAACTTCTGTGCGGTAACCGCCCATCAACATGAAGAGGGGTTTACGACTTGTTTTTCCTAAAATATCATGCAATGCTATGTCTATGGCGGCTTTTGCGGCGGGATTTCCTTCCACGATGGAATCCATGACCTCAACGTCTTGTTCGATTCTTAAGGGACAAAGGCCAATAAGCTTCGACGCAATTTTATCAAGAGTTTTGATAACGGTTTCTGCAGTTTCGCCAGTCACCCTCTCCGATGGTGAAGATTCACCCCAGCCAACTACGCCATAATCCGTAACTATTTTTACTACGACGTTATGGCTTTCAGTGCTTGCTCCCGGAGCGATTCTGAAAGGTTCCTTATAGCCTAAAGTAACAGGGTAAACTTCGATTTGCTTGAATACCCATATTAAGCACCGGAAACAAGTTTGCGTGTTTCTAATGGAAAAGCTTTACTGAAGCTCTTTAGTGGGTTTTTTCGCGCGTTTTCTTAACCATCTAAACTTTAATTTTGCCGTTAGGATTTTCTCAGTTGCAAACAACCGTGACGCAGCATACAATATAACAAGCGTGAAGACAGTGACGTAAATAATTCCCAAAACAACAGTCCAGTAGTCACCCATCACTACGGCTTTAGCAGCTATAATTGGATGGCTAAAGGGAAGTGCATAGATGAAGATTTTTAATGCAAATGGCAGGGAGTTAACGTCCAAATACATTAGGAGGAGTGCTGGGATGATTATTATAGGAGTGATGTTGCCGACGAGGGATTGAGCACTACGCACATCTTCGGAAAAAGCAGACATGATTACTGCTAATGCTAAAGCTGAAAGCAAGGTAACGAAAAGTGATATTCCCAGAAGCAAATAGCCAAAAAGTGAGGGAACAAGCCCTAAAGAAGCCAAATCTATGGATGCGCCAGTAGGAATTCTTGCCGTTAAAGAACCTAGCATGTAATTGTAGCCGATCATATACGCTAAAGCGCCAACGCCAGCAACAAGAATTGAACTGGACAACTTCCCCATAAGAATCGCAAAACGATCCATCGGCAAAGTCAACAATGTTTCCAAAGTTTTCTCTTCTTTTTCCATAGCCACGGAGGTTGCGGCTATTTGCATTGAATAAGTGAGCAAAATCATTATGGTGATTGGCAAGGCAATTGCTTGAGAAATCATCAGACTTGAAAGCGTGGCTGGGTCAATGCCTTTCTTAATCTTCCTTTGATTATGGTTGATTTTGTAGCGTCTACAACGTCTGGAGCACACTGTCTGTTAAATCGTATATACTAAATTATCAATTACTAGAAGAGCCAACACTTTCAAATATGCCAGCTACCTGAGAAAACTCCGTAAAAATTCACTGAAGCAGTTATGTTCGTATTCCTTCGCTATGTGCTGAGTCATGTTTGCACTGAAACCGCTGGGAATTTCTATAAATTGCGTAGTGTTATATTTTGACAACAAATCTTGAGCTACGGCTTGTTCAGGAGTCGTGTTATTTACAACAAAAACTTTCATCGAAGAATTTAGATAATTTATGAAAGTTATCGGACCAATTTCCTCCATCGTTGTTTAAAACCAGTAAGTGAGCTTTTTGAGCTTGTTCTTGTGCAGACTGTATTGAATAGTTCATTATGCCGCCTATTACTGGAAACATTATTAATGGGAGAATTACCATTCCTAACAGTATTTTTGGGTCTCTGATTAATTCTTTAAGCTCTTTAACTAAAAAGTTTCCGAAGCCTTTAAGCAAGTCCAACCACCTTCGCAAAAACTTCTTCCAAGTTTGTGCTTGCAAATTTTTCCTTCAGTGCCTGCGGTTTTCCCTCAGCAACAATCTTACCCTTGTTTAATAAAGCAACTCGGTCGCATATGTGTTCGACTTCAAGCATGTTGTGGCTTGAAAGCAACACCGTTACGCCATGTTCTTTCACGTATCGCTTGATTATCTCTCTAACGTGATAAGCATGCAAAACGTCTAATCCGCTTGTGGGTTCATCCAAAATGGCCAGTTTAGGTTTATTCATCAATGCTCTTGCAACGAGAAGCCTTCTTTTCATTCCTTTACTGTAAGTTTTAGTTTTATCCTTCAAGCGCTCACCTAAACCAGCAAATTTCAGCTGCTTCTTTAATCATTTCACGAGTTTCATTCTTGTCTTTGGTGTTGAATTTAGCCATGAACTCCAAATATTCCCAGCCGGAAAGGTTTCGGTATGCCCCAGCCTCCTCCGGAAGATAGGCTATGATCTTACGGACTTCAGCAGCTTCCTGAACAACATCTAAACCGAAAACCTTCACAGTGCCAGATGTAGGCAAAAGTAATGTAGAAACAACACGCAGAGCTGTTGTTTTTCCAGCGCCATTTGGACCAATAAGTCCGAAAATTTCTGTAGGCTTGACGCTAAAACTTAATCCATCTAACGCATGAATATCACCGAACGCCTTAACAACGTCTATGACTTCAACAGTTGAGCTCAACTATCGAACACCGAAGACCTAAACGATTCATATACTTTAAAAACTTACTCCTCATCGCTCTCTCGAACCCTGATTTTTTAGTGGATCAGCCCGAATTAATTTAAGCTTACGTAATTTTCACAGTTGAGTGCTGAGCGCGCGAGCTGTATAAGTAAAACACTGATAATCCTTTTTGCCTTCGAGGTTTTTAAGATACGTTAACTATAATATTACTTAATTGAGGGCTATGTGTGAAAGAGATTTTGAAGAATTGGGGTAAAGAACTCTGGATAGCCGAAGAAGCAGAATATGGCGGAAAAATCCTAATCATAAAAGAAAACAACAGTACATCTCAGCATTATCATAAGGATAAGAAAGAAACAATATACTGTTTCAAAGGCTTAGTAGACATCATATTAACCGACAAAATAGTTACGCTGAAAGAAGGCAATGACATAACACTTCTTCCAAAGACTATACACAGTATAGTAGGAAAAAAAGATTCAATATTGTTTGAAGTGTCGACTCCACAGTTGGCTGACATAGTTAGAATACAAGAAAACCCAAAGAAAACAGGCAGATCCTAAGAAGTTATTGTCCCTATTTTTCCATATTATCATCTATCGGACCGCACGCTAATTAACCCAAACGATCATCATGCTATTTGAATTTTATTTTGGTGGGGTCGCCCTGATTTGAACAGGGGACCTACGGGTTTCTCCGTATGACCGCTCCAGAATTTCTTCATTCCCTTTCTGGGTCGGCTCTAAGTGAGCGGGATACTGCCCCAATTGGGCGGCATCCTTTCTGGAGCCCGTCGTCATACCTTAGCCGTTCGACCAATCAGTCGAGCGTCTGCCTAGACTACGACCCCACTGACTACCAGACAAAACATTCCACACTCCAAATATATGTATTATTGCTAGTTCTGAAGGTAGTCCGCGCCTAGAATGAGATAGCGCGTGCTTACCTAGAGACCCTCGAAAACCTCATTCAAATCCAAAGCCTTGACCCCAGAGTCTGTGTAGGTTGTGTGCAATTCCTGAATCCGTTCCAGTATTTCTCGTAGATTCGTCTTGATTGTTTTGTCAGTAATGTCAGTTATAGTTACATGCTCACAGATTACACGGTAGATTCGAACCAAAATGTCTAGCAGATTTCTCCAATCATTGTCGGGATTGAAATCCTCTTCAATGACGATAGAATACTCAGCAAAATCATAATCTCGATGTGAACGCAACGGATTAGTATCGAATCTTACAGGATGCCCTTTGACATTTATGAGCTTAACTCATTCTCTGACTATCCTTTATTTCCCTTTTTTTCATGATGCGGCATGCAAAAAGGAAAAGCTCGGCGACATACCTAACCAGTTCATGGATGTATATTGTGCGAGTTCGCATTACATTTTTTTCGCTGTCCCATTGCGCAGAAGGAAATTTTGAAATAATAAAACCGTTTTTCAGAATTCTTAAGAAACAATTCTCACAGTGGCTCAAAATCGTAATAGTCATGTCTGCTTTTACTTCTTTGAACAAGAAACTGGGGGCACATTGGAGTAAGCTTTTATTTTCTTCGCTTGGGAGGCAACCAGTCCCGCTCATTATTCTTTGAACCAATGAGGATTTGCATTGTCGGTCCAAATTGCTCTGCGTGAGGGGCTTGATACTCTAGTATTTCTCTGCATTCTCTAGATTCTCATCGAAAACTAATATCTTTTCAGATATTCTCGGAATAGGCTTCAACTGATTAATTGCTTCTCGAAGCTTTCTATGCAAGTCATCTAAGTTATTTAGTTGTATTCTATTGCGTTGAAGGTTCTTACGTCAAAAGGTAGGTCATTGATGTTTTGAGTTATAAGGATGAATTTCTTCTCTAATCCAAAAGACAAACCAAGTTCTAGGAAAACGTTAGGGTTTCTACCTGTGATATCTGCTATAATCAGAGTTGCTTCTTGTATAGATTTGCATATTTTGCACACAGCTTCAGGGATGTCCCATCTTTCGTCTGACCTGTTACATTCCCAACCAGTTGGAAGACCATCCTTGATTCCTTTGAAGTAGATTTCGTGAAAGTCCTTTGCTAATGGCATTAGAACAAAAGCCGTGTTATGCTTCTCATCTAATAGACGGAATGGGCACTCTTCATTGTTCTTGAAACAAAGCAAGTCTTTCACCATATCAATTAGTTGAAGCAATTGATGATATCAATTCTTAGGCTTAATTTCTTAATACTCTTTTCGCGTGCGTGTGTGCGCGCGTTTGTGAGAAATCGGTTTTGATAGTAAGAGAAAAAGGGGAGGGTTATTTGCGTTTGCGGAAGATTTTGACTTGTTCCATCTCCGTTACGTATTCAAAGCCGTCTTCGATTAGTCGTGTAGCTTCCTCAATTGTGTGGGCGACTTTGCATGTGAAACCGTTGTCCTGTGTCAGGAAGAGTGCGCTTTCGAGGTTTATGTATATCATCGTGGAAGTGATTGCTTTGTGTCCGAGTACGGTTTTCACGTGGATTATGTCTTTAGTCGCGTGGTATTCCATTGTGCCTTTCCAATGTCGTAGCGTGTGGAAGCCGATATGTCGTAGACGTGGGTTGTTCAGCTTGTTTGCGAGTTTTGCGCGTTGGGTGCATAAGTAGTCGCGGAGTGCGTCTTTGTGGGGTTGGAAGATTGTCGGGCGGTTCTTTGGAAGGGCGTTTATCATTCCGATTAGTTTGTCGCTTACGGGTAGGATTCGCGGGTTGCTTCCCTTCACGGGCGTGATTGATAGCGTCTTACGTTGAACGTCTAGGTCTGTCCATTTGAGTTGTACGAGTTCAGCGATGCGGATTCCCGTTTCTTTGATAGTTTGCAGTACGGTTGATGTCTGCTTTCCCGTTGCGGAGATTAGCAGGTCAATCTCTTGTTCTGTCGGTATGAACGGCAATTTGGTGACGTTCATGTATTTCGGCGGTGTCCATTGTAGCTTCTTGTATCGTGCGTAGGCTGAGTAGCTGTCCGCGTTCTTGGTCTTGTTGTTCCATTTCGCGTCTGCGATATACGTCTTGACTTGTTCGGGGTCGTTGATGTCGATTGTTCGTGCCATCTGTTTTAGGAATTGGATTCGTGTTCGGATTGTCTCGTCTGCGCGTCCGTCTTTGCGTTGTTCCAGAAGGAAGTTCGTTATGTCCGCGTCTAGCTGGGCGGGTGTTGCGATTATCTGGGCGCGTGTCGTCATACCTGCCTAGACTACGACCCCTCTTTTGGAGCATTAGATTAACTATGAAGGATAAAATATATGCGTTATTCTTTACGGGATGAGAAATAATGCTTATGTATTTCGCAGTCGCGTTCTTAGTGTGGAACTACTTAAAGTATTTATGGATGATGTTGAATAACGAGACTATCTGTTAGGGGCGTTTAAAACGGGAAAAGAATCTACGGCTGATTTGCCCAAGAAGTTTATTCTATACAAAGATTTAGATGGAACCGCCTATGATGTTGAACTGCCTCTAATTTCAAATGTAGATGCCAAGGAACTGAGGGAAAACCTCGGTTTGCCACCCTACATCGACTTAAAGTATTTTCCTATGAGAAGTGCCATGGTTACTCTTTGGGCATCTGTAAACGCGCCTAAACTTCATGAATTGTATCCGCATGCGTTTGAAAAGAGGGTTAGCAAAGAACCCATCCCAGCTTTACTGTTCGGTGGAGCAGCTGTCAAAATTCTTTGCAAGAGTGCAAACTCTGGCGGATCATTGGCTAGAGCCATAAAGGACACTGATTTTATAGTTCCTAAAAAGCAAGGAGTGGACTTCTATAAGCTTCTCTTAAACATGCATAAGGCCTTTGGGACACAGTACAAGTCATTTGCAACGTCGAATGATAGACGTTTTAATATGTGGAGGCATGGCGAAAGGTATAGGCTTACTACGATTAATGGTATAACTGAAGAAGGGCTTCCAAAAATAACTGTGTTGGACTTGTTTTGTGACTGTATAGACTTGAGGCATAAAGTTGAAGTTAAGGACGTTTTTGAGCGGCATAGGGAAAATCTGTATACTATCGGTTTAGAGCATTTACTGCTATCTAAGGCTCAGTTCATCCTTGACATGCCAAAAGAAAGAATAGAAGAGCTTAAGCAATGCGGACAATACTACAGAATCTTGTCATATCCCTATTATGCGGAAGACAAGATTATCATGGGAATGGAAGATAAAGACACGAAAGATGTGTGTGCAGTCTTTTTGGATCATGATGTTGGAAAGGGAGCCGAAAATATAGACTCGCAGAAAATGAGAAAAATTTTGGAGAAAGATAAAAAGCTTGCTTTGACGATGACGCTTAACCTTAAAAACTTGGTTGATAAAGCTGAGTTACTGAGAAAATGGATGTCGAAAAGCGAGGTTTCGATAGTACTGATAGAATAGGTGCTCTTTGAAGGTTCTGCCAACAATTGATAAAAAATGGGACAAGCCTTGGTGGAATACTGCCGTCGAAACGCCGATTATTGAGTAGCCTTTTATTTTTTCTTTATTAGCTCTCTAATTGTGTTGTAAGCTTCTTTTCTGGATATGCCTACCCTTGATAGTGGTAAGTCAAATGTCTCTTCTTTTGAATGCAGTCTTAGACATGTTTCCATCTTTGGAGTTATGTATATTGTTACGTCCGTGTAATTGGACCATTTGCCTTCTGTTACTTTTTTGCCTTCTTGAAGCCGGAAGCCTTTACTGTTTAGTGATAGGGTCATATGATAGCGTGTTTTGTAGATGCGGTGGCCTGCTATGAGGGAGAAAACTGCCATAAGTAAAAGAGTTAAAGGCTGGATTGCCTGCGGCAATCCTGACAATGCTAGGACTATTAATATGAGCACGCCTAAACCTAATATCATTGTAAAGCTTTTCAAATAATTAGGTAAGTCGAAGGCTTCGAATTTTGCTTCAGTCAGTTTAAGCTGTTTTGCAAGCCCTTTTCCAAGGACATTATTGGATGTAACTGTCTCCTTTGAGGCTAGGCTGAAGGCAGCTATGCCCACTGTTTTGTCAGCTGTGTTTGTAATAGCCTCTTTGGTGGTCTTTTCGAAGGGTTGGTTTTGGACTAAACCTAGGAAAATCCAGTCGTCGGCGCCAAACTTGCTTTTGCATGATATTATTATTTTTCTCAGTAATTTAGGGTTGACTTCTGGAGCTGTGTAGAGGAGAAAGTGAACTTTGTATTTTGGCGTGACGAGGGTTGAGTATATCCTAGAAAGGAAGAAGCCTCTTTCTCGTAAGCCTCCCGAAGCGTATATTGGAAATGTTACATCGCCTATAGCATAGTCTCTGTGGATTTCGTTGAAGTTAGCTAGCCATCTCAAGTTTCCTTTGACGATTTGCTCCTCAACCATGTCAGTTATAAAGTTTAGTTCATACAAGCTTGAAACACCAATAGTTTTAATGTTGAAAAAATAAAAAGAGGGAGGATATTTAAGGCTATTCTGGTGGGATGCTCAGGTAGAGGGTTCGCATGTCAACGCCTTTCGTTGTGTTCCTGTACATGTGGCCGAGGTATAGCAACAGTCCAATTAGGATGAAAATGAAGAAGCCAGCCGCGCTTACTATGTCGCCATAGCTTGCACCGGTAGTAAATAGCGACCAGACCCATGGATTTGCTTTTGCGATCGTGTATAGGGCGAAGCTTGATCCTAGCGTTGCAAGGAATCCTAATCCTACGACTGTGCCTATTGAATGTTTAACAGCGGCTCTGTCATAGATTTCTTTTCTCTCTAGTGGAAGCAACATGCAAGAGGCGCAAAACATTGTAAGGAACAGCGCGTCGAATAGATCGGTTCCACCAACTCCAGCAAACCCCAGATAGACGTCCAATTTTAGAAAGCCTGCCTCAACCCCGCATGCAGGAGTAGCGAAGAGCGCTGTGATGATTATTGCCCAGACTGGTGCGTGCCATCTTTCGCTGACGTAGGCAAACCTTTCAGGCATCATTCTGTCAAATGACATGGCGAAGAATGTTCTGGAAGCGACGAGAAGGAATGGTGGAATGTCGTTGGCAACCCAGAGCACACCGCCTATAGCGATTATATATGAGAGCCATTCCAAGACTCAAGCCTCTAGCAATCATGGAGGCAATTCCAGTACTCCATGCTTTTTGGAAATTAGGAATAGCCACCTTGACAGCGTCCACTGCTGCTTAGCCGAACCTGGCGGATAGCTTAGCCAAGCGTATGCTTGGAAAAAGCTCCACTGTATGCCCAGCAGCATCCGTGTAATTGGCCACGTTCATAGCAGCTATTGCATGAAAGTGACGAAGCCAGCAGGTAAACCACCATTATTATTAGTCCTGATGTCAAAAGCACCATTGGAAGCTTCTTATTTGCCTCTTTAACTTCGCCTGCGAGGAATGTTGTTGCGTACCATCCCATGTAAGCCCAGAACGCCCCAAGAACGGCGAATTAAAGGCATCATAGAAACCAGTTAAATGCGTTATCATTCCAGTGTTTACAGCAGCGGTCATAAATGCGTCCGGTGTCGCTCCCATAACTTTCTGCACTCCATTTGCAACAGCGCTTGGGTTCATTGCACCTGCTATCCACATGGCAAAGAAGATTATTGTGATTGCGGCTGGTATGTAGAATATCACTTCCATCAGTCTGCCGTACATTTTTGTTCCTAGCAATGCAAGAATTGCGAATATCCAAACGATTACCACACCGCCAATGAAAAGCACAGCTGGGTCATCGCCAACGCTCCTACCGTGTTTGGCGCTAAAGCAATTCGAAGAATATCCTTATTCCTTCTAAGACCGCGACCCCTATCAGTCCATACGAAAATGCTTCGGCGAGGAACATCATCCACCCTGACATGTAGCCTACGACAGGATGGATTACCCTTGAGATTGTGACGTATCCGCCGCCGGATCTTGGCATTGCAGCTGCAACATAGCCTGCCGCATATCCTGTGATGAGCACGATTATGCCGCAACTAGGAAAGCCCAGAAGATTGCTGGAAGCCCAAGTGGCATCATGTCGTTGGGCATTGGAGTTGCTCCAGTGAATTGGAAGGCTCTTTTCTGCCAGCCTAAGCCTATGACGTGGCTGAGGATAATGATTACACCAAGGCTGAAGCCGATTTCTCTTACTAGTCCAGTAGCTTCTCTAGCGAACAATCCCGGTTTACTTGTAGCCATATTTTTAACCATCCAAACCTTCAGTTTTGTCTCTATGAAACATTTAAGACTTTCCATTCGACCATCTCATACTTAAATAGCACAAAACTATGATAAAATACAGAAAAAGAATGAATTAGGAACTGATCTAATTGTCATTTCTACAAAGAAAAAAAGAACCTCAAACAAGAATTCTTTTCGCCACCGACATGCACGGATCAGAAGGTGCATGGAGAAAATTTCTCAACGCCTCAGCCATGCTTAAAGTGAATGTGGCAATCTGCGGCGGAGACCTCACTGGAAAAATGATTGTTCCAGTAATTGAGAGAAGCGACGGAAAATACAACTACTACCTCATGGGTAAAACCCACACGATAGAGTCTAGAGGAGTTGGAAAAAGCCTTCAAAGATGTCCGAGGAATAGGTTACTATCCTTACCAAACCACAGAAAACGAATACGAAGAAATGAGACAAAACCCAACTAAAGTTGATGACGTCTTCCACGAAGTCATGGAGGTCAACACTGAAAAACTGGTTCGACCTCATCAGACAGAAAGTTCCAAGCGAAACTCAAGTGATTGTGTGCCCAGGAAATGATGACAGAACCCTTGTGGACGATGTAATCAACAACCACAAAGATGTAATCAACGGAGAAGGCAAAGTAATAAAAATTGACGAAATCACGAGATGGTAAGCACGGTTGGGTGAACCCAAGCCCGTGGAAAACAGCTAGAGAAGAAGAAGACGACAAACTGGAAGTTAGACTAGAAAAATATATTTCTCAAGTTGAAAAACATGAATCAGCCATATTCAATTTTCATGCTCCACCCTTTCAGTCTAAACTTGACGAAGCACCACTACTCGACAAAGACTTAAACCCCATCATACAAGGCGGAAGCGTCGTCATGGTTCCAGTGGGCTCAAAAGCAGTTAGGAAAATGATTGAAAAATACCAGCCTCTGCTTGGGGCTTACATGGGCACATACACGAAGCATCAGGCTCAATGAAGATTGGTAAAACTCACTGCGTCAACCCTGGAAGCGAATACGCAGAGGGAATACTGAGAGCCTTTCTTATAGAGTTCAAAGGCAACGAGATCACTAAGCTTCAAAGAATAGAAGGCTAAAGGAGACAACGAAATGGCTTGGATTCTGGAAAAAGAAATCACAAAGAGAACTGCCAGAAGAATGGAAAGGCGATAGTTCCAACAGAAGTATTTCTTCACGAAGCCCAGAAAAACTGTGAAAAAGCCAAGCGATAAAGGCATGCCCTAAGGATTTTAGGCGGACTTAGGCATAGCATTCCACTGCCAAGAATATAGAGACTTTGCAAAAAAACTGGGCAGAATAGGAACAGGCGTCATTGAAGGCCAAGAATATAGCGACATAGACTACGTGTCTTACCGCAATCATAGAGAAAAAATTAAGGAGTTATTTGGAAACATGGGCTACGCAAAAAGAAGAGCAACCCTTTCCACCGCAGCCTCTGAAAGGCAAATATATTATCATCCTAAAGGCTGGTTTTACGTGGACGTCTTCTTCGACAAGCTATTAGTTGCAAACCATCCGATAGATTTCATAGGAAGACTCGAACTTGATTATCCAACAATCACAGTAACGGACATACTACTTGAAAAAATACAAATGTGGGAAGCCTTCAGCGTAAAAGACCTAAAAGACTGCTTGCTCTTATTAAAAGCTCATGACATCAAAGAAAAAAGCGAAAAAGAAAGCATTGACACCTTATACATAGCTAAAATTTTTGTCGCAAGACTGGGGATTCTGGTATACTGCCACAACAAACCTCAAAAACCTCAAAAAATTCATAACGGAAATAGACAAACTAGGCATAGAAGCCGACATCAACCCCAAACAGATCGAAAAGAAAGAAAGAGAAGATATAACTGAAAAGATAGAAGCCATTTTAGAAAGAATAGAGAAAGAACCAAAATCTTTTGGATGGAAAATGCGGGCAAAAATTGGCACAAAGAAAAAATGGTACAACCCTGTTGAGCGCCCCGAAACTGTGGGCGGATTCGGTATATGGGAAGCTATACTCAAAGAAGAAAGCTGACCCATCTACGAAAGCGAAAAGTTAATGAGCGAAGACTTAACGTGTATTTTGGGGTTTGCCGGCCATAGGGTGCGGGACCCACCTGATCCCATTCCGAACTCAGAAGTTAAACCGTGCTCCGTTTCCGGTTGTAGTGTGGTCTTCGGCTACGCGAACCCGGGAAAGCTGGCATCCCCACTTAAGATTAATCTGATAATTTGGAGGAAATTTACCTAAAACTTATAACTAAGCACTTGGTAGTTTTCCGAAAGGTAAGTGAGTGAAATATGATAGCGGTAATGGCGTCTTTACAGAACCAGATTGCAGCACCGTTGGGAGATTATTCGTGGATTCTAACTGTAATCTTCTATGCCTTCTTCTTTGTTTTCATGTTTTATGGACAGAGAATTCAGATGTATGTTATGATCAGGGAAGTTGAAGGTTCACTTTATAAATTGAAATACATGAAGGATGAGGGGCGAAAAATCGCAATTGAAACAATTAAAGAGATTGGAAAGCCACAAACAGATCCTACAGGTAGGGTTGACAGGTTTTTGGAATATTTTACAATAGCGCCACAAAGCCTCGACCCAGCGGGCGTAGTTTGGAAACTTGAGCACATCCTTGACGTTAGGGACATACGGTTCAAAGATGAAGTGAAGCTGATGGCGCCATCGGCAGACGAAACTCAAATAAACAATTTGGAAAACACCCTTGAAGTGGCCTCGACGCTAAACTACATTTACAAGGTGATAAGACACTTTTATTTGCTCGGCAAGAAAACACTAAGCCTCTACGTTATAATGCAGATACAAATGATACTGCCACTTATTATGCGGGAAGCAGAAGCCTACGCCAGCGCATTAAAAGCCTTCTCATACGGCCAACCAATAGGGGACGGGGCGGGCGCACTAGTAGCCGCAAAAATCATGCATGGACATGAAATAAGAAAAGTACCTAAAGACAATGTTGTTGCATCCGTACCAATAGAAGGACGCACCGCGTATGTTATAAAAGCTGAAGGACCAGGAGGAAACGTAGGCAAAACCGGAGACGCCGTCAAGACAATTATAGACGAAAATGAAGGCAAGATCGCCACAATAATCATGATTGACGCTGCTATGAAACTCGAAGGTGAAGAAGTTGGCGAAGTTGCCGAGGGAATAGGTGCCGCCATAGGCGGGCCTGGCGTTGATCAGTTCAAGATTGAAGAGTCTATCCTAAAATACCACATTCCAATAAACGCCGTAATAATAAAGGAGGACATTGGTGACAATGTTTCACCCATGCGCAAAGAAATCTTTGACGGAGTCGATAAGGCTATAGAAAGAATAAAACAGGTTATATTGGATAGAACCAAGGAAGGAGATAAAGTGATAATTGTCGGAGTGGGCAATACAATTGGTATTGGACAGTAGGAGGAATGTGGGTAATGAGTAGGGCTTCACCGAATGCAGCAACCAAAATTTCGTCATTCGTTTTGATGATAATATTTTTGGTCCTAGCATTATCACTAACGGCCCTAATATTGGCCACCACTGTTTTTGGTCAGGGCAACGAAGTTGTTGCAGGATACCTATTGCTAATAGGATTCTTAGGAGTGGCCCTTTCCACATACGTGCTGTTTCAAACAAGAAGGCGAATATTACGTTTAAGAATTGTAGCTCCATCAATAACAACCACTATTGAATGCAAGAAATGCGGCTTTAAAAGCGTCAGAGAGTTCCAGCGAGGTGATTATATATTTAAGGAAGTTGAACCGTGTCAAAAATGCAGCGATAAGATGTTAATAACAGCGATTGCCAGAGAAGTTAAAGAAAAGGAACGAGTTCCTTCCTAGGTTAGTATAACGCATCCATCTTCAACTATTAGAACTGTATGCTCTGCCTGAGCAACTGGCTTTCTGCTGACTTCAACGAATATAGGGTAACCCATAAGAACCTTAGACGATAAAAGTTCCCTAAAGGCTTCCCGATAATGTCCTTTTGGCACTATACCTTGCAACCATCGTTCAGCAAACGGCAGAGTTCTAAAGTTTTCCTCAATATGCCTTAAAAGTTGTTTTGCGTATGGATTTTTTAATGACTTGGACTTGAGGAAACGGAAAATCGTGGCTTCTCCACCGTCTTCAACACGACCCACAGCGTCGGGAAGAGTCACGAAAGGCTCAATGGCGTATACTTCGCCCAGCTTAATTTTTGAAAAAGATAATTGGGCGACATTAGGTAAGGACGTGCCAGCGTGCACAAGATATCGCCCAACTTGATGCCCAGTTAGGTTTGAAATCGGTTTGAAACCGTGAGATTTTATTGTTTTTTCGATAATTGCTCCCAGTTTTGATGTGGACATTTCAGGATGGATGCTGTTTATAGCTGTTTTCAAGGCCTGTTCTGCTGTATCCACGAGGCTTTTGTATTCTTGGTTAAAGCATATGGTTACTGCTGTATCGGTTAAATAGCCGTCGACATGAACTCCAATGTCTACTTTAACTATGGATTTTCTGGGAATTCTTCTATCGTCCTTTGGTGGAGACGTGTAATGTGCCGCTATCTCATTTATCGAAACGTTGCATGGAAATGCTGGTTTTCCACCTTTATCCATAATGGTCTTCTCTGCTTTTTCGCAGATATCAATTATCGGCATGTCTTCGCGAACAAAATTTTTTATTTCTTCACGTGTCTCCCTGAGAATTCTGCCAGACAGACGAAACTTTTCAAGAGTTTCCTCATCGTAATGGCTCATCTACGTCACACTTTGTTTTTATTAACGCTAACAATGTTATGATTTAAAAGGTTTAATGATGAAGTCGAACACTTGGTTAAGATGACTTGGTTTGCGTGTTAGGTTTTCCGGTTTTGCCAACACAAGAAACAAGTACTGTACGCATTAGGTAAAAAATCTGTAGGCTGAAGAGAGGCTAACATTAACCTTTTCGTTTCCCAACATATACAAATACACCTCAACGCTTAATGTGAAATTTTTCTACAATATTTCTTGCTTTTTCCCGTTTTTTCCTATGTTCAGCGAGGAATTTGTTAATTCTTTCTGTTAAGTTCGGTTTTGCATTCGCCGCATAATGTTTCGCCTGCCTTGCATTTTTTTTCTCTTTCTGTCAATTTCTTGTCGTCTTCTTCGAATAGGTAAAGGAAGTATTGGAATATTGTGCAGATGTCTGGGTCTGCGCCGGTTTTTCTTTGCTCTGCCACTGTTGCCTTTGCCGCCTGTGAAAGCGTTCCAAATTTTCCGTTTCACAACTTCAGGCGGGTCTGTGGTGAATATGGATGTTTCAGGTTCTGAGGCGCTCATTTTTCCGCCCACCCCGAGTCCTGGTAAGAAACGACAGTGGATTTGGGCTGGTTTGTAGTAGCCGAGTTTCTGGGCTATGTCTCGTGTTACTCGCCAGTACGGGTCTTGGTCTATGGCTGCTGGAATGAGGGCTGGAACATTTTCACCTGTTAGTTTCGCATGTATAAAGCATGGAACTGCTTGGATGGCTGGCCAGAATATCCATCCAATGTTTGTGCTGTCTTGAAATCCGAAAGTAGCCTTTGCCGTTGAATAAGTTATGCGTTTCGCAACTTCCAAGGCAATGTCATAAAGCAAGTCTATGTCTTGCTACATCAAAAATTATGAACGTGTTTTCTGGTTTAAAGCCTAAGGCGATTAGGTCTAAAGCATTTTCGTAGCCAAAATTCTTCGCTTCCTCAAGTTTAAGCTCGTCTTCTACCATGAATTTTTCATCGTCAGTCATCTGAAAATAAAGTCTAGTGTTAAATTTGTCCTGCAAGTGTTTCGTGAAAATCCACGGGACAAGATGTCCTATGTGCACTGGTCCTGAAGGACCTCTACCAGTATATAAAACAAATTTTACTCCTTTCTCGTAAAGGTCTAGGACAACGTCTAAGTCTCGATGTGAAAAGAAGAGTTTTCTTTGCAATTGAAGGTGAAGTTCGCCTGTATATTTCGCTATTCTTTGCATCAACTCTTCTGTTAGGGGTTGAGTGCCAAATTCACGTATTAAACGTTCATAGTCGATCTTGCCTTTAACTTCCCACGGAGTGACAACCATTTCGTTTTTCTTTTCGTCAACCAAGCGGAAGCCGCCTATACATTTTAACTCCTTATACAATTCATGAAAAACGTATTAAGTTTTTGTGTGAACCAGTGCTCAAGAAGGCTTCACAATGCCTAGCGGAATAAGCTATAAATATGAATTCCGCATTTCTGATTGCTGATGATGAAGTGATGCCCCGCCAATTTACTTAAAAGGGCAAAAGCTTTCTGGACAAAAGCTAGCGAAGCACACGAATATTTTTATTAAAACTATAACAACTACATTACCAAACTTAACTAATAATGTTCATGAAGGAAGACACTATGATTGAGCTTAGAGAACAAGAACGCAAAACACTTTTAGCAATAGAAAGACTAGGCGGAAAAGCCTCAGCAAAACAGGTAATTAATGAAAGCGGAATGTCCAGACGCAGCAATAATGCGGGCAGCCCTAACATTACAAGAGAAAAAACTCGTGAAAATCAAAGAGACAAAACAAACTATCGTAAAGCTTAACAAGGAAGGGAAACTCTACGCTGAAAACCAGTTACCTGAACGTAGAATTTTGGAAATGCTCTATAAGAAGGGCGGTGAAACAGCAATATCCAACATCCCACAAGGAGGTTGATATTCCTTCTGGTACTATTCCCGCAGCATTGGGCTGGCTAGTGCAGAAAAATTGGGCTGTCATCAATCAGGCGAAGGGCACGATTAGTCCCACCCAATACGCTTTAACTCAAAAACCCCCAGAAGACGCTGACGAAAAGCTTCTAGAACTGTTAGCAAAAAGGGACAGCATAGTTGTTGAAGAACTTGATAGAAGTATACAGCAAGCCGTTGCCGTGCTAAAAAGGCGCAAGCTTATAGAAACCAAAGAAAGGTCAGCATACGAACTGGAACTTACAAAAGAAGGCTGGAAACTGGTTAAAAAAGGGTTAGAAGTTGCTGAGGAAATAAGCCAGCTAACGCCAGAACTTATCATAACAAAGAAATGGCGTGAAACGAAACTGAGAAAATTCGATGTTACTGCACGCGGACCAACTGTTTACCCAGGCAAGGTTCATCCATTACAACAAATTATCCAACGTGCTCGTGAAATTTTTCTGGAAATGGGGTTCACGGAGATTCGAGGACCGCTCGTTGAAACTGCCTTCTGGAACTTTGATGCTCTGTTTCAGCCTCAAGATCATCCTGCTAGGGAGATGATGGATACTTTTTATTTGGCTAATCCTAAGGCTGGAAAACTGCCGTCTAAAAATATAGTAAATGCTGTTGCTAAAGTGCATGAAAACGGTTGGATAACTGGCTCTAAAGGGTGGAGTTACAAATGGAGCCCTGAAGAAGCTAAAAGGCTTGTTTTGCGGACACACACCACGGCTGAAACAATAAAATATCTTTCACACCATAAGAAGCCGCCCATAAAAGTGTTCTCCGTGGACAGGGTTTACCGAAATGAGCAGGTCACGTACAAAAACGTTCCCGAGTTCCATCAAATTGAGGGCATAGTTGCTGACAAAAACGTGACACTTAGAGATTTGATGGGAACATTGAAAACCTTCTATGCAAGATTTGGACTGAAGAAGGTGCAGTTCTGGTCATGCTATTTCCCCTACACCGAACCTTCAGCCCAAGCAATGGTTTACCATCCCAAACTAAAACGCTGGATTGAGCTTTGCGGAATGGGCATTTTCAGACCTGAAGTTGTAGCTCCTATGGGGATTAAGTATCCAGTGCTAGCTTGGGGAGGTGGATTGGAGCGTTTGGCTATGATTGAACTTGGTTTGGATGATATTAGGCTGCTTTATGGTAACCGTCTAGAATGGATTAGGAGGACGCCTCTATGCCAGTGATTACACTCTACGAGGAAAGGTTCTCCAAGTTTATGGGTAGGAAAATAACGGTTAAGGACATGGCTAAGTGGTTACCTTGGATAGGGTTTGACATAGAGGAAACAGGCGAGGATTACGTGAAGGTGGAATATAATCCGAACCGCATCGACTTTTGCAGTTATGCTGGCGTTGCAAGGGCTCTGAAAGGCTTCATAGCAAAAGAAACAGGACTACCAACATACAAGGCCAAACAACCAAAAATCACACTTATCATAGATAGGGCTGTTGCAGACGTTAGACCCTTTATGCTTGCAGCTGTAATCCGTGAAATAAAACTTGACGAAGACGCCGTTGTTGAATTAATGGAGATGCAAGAAGACATCCATTGGGGTCTTGGCAGAGATAGAAAAAAGGTTTCTATAGGCATCCACAACTTGGATGTGGTTAAGCCGCCTTTCACTTACACGGCAGTGAAACCTGAAAGTGCAAAGTTTGTTCCTCTAGGCAAAACTGAAGAAATGACTTTGAAAGAAATTTTGGAAAACCACGAGAAGGGTTTAGCCTATAGCCACCTCATAGACTGGGCGCCTAAATATCCACTGCTGATTGATAGATATGGCGCTGTTCTTTCAATGCCGCCTATCATAAATGGAGAACTAACGAGGGTAGATGCCAAAACAAGGAATCTATTCCTAGATGTTACAGGTACCAATTACGACGCAGTTGAAAAAAGCTTGAAAGTGTTTGTCACAGCTTTGGCGGAGATGAGTGGCACCATAGAGAAGGTTAAAGTGAAGTACGCAGACAGCACTGTGATTTCACCCAATTTGGAACAGGAAAAAATGCGGTTGAGGGTGGACTATGCCAATAAGTTGCTTGGCTTAGAACTTTCCGAGGCGGAAGCTACAAAGTGTTTACAAAGATGTAGGTTAGATGCACAAAAAGTGGGCAAGGACGTTTTGGAAGTTTCAATTCCGGTTTATCGAATCGACATATTGCATGAAGTTGATTTGGTTGAGGAAGTTGCTATAGGCTATGGCTATTATAGACTGAAGCCCACAATTCCAACGGCTGTAACTGTTGGAGAACAGCATCCAGCCCAAAGGCTTGCAAACACCGTGCGACAAATCATGATAGGCTTAGGATTCTTAGAAGCCATGAACTTCACCCTTACAAATGAACGCATTCATTACAATTTTATGCGCATGAAAGAGGAAAAACCCATTAGACTCGCAAATCCTGTTTCAACAGAATATTCCATAATGCGCCAGTCCCTATTGCCTGGACTTATGAAGAATTTGGCTGAAAACAAACATGAAAGTTTTCCGCAGAGGCTTTTCGAAGTTTCAGATGTTGGAAAAATAAACACGAGGCTAGAGACAATGTGCGAAAGAAGACTAAACATAGCAGCTGTTTCATCGCATTCGACAGCCAACTTTACTGAGGTAAAATCTTTTGCAGAAGCCTTACTTGCTGATTTAGGCTTAAAAAACTGGCAGATTAAAGAAGTTAAGCATCCGAGTTTTCTTGAGGGCAGAACAGCCGCTGTCTACATTAAAGGTAAACGTTTAGGCATTCTAGGCGAGGTGCATCCAGAGGTTTTGAACAACTTTGAATTGGAAAACCCAATAGTCGCCTTTGAAATGGATTTGGAGCCACTAATCAAATAGAAAAAGTTAGGCAACTGTACGGTTTTATCGAACAGACTGTACTAACACATCGTATTAAATATGCTATGAACGAGACTTATAGTGATAAAGGCGTGTAGTCTTGACCGAAAGAAAGAGATAGTATACAGATCTCACCGGTGCTACTGCACTGGTCTACTGGTACCTATTGAAGAAAGGCAATAATCCCGCTGGTGTTCGAGAGAGATTATGAGAGCCTTAAAGTTTTCAAGTCCAAGTTCTGCAACTTATCATCTTGAGAAGTTAATGAATCTTGGCCTGATAGACAAGAACGAAATGGGAGCCTATTATGTTGTGAAACATGTTGAAATTGGTTTGTTTAAAGCTTTCATCATCGTAAGAGGGCATGCAATTCCGAAACAACTCTTTTATGCGCTTGCAACCAGTCTCTACATCTCAGTTTTTCTTTTCCTTTTCTCACATTTAATGAATCTAGCCTACAGTATTGCTCTGCTTCCCGGAATAGTAGGATGTGTGATTTTCTGGTATGAGACTATAATGCTTTGGAAGCGGAAGCCCCATCTTCTTATAGTCTCGTGTGGAGTGTACGAAATTGTCGAACACACTGTACAAATGCATCGCATTAAATAAAGGAAAAGCAAAGCTAGACCTATGGTGATGGCATGATTGAAAAAAGAGAATTGTAAAGGCAATGTTTCTTTGTGCTCTTTTTGTGATAATGGTGTCTAATCCGTTTTGGACCGAAGTAATCTCTCGCTCAACGAGTGAAATATTGACCAAGGCTTATTCGCAAACGAAGACATTTCAATTTCCTACACAAACTCGTCATTTACGATTGAAAGCACATCGCAGTATGGTAATTTCTCTTTCACTTTTGAGTGGAAAAACATGGGAACCTACATAAGATTCGAAAACGGCACTCGCAGGCCCATGAAAGAACTAGAAAGGATTAGTTTCACAGATAAAACTGCAAAATATAGAATGGAATATTGGGTTCCTATAATGTTGCTTGAATACATTGATGTAGATGGAAACAATATTCTAAATGATATCAACGACATGGTACACGACATTAATGTATCTCCAGACATCTTAGTCGCTGGATATAAAATATGTGAAAACATAGGAATGACTAACGTCACCATCAACGAAGACGCAAATGGAACTCCCTGTATGTGAATGGACTTATACTCAAATCGCCATGCCCATGGCATCAAATATACCGATGAACCATGGGAGAGATTCCCTATAGTCAAGGAGAATTTTCATTACTATCCTCTGAATGGCACATTAAAAATGGACATAATTCTTCAAAACTATAGAAACCCTGCAAACGAATATTTCAAGCCCGAAAACGCTTCTTCACGCATTTTCATAAGTTATGGAGTGCGTTACGCTCCTTTGGAACAAGGAAATGCGACAGTCACCGTGGCCTTTGATGGTCAAGAAATAGCCTACAATCAGACTGATAAGGATCAAATCAACAAAGCATACCCTACAACTTCAAACGTCGTCACATTCAAAGTTAATGGAGAGAAGCGGGGATTCTTTGACTTTGGACGGAAAAGTGACCATAGATGGCAATCCTGATGTGTATGTAAATGGTTCAGTTGGTCCTATTCGTTCATGGTATTATTATCAAACAGGCGGTCCATGGTTGGAAATAGGATTAAACTACCCCCATGTCAACCAAACCTTGATTCATGACCCCTACTTCGGACTTTACTCAAGAGCCTAAGTACAGTAGCGATAACTTTTCCCTTCGAGTGGACAGTTGCTACAGCGGTTATCAGCGCAATTATTTGCACAGTAGCTATAGTTGACTATTTCAAAACGAAGAACCGCTATCTAAAACCCGCTATGCAGCCTATATAAGGTAGCTAAACTGACCTCAGATAGAGTTTTCCATCGCATTTGAAGCATAAGACAGTAATGTTTAATTTTTCAGAAACAATATTCTCTTGGTTTGGCGATGACCGTAACGAGCCTTCTGAATCCCACCGATAAATCCATGCAGACGGACCCAACGGAAGAGACAGGCGTAACGCTTGTCTTGCTTGTGATGGCGGGTTTACCCAAACATGGGACACGGTGGGCGCGGGCGCAAAATCCCACGCCGAGAGAGCTTAACTTAGAGGAGCGTAACGTCTCCACAATGAAGTTAAGTGTTAGGTTACGTGGGAAACAATCGCCCGCGAAACAACTTTTAAGTTTCACCGTTGCATACAAGTTTAGAGGTTAATAGAACTGGGCAGTGTAAGGCTTGGACATAGAAACAAAAATTGAACTGATCAGAAGACCCCCAACAGAAGAGATACTGGTAGAAAAAGAATTGAGGCAACTCTTAGAAACAAACGAGCATCCTGGGCACTATCAGGGTTTTGAAATCTCTGGCATGTTGCATCTAGGAAATTTTATCATTTCTGGCTTCAAAATAAACGATTTCATAAAAGCTGGAATAAAATGTCAAGCCTATCTTGCAGATTGGCACAGTTTCATTAACAACAAGTTTGGCGGCGATTGGAACAAAATTCTAACAGCATCAAAATATTACGAAAAAGCATTCAAATTCTTCTGTCCCGGAGTAAAAATCGTCGTAGGCTCCGAACTATACCATAACAACGACGAGTACTGGAGAAACCTCATAAAATTCTCAAAACATCTAACCCTTAACAGAACTTTAAGATGCATGACAATAATGGGCAGAAGCGAAAACGAGAAACTAGACTTGTCTCAATACTTCTATCCGTCCATGCAGGCAGTTGACATAAAAGAAATAGGAGCCGACATACCACACGGCGGCTTGGACCAAAGAAAAGCCCACGTCCTAGCCAGAGAAATATTCCCAAAAATGGGCTGGGAAAAACCCGTCGCAGTTCACCATCACGTATTGATGGGCATAGCCGAACCAATCAAACTTGAAACAAAAGATAAACTAGAACAAGTTATCGCAAGCAAAATGAGCAAATCAAAACCATGGACTGCAATATTCATTCATGACACAGAGAAACAAATAAAAGAAAAACTAAGAAAAGCATGGTGTCCCGAAAAACTAGTAGAAATGAATCCAATATTAGAAATAGTTAGATACGTAGTATTTCATGAAAACAAAACATTCAAAATAAACCGCCCAACAAAATTCGGCGGCCCAATCGAGTTCCAAAACTACCAAGAACTGGAGAAAGCTTACACGCACGGCGACTTGCATCCGCAAGACCTCAAAAACGCGGTAGCAGAAGAACTGTCCAAAATCCTCAAGCCTATTCGAAGATATTTTGAAATCAATAGCGAAGCAAAAGAATGCCTAAATGCTATGAAAGAGGCTCAAATAACAAGGTAAACGCATTGTCAACGCATCTCCAAGAGAAAGAAGAAAAAATTCTGCAAGTTTTGGAATGCCTAGCTGAAGAATCAGCAAAAGGAACACCCATAATCGTGGAAGGCAAAAACGACATTGAAGCTTTAAGGGCTTTAGGCATTGAAGGAAAAATAATATCCGCAAAGACAGGCGGAAAATCCATTCTCGACGTTATTTCTGAAGTGGAAAAATGCACGGCGAAAGAAGTCATCATGCTATTAGATTTTGACAGACGAGGAAAGGAATGGACAAAACGCTTAAAACAAAACTTAGAAAATGCAAAAACAAAAATCAACATCACATTCTGGAGCAGGCTATTAGCGCTTGTAGGCACAGAAGTAAAAGACGTTGAAGGTTTAGCCACCTACATGGAAACCTTAAAGAGGAAGATTCACAATTCATAAAACTAATAAAGAGCAAAAGTAAATAATCTCGTGAATTGAGAGCACGATTCTCTCATCATGCGATTAAAGCTAACCATAACCATAACTAATCAATCGGAGGTGGACACTTACGGGTTCATCACAAGCGTTTACCATAAAGTATGTTATGCACGCAAATTTCGAAATAGAAGGGGTAGTTGAAAAGCCGGACGTTATAGGAGCAGTTTTCGGCCAAACAGAAGGACTTTTTGGACCAGAACTCGACCTAAGGGAACTGCAAAAATCAGGCAGAATCGGAAGAATAGAAATTGAACTGCATTCAAAACAGGACAAAACAACAGGCACCATAACAATTCCAACAAGTTTAGACAGAGTTTCCACAGCCCTCATTGCTGCAAGCATAGAAAGCATAAACAGGGTTGGACCATGCGCCGCAAAGGTAACACTTGAAAAAATTGAAGATGTCAGAGAAGCCCGAAGAAAAGTGATAATTGACAGAGCCAAGGAGATTCTTCATAAATGGACAATTGAATCCATGCCGTCAGTAGATGAAGTCTTCAAAGAGGTTGCAGAAACACTGAAAATTGCAAAAGTTGAAAAGTATGGATCCAGACGAATTGTCCGCTGGACCAGAAGTTACAGGTTCCAAGGAGATAATTGTTGTTGAGGGAAGGGCGGACGTAATAAACCTTATGCGATGTGGAATGCTCAACGTATTAGCCTTAGAAGGGGCAAAAGTTCCAGATACAATCAAGAAACTCTCTAAAGAAAAAGAGATAACAGCCTTTCTCGACGGGGACAGAGGTGGAGACCTAATCCTAAAGGAGCTTTTGCAAGTCACAGAAACAAAGTATATTGCTAGGGCGCCGAGAGGAAAAGAAGTTGAAGAACTAAATTGCAAAGAAATATTTGAAGCCTTGGAAGCCAAAGTTCCAATGGAAGAATCATCCAAGCCGAAAAGGGAGAAACCGAAAATAGAGATTCCAAGTGAAATTGCTCAATTAATGAAAGGGTTGGAAGGCACTCTAGAGGCTGTTCTCCTAAATGAAAAGTTGGAACAAATGGAGCGGCTGCCGGTAAGCCAACTAGCCGAGAAACTTCACGCAAATGGAAGGAGTGGACACGGTTGTCTTTGATGGTATTATAACGCAAAGAATTGTTGACGTGGCAAGCGAGAAAAACATCAAGAAAATAATCGCTTCGCGTATGTCGGAAGCGGTAAAGCCGTCATTAACAGTTCAACTACTGACATTTTCAGAAATTGCTGAAAGCTAACTTCCGAAAAAGTCTGTGAGCCTTCTAGTTTCTTTTTCCTCAACTTTCGACGCTAACAACTGTTCTTCGGTTATGCCAAAACTTTCGAGGATTCTGGCTGCAGCTGGCACAACTTGCTTTGACACGTAATATTCTATGTCAACTTCGTCATATGAAGCAAACATGTAGGGTTTTACCCTTTCATAAAGGCGTCCAGTTCCAACCACCACCACATAGCCTATTTTGTCGCCTACTGCAAGCTTCCAGCCCTTCTCCATCAGCATTTTTGCAGCTTCCACGTGGGAAGCTTTAACCTCATACTCCTCAACAGGCTTAGTCAGCGTCTTCCAAATTATAAGGTCACGGTAGGGAACACGCCTTTGCCGCAGCTCATAAATGAATTGCTGCACGAATTGGGCAGCCTTTTTGGGAGATTGCTCTTTTAAGATGGTTTCTAAAACTTTCCCTTGCACTTTTTTGGCTACAACTGCCCAGTCTCCACGGATAACCTCTAATCCAACGATGTCAAGCTGCCCGTCTGGCAAAAGTCCGGCGTAGCGTTTTTTGGCTTCTGTGAAGAATATTCGCACATAAACCTTGTCTGGCTTAATTTCTAATCCTAGTTTTTCTTCGATTTCTTTTGAGAGTTTTTCAATTTTTTCTGGTTCATGTTTTAGGAATATGCTGTCCGTATCGCCATAAACAACCTTTAACCCAGCCTTTTCAGCCATATTAATTGCATTAAGTATTGTGTGTCTTCCCCAAGCCGTGGCTGCTTCGGCTACTGGTTTTATGTACCATCTTGCTCCTATCCACCCAGCATAGCCGTAAGAGGCATTGGTTATTACCTTTACAGCTTTTTGGCGGGCATCTAAAACGCGATACTCAACGCTTTCTGGAGAAATCTTTTTCATTCGTGAACGGATTTCTTCCCGCACATTAATGAGGTAAGATAAAACTTCCTTATAGAAGCCTGCAGGTTCTTTTCGGAATCTATGCTTGACTTCTGGGGCTTCATAAACTCCGCATGGAGGTATAGGTTCTTTTGGTGGCATGTAGGTGTCTGGAGATAGGTTGTAGGTTATCATGATGTTGGGATACATGGACTTAAAATCTAAGACTGCGATGTTTTCGTGCAGTCCGGGTTCTGGTTTCAGCACTATGGCGCCTACGTATGGTCTGTAGGGCTGTTCAATTCTTTTAGGTACCAATTCGCCTATTTTTTGGGCGTGTTTTATTAGGAACCATTCAACTCTAAAGCCTACAGCCGCCGTGCCAACATGGTCCAGTGGTAAACCCACAAGGTTTGAGAGTTGCATGGCGAAGTCCAAGATGGCTTCAGCTATTCCCATGACGCAATGTGTATTTTCCATAGAAAACTTTTTCAGAATTTCGCGTTTTTCTTTGTCATCCCAATAATCCGCAAAGTCTACATCCTCAATTAACGTGCGGTTTTCAATTTTCATCACGCCCAAATAATCTGCCAGATTCTCCAAAGTCTTAACCTTGACTTCTGGAAACTCGCCAGCGAAATCGAAGAGGTCTATGTTGGTTCTTCCAGTTATTGAAACGTGGCCATAGACGCTTGTGTGGGGTTCGGTTCCAGCTTTGTCAACGTGCAATCGTAATCCCAAGCTTCTTGCATCTTTCGTTGAGGTATTGCCAGTCTTGTCCGTTTACGCCGTAGCCAACAATGATGTCTGGGTCCAATTTTCGCACATAGTTTATGAAGGCTTCTAATACGGGCTTGTCGTTTTTGTCGTCCGCCAAGAACTGTTTTTCTTCGCCACGATTAGTTGCGACTGAAATTATAATTACTGGGTTTCTGTCGGGTTTGGGTGAGCCCTCTCGGCTGTAGTATATTGCGGAAAAACCCAAAATTTTCAGTTGTGGAGCTTCAGCCTTTTCAAGAAGTTTTGGATGGGTTTTCGCCGTGTAAACTTTGTCAACTTGAACGCCTCTAGTGTTTGTTTCTTCAGCTGCTTCTATTTCGTGCCACCCGCACGGAACAACATTGTTGTCGATTAAGTAGCGCATAGAATATCGAATGTCATCTTCGAGGCAGTCTTTTACTCCTTCGAGCTTTCGAAAAGCCTTCGCATATTTCGGTATAAAATCCGGGTCTTTGCAGTAAACCTTTATGGCTTTCACTGGTTTTCCAAAAAATTTGCGCTCAACAACTTCAAGCTTCACGATGAAAGGATTTGCTCTTTCCTTATTTCTTCAATAACCTTCGCTGGGTCCGCACCGTCTTCAACTACAGCGTAAAAGTAAGCAAGAAAGTTTCTGTCAATAATGAGCACCCTTTTTCCGGAATCGTCAATGCCCCAAAGCCAAACTTCAGGGATATTATTCTTAACCTCATAGTTCACGTCTAAAAGCCAAAATGTAATCTTCATGGCTTATCGCCTTCAACAATGAATAGTGAAGAAAAGCCACTTTTAACACTTTTTAATAAGTGAAAGTTGATTATTGAGTGTGTAACCTGGTTGAAGGAGGCTAATGGTTTTGAAAATCTTGGGAATGAATCTGAAGAAGGGCTTTGTGAAGGTTATTCCAGAAAATTTCGATGATTTATGGCACTTGTACAATGTAATTTACAAAAATGATGAGGTTTACGCTTACACATCGCGGGAAATAAAGCCTGATGAAGGAGGATATGCAAGACCTAAACGTGGAGAAAGAGTCTCAGTTTTTCTTGGAATAAAGGTTGAAAATGTTACTTGGGACAAGCTTTTGGGTAGGCTTAGAATTCATGGAACCATTTGTGAAGCACCAGAAATTGTTCCCACAGGTGCGCATCATACGCTCAACATTGCCTTAAACGCACCAGCAACAATCGTAAAAAAGAAGTGGGCTAAACATCACATTGAAAGGCTAGAACGAGCAAGCAAAGCATCCGAAAAACCCATAATAATAGTTTCCATAGACGATGAAGGCTATGCAATAGCCACAACAGCCCAGTACGGCGTCGAAATTAAAACAGAAGAGAACATAAAGCTTCCAGGAAAGCTAGAAGCAGAAAAAAGGACCGGAGCCGTAAAAGAATATTTCCAAAAGGCATTGAACAGTTTGCGTCAAATCTGGATTGCAACGCATAGTCCTATAACAATCATTGGCGTGGGCTTTGTAAAAGGGGATTTTGCAAAATTCCTAGAAAACGAAGCTACAGATGTCTGCAAATCAGTTGTGGACGTAAAAAGTGTCAACAACGGCGGTGTAGCTGGAATATATGAAGCATTGCGTTCAGGCGTATTGTTAAAAACTATGAAGCAAATGCGAATCGTCGAAGAAGCAGAGATCATTGAGGAAATTTTGAAGAGACTTGGAAAAGGCGAATCAAACGTTACTTATGGAATGGAGGAAGTTGAAAACGCAGCGCGATTGGGCGCTGTTGAAAAGCTTGTTTTGGCGGATACGACGCTACGTGAAACTTCAGATGAGAGGCGTCTGCTTGTTGAAGATTTGATGAAGAGGGTGGAACGGAAGGGCGGAAACATAATTGTCGTAAGTACAGAACACGAAGCCGGTGCAAAGTTAATTGCTTTGGGTGGAATAGCTGCCCTCTTACGCTTCGCATTATACTAGCTTAGACAGTTTTTAGACGTCTGCGAACCGCTGGGTTATGGTCTGCAAGTCTTTTCAAGGCCATTTCGAAGGTTTCGCTGCTTGAAAGTTCTTTTTCTATGAAAACCCCTGTTCTGCCAATCTCATCTCTTCTTAAGAGGGCGTGGACACGGTCTAAAACTGTATCTGTAGATATTTCAAGCAGTTTGGCAGCTTGCTCCTCACGTCCAATGATTGTGCTTTCCCTATGCCCTTTTTTGGTTGGTTCAATCAGCATTAAGCGCTTATCCACTCCGCAAACTCGCACGCCTTCCCTCAAATTTTCAAGGGTGACTTCGCCGCCAAATTTGTAGAATTCCCTTTCCACTTTACGCATCTTCATCAAAGGAAATGAAACGCTTGCATTCTCGTCTATTTCGATGTATGCCTTCATGGCGTATGTCGGCGTAGCCTGCACAACTAGTCGCCTATTAACTGGTATGCCAGCCTTTTCTAAGGCTGTTTCCACGATGAAGGACGATGCTTGATAGGGTATAAAAACGTCTATGTCGCTTTTCCGGTTTACATCTCCTCTCGCAATGCTACCGTGCACTATGGCTTCTAAGTGAAAATTTTCTAAACCCTCCATTATCCCTATGCTTTTCTGTCTAAATCCTTTAAGTAAATTCCAGCGTTCAACATCATAACCTACTTCCCGATACTCCAAACGCCTCTCAGGTTTTTTAGTCATCACATTGCCTCTTTCAAAAGACTATTGTATTTGGGTTTATTTTAGTAATATCTTAGGAAACTTCAATATTTTTGAGTTTTTTCATCTCTAGACGTGTGGAGATATCTCCCGAAGTCCTAACTATTAATCGGCTTTTCTTCCGATCTGATATACCAGTTGAAAATAAAGAGTCTCTTAATACAAACATTGTGAAGCGATGGAGACCGCGTATATGGGTTTGTGCACAAAGGAGTGGGCGCGCGCTGAAGGCTGGGAAAAAGAGAATCGTGAATTACCGAAAAACTAAAAGCGTTGGAGCCGACAATTAAGTTTGAAGAGAGATGAAGCGAATCCTTCTTGTAGTCATAGGTGTGATATTGATCGCAACAGTAGGGTCTTTATCGTTCTTCGTCTTTTGGTACGTGCCGAACACGCTTGGCAGACAGTATGTTTCGGTGTCGTTCCAGCCGCTTTTCTACCCCGGTTACTACCCCGGTGAAAGCCGTTTGCATCTGGTTTATGATGGCAGGGCAATCAACGCGTCGTTTGTGTCGGTTGCGATTAACATAACTAATAGTTACTTTGTTCCTGTTCAGTTCGGTTACAACGGGTTTGACGCGGTTTGGCTGATTTATAATCAGCGTGTTTCAGACCCGTCGGATATTGAAGGCAACAGGACAGCGTTGGTTTATGGAGCGTATTCCAGCTTGAACATGTGGATCGATCGTTACCCTGGGATTAGGGCTTTCTCAACAGGTGGCTACCAAACGTATGATGCTATGAAGAGCTTCGCGAATTTCACGGCAACAATCAATCCTGGAAAGGCTGTTAGAAATCAGGACCTATTTTTCGACGGCTCCAACGATCTTGATTGCTGGTTGGGTCGCTGGTGGCTTAACAATTCTGACGTGTCTCCTGGCACTTACTTCATGTACTGCATTATTCTAGGCATTCCGACTGGTCCACTGAACGTGACCGTTGCTTCAATATCTGATATTTGATGGCGGAACTTGCTTAGTGTGCGCGCGCTGTGTGTTTGGGTTTGGGGGTAAAGTTCTATCCAGATTGCATTTCTTCCGGGGCTTGTGTGCTCTACAGCCTGCCCCCTCGGGTCTACTATATGATCCAAATATGTCGGAGGCGGAGAACTGAAGCACAAGTCGCCATACGAACGAATTTAGGAACAAGCATGCGCGCTAGAATGAAATGGAAAGTGGCAAATTCGCTGGTGAACGTGTCTATGCTCACATTTAAAATGGTTGTCGGCAACTTAGCGCGTGTGCATGTGCCGCTTGTTTCTGATTAAAAGTATGGCGAACCATAATCCGAGGCTTAGCAGAAAGCACAAGTTAACGTCTGTAACAAGATTTTCTCCTGTGAAATACCAACGGTTCGTTGGACCTGCGAAATTCACCAATACATGTTCTACATAGTAGCAGGGAAAGCCATACCTAACGGCTGAGAAATCCGTCATTTGCACTGTTTCGTGATAGAGTAGGCTGGCGGCACTCAGAATCAGACTGCTCAAGACTGAAAGAACCAACAGAAGCAGAACGCTTTTGATCATCATGGCCCTCAATAAGAAGGAGTGAACTAGATCCATATAATTCTACGTTTTAGAACATTAGTTCCTATGAGAAGTGTTTACTTCTCAATCTCCTTATACGGTAACGCCCATTCTTGTTTCTTCAATTATTGATATTTTGTCGATTCAGAAACACTATGTAAAGTCATGAAATAATCGAGTAGAGTGTCAAGCATTTCTTTATTTAATCCGTCTGTCACGATGCAGTCTTCTAGTTCAACTTTATGCTCTACGCTAAGAACAGTTTCCATTTCCAAAACACCTCCATTAATTTTGTTCAATTATACATAATTATTAGGTCATAGTTATACTTTTATAATATGTTTAAGTTTAGTCATTTATTTTAGTAGTTCTAGAAACAGGTTAAAGATGTGAAACTTTCATGAATGCTAATACCGCTGTATGCACTGTTTGCAAGCGCAGAGAAGCCTTCTTCTTTAGGCCTTACTCTGGCGAAAAGCTATGCAGAAAATGTTTCGCCGAGTCTATTGAGGAAAAGGTTAGGGGAACCATTGCTAAATATGGAATGTTTGAGTTTGATGATAAGATAGCTGTGGCTGTTTCAGGCGGAAAAGACAGCGTTAGCCTACTACATGTTTTAGCTAAAATAGAGCGGGATTACCCTAAAGCCTCGCTTATGGCGATTACAGTTGATGAGGGGATTAGGGGGTACCGGGATGAAGCCCTAAAAATAGCGGCTGAAAACTGCAAAAAACTCGGCATAGAACATCATATGGTTTCTTTCAAAGAACTCTACGGCTATAGGCTTGACGAAATTGTTAAGAGTTTAAAACAGAAAGGCGACAGTGGATTGACGCCATGCGCATACTGCGGAGTCCTGAGAAGAAGAGCATTAAACATAGCCGCCAGAAGTCTCAAAGCAGACAAACTCGTAACAGCCCACACACTTGACGACGAGACACAAACAATCCTCTTGAACATTTTTCATGGTGATGTTTTGCGTATAGCAAGGGAAAAGCCAGTCACAAACGAAGCGCATCCAAAACTTGTGCAAAAAGTGAAACCTTTCTGCGAAATTCCAGAAAAAGAAACTGCCTTATATGCTTATGTTAGGAAAACAAAGTTTCAAAGTATGCCATGCCCATATGCTTCTGGAGCTCTAAGAAACGATGTTCGTCTAATGCTTAACAGGATGGAAGAGAAGCATGCGGGAATAAAATTCACAATTTTTAAATCAATAGAGAGGATAAGACCTGCTTTAGAAGACGTTGCCAGCAAAGAAGGATTGAGGGAATGCAGTAAATGTGGAGAACCAACTACTGAAAAAATATGCAAAACTTGTCAAATGCTCAGGCAAGTAAGCTGATGAAACCGATATTCGAATAAATAAGTAGATTTGAAAACAGAAGGTAATGAATAATTTAGAATCATTAGCAAAGCATATATTTTATGAAAGAATCAAAGATGAAATGTGCACACGAGCCATGGAAGATAACGACGATTATCTGTTAAAAGTATCAAATCTAAGCGTGAAACTTCAGAATCAGACAATCTTGGACAACGTAAGTTTCAAGCTGAAGAGAGGAACCGCCTTAGCCGTTCTTGGACCGAACGGTGCGGGAAAGACAATGCTTTTCAAAGCCCTGTTGAATCTAGTGTCCTACACTGGAAAGATTGAATGGACAGAAAAAGCGAAGATAGGCTATGTTCCACAGAACATCGCAGTAGATGATATTCCTATCTCTGTAAAGGAGTTTTTATCGTTCAAAAATCATACAGACGTGGAAAGTTCTCTCTCCCATGTGAGACTCAGCAACAAGAATGTGGCAGACAAGACTCTTGGCGTCTTATCTGGAGGAGAGCTTCGAAGAGTGTTGATTGCGTGGGCTTTAGCTGACAACCCAAATGTTCTGCTGTTTGATGAACCTACAACTGGTGTCGACGTTGGCAGTGAAGAACCTATATTCGTAATGCTTAATGAGCTGAAGAAGAAAAAAGGGATAACTGTACTTCTGATCACGCATGATGTCCATATCGTCAGAGAATATTCAGATTACTTGCTGGCATTGAATAGATGCCTCACATTTTTTGGTGATTCAAAGGAAATAATGAACCCGTCAATACAGAAAATAATCTATGGCGAAACAGTGTGTGTTGGAACGCCCAGCGAAGAAAAGTGACCTCTATGACGGAAGCATTGATGCTTAGCCTGTTGACAGGGATCTTCGTGGGCTTTTCAGCGGGTTATTTGGGCTCTCTTATGGTTCTTGAAAAAATGTCGCTTGTGGGTGATGCCCTTTCACATGTAGCATTGCCAGGACTCGCGCTGGGATTCTTGTACAACTTTCCTCCCTTTTTGGGAGCGTTTGCTTTCTTGTTTGCATCAGCCGTCATTATTTGGCATCTTGGAAGAGTTACTAAACTATCTTTCGAAACAATCGTTGGCGCAATGTTCACTCTTTCCCTTGCAATTGGAATAATAATTATACCCGAACTTGACCTCCTTGAAGCACTATTTGGAGATATAACGACAGTAACAATCCTAGAAACTGCAATTGCTGTAATCATCTCTGCGATAGCAGTCTTCCTGACGAAGATAATCTACAAAAAGCTCGTATTGAGCATGATCTCAGAAGAACTGGCAATCTCGAAAGGCATCAACGTTGGCAAAATAAATCTGCTTTACCTTGTGCTAGTCTCTCTTGTGGTAGCGGTGGGCATCAAAATTGTAGGAACTCTCTTGGTGGGTTTCCTAGTAATTGTTCCCGCGGCAGCAGCAAAGAACGTGAGCGCTGACCTGTTCAAATATGCAGTCGTGAGCGCTTCTTTTGGCATAGTCAGTAGCTGTTCAGGAATTCTATTTTCAAGTTACTTGAACTTGCCAACCGGGCCCTTGGTGGTTTTTTCAGGCTTCATAGTCTTCTTGGTAACTGTTTTAGCAAAGTGGAAAGCAAAATAGAGCATAATGACTGTGCGCTGGTTGTAGCGGTTAAGCGCTTTTCTTTCTTTGAACAGCGTCGCTTTTTAGCTTGCGCAAGATTTCTGATGCTTCGTAAACGTTTTTGGCAGATGCAATTTTTTTAGCTTTGTCTACGAGAACTTTAAATCCGCAGTATGGGCAGGTTCTTGTTTTCTGTTCAGCTTTAGCCAGTAAAAGCCCACCACACTTCCTACAGACAACTATCAGGAAAGACATAATGTCTTTGACACTCTCCGAAAACCTTTTCCACGCTCTACTAAATAACGCTTAATGCAAGAGGAGAATAAATGAGCAGCGAAGAAAAGGCACAGACAAAACCACCATCAGAATTGGTAGAGTTGGCTATACGATATTTTAAGAAAGAAGGCTACAAAGTAGAGCGAGAAACGACAACCCTTGAAGGTTTTACTGGAATTTCAAGGAAATTCGATTTAATAGTTCAGAAGGGACGCTTAGTGCAAGGGGTTTGGATAAGGGACTGGAATAGAACCATAGGCGTGAACGTTGTAATAAGTCTTGACAAGGCTTCTGAGGATGTAGGCCTATCAAATCCTATATTGATTGGTGAAAAGTTCAGTGACCATGCGAAGGCTTATGCAAACAGAAGGAAAATAATGTTGCTAACGAAACGGCAAACGGCTCTCAGTCTAAGGTGAAGAGATTAAATTTTTAGAAACTCCCCTAGCAAACCTTCACTTTCTAACTTGCCCAACCAGTCCACAACACCCACATGACATTCTTTATGTCCGCCTAGAACATCCAAAATTTCACTAATAACTTCTTCCACGCTTTTACCAGTAACGTCTAACTCGCAGACTTTTTCCTTTCCATGAACGTTTAAGGCGTCAACCAAGCAAACGTCCAAAATCTCAGAAGCCAAATTCTCCCATAACTTGCGACCAGAAAAACCACACTGCTCCATAAACTTCCGCAGTTCAACAGGGTCACGTCTTAAAACAAAAACGTATGTTACAAATTTTTTGGGGACAACGCTAACAGCGTAATGGCCATCAATAACAATATCATTTTGATCGCAACCTTCAATGATTTCTCGGACTTTATGCCGCATTCGATTTTCATCAACAATTATAGAGTCTCGTTCCTCGTCTTTACCAGAAATAAGATTTTCACGCACAGCCAACTCGGTCAAATTCACATATAAAGCGTCTAGTTTGGAAGCGAGCAAGCGAGCAACCGAGGTTTTTCCAACGCAAGGTGTTCCCGTCACTAAAATAACACGCCTAGACATAACTCAACCATCCATCCTAATACATAGGTAAACATGCACCAAAATTCTTATTGCACACCTCTACGCATTAAATTTTGGGCTGGCGAGTTGGTGTGTGGCTTTCGAGCCTCACAAAAGAGGCTTGAGGAAACTCCGCCCACGTGTAGAATTGCAACGTCCGCAAGGGCGTAAGGCGAGAGCCTTGGCTCCGGAGCAGAAACGAAACATCCATCCGGCAAGTGCCTATGATGCATACTAAGTTGTTGAGAATGCTGGATGTGAAACGGTGAAACGGCCGTCCTGCAAGTGGAAAGGGCAAACAGACGCTGATGAAGAATCTACCCAAGGCGCGGGTAGCCCGATTAGTCGAATGCCACAAAAAACAAAAGGCGGGTTACAACCAACACACCAGCCCTTTCTCACAACCCACCAGCATCAAAGAAGGAAAATTAATAGACTACATGTGGCACTTAAAGAAAATGGGATTCAGCGATGCAACCGTAAAAACAAAATTCAAGATACTCAAACTAATGAGCAAAAACGGAGTAAACCTA
>CAVZKK010000025.1:0-51646 GCA_963775925.1 Candidatus Bathyarchaeota archaeon | reverse complement strand
AGTCTCCATAGTCTAAGGTAATTTTAGAAGTTTTACGAATTCTAGTAAATTTTCTAATATTTATGCCATCGTGCGGTGGGTAGGACCCCCACCCAACTTTACCGGCAAAAATATGTTTGTGGTATGCTTGGCGAGTTTGAAGCTATCCCGGGCTACAATTTGCGTTGCATTATTATTTTAGGATGGAACCTTTTTTCCATAGCTAGAGTAATCAACGCTTCTCACGGCAGTCATGAAATCCTTGAAAGGTAGAGTCACTATAAGCGTGTCTGGAGACCATTTGTGTCTCGTTCTTTCAAATATCGAGATGAGATTTACGTCAGGTTTTCCTTTTGCTAAGGTGTTGTTGATGGTGGAACATACGGTACTGGCTGGATAGTGCATGAAGGGTTCGGCTCCTTCAAAGCATGCCAAACCAAGGATTCTGTCTGCTTGTGCAGGGTTCACAAAAAAAAGAACCATGTCGGGATCTGTTTCGAACTTATCAAGAGGACCTAAAATAAGAAATCTGCCTCTATATACTGGTTTGAGTTGCTTGCCCACCGAAGCCTCTGCAACTTTTTTTGACTCATAAACATTGGCCGCTAGAAAAAGGTCTGCAAATTCTTCCAAAGAAAGAGCCTGCCAACCTGCAATGTGACTGCCACCACGGCAAACGCAATTCTCCTTTGAAAGGTTGATTACCACATTCTCTCGTCTGACAACATCAAGAGCTTCGCAAATCCTCAGTCGTCTTTCGACGCCTCGTGTATCAGGACGTTCAGAGAAACTTACTCCGATTGGCATGCTCTGCAATTCCAAAATCTGAACTATCTTCTTGATCTGTTCTTCAAACCTAGGCATTTTTCTTCCTCAACTGAGTGCTTGTTCGCAACTATATAGATTTTCTTGAATGCCGATGCATGCATGCATCCACAATATGACTTCTTTTAAGGGCATAATTATATATGTAGAATAAATACCAAGTAAAATTATTGTTATGAGACTTGAAAGGAAGAGGAAATTCATGATGGCAGAAACTGGGTCAGAAAATGGTTCCGATGTCTGGAAGAAATTCTTGAGAAAGCATTGGAACATGCTTGCTCTATTTGTAGTAGCAGTTATTTTGGCATTGGTCGGTGCAATTTATGTGTTTTTGTGGTTCGTAGGTGATGCTCAATCAACAGGTATGGTGCCAGCGACTTTAGGTCTATGGACAATGGGAAATCTAGTGACCTTTATTTTATATGCGATTTTCTGGGAACTTCTCTTAATCGGAGTTCCTGTAGTTTTAGCAGCAGTGGCAGGTTGGCTATGGTGGAGAAGATTACCTAGCGAGGAAAAGAAAGAATATCATTTCTTTGGCAAGCGTTCGCGCACGACAAGCGGAGGAGGAGGAATATCGCTATTGTTTTTTGTTGCGTTCTGCATCAAGGTTTTCACTGATGGAAACTGGAATGTTGCTTTTGCTACTTGGACATTTGACTATGTCGTGTATTCTATGCTTTGGATACTAATCTGGATTCTAGTCATCTTCGGGATTCCTATAGCTATAGGAGTTATCTGGTGGATACGCCATGAGATGAAAAAGAAGCCCTAGAATCTTTTTCACTTGCTTTCTACCCTTTGCCGAGATGGAGAAGGTCGTCCATAGTTATGCGTGTGTGTGTTTGGGTTTGGGTTTGGGTTTGGGGCATCCAAGCGTGGCGTTAGCCACAGGTTCTTTTTCACCACTTGAGTGGCAGGATTGTTTTTTTTTGTGTGTGCATAAAACTTTACCCCAAACCAAATTGACGACGATGCATTGCTTTGGAGAAAGAGGCTGCTGAGAAGCCCAATACTGACCGATGCGGCTCTGCTTACCTTTCTCCACATGAATTGGGGGGACAATTGGCATAATAGTCGCTCTGGGAGGTTTTCTGTGTGCCCATCACTTACTCATTTCGACGACGGATCATTCGGCGTCTTTTTGCCTTTGAAGGATACAAACCCAGTTTTGATAGAAGCCAAATGGCAAGAATAATGATTGTAGAAATCAAGATCCCGCCGTCGGTAAACCCCGAAGCATACAAACCTAAATTAGAAGATATATAGGGTCTTATTCCTGTGTAATATGCTAATGTGCCTAGCGATAGTACAAACACGAACCAAAATAGTGTCTTCGCCAGCCATTCTAAAATATCACTGGCATCTTCAGATCGGGAACCTCGTTTCGTCATAGCAGATCCTCGATCTGTAGGATAAATTGTCGAACCAATTATATATCTTGCCCACGATTGGCAACATTTTCTCGAAAATGTTAAGTACCTTAAGTGATGTATTGACCAAAATAGTTAAGCAAATGAATAGTAGCAAACAGCAAAAACAAGTGCTTCTGGTTCTGATGGCTGCTAGACCGAAGGGTTTGAAGTTTAGAATCACTGATATTATACGTCAGGTAACTCGTAGGCTCTATAATTCTCGAGGTGTTGATTCAGCAATTCAATACCCTGGAGAAAAACACCTGACAAAAAGCTAGTGAGCTTTACCAGAACGCTGAAGCGTCTACGTGAAGAAGGATATGTTGAGAGCGATTGGCCATATTGGTTCATTACTGATAAAGGTTATGAAAAAGGGCTGGAAATAAAGAGACAAATTAAGAAGCTCCGAGAGGAAGTTGAAGAGTTTGAGTCTCTTTACCAAACTCCACTACTAGCCATCTTTTTTTCCATATTCAAATGCTATACATATGCTGAGTCATGTACACAATCCCGCCTAGTCTTTTCTTGCTGCTACTGTCAACATATTTGGTTGGTTGGATAAAACATTACCCCCAAACCCAAAGTATGGCATGTATGCAACTCTAGATTTGAGGCATCCAAGCTGGAGTTGCGCCAGCAACTCAGTCCTTTTTCACCACTTGAGTACCAAGATGTGGATTTGTGTGTGTGTGCATTAAAATTTAATCCAACCAACCTTTTCAAGAATCAGATTAGTTCGGCACTTCCTGTTAGACTTGGAGTGCTTTGCGAATTTCTTCAAGGTTATTTGTGGCGACAGGGTCTGTTGACAAGTACTCTTTCAGTTTTTCGCAAGGATAATCGTCGCAATGGGCACAGGTCTTGACTCTCTTTTCTTCGGCGCACGGTTTTATCTCGCAGAGTTTTCGGCAAAAGCCAGAAATCACATCTGACTTACATCCGTGACAGTCAACGTCTTCTGGTCTGAACTTAATCTCGCCTTGGTCAGACCAGTGTTTGGCTATCCGTTTTTTCCACTCAACGTCTTTCGTTTGAGTTGCTTTGAAAGCTTTGCAATCGTTACAGTTTAGTCCACAATAAGCAATCATTTCAGAAATCATTCTATTGCCTTCTTGTTTGACGGCATCACGTGTTGAATGAGAGTAGCTAGCGAGATAAACATTCTGCAGTCATATTACGGTGACCCAACCTTTGATTTGGCTGCTCATCGGGGTGGGTCTGGGTTTGGGATAAAACTTTACCCCCAAACACATGCATGCATGCATGCACATTTACTTCCCATAGCGTAGTAATTCCCATTCACGTTAGCTACCAAGAGCTCTTTGTCTCCAACCTTAACCTTCTTCATCTTACCAAGAGCAATCTCGGATGATTCACCAATCTTAACAAAGCCCATAGTTTATCCTCTCTTATTATTTTTCGTATGTCCTTTGAGTTGCTTTAGCACTATCTGGTCATTGCTCTTCTGAACACGGGCACGGCTATTGCGGTCATGATTACTCCGAATACTATTAGCACGGTTAGCTCCGTGGCTATCTCTGGTATGCCTGCACCAAGCACCATGACTTTCCTTAGGGCAGTGGAAGCGTAGGTTAGCGGAAGGAATTTGGACACGTCTTGCATGTACCACGGCATTTGCTTTATCGGGAAGAACACGCCACTGAGGAACATCATGGGAAACATTAAGGTCATCATCAGCATCATCGCTGTCTCTTGGTCTTTCGCGAACGAAGTTATCACCACGCCTAAGCCTACGAAGCTGAATACGCCAAGCAAGAGCAAACCGAACACTAGCAAGATGTTTCCCTGAATGTTGACGCCGAACAGAACCACAGACAACGCCAGTATAAGAACCCCCTGCAATAGCCCTCTTGCCGTTTGGGCGAGGGTTTTTCCAAGTATAATGGATAGCCTATTGATTGGAGCCACCATCATTCCGTCCAATGTGCCCACTTCTTTCTCTTGAGATATGGCTGCAGGCAGTCCAGTCATCACACTCATCATGACAGTCATGGCCATTATCCCTGGAGCTATGAAGTCGAAGTAACTCGAGTGACCGGAAACGGCTCCTTCCGTCTTGACATCGTAAGGCTTCACAATCGCCAAAGCAGTGCTTGCGTTGATTGCCGGGTTCAAGCTCTGAACTCTCTGCTGAGCCAGCATCGTACCCATCTGGTCGAACACGCCATTCAAAACAGCCTGCATGGTTGCCGATATCTGTGGATTAGATTGGTCAGTTACAATGATGACTGTTCCCTGTTCGCCTGACATGATGCTTGAAGTGAAGTTGCTAGGAATCACTATGCCTCCATCGACTTCTCCCTTCTGGACCAAGCTTCGTATCTCATCCAGACTTGATGCATTACTTAGAGTCATCATACCTGTGCTGTTGTTGATTTGCTGCAAGATCGTGATGAAGGTTTGGCTCGCGACAGTAGAATTGCCAAAGCCCAAATCCTGGTTTGCCAATGCAATAGGGACATTGCTTATGGAGTTGTTGGAGGGATAAATGAAACCAACCATAGCCATCATAAAAATCGGCATCAACACAAGCATGATCAGCCCTAGTCTGTTCCGGAAGAGTTCCATAAGATCTTTCCAGGCAATTCGGAAACTGTGCGAAAGCAAACTCTTTGCACCCATCTAGTCTCACCTTACCCTCGCTTGTGGCGCGAAATGCCTATGGTCACTCAGGGGCATCTTTTGGTTTGCAGTGTCCCTTACCTCATGACCCGTTATGTGCAAGAACACATCTTCAAGGGTAGGTTGGAGATTCTCTATCGAATCTATCTTGGTTTTCTTAGCCCTGATTGCGTCGATTATAGTGTCGAACGCATCGTCACCGTGAGCGTGAATTTTTAGGTGAGTGGAGTTTTCTTGAGAAACAGTCTCCACGCATTTAAGGGCACGAATTGTCGCGATTAGGTCAGGCGTGAGATTGGCAATCTCAAGTTTCAGTATTGTCGTATTCGCCCCCGAAATCATTCTCTTCAAATTCGTAGACGTATCAAGGGCAACAATCTTCCCGTGATCAATAATTCCTATGCGATCACATAACAAATCAGCTTCACCCATCATGTGAGTCGTTATCAGAATGGTGGTCTCATTTTCTCTGTTGATTTTCTTTATGAACTCTCTAATTTCAACCGTCGACTGGGGATCAAGGCCCAATGTAGGCTCGTCTAGGAACAACACTTGCGGCATATTAAGCAGCGCTCTTATCACGTTCATCCGCTGTCTCATGCCCGAAGAGAACGTGCCTACCTGTGAATTCTTCCACTGACTCAATTGGACTAGTTCCAGCAGATCATCAATTCTCTGCTCAAGAACGTCCTTAGGAATATTGAACAGGCTTCCGAAGAACCACAGGTTTTCCCTTGCCGTCAAACGATTGTACATTATCATTTTTTCGGAAACTATACCGATTAGTTTCCTGACCTTGGCATCATTCTTTACTATGTCGTAGCCACCGATCGTGGCTGTTCCCTTTGTAGGTCTGCATAGCGTTGCAGAGCATTCGTATGGTTGTGCTCTTGCCCGCTCCGTTTGGACCGAGCAGACCGAAATATCTCTCCTTTCTTTATGTCGAATGAGACATCGTCAACCGCCACAAATTTATTGAACATCTTCGTTAGGTTTTTTACTTCAATCTAGTGCTTCGTCTTTCCAACATATTCACCAAGCAAAATATTATTCATTGCAATATATCGAAGCAAAATATAAATATTCCGATTATATTCCTACAAGAGCGAAAGACCATGTGGTTAGAAGAAGAAAAAACGGCTGCAAACTGGCTTAAGGAAACACAGAAAGGCTACATACGAATCGCAGTGCTGATTCTTCTCAGCAAGAAGCCATATCACGGCTATGAAATAATGAGAGAGATCAAGGAAAGAACCATGGGTTTTTGGAGACCAACCGCTGGCGGCATCTACCCCATACTTCGAAACCTAGAAGACTCGAGATACATCGAGGGAAAATGGGATCTTCAGAAGAAAAGGAAAAGAAAGATATACAGAATCACTGAGGCGGGCAAACAGGTTCTCGAGCGGTCTCTGGCCAAAGAGAATCAAATTGCCAATAGCATGAGTGGCTTGTTCGCAGAGTTCTTGAAAGACGTGTTAGATGTAGAGAAGCCTTTTTCAATGCCAAGAATACCGAACCTTTTCTCAGTTTTCCTCGAAGAGAGAAAAGAAAAACCAGAAGATACGGTGAACGTCCTAGAGAGCAAGCGTAAACAGATTGAGAAAATGACCAAAGAGTTACAGAAAGAACTTGCGGCAATCAACAAGAGAATAATCCAGCTAGAACGGTTCGAGCAAAAGGGCCGAAAGCGGGTTTAAACTATGAAAGGAGTCAGTGGAAAGTGTCCATGATTCAGAATTCCGATTTTTGTGAGTACAGTATTGAACGCTGTTTATTTTGTTGTGTTCTTTGTCTTTATTTTTTTCTCAGAAGATAAAGCTCAGAATAGAGGACAACAATGTATTGGTAAACGTTTAAGGTTAAGATGATAAACATGAAAATCGCTATTTTTGGAGCAACTGGTGAAACAGGCAGACAACTTGTCGAACAGGCACTTGCAGCAGGATACCAAGTTGTAGCTTATGTTCGTAATCCATCAAAGCTCAACACAAGGCACGAAAGCCTGACGATTGTGCAAGGCGAGTTAGCCGATCAAGCGATAATTGAGCGTGCAGTAAGTGCTGCGGATGCAGTCATTAGCGTACTGGGACCTCGAGGTGGCTCAAAAGGCAAACCGATCACGCGAGGAATGCAGAATATCATTGAAGCGATGAAGAAACAGGGCGTGCGCAGATTGATTATTTCCTCGACCTTAAGCGCTAAGGATCCGAATGATCTACCCGATTTCAAGGCAAAGGCTTTAGTTAACCTCGTTAAGCTCACGATGCATGCAGCATACGAAGAGATAGTCAGTGTCGCAGAGACTGTACGCAAGTCCGATCTTGATTGGACGATCGTACGCCTGACCACGCTCAACAATAACCCAAAATCAGGAAAAGTCAGAGTCGGCTATCTTGGCAAGGGCGAGGTGGGGTTGCGGATATCTCGTGCAGATTTGGCCGAGTTTATGCTTAAGCAAGTACAGGATACAAAATATCTTCGACAAGCGCCTGTAATCAGCAATTGACGACTATTCATGACGATGAGCACACAATGCGATGTCACTTTTACAAGTAAACTGGTGTTCAAATTTCAGCCCCCACTTACAACGTCCAAAAATTGGCTTCTTTAGCTCAAATAAGCTCTCGGAATAAGCCTAGAATTTAAGTGCGGGGGGTGGGATTTGAACCCACGAACCCCTACGGGATAGACGCCTCAGGCCTACGCCTTTGGCCATGCTTGGCAACCCCCGCTTAGGAGCTTATCCTTTTTACTTTCTAATTTGGGGTTGAAATTAAATCTTGCTTTAAACTAATGAAGCAAAAAGAGAAAATGTGGAAGTGTTATATTAGTTACTTATGGGTATAGCGAAAATCTTCCTTTATGGATGTTAAGACAACGTGGGTGTTTGTTCTTTCCACATATGGTATGGCTAGAAGTCGTTTAGTGAATTTGCCTAGTTCTTCTCGGTTATGGAATTTTGCGACTATCATTGCGTCTATTAAGCCTGTTACATCATATACGCAGCAGACGTTTGGAAGGCGTGCAATCTCGTTTTCCACTTCTAAGAGCCGACCTTTAGAAACAGTTATTTCACTAACAACTGTCAATTCGTATCCAAGTTTTTCTTGATCCAGTAGAGCCGAATACCCTCGTATTATCCCCTCGTTCTCCATCCTCTTTATTCGTGATAAGACAGTGCCTATGGAAACGCCGCATTGCTTAGCTATCTGCCTCGAAGAAAGCCTAGCGTCAAGAGTTAATGCCTTCAAGATTTCGACATCTGTTTCATCCAAATGCATCACTCGCCACCTATACTGCACATATATTCAATAAACATATCTTTTATTTAACATTTGCTCCTATTTGCCTCAATAAAGCTTTTATATTTATAGAAATAATTCTTTCCAGTGTAAACTTGCTTAACGGGGAAAACTCATGACACACAATAATCAGCAAGCAATCAAAAATTTCGCATCCTTGAAACTTATGAAAAATGCTGACTACGTCCTTCTACACTTCACAGACATACTTGGATTCCTTAAAGGCAGAACAATCCCAGTGGAAGAAGTCGAAAACGCTTTAACTGAAGGCGTAGGCTTTGACGGCTCTTCAATAATAGGCGGAGTTGACATAGAAGAGAGCGACATGATTATGAAGCCTGACCCATCCACATTTACGGTTTGCCCCTACTATTTCTATGACAAAGGCGTTGTAAGCTTCATCTGTAACATATATCGACCAGACGGCAAACAATTTGAAAGCGACACGAGGTACATCTGTCAAAAATCCATAGAAAAAACATTGAGAGAAGGGTATGAACCCACAGCCGCTGCAGAATTAGAATTTTATCTTGTACAGAAAAATGAAGACGGAGAAGTTTATCCAGTTGAAAACCATCTCATAGACAAACAAAGATACTTTGACATAGCCCCTAGCCGAGACATCACAGAAACGTGTCGAATGGACTTGTCAAATGCTTTGTCCACTATGGGAATCACAGTAGAGCGACAACATCATGAAGTAGGCTCAGCCCAAAACGAAATCACCTTCAAATATTCAAACCCACTAACCACATCTGACAACATTATCCGATACAAATTTGGAGCCAAAGCCGTAGCAGACAGAAAATACGGTTGGATAGCAACATTCATGCCCAAACCGTGGTTTGGCAAACCAGGCAGCGGTATGCACGTTCACATAGGACTTTTCAACCCGAAAACAGAAGAAAACGTGTTCTACGATCCTAAAGGCTATGCTCATATTTCGCAGAAATGCCGGTATTTCATAGGCGGTCTTCTGGAACATGCTGAAGCCCTTTGCGCTATCGTGGCGCCTACAGTCAACAGTTACAAAAGACTTGTGCCAGGCTATGAAGCCCCAGTATACGTTACATGGAGCAAGAGAAACCGCTCAGCCCTAGTAAGAGTGCCAGAGTATTTCCCTGGGAAGGAACAGGAAGCAAGAATAGAGTTTAGATGCCCAGACCCGCTTTGTAACCCCTATCTTGCATATACAGCGATATTTGAGGCTGGATTGGATGGTATCAGAAAGAAGATTGACCCCGGAGAACCCGTGGACGTGAACGTTTATCATCTCAGCGAAGCCAAACGCAAAGAGCTTGGCATTAAGGTTTTGCCAACATCACTGAAAGAAGCTTTAAAGGAATGGGAAAGTGACGAAATTTGCATAAGAGCCTTGGGTAAAGAAAACGCTGAGAAGTACTTGGAGCTTAAAATGCAAGAATGGAGAGAATATGAACCGCATATACCAAATAACAAAAATGAAGTAACGCTTTGGGAACAGCAAAAGTATCTTTACACCTAGCAGCCGCAAAATTGAATATCCATGTTTAAGTATTAAGCATTATTCTGTAATGCGAGAAGATGCAACAATGACGTGTGACACCATACTTGTCCTTGACTTCGGTGGACAGTACTGCCACTTAATAGGAAGAAGAATAAGAGAACATGGGGTCTATTCTGAAATAGTCGCCCACGACATTACACCAGACGAAATCAAGCTTCTAAGCGAAAAATTCAACGTGAAGGGACTTATTTTTTCAGGAGGACCAGCCAGCGTTTACGAACTTAACGCACCTAGACCAGACCCACACATTCTTGATTTAGACTTGCCAATTCTAGGTTTATGTTACGGGCATCAACTCGTAGCCCAAATGGTTGGAGGAAAAGTTGAGCCTGCTGAACAGAGGGAATATGGAATAGCCTATGTTGCCATAGACAAGCCCGCAGGCGTTTTGAAGGGCTTAAGCAAGAAAGAGAAGGTTTGGATGAGCCACGGAGACACCGTTTTCACAATGCCCGCCGAATTTGAGGTTCTGGCACATACAGAAAATTGTCCGGTTGCAGCCTTTAGACATAAGGAAAAGCCAATATATGGCTTACAATGGCATCCGGAAGTAATCCACACAGAGAATGGCGTGCAAATGCTTCGCAACTTCATATTTGAAGTCGGCAAATGCGAAGCTAACTGGAAAATGGAAGACATCATAGAAAAAATGATAGAAGAAATAATAGCAGAAGTCGGCAATGGAAAAGCCATAATAGCCCTAAGCGGAGGCATAGATTCAAGCGTAGCAACAGCCCTCGCAGCAAAAGCAATAGGCAACCGGCTTACAGCGGTTTTTGTTGACCACGGGTTCATGCGAGAAGATGAACCAGAATTTGTGAAAAATATCTTTCAAAAGTTTAAAATTAACCTCATAATGGCAGATGCGCAAGAAAACGATTCTTAGAAAAACTCAAAGGAGTTACAGATCCTGAAAGGAAAAGGAAAATTATTGGCGAGGAGTTCATAAGAGTTTTCGAGGAAATTGCAGAGAAAACAGGGGCAGAATATTTAGTTCAAGGAACAATTTATCCGGACAGAATTGAATCTGGTTTTAGGAAGTTTTCGGACAAAATAAAGACACACCATAACGTGGCTGGTCTGCCCACTAAAATTAAGTTTAAGAAAATTGTGGAACCGCTTCGTGACTTGTATAAGGATGAAGTTAGAAAAGTTGCCAAAATACTTGGACTACCGAAAGAAATAGTTTTCAGACAGCCTTTTCCAGGTCCAGGGTTAGCTGTCAGAATCATTGGGGAGCTAACAGAAGAGAAGGTTGAAATCGCAAAGAAAGCGGACAAAATTGTAAGGGAAGAAATTGAAAAAAGCGGGTTAGAAGAAAGCTTGTGGCAGTATTTCGCTGTTTTAACTGACACAAAAGCCACAGGCGTCAAAGGCGATGCTAGAGCTTATGGCTATGTTGTTGCTGTCAGAATTGTGGAAAGCCGAGAGGCTATGACTGCCAGTTTTGCAAAAATTCCATATGAAGTATTGGAGAGAATCTCGACGAGGATAACTAATGAAATATCAGAGGTTACTCGAGTTGTATATGATATAACCCATAAGCCGCCAGCAACAATAGAATGGGAGTAAAACAGTTAAGGTTTGTATGTAATAATTAGTTAGGTCAAAGAGCTTTGGTGAAAAAGCATTTTGCATAATTCTGAAATGGACGAGAAAAAGATTGAAAGTGAGTTGCGAGGTAAAACGCTCAGGGTTTATTGGTATATGTTGGAGCATGGCGGTGAGTCTGGTGTTGGTGTTAGGGAAGTTCAGCGGGCTTTAGGTTTTTCTAGTCCTAGGCTGGCCGCCTATCACTTAGAAAAGCTTGAGGAGCTTGGTTTGGTTGAAAATGAACATGGGCAGTATTTTTTAATTAGGGAGGTTAAAGTTGGAGTTTTGAGGCATTTCTTAAGGTTTGGGAAGTTTTTGTTTCCGAGATATTTGTTTTATGCTGCGATGTTTACTACGTTTCTGATTTATATTGTGGTGAGGTTTGAAGAAGTTAGCACTTACAGTGTATTTGCTTTAATTTTGAGCATTTTGGGGTCGGCGATTTTCTGGTATGAAACATTACGGATGTGGCGTCAGAAACCTTAGTGTATAAAAAGATTATACAATCCGTATAAAAACGTTATTTTATATATCTCTTTTGAATGTCAAGTTTTGGAGTTAGCGAGAAGGTTGATCTCTGGAAATAAGAAGTTTGTTATTTCTGGAATAGCTGGTGTTCTTGCTGCTTTGCTGATTATTGTAGCTATGACTTTTATGCCTTTGTCTAATCATTCGGCTTCTTATAGTCCTGGATTATTCATCATTGATTGGGACGGTGTTTTGGACAATTCTTTGGTTATAACCAATTTCACAGAGCCATATGGAATAGGCGGTGAGGCTGACGCTTTTGTGGGAGTTGTGTCTTCAGTTGACTTGAATGTTACTGTTAAACTTGGATTGTCACCCAGTTCTGAGCAGTATAGTTCTTGTGTCGAATTTGCTAATGGGGGTACACTTCGCATTTGGCAGGTTAGCTTGAGAGCAAATGTCTCGAAGCTCTTTGTGGAAAGGATAAAAATCGTCAGTATGGGATTTGCAGCAGTTTGGATGAAAGTAATTGCAGATGAGTCAACCCCAGGTATCATTTTACAGAAGTCCGAAGAGTCGTGGTTAATTGGCGTATGGGAAAAAGGGATCCTTGTAACAAAGGAAGCGCCGCCTGCAGCACCCATAAATGCTGCCATTGGCCATTCTTTTCTTACCGAACTACAAGGCGTAGGTAGCGAATTCAACATATATTATCACATGATACCTAACCATAGTGTTCAAAATGTCACAGCCAGAATCGTCTTGCCAGAAGGTCTTGTCTTCCTCAATGGTACTTTGATCTGCGCTCGTGGTGAACAAAGATTGTGGAGTGAGGAACTTGATCAAAATTTGATTTGGATCGGAGATGTGGAGGAAGGCACATGGATGAGGTTTGAAGTAACAGTTGAGGCAGCAGTAGTCGGCAATTGGACTGTGATTATGTCGGTTGGAAAGCTTCTTCCTGATGATCCGTGGTTTGGGAATGCGACGATTTATGGCGAATGGTGGTATGGAAATGCTATGGTATATGGATTCCGAATTGCCGAAGACAAGATTAGTTCATGGAGTGGAGATTCTTCATTAAGTCCGTATCCACCATGTTTCCAGTATGCTTGGACCTATGCAGGCGATCTCAAAATAGTTTGGCCTCCGATAGTGCTAAACATAACGGTCTCAGATTTTACCAAACCAGAAGGATTGAACAGCGAGGCAAATCTAACAGTCACAGTCACCCCAAAGGAGGACATATCTAATGTTAGTATTAAAATATGGCTCCCTGAAGGAATCCAACTTGTCAATGGAAACTTGACATGGAGTGGCAATCTTATTGCAAATACCAGCGTTGCTTTGAATGTAAGAATAAGAATGGTTGAACTCGGAGAATGGCATATATTTGCCAATGTAGAAGAAAACTGCTTAGAAAGCGATGGAAAATGGCATACCTACTCCATATTTGGTACTGGATTTATTATTATGGTCGGGGAAAATTCGGTGACTATATTCCCGCCACCTCCTATAGTTTCGCCTGAACCCTTAACCCTTAACCCAACACCTTAGGCTTCTGCATTAAATCCTCAATCTTCGCCTCTTTAAGCAGGTTTACATGTTTAACAAGCTCATTGACGACTATTTCTAAAACTTTTTTCCCCTTTTCTGCTGAAGCTGTTGTTGATTTGCCGAAAACTCCGGAAGCAGTGTAATCCACAGTGTCTAATGGAAGGGTTATACCCTCTGACTGTAAAACGCTCTCGCGAACCTCTTCATCCACATTTTTATCCATATTCACAATTTCTGGATGCAAAGCCAAGTTCACTGAGGTTTCCTCCGCAGAAGCATGTCTCCTTTCTTCCGGTTTGAATAGGTCTGGCAAAAGCTTGCCAGCTGCTGGCCACCACTGGAAAATAGATATGAAAATTCCTTTTTCTCTCAGTTCTCTAGCCAACTCCGCTAAGGCGCTCAAGTTTCCGCCATGTCCATTGACTATCACGATTTTTTTAACACCATAGTAATCTAGTGCTAAGCATGCCTCTTTCACGTATTTTTTAAATGCTTTAGGCGATATGTAGATGGTTCCCCAAAACTGTTTGTGATGAGAACTTACGCCAAAGGGAATCACTTGCAGACAGAGAACCCCTGTCCGTTTGGCTGTTTCTTCCGCTAACGCCTTAGCTATTAAATGGTCTGTTCCAAGCGGATTTTGCGGCCCGTGCTGCTCATTTGAACCTACTGGAAGAATCGCAATATCATTCTTAATGAAATATTCTTTGGCTTCAGTCCAACTCATTTCATGAAGCATAACCTTCAATGCTTTCACCTTTTTCACGAAATGGTTTTATTACAAGCCAATTACATATAAGGTTGCAGCTAATACGGTGAAAAATCTTTGAAAGCTTTGATTCTCGCAGGAGGTTTCGGCACAAGGCTAAGACCGCTAAGCTGTACAAGGCCGAAAATTCTTCTTCCAATAGTTAACAAACCATTGTTACAGTGGACTTTCGAAAGACTCGCTAAAAACAACATCAAAGAAGTAAGACTAGCAGTTAACTATCAAACTGAAGTCGCAATAAAACAACACAGAATTCCAAGATGCGGGTTACACGTTACCTATTCGCGCGACCCGTTAAGAAAACCGTTAGGAACGGGTGGTCCGATAAAAAAAGCTGAAAAATTTATTGGCCATAACGCTCCTTTCCTAGTTCTGAACGGAGACGTATTTGCCGATGTGAATTACACAGAAATTTTGAAGATACATGAAGAAAACGATGCCGTGGCAACAATAGCTCTTCATCGAGTTGAAGACCCAAGCAGATACGGAGTCGCAGAACTAGCAGAGGATAACCGCATAAAAAGATTCATCGAGAAACCGCCAGTGGGAACCACTTCAACTAATTTGATAAATGCCGGTGCTTACGTTCTCAGCCCAAAAATATTCAAATATATACCAGAAGGCAGAGCAGTCTCTATAGAATATGAAATTTTTCCAAAACTTGCAGAAGAAGGTGGGCTTTACGGGTACGTTTTTGATGGCTTATGGATGGACATAGGCAAACCTGAAGATTATTTAGAGGTAAACAAAACTCTAATCACTTCCATTGCCAACCAACAAAAATGTAAAATTGGAAATGAAACGGAGATCAAGAAACCTGTAGCTTTTGACAAGGAAGTTTCTGTAGGTGAAAAATCGGTTATAGGACCATATGTGGTTTTGGGGCGGAACGTCATCGCTGGAAGCAATGTCCGCATTCAAAATTCTGTTATCCTCCGTGAGACTGTGATATCCGATTTTGTCTCGATGGACGGAGCCATAATTGGCGAAGGTGTATTTATTGGAAAGAGAGTCAAAATCGGAAAGGGATGCATACTTGGCGATCACGTTAAAATAAAGGATGACACATCGCTTGCAGAGCGAGTTTCGATTTGTCCAGCTAAGGAGATTTCTGAGAGCGTATTAACACCCAAATGTATTACTTAAAAAAGTGAATGTTGCATGTTAGGCCAGAGACGCTTATTTGGGACAAACGGAATCCGTGGAGTCACCAACAAAGAATTAACCCCAGAAATGACGATTAAAATTGGAAGCGCAATAGGAACATTCTTTAAACATGCAAAACTTCTGATAGGTTACGATGCCAGAACAAGCAGCCCAATGCTTGCAAAGGCGGTTATTGCCGGTCTAAACGCAACTGGATGCAATGTACTTTTCGCAGGAATGGCGCCCACACCAACGTTACAATACGCCGTGAAAAACCATAAACTAGATGGCGCAGTCATAATAACAGCATCACATAACCCACCAGAATACAACGGAATAAAAGTTGTATGGAACGATGGGATAGAGATTTCTCGTGAACAAGAAATCGAAGTTGAAAACATATTTTTTGAAGAGAAGGTGGAATATGCGGATTGGGATAAAATAGGAAAGACAAGCGAATTACAAGGAATAATTGATGACTATATTGAAGCGATAAAACAGCATGTGGATGTTGCTGGAATAACCAAAAAACATTTCCATGTTGTAGTTGACGCAGCAAACGGCGTTGGCAACCTAACTGCACCACGCTTGCTCAGAGAGTTAGGGTGTAAAGTTACAACTATAAATGGAAACATTGACGGAACATTTCCCGGAAGACTGCCTGAACCGCGGCCAGAAAACCTTAATGATTTGGCTTCAACTGTGAAAGCTGTAGGCGCAGATTTTGGCGTAGCATATGACGGTGATGCTGACCGTTCAATTTTTGTCGACGAACATGGAGAAATCCATTGGGGAGACAAAACCTTCGCCTTAGTGGAAAAACACTTTCTAAAGGAAAACCTAGGCGAAAAAATCGTCACGCCAATAAGCTCCTCAACCTTAGTTAAGGACATAGCCGACGCTTATAACGGAAAAATTGTATGGACAAAAGTTGGAAGCGTGACGGTTTCCCAAACCATGAAAAAATTAAACGCAAAACTTGGCGGAGAAGAAAACGGCGGAATCTTTTACGGCCCCCATCAATCTGTTAGGGATGGAGCAATGGCAACAGCCTTAATCTTGGATATTATGGCTAAAACTGGTGAAAAACTTTCAAAGCTGCTTGGAGAACTACCAAAATATTTTATTGAAAAAGGAAAAGTGGAATGCCCCGAGGAAATTAAGCAGAAAGCCCTAGAAAAGTTGGTTAAACAAGTGCGGAGTCTAAACATAAATACTATTGACGGAGTCAAAATATGGTTTGAGGACAAAAGCGATATTTTGATACGACCAAGCGGGACAGAGCCCATTTACCGATTATACGCAGAAGCCAAAACTGAAGAAAAAGCCATACAGCTTGTCAACGAATACACTTTAAAACTTAAAAAGATAATTGAAAGTTTAAAGAGTTAAAACAGTTACCCACAATCACTCTTATGGAGCACACTGATGCATGTCTTCATCAATATTATATATAAAACCCGAAGAAATTGACACAGTCGAAAAACGCGGAAAACATACAGTTAGCGTTATAGGTTGCGGACAGATCGGCGTCCTCCATGCTTGTCTTTTTGCCGAAGCAGGATTTAAAGTCAAATGTATAGATGCAGACCAAACCATAGTAAATAGCATTGTACGAGGAAAAATGCCCCTTCTAAAACGTGAAATTGAGCTTAAATTAAAAAATTACGTAAAAACGGGGCTTCTAAACGCCACGACTGAAGCTAAAACTGCAGTTTCCCAAAGTGATGTCATTGCCATAACAATTCCAGTGGAAATCGACGAAAAGAAAAAAGCCAATTACTCAAATTTAGAAAACATCTGTAGACATGTGGGCTCGGACCTTCACCATGGCTCCTTAGTTGTTGTCATAAGCACCGTTGGGATTGGTGTTACACAAGGCTTGATCAAAGAGGTTTTGGAAAACACTTCAGGATTTAAAGTTGGAGCCGATTTCGGCCTAGCATACAGCCCAATCCGACTTTTAAATGAGCAAACATTGGAGACCCTAGCGAATCAGGAGCGAATCGTTGCAGCAACGGACATAAACAGCTTAAATGCTACTTCAACTATTCTAGGAACCTTCACAAAAGGCTGTTTGAGAAAAATCGAGTGTGTAAAGACAGCGGAAGCTGTTACACTTTTTGAAGCAGTGCAGCAGGACGTTAATGTTGCCCTTGCTAACGAACTTGCACTTTTCTGTGAAAAAGTAGGCGTAGATTATCTTGAAGCTCATAAACTTGCGAAAATTGGTGCTTACCCTGTGCTTTCGTTGCCGACGCTTGTCTATGAGAACGTCCGAGAAGACTCATATCTTTTGTTGGAAGACTCCGAAAATCTGAACTTGAACCTTCGAGTTCCAGCAATTGCCAGAGAAATAAATGAAGAAATAGTTAAACATGCGGTTAATTTGACTAAGGATGCGTTAAGAAATTGTGGAAAGACGTTGAGAAGGGCGAGAATTTCTTTGCTTGGAATTTTACAGATCCCAAACATGAAGAGTTCTCCTAAAAAAATGGTTGAAGAACTTGCTAAAATGTTAGAAGCTAGGGGTGCTAAAGTTAGTGTTTACGACCCGTACTTTTCAAGTGATGAAATGGGTGAGACGCAATATCACCTTAAGAAAAATCTAAGCGAGGCTTTAGAAGGTGTAGACTGCATATTAATACTGACGGGCCATGATCAGTTTAAACATCTAAACCTAAATAAACTAAAAGCTCTGATGAAAATGCCAGCGGCAATTGTTGACCTTGAAGGAATAGTTGAACCGGATAAGGTTGAAAAAGAAGGTTTCACATATCGTGGGTTAGGAAGAGGAGTCTGGACAAAATGAAAAAGTTAGGCATAGCAGTCATTGGAACAGGTTTCTGGGGAAGAAACCACGCAAGAGTCTTTAAAGAATTGGAAGAAACAGAACTTTTAGCCGTCTGCGACATAAATGCCGAAAGAGCCAAAAACGTGGCTAAGCAATTCGGTGTAAGAGCTTACACAAGCATGGGAAAATTGCTAAAGAGGAAAGACGTTGAAGCAGTGAGCAATTGCGTGTGGTCGCTAAACCTTGCGAAAGAGACGTTGAAAGCTTTGAAAGCTGGAAAACATGTTCTAGTTGAAAAACCTATGGCGACAAACGTCAAACAAGCGGAAAAACTGCTAGAAACGGCTGAAGAAGAAGGATTACACCTAACATGTGGGTTTTTTGATGCGGTTTATTCCAGGTATCCAGCACATGAAGAATGCAATTGAAGACAAAACAATTGGCAACCTCGTGTGCGCAACAGCAAAAAGAGTCTCCGAGTGGCCCGAAAGAATAGGTGATGTAGGAGTTGTTAAAGACACAGCAATCCACGATATTGATATAATAAGATATCTCTTCGGTGAAGAACCGATTGCAGTTTACGCAAAAACTGGAAGCATGAAATACAAAAAATTTGAGGATTATGCTCAGATAATGCTAACTTTCGAAGGTGGAAAAAGCGCCTTCATCGAGTCTAACTGGTTAACGCCATATAAAACGAGAACCCTAGTGGTTACAGGGAGCAAAGCAATAATGAAACTTGACTACATCACACAAGAATTGACAATTGAAGATGCAAAAAAAACCATACAGCCAAGATACCCTTGGCAAGAACCCTTAAAACTTGAACTTCAACACTTTGCAAATTGCATTTTGAAAAAGGAGAAACCATTAATAACGGGGACGGATGGCTTAAAGGCACTTCAAATAGCTGAGGCAGCATTAAAATCCTCAGCAACGGGCAGAGCGGTGAAGCTAAGGTAAGGGATTTAGGATTTCTTTTGTATTCCACTTTTAAGATTGAAGGGTTTACCCTCTAACAGAATTTTTTCTGGAATCTTTTCTTTCCATTTTTTCAGAAATGGTAAATCTTCGGTTTCTTTTCGCAGCTCGTCGGGCAGCATTTCTGGAATTTCGTCACGTATTGGATACCACCTTAAACATTTTGGGCAGACAATTAAGCCTTCAATTATCTCGTCTTTCTCTTCGAAAATGTACAGTTCAAGTGGGTGATGCTTGTCAATTGGACATGCAAGTATGTCCATAAGCTTCTTCTTGATGTTTCATCCCTCCGATGTATTTTCGTCTTTAAACTATAAAACATTTTCATGGAGATTTACTTGCAAAATTAAATCCTTTTTCCATAAGTTCTTTCCACATTATGTATAATACTTATCTTTTGTTCTGTTTCCTCAAAACTTTGTTTTAATATCTAAAACGATTTGATACCAATTTGGACCAGTTGTTCGAACAACGCTACCATATGGAATTTCAAAAGCCGTGCCTAAGCTTCCAAGTTTTTCAGCCACCTTCAGCTTAACCTTCTCAATCGGATTCTCGTTCTTCTTCGCATGTTCAAAATCGTAGTAATGTATCCATCCGCCAGCTTTTTTGAGGGTTAACAGGGCATAGGGTAAATATTCAAAGGCTTTTTCAGGCAAAGGCATGAGAACCCTGTCCGCTACATGGCATAATCTTTTTTCAATCACATCTTTTGCATCGCCAAGTATTGGGATGACTTTTCCATATACCCTGTTTAGTCTAACGTTTTCTTGCATATTTTGAATAGCGACAGGGTTGATATCAATTGAATATACTTTCTCAGCATTGGAGTGCTTGGCAATAACGATGGAAAAACAACCCACTCCAGCAAACATGTTTACGATAAATTCTCCATTCTCTAACTTGTTTTGCAATTCGCATTCTTTCGTAGAAAAGTCTGGGCGAAAAATAGCATTCTCTCAACATTAACAGAAAACATACATCCGGATTCTTTGTGAATAGTGTGGCTTTTTTTCGCCAGCAATGTATTCCAATTTTCGAAGCCTAAAATCTCCATGAACAGGGCTTGTCTGAACCAACACTGTTTTAACATTTTTATGGACACTCATAATGGCTTCTGCAATAGCTTGACTGTGCCTTCTTGAATTTTCTGTTAAACGTATAATTGCTATGTCTCCAACAATGTCATAAGAATTGTAAATATTAGACTAGGTTCTTCTGGGGGAAGAAACTCTGAAAGAATTTCTCTCAAACGCCTTCTCAATTTCTCTCTTTCACCATGAAATATAAGCGCCTGGAAACATTTAAAAGCAAAATGGATTTCTTTTGTAGGAAGAGGAAATTGGCATGGAGAAGACAACAACTGGAATCGTTTATGAATGTGTGAGGTGCGGAGCAAAAGTCCCCTCAGAAGAGTTGGAACTTCGCGGCGGAGAAATTAAATGTATAGTTTGTGGCTATAGAATATTGAAAAAGATAAAACCGCCAGTTGTAAAACGTGTTCCAGCCAAATAAAATAGATTAAAAGAACAAACTACTTAATCCACACAGTTAATTCACTTTTGATCTATTGAAGATCCGATGATGATGTTAGAAGATTTCTTTTTCCCTGATTTTGCGAAGAGCCCTTCCACGAAGCTTTACTGTTGGACCAATGACCTCTTCAGGTTGCGTTTCAACAGTTTTTCTCTTTATGGTTTCGCCACAGATTCCTCTTGGAAGCAGCCGCCTTTTTATGCAAATGGCATACGTACAGTTCGCAACGTTGCATATTTCTTCGGTCCACCTGCACCATACACCATCTCGACGGTAGATGGTAGCATTTTTTGCACATTTGAAGGATTGACACGTGGGAGAACAAGTTTTTGCTTGAGCCAATACATGCACAACCTTTGAGCATTTTATTGACAAAACTTTACATTGCGTAATTTCTTCTCTAACAGATATGTTTCACAAGATTTGATATAAAGTTTTTTCTTCCAAACTCCTTATTCCGGGTCTAGCTTGAACTTTTCTGTGGCTTAAGACGTTTTCTTCTGTAAATTTCTATCGAAAGAACTAGAATTACTGTCACTGCAATTATTATCGCTGTTGTTAAATTGCTTGTTTCGACAAGGAAACCCGCTAATATTACGTATTTATCTAATTTGATTTCAATTGTTTTCGAGCTGTCGACAACCGATGTGGTAACCATAAATGGCTGTGACTGCCCATGTAGGTAAACAGTCACTTGCAATTTTCCACCAATGATGTTGCTAAAGGTAACTAAACCATCGGATTTTGTGAGAGCCGAATTTTGCAAGCCATCTAATTGCCATGTTACGTTTGCATTTGAAATAGGTTGACCAAAATAGTCAACCACTTTAATTGATAGAGTTAGACCCCAAAGTTCGCAGGGTATAGAGATATTTTGATTTTGGAAGATTGATATTGTGGTTTCATTCAGCTTTATTCCTTCTGCATCGTAAATCGTTATGCTATATTTACCGAAAATGCATTGGAAGATAGCTGTCCCTTCATTATTCGTGTTGTTTTCGTAGAGTAGACCGCCCATCAATTCTTGAACCTTCACCATAGCATTATTAATTGGTTCACCGTTGGCGTTGGTTACGTTAACCCGCAAAGTCGATGTCGGCAGGATAAATGTCACGTTATACCATGCTGTTACGTTTTGATTTACAAGTAATGTTGAAAGTTTTGTTACATTAAAGGATACACCATAGCGCGAGACATTTAAAGTATAGTTTACGCTAGGCAGTAAGGAATGTGCTATAGCCGTGCCAGTGATGTCTGTTGTTAGCGTTTTGTTTTCTCGTGTTAAATATATCTTGGCTTCTGGAACCACAATGTTAATTCCATCTTTAACTGCTATAACTGAAATTTTCAAATTAGTAAGGTTGCAGTAAAAAACAAATGACACTGCAGCAGTAATGTTTACAGAACGCTCGTAAACCTTTGCTCCCTTATAAAGCGCCTTGCATGTGTAGTTTCCAATTTCAAGTTTCATTTGTGCTAAACCAAGTGAGTCACTTGTTGCATTAACGATAGATTTTCCATCTTCAAAGACTTGGACTGCTATACCCTGCACAATTTCCTTAGCAAGATTTTCTGTAGTCACGTTGACATCGAAACCGGGAATAATGAAACTTTGGATGTCTGGAGGTTTTTTTATTGTTGGACTGGGTGATATGGAAGTAACGTTAAGAGTGTAGGTGCCAATTGATGCGTTTCGAGGAACAGTCCAATTTGCTAGAATCAAGCCGCCTACGGTGGCGTTTACATTATTTATTGAATCAATCGTTTTTCCTCCAAAAGTTATTTTTATTGTAACGTTTTCGTTCGGCTTATATCCAGCGGCTTTAATATCTACAATTTGGCGCCTATGATATTGTGTGGAGTTTGTTAGTCCTGTTGTGAATGAATTTGTGGCTAATGTGTTGTTGAAGGCAATGTTATAAGTGCCTGTGTAGTTTGTGTGTGGTGCTCGCGGTGTTCCATGAAAATTGTTTGGGTAAATCACCTTGGTCATGCCATTTCCATTGGTTGTAGTATTTGTTAGTGTTACAAGAGACCAATACGTTTCATTTGATGGAGCAGGAGCATTGACTGTAATGTTTGCGGAATATACAGTATTTGCCTGCCCACCAGTCACGTTTAGTTGAATATTCACTGTGCTATTTTCCTGTAGTTGTTTAGGTGGGTTGGGCATCAGTATTGTATTGATGTAGAATGCAGAGTTTACGAGAAACGTTGTTGTAGCATTTATGTTTTTTCCGACATCTTGTAAAGTCACGTTATAGCTTCCTTTAGGAAATGCTGGAACTGAAAAGTTTGCGTCAACCGAATTTGCAGATGCATTTGCCTCCTTAACCATTTGGTGGGCGAACCAAATTTTATATGATCCATTAGTTGTGTTAATAGTTCCAGTTATGCGAACGTTAGTACCAACTTTTCCGCTTGTTGGTGTAATAGGAGCGATTGCTACGTTTATTGCCCTTGCTGATGGAAGAAATATCACAAAAGTGGATGTAATAGTTAGTATGATCATAAGAACGGTTAAGATGGTTAATCTTTTCAATTTGGATTACTCCATTCGCCTTATCAGTTTTCAACAGAGTTTGAACATATTTACTATTAATGGAACATTTTAAACTTTACCTTTTATGGCATAAATAACTTTATTTCAAATTGTTAATTGGCACTGAGTTCGTGGATAAGTAAGGGAAATTGCATAGTCACTGGGAAAATGTAGCATAAAAATAGTTTAAATGTGTAAAGAGGTAAATATTGCCTAAACAACGAGGATTGAATATGATTGACGAAATTTTGAGCCTTGTTGAGAAACATGAAACATGGCGTGGAAAACAATGTTTAAACCTAATTCCCTCCGAAAATGTTATGAGCCCGGCTGTTCGCGGGCTTCTCTCCTCAGAGCTTGGACACCGTTACACCGCAAGAGACCGCTTCTACATGGGTACACATTTCACTGACGAAATCGAACAGTACGGCGAAGAATTGGCTAAAAAAGTGTTTAGAGCTGAAACCGCAGATTTGCGTCCTCTTTCTGGGCACATTGCAGACTTAATTTTCCTAGCTAGTTATGCGAAGCCAGGTGACACGCTTATGTGCGTTTCTCCAGATGACGGCGGATACCCGGGAATGTGGGAAAATGGCTTAGCTGGACTTCTTTGCCTTAAGGTTGTGCCCTTTCCTTTTTCGAAGCATGACATGAATATAAAAGTGGAAGAGGCAAAAGAAGCCATAAGGCGCATTAAGCCTAGAATCGTAATTTTTGGCGCAAGCCATATCACTTTCCCGCACCCAGTCAAGGAGTTAGCCGAGATTGCCCGCGAAAATGGTGCAATTGTAGGATTTGATGGTTCACATGTTATGGGACTAATTGCGGGAGGACAATTTCAAGATCCGTTAAGGGAAGGGGCACACGCCTTGTTTGGTTCCACTCACAAGACCTTTTTCGGACCCCAAGGAGGCATATTTTTGGCAGATAAAGAGCATGGAGAGTTTGTGAAATCGAAAATTTACCCAGCCTTTGTGGACAACGCCCACTGGAACCGCATAGCAGCTCTAACTTTAGCTTTGGCTGAAATGGAAAATTTTGGCAAAGCCTACGCAGAGCAAGTAATCCGCAACTCCCAAACCCTAGCCAAGTCTTTGTATGATTATGGCTTTCCTGTTATTTGCCAACATTTAGGCTTCACCCAATCACACCAAGTAATATTAGATTATGGAGATTATGAGAAAGGCAGAGCCTTTGCAGAGAAACTTCAACATGCAAATATTATTGCTGATTGTGTTGTTAGGATTGGTACATGCGAAATTACGAGACGCGGAATGAAAGGTGATGAAATGTTGAGAATAGCTGAAATGATCAAGAGGGCAACAATTGACGCGGAACCACCAGAAAACATAAAAAAGGATGTTGCCAAACTTTGCTCCGAGTTTCAAAAAGTTAAATATTGCTTCGATGAATGAACTGCGTTTATTAACCGTTTTTCATTTAATGTTTTCACAGAATGCCCACAATTTGGGAAAGTGACAGTTTGGAAACTTTGGTCCCGTCTGCACTCATACAAGCTTTAACGAAGCAAAAGTATCATTTAGTCGGTCGACATTCAGCAGTTAAAAGGTGCAGATGGCTTTATGAAACTTTAATCCACGACAGACCATGCTACAAACAAAAGTTTTACGGAATAAAAACACATCAATGCATACAAATGACGCCCGCGCTTTTTTACTGTACACAAAAATGCCTATTTTGTTGGAGAGCCCAAAGCGGTGATCATCAAATCACGTGGGATGAAATGAAACTGCCAGCATGGGACTCTCCAGAAGAGATTGTTGAAGAAAGTATCAAGGCGCAGCTTGAAATCTTAAGTGGATACAAGGGCAACCCCGAGACAAACCAGAAAAAATTCAAAGAAGCCTTAACTCCTAGGCACGCAGCCATAAGCTTGACTGGAGAGCCAACGCTGTATAAGCACGTAGGAGAGTTAATTCACGCCTTTCACAGAAGAGGATTCACAACGTTTCTCGTGTCTAATGGAACTGAGCCTTCAGTTCTAGCTAAACTAGAGGAAGTACCAACGCAGCTTTACATTTCTGTTTGTGCTCCAGATGAAGAAGCATTTAAGCATGTTTGCCGTCCTCAAATTCCAAAGGCTTGGGAAAAACTGAATCAAACTTTGGAGCTTTTGTCCAGCTTCAAATGTCCAACGGTAATCCGAATAACCATAGTGCGCGGGTTAAACATGAAAAACATAAAGGGCTACGCCAAACTTGTCGAAAAAGCTAACCCAACCTATATTGAACCTAAAGCCTACATGCATGTTGGGTTTTCCAGACTTCGTTTAGGTTACGAATGTATGCCAACTCATGGAGAAATTCGTGAATTTGCAACGCAAATAGCGAAGGAAACAGGCTACAATATTATTGATGAATCGCAGGAAAGTCGAGTTGTATTATTGAGCAAACTTGAAAAGTCTATAAGATTCGGTGGCGGCTAATTTTTTGCAAATGATTCAAGTTTCTGTTATTTTCTATAAGGGTGAAGACTAGTTTTTGAATACGATGAGAATAAGGCTTAAATAATTCTTGTTTCCTATTCCCTACAAACTTAAACCACTAATTTAAGCGAGGTGTAAACAAAATGGTTAACGATGGAAGAGGACGCTTGTTCAGAAGAAAAGACGGCAAATACTTGATTTACTTGCCAAAAGACTTCGCCGAAGACAGCATGTTCCCATTTAGAGGCTCCGACTCTATATTCGTAAGAGTGAGCTTCAAACTTGGAGACAACAAGCTCCTCGTAGAGAAATGGAAAGAACCAACAGAACAGTAAAATAACAGCAAAACTACATAATTCCCTCCTTCCTTTTTAGGGACAGAATAAAATACTTATCTGCTTCTACCTTAGACTAAGTAGGTGCGAACTTATGCCTTCTTTAAAAAATATTTTGAGGGAGATTAGGAAAGAACTGAGAGAAAAGGAAAAAGTGCGAGAAAACGCTCAAAAAGACATGCGAAAGGCAACAAGCCTTTCCAAACAAGCAATTCTCTTAAGTCATCAAAAAAGATTAAAGGATGCAAAAAAGCTTATTGAAAAAGCTACAGAGATCATTTCAAAGCTTAATGACACGTCAGCTAATTACCCATACATTGTTTACAGCGGCCTATTTAGCGCTGCTCTTCAAGAATATTCTGAAGCAAACATATTTCTTAAGTTAATCGAAGAATCAAAATTTGTAACACCGAAGGAAATTAACGTGCCTTCAGTTGATTATGTACTTGGGTTGGCCGATGTTATAGGGGAATATAGACGTATGTCACTGGATGCTTTACGTGAGGGAGATGTGGGGAAAAGCGAAAAATGCTTAGAAACAATGGATGAAATTTATATTGAGCTCATGGCTATGGACGAGGCTTACATGTTAGTTCCTGGTCTTAGAAGAAAATGCGATGGCGCAAGAAAAATTATTGAAGCCACGCGGGGAGATGTAACACAGGAAATTCGGAGGAGCATGCTAGAGAAATATCTGAAACGCTTTGAAAAATTGGCAAAGAGAAGATAAGCTCGAGAATTTATCGAGTAGAATGACATGGGCTCACTCAGCATAAAACCCTTGTTTTCTGTCAAAAAGGCTCATGAAACACAGTTACGATTGTCCAAACAGATTATTTTTGAGGATACACTGCCTGAAAAAATCAGGTTCGTTGCTGGCGTTGATGTTGCTTATGCGAGAGGAATATCTATCGGCGCCGTAGCAGTTTTGGACTACGATTCTCTTAAACTTGTAGAATCACAAACAGCCCTTTGTAAAACTCGTTTCCCATATATTCCAACACTGCTTTCTTTTAGGGAAATACCGCCCGCGGTTCTAAGCATCAAAAAACTGCACATGCAGCCAGACATTTTTCTCGTTGACGGCCAAGGTTTTGCACATCCTTATCGGTGCGGATTTGCCAGCCATCTGGGTCTTGCGATAGAAAAACCAACAATCGGTGTTGCAAAGAGTAGGCTGTTTGGCGAAGCTGAAAGAACGAAGACTGAAGACAAAGTTGCTTTTTTAAAACACAAAGGTGAAGTTGTCGGGGCAATAGTTACAATCAAACGTGGATGTAAACCGGTTTATGTTAGTGTTGGACACATGGTTTCGTTAGAAACAGCCATAAAAATCGTTAAACACTGCGCACGCCATAACCGTATTCCAGAACCCGTTTTAAAAGCCCATGAAACAGCAACGCTGGAAAAGCGAAAAATCAATATTGCCTTGGCAACTAACAAATAGGGAGCGAGCGAGATCAAATTGCTTCACCCGAAGCTTAAGGCGTTAGCGGACAAAATTCGAGATAAGAAACTTCGAGGAAAGGTTATTGAATTATTGGAAAATCCAACCTTCGAAATAAACGGGAAAAAACATGCAGGTCTGCCTCTCGAAGTTTCGCCGGCAGGGTTATCCCACCACCATTACTATCCAGGAGGTTACATCGAGCATGTTGTTTCAACAGCCAACATCGCACTAGCAATTTGCGATTCAGTAGAGAAGGTTTACCACGGAAAAGTAAACCGTGACCTTGTTATAGCTGGCGTTTTATTGCATGACATTTTTAAGCCCGTCACATATACTGTGAATGAAAATGGAAGTTACGGCACAACAGGCTTAGCCGATTACATGGACCATTTATCCCTTGTAATTTCAGAGCTTGTTCGAAGAGGTTTTCCATTAGAGGTAGTTCATGTGGTGTCTGCTCATCATGGAGATTACGGCCCAATTAGGCCACACACCGTTGAAGCCTTGATTTGCCATTTAGCAGATTTAATAGATTCACGATTGAACGGTGAAATTTTAAATGCAGCACGATATCTCGCAAGAAGAGCTGTTGGTGAAGAATTGTTTGGATTAACTTCGAAGGAAGCCTTCGAAATAATTCATTCGAAGTCTGTCGAAGACTGGGAAGGCGTAGCGAAAACAGTTGGAAAGATAAAACGGAAGAGAAAAACACACAAAGCTTAATAGATTTAATGCTTGAAAGTTGGAAAACGGTGGCTGTGAAAATGGAAATATCGTTTGAAGATTTCCGAAAGCTGGATATGCGTGTTGGAAAAATTTTGGAGGCAAACCAAATCCCGGGTTCGCGAAATCTCATAAAGATGATTGTAGATTTTGGAACAGAGAAAAGGCAAGCAGTCGCTGGTCTTTTGCAATGGTATAGACCTGAAGATTTGGTTGGTAAAAAATATGCGTTTATACTGAATCTTCAGCGGAGAAAGTTGATGGGTGTGGAATCTCAATGCATGATTTTGGCTGCTGAGGACGATAAAGGAAATGTTGTATGTTTGCAGCCGGAAAAAGATATTGATGACGGAAGTAAAATACACTAAGCGGGCGCAATAGACTTTTAACTCAACAGTTTAACGATGTTTTCAGCTTTTTCTTTGCTTCCAGCTAGATGTTCAACCATCTCCGCATCCAAATCAAGCCATTTAGCAAGTCCCGCAGCCATATCCGCATTGTTTTTAAAAATAATTTTCAGAAATGGAAGAACCTCTTTTGAGGCTCTGTTAGCAGAGATGTGACATCTACGCTTAATCTTGCGCCCTATGTTTAGCTGCATGGCACGTTCAGCCTTAGACCTTGACAACATTTGTATACGCGCGGGAAACTTGAACGGTATCCAACCATGGGCTTTAGTGTTTTGCCTAGCCATAGCCACGCCTGCAGTCATGTAATCAATAACGTAGCGTGTAAAGCTCCAGTCCTGAGTGGCACGGATTCTGCCACGATAAACATCTGCAATTGAAAGTGCATCCATGGCTCTTGCCAAGTCATGCGGGTCTGTTAGGTGTTCTGGAACGTTCTCGTATATCCATTCAAAAAGCATGTCAATGTCCACGTCAGCCATGTCCACCGCTTGTTTTGCGCTAAGACAGGTTCTTCCATAAATTATCATTCTTAACACGTTGAAAATTGTATCTTGTCTGTCGCGGTAACCAAGCCAAGAAACATCTTCATAGGTTAGTTTTTTCTTGCCTTGAGCCAAAGCTTGTAGGTCGTTCACTGCTGAGCGAACGTCGCCCCCAGAGCGTTGGGCAATAAATTTAAGAGCCTCTTCATCGGCTTCAATGCCTTCACATATACATATGTGCTTTAAGTGTTTCGTTACTTCGCCAGCGGGCGGCTTCTTAAATTCTATTAGAAGGCAGTAGCTGCGAAGATTCGAGAAGCGCGGGTCATAGGCATTGTTAGCAATTAGAACTATTGGACATTGAGCAGTTTTCACAATGTCGGTTATTGCCTTCACTCCACCTTTGTCAGCTGTTCCCGTTAACCCGTCCAATTCATCGAGCAAAACAATCCTTTTCCCGCCAAACAATGACCCGTATTGTGAGGCTAACCCCGCAAAACGGTTTATGGCATCTTCTGTTCGATAGTCACTTGCATTTTTCTCCACAAGCTCCATCTGAAAATCATAAGCCAAGGCTTCAACAGTAACCGTTTTTCCGATGCCTGGCGGACCATACAAAAAAGCAGCTCTTTTTTTAGGAGCACCTTTATCCCAAGATTTTATCCAATCGACGAATTTTTGAATTGTTTCCTTGTTTCCAATAACCTCTGCCAAAGACTTTGGTTTGTGCTTAACAGTCCAAGCAGCATACAAACATTTGCACCTAGTTTGCCTTTCTTAATTCGTAGCCAGCTTCGACAAGTCTAGCCAACAACGCGCTTAACTGAACCTCTTCGTCTGCACCTTCAACAAGTCTATAATCTATTTCGCCGACAACGCCAGCTAACTTTATCTTCCATGGTTCTGGAATTTCTGTTCTAAAGATTTCTGTGTGAATTTGACGGATTATGTCGCTTCCAGCCACCCCATATTTTTGAATCATGTCGCGCAGTTGTTTTCTTGCTTCTAAAAAGTTGCCATTCATAACAGTTTCAATCATTTTTTGCACATCCGCTGGGCTAGCCCTTCCAGTAATTGAATAGACAACTTTCGCGTCTACAGGCTTGTTTAGTGAAGCTGCTGCTTGCAGGGTGTTTATTGCCCTTCTTAGGTCTCCACTACAGACCTCAAAAATTGCATCTAACCCGTCCTTCAAAAGCTTAACATTTTCCTTTTCCGTAGATGTGCTTCAAATATTTATCTTGTTCTTCTCTGGGCAGGAAAGTGAAACGGAATGGCGCGCATCGGGATTGAATTGGCTCTATTATTTTTCCGCTGTAATTTGCGCACATAATGAATCGACATGTTTCTGTGTACCGCTCCATTGTTCGCCTTAGCGCTTGCTGAGCATCAGAAGTCATATTGTCAGCCTCGTCCAAGATCATTATTTTGAATGGGATTTCACCAATAGATCGAATCCGCGCAAAAGTTTTCACAGTTTCCCGAACAACATTAATGCCTCTTTCATCGCTGGCGTTTAATTCCATGAGGTGCTCTCTATACGCGTCGCCGTAAAGGTCTCTTGCTAAGCAAAGTGCGGCTGTGGTTTTTCCAGTCCCTGGAGGTCCTGCAAAAATGCAGTGCGGTACATTTCTTGATTTAACGAAACTCTTCAGCCGTTCAACTATCTCTTTTTGGTTCACCATATCATCCAATGTTTTCGGTCGGTATTTTTCAGCCCACATTTCAAAGCTCATAATTGATGGTCTCCTATTTCTACCTATAATTAAGTTTTAATTAATATCTGTTCTAGTAGAGATGCCGCGAATTTCTATTAGAGTTTTGCTCCTTTTTACCTTTTTCAAGGTGTTTTTTCTTCTTTTTCAAGAAAACCTGTAAGGAATATGGCGTATTCACATGGATGTTCGTTTTGAAGAAGAGATTTTATGATTTTGATTTTGCCTTTTTTGCCGTGGCTGACTCTTGAAATAACATATTCTAGCGTTTTCTTGCGAAGGTTGCAGAGCCAAGTTTTCTGTTGATTTTTAACAAGCTTGTAGTAGGGGCAACTTTTATACTTCAGCGTAAAGCCGCCTTCGAAATATTCTATTTCAACTTCGATGCCTAATTCTCTATACATATCAATCAGCCTGTCGCCTACTTCTCTGATGGTCCATGGATAGTCTTCGGGAAACAGCTCATCTAACTGTTCCTTTTCAAGAGCGAAGGCTTCTTCTACAGAGTTGCAAGAGGACATTTCGTCGATAAGCGTCTGCATTATTCTTTTCCGAGGCAATGGTTCTAGAACCGGTTTTTCCAGCAGTTTCAGCTTAAAACTCAGAAGATTTTGAAAAACCGTTGTTGAAATATCGTAGCCGAGTTCCTTGAACATTGACTCTATAAGCGTCCTTTGGCTGTTCATCACAAGAGGATCGATTCGCTTAAATATTACAGTGAAATGTTCATCGTCAACAAATCGAACTTCCGCGTCTGGCTGAGTGGCGTTAATATTTTTGAGAATAAAATTCTGTGACAGTCTCTTGATTTTTTCACTGTCGTTCCTTGAAAGCATTCGAATGGCGTTGGCAATGCGAACACCTGTGGCGCGGTATGTTTCATCAAATTTTTGTCTGTTAGTTTCGTAAACTTTGGATGCAAAGGAGTTAAAGAGCTCGCGGGGAACTGGAACGACATCCAAAAACTGTTTGCCGATTGTTTGGAAAAGGCTTAATTCGGCTAGTTGATCAAGAAGGCTTTGATCCTCCGTCCCTACATACTGAACTGACATATTCACAGTAGTGTGTTCAATGGAATAGTTCAAAAGCTTCCATCCTCGAGTTGCAAACATCACAGAAAACGCTGCTACAGACAACCGCGTTAAAGGAGGAACGGTTACTTGAAAAACTAGCTCTAACGTGTTTTCTTCTTTTTCTGCCAATATTTTAGCTTGCTTGAACCAGTTCATTTTGATGCACGCAGAAAGCAGACCCTTTACGAAATCTTTAGGCTCCCTTGGAAGCTCATCCGCACCTAAAGCAATTCGCACATCTTCTATGAAGGAGCCTAAATCCGTCACAGGCTCTTCTAAATGCTTTTCCGCCCAACTCATAAAGGCTGGCCCAACCAGCATCAATGTGTTTCTAAATAAGCTCGGTGTTACGCTTGACAGTCTCTTTTCAATCTGTTTGTCCAGAAACTCTCCGAACTCTTTCTTTCGCAGGGGATAAACTTCTTGGCGAATCATTTTGATGGTGATATCTTCACCCATCATGCGAAGGTCGAAAGGCACGCCGACACCTTCTAATATCGTGGCAACTTGAAGGGCTACTATTTCTGGCAAGCTTCTGAATATCTTAGGCCTCAAAATGGCAGTGCTATCGATTTCGCTGTAGGAGGGAACATCAAACATTCTTGTTAGGTTCTTGATTTCATCGAGAAAAAAGGTAAATTCTTTAAAATTTGATGGAGTTTTCCAAGCAACAGACCCCTTTAGAATTTCAATGATATTTTTTGCCTCTGTTTTCTGCTCTTGTATGAAGGCCTCAATGGTTTTGTTGCCAATTGCAACCTCTAGGAGTCTGTCCAAAGTCTTTCTTCCAATAGAAGTCAAATCAAGAGATTCTCTCAGCTTCATTTGCTCGCTCATTTTTGCTTTTATTACGCAGTCATCGCATGAGCCAACTTTATCCACTCTAAGCAAAGTCTCTACTGCTTGTTCAATAACACGACTTTTTGTGCCATAGGTTTTTGTCAGTTCCTCAAGTATGTCGTCTGTTTTCTTGGTTATCGTAGTGTGAAGATGTATGGACATGTTGTTTCACATGATTAACTTCTTAATGGTTGCTTTTAAATATGTTCATAAAAGAGTGGTAAATGTACATGATCATGAACAAAAAAAGGAAAAAGAGTTTATGGGGATGCTACTGGGATTTCTATGGAGGTAATAGCGCCTCCCTTGCGTGCCATCAGAGCGTCAGCAACTCTTTTGACTGCTAACATGTAGGCTGCAACTCTCATGTTTATGTTGTGTTGTTTCGACATGCTGAGAACATCGTTGAAGGCCTTGGTTATTGCATCCTTCAGTTTGGTCCGCACTTCATCTTCAGTCCAATAATAGTTCATTTGATTCTGCACTTGTTCAAAATAGCTGACAATAACGCCACCTGAATTCGCTAAGATGTCTGGGATTACGAATACTCCTTTTTTGAATAAGATTTCGTCTGCTTCAGGCGTTACTGGTCCGTTGGCGCCTTCTGCCACAATCTTTGCTTTTATATTTGCCGCGTTAGCCCCAGTAATCTGATTCTCCAAGGCAGCAGGAACCAAAATGTCGCACTCCAACTCCAACAATTGCTCATTCGTTAAGACACTGCTACCAGGATAGTCGACCACTGAACCTGTCTTGTTTTTATATTCTAACACTTTCGCTGGGTCCAAACCCTCTGAATTATATGCGCCACCTTTGGAGTCTGAAACTGCTATGATTTTGCAGCCAATTTCATGAAGCAAGCGTGCTGCATTGTATCCGACGTTTCCATAGCCTTGCACTGCCACTGTGGCGCCTTTTAGATTTATACCCAAATGCTTGGCTGCTTCAACGACGGTGTACATTACGCCTCTTGATGTAGCTTCGTTTCTTCCAAGGGAACCGCCAACATTGATTGGCTTGCCAGTTACCACTCCGAAAGCAGGGTAGCCCACGATTTCACTGTATTCATCCATGATCCAGGCCATCATCTCTGCTGTTGTGTAAACGTCGGGAGCAGGCACATCTGTGAAAGGCCCTATGAATTTTGCGATGGCGCGTGCGTAGCCTCTTGTTAGGCGTTCCAACTCCGCCTTTGACATTTCTTTCGGATTACATCTAATTCCGCCTTTGCCGCCACCGAGTGGCAGTCCAGTGACAGCAGTTTTCCAAGTCATCCAAGCGGCTAGAGCTGTGACTTCATCCAATGTGAGGTCTGGGTGATAACGTATGCCGCCCTTAGTTGGTCCTAGTGCATCGTTGTATTGCACACGGTAGCCAGTGAAAACGCGGACACCACCGTCATCCATAACCACGGGAATGTTAACTATGAAGGCACGCATAGGACGCTTTAATATTTCATGGATACCATAGGTCAAGGTTCAATTTTTCAGCAGCAATATCTAACTGTTTAAGGGCGGCTTCGTAAGGGTTTGGCATAGCAATTACTGGTGCCAAAGTTTCTATCTTGACGAACACGGCTGTCTGAAGCTTTTCGATTAGATTTTGGAGAATCTCTCCCTGCTACTTCACTGTTACCGCCCTCTGCCGTAGAACCATTGATAAGCTCCAGCCAAGGCTTCGGTTCTCGTTGACAGAAATGATCCGGCAGGCGCCATTTTCGGGTTCTCAGAGAAATAGTCAACTAAAACCCGCATCATGTTTAGTTCTTCTCCTGGCAATGGTAGCAATCTTCTTAGGGGTGCAGGCGCCTTTATGTAAAGGTATTCGGACTCGTTGATTTTCTTTTGGAGATCTTCAAAAACTTTCCATGCATCCTCGGCTGGAATTCCAAAGTTTTCAGAGTATGTGGTTACGAGGGCATAGTGAGCTGTTGTGTAGCTTTCAATTTTGGCCGTAAGTTCTGGGTTTTCAGCGAAGAAATCCGCCATCAGTTTTAACATCCCTAGTTCTCGTGCGGAAAGTTCTACCAAATTCAACATTTCACTTTCACTCCTTCTGAAGTATAGCTAGACCTATGTTCAACTATAGAAATCTTATGTTCATTATGTACACGCATGTACAAACATAAACTTGAACCAAAATGCAACATAACATTTTTAACCAGTGCATGGGAACTCAAAGCGTGAGTGTGCAACATTTGGAAACTGAACAAGCATCTTTCTACTCCACAGGCATAAAAAGCCTCGACCAACTTTTAGGCGGCGGCTTATTACTAGGCGAAAATGTTCTATGGGAAATTGAGTCTGGAACCTTTGCCAGAGAATTCCTCTACTCATTTATAAGGCAAGGCATCATTGAAGGAAACCAAGTCATCTACTTGGATTTTATCTACCCTCCACAAGCCCTAATGCTACAACTTGCTCCTCTAGTCAAAACGTTACCCAACGGATGGGAAAAGAAGTTGCTGGTACTTGACTGTTTCTCAGAAGCAGCAGGACAAGGTGAACTAATTTTCAGCGACTTTTACGATCACGCTCCCTCATGGATGAGAAAGGTTCCAAGTTCCAAAGACCCTGACCGATTTCACCATTTTTTGGAAGAATTGAAAGAGAATTCGTAACCCCCAGCACAAGGCTTGTTTTTAGCAGTCTCTCTCTTATGGAGCACAATTGGGGAAGAGATGCAGTGAAAACTTTCTTCGGGCATGTTTGCCCTGCCTTGTACGCGTACCAAACTTTAGCTTATTGGACCATGGCGAAAAATGCGCATCCGAAAGAGTTCTGTGCCATGATTGAGCATATGACGCAAGTGGTTATCGACTTGTCCAAGAGAGAGGAAAAGAACTTTTTAGAGGTTAGGAAGGCTGGTGGAAGATACGACCCTCAGACTTATCAGAAGCGTGAATATGTGGTGAAAGGCTTTCAAATCGACATTCTTTAGCTATTCCATTGGAAAACTGTAGTTTTAATGTTCACGAATGTTCATTTTTGCATTATTTTAAAGTAATGTTTAAATGCCCTACGCAAAATACCCATCATACTCCAAAACATTTGCAAATGTAAAGGTGGAAGGAAATGTCTGAACGTGTGCATAGAAATAGTGCCTATTTGAACGGAAAATCAACCACTGGAACAATGACACGTGTTAAAGATACAAGCCCGACAAGTGGAATGTGCCCCATATGCATCCGCGACTGCCCAATCATGTGTGAAATCAGTCTATCGAGTTTTAGGGGGAGGGAAGCCCTCTACCCAGAACCAGTTCAATTCGGATATAGCACTGCAGGAGCACTCAAAGACTTCGGATTAGACTGGTCCCACTTTAATATACAGGCAGGACTGTTTGAAGCCTTAGGGATTGAAGAAAACTCGGATATCGCCCTCTTCCCAAACGTCAGCACAGAAACCAAAGTTGCAGGCATACCGCTCAAAATTCCTATACTAAATGGTGCATTTGGCTCAACCGACGTTGCAAGGCTAAACTGGGAAGGCTTAGCTATAGGTACAGCACTCTCTGGCGCAATAATAGTAGTCGGAGAAAATGTTTGCGGCATGGATCCCGAAGCACAGATCACAAAGGCAAAGTCACATTTTCAAAAGAGCTAAAAAGAAGAGTTGACTTGTTCCGAAAGTTCTGGGATGGAAAATACGGAGATATCGCTGTTCAAACAAACGTGGAAGACCAAAGACTAGGCGTTGACGTATATGCAATATCAAAACTGGAAGTGAACGTTATCGAAAGAAAATGGGGACAAGGAGCAAAAGCCATAGGAGGCGAAGTTCGAGTAAGAGACCTAGACAGAGCCATAATGCTAAAGAAAAGAGGCTACATAGTAATCCCAGACCCAGAAGACCCAACAGTGCAACAAGCATTCAAAGAAGGAGTTTTCAAATCCTTCGAAAGACACAGCAGAGTAGGCATACCCAAAGAAAAGAACATGATAGAAGACATAGAATGGCTGAGAAAACAAGGCGCAAAACATGTAACACTCAAAACAGGTGCATACAGACCTTCAGCTGTAGCTTACACAATGAAAATAGCGTCAGAAGCAAAAATTGACGCATGTCTATTTCGACGGCGCAGGCGGCGGAACAGGTATGAGTCCTGTTCCAATGATGGATGAAATGAGTATCCCAACAGTTTACCTAGAAGCCATAGTCCTAAAATGTGCGCAAATACTGAAGAAGAAAGGACGATATGTACCAGACTTGATCATGGCTGGAGGCTTCATAAACGAAACACAGATTTTCAAGGCAATTGCAATGAGCAACTTTGGAGACGGCCCATTTGTGAAAGCCGTTTTGATGGGACGCTCACCACTAACAGCAGTGATGAAGGCAAGCTATTTCAAACAGCTAGCTGAAGAAGGCAAGTTGCCAAAAACTTTTGCAGACAGATTTGGTGCAACGCCAGAAAAGTTCTTTATCGCCGCACCAGAACTTAAAGAAAAGTATGGCGAACGCTTCAAAGAAATACCATGGGAAGCCATAGCACTCTACACATATCTTACAGACCGCATAGGCGTAGGACTAAAACAACTTTTAGCTGGCAACAGAAAATGGAAGCTGGAACTCATCAACAGAAACGACCTGATGAGTTTGTCTGACATTGCAGCTAAAGTTACTGGCATACCATTGCCACATGAAGTAGAAAAAGATGCTATCGAAAGAATTCTAGACTAACATCATCTTCTTCTTTTTTCTAAATTTTAAATCACCCTAAATTTTAAGAAGCACTAAGGAGATATAGTACTGCAGAGGAGAGTATTTTATGGAAAAGACACAAACGGCGTTAAACATTGCGTTAAAACAGTTAGATATTGCCGCTGAAAAACTAAACCTTGACCCTAGAATACATGAGACGTTAAAACATCCAAAACGGTCACTTATTGTTTCCATCACAATAAAAATGGATAACGGCGAAATTGGCGTTTTTACGGGCTGCCGCGTACAACATAACGATGCAAGAGGACCATTTAAAGGCGGTATTCGTTACCACCCAAACGTCACATTAGACGAGGTTACAGCATTGGCAATGTGGATGACGTGGAAATGTGCAGTTGTGGACATTCCTTACGGCGGCGCGAAAGGCGGAGTATGCTGCAACCCGAAGAAAATGTCAAATGGTGAACTAGAGAGAATGACGAGGCGATACACTAGCCTAATATTGGATGTTATTGGGCCATATCGCGATGTGCCAGCTCCAGACGTTTATACTGATGCCCAAACGATGGCTTGGATAATGGATACGTACAGTCAATTCAAAGGTTACAGCGTCCCTGAATGCGTGACTGGAAAACCCCTTAGTATAGGGGGTTCAGAAGGAAGAGAGGAAGCAACGTCTTTAGGTGTTATAGTTTGTGCAAGAGAAGCAGCCAAACATCTAGGCTTAAATTTAAAGGAGCAACAGTTGCCGTTCAAGGTTATGGCAACGTGTGGCTGGAACGCTGCCAAAATAGCACATGACATGGGCTGCAAAATTGTAGCAGTAAGCGATTCAGCGGGCGGAATATACTGTTCAGAAGGACTAAACCCGTACGATGTATTATGAACACAAGTCCAAAACAGGTTCAGTGGTCAATTATAAAGGATAGCAAAAACGTAACAAACGAAGAATTACTCGAAACAAAATGCGATATACTCATACCTGCAGCCTTGGAAAATCAGATCACAAAGGACTAATGCAGACAAAATCAAGGCAAAAATAGTAGCAGAAGGCGCAAACGGACCGACAACACCAGAAGCAGACAAAATACTTCATGAAAAAGGAATAACTCCTCGTTCCAGACATCTTGGCCAACTCGGGAGGAGTGACAACAAGCTATTTTGAGTGGGTTCAAAATCTAACACGAGAACATTGGACACTGGAAGAAGTAAACCGGAAACTGGAAAACAAAATGGTTAAGGCTTTCAATGATGTCTGCAGAATGTCTAAAAAAGAAAAAAGCGACATGCGAACAGCAGCTTTGATGCTTGGCGTTGGAAGAGTAGCTGAAGCGATAAAGACGCTGGGTCTATGGCCATAGCGGCGAAAACCAGTCACGTCCCTCACACTTTTTCGTTTCAACACAGTAGGTTTCATCATGTTTCGAATTTTCTTAAACTCTTAATCTAAGTTTTTAAACTACAGTTCTTATATCTGCTCTTCAAGTATAGCTTTAGAGCTGAGAAAGGAGGGTAAGCATGCAAAATCAGTCTTCGATGAACAATTGGGAATCTGGATTTCAGTTTTGAACATTCGCTTGTAAGAATTATTGCAAATAGAAACTTTCCCAGAAATCAAGCTTGCTGGACTTAACTGTAGGTCCTTTTGAAGAAGGAAACGAATATGAAATCCCGTATCTGGATAGCTCGAGAGCTTGAAAAGGCGGAATTGCCCATTTTCGCGAAGAAGAACGCTTGGATGCGGCTAAACTTTACAAGATTCAGTGGAAAGAACGTGTTCAGACAGCTGGGCAAATATCCAATCTGCCAGACGATTTCTATCCGAAACTTCGAAGATGCCTTGCGGAGCTAAAGGAAGAGGCTGTAAAGCCCCAGAAAAAATACGGGAATATGAAAGAGCATGCACTTGACGCAAGACATCGTGAATTCAAGATTAAGGAAGATTATTTCTTTTGCCTCGGCTCCACCTCAAACAGAACAAACACTGAAGAATCTCACAGGCGAAGAAAGGTTTCTTTACGAGCAACTCTACAAACTTATTACATGATTGGCGGAACACAGATACTGGAATGCGAGGAGAATAGAAGAATGACAGAAGAATTAGAAACCATCGACCCACAAGAACGCTTTCAAGAGCTTTTCAAAACAGAAAAATACCGCCAGAGAATTTCACAGATGGCAGTGAGCAGGTAAAACGTCACTGATCGTTGACTTTGAAGACCTTTTGATCTTTTGACCAAAGACTTGCTGAAGAACTTCTTAGAAAAACCAGACGAGTACTTGAAACACGCTAATAACGCGGCCTATGCACAACTACAGATAGAAGACCCAGAATATGCCGAGAAAATAGCCGACAAACAAGAAATTGTAACCGTCAGAATTGTCCGGTTGTTGGAAGCTGCACAACTACGGAAACTCGGCTCAGACCACATCGGAAAGCTCGTCATGGTTGAAGGCATCGTTGTTCGCTCAACACCAGTCCGCCCTATGGTTATGCAGAGCAGCATTTAAATGCAAAAGATGTGGGGAAATAACACCTATAAGCCAAACAGGCCAATTTCTCAAAGCACCTTTTGTATGCAGCAATCCTTCTTGCGGATCGAAAGGACTGTTCGACTTTGTTCAAGAAGAATCCACATTCATAGACTCTCAAGACCTTCGCATGCAAGAAAGACCTGAAGACCTTCCCCCAGGGCAACTTCCCCGAACATTACACATCAAGCTTATCGGAGGCGAAATAGTTGATATCGCGAGACCAGGAGACCATGTTTCCATAGTTGGAACAGTTCGCGCAGTATCGCCCACGCTTCCAAGAGTGGGAAAGCTTCGCACATTCATTTTACATGTAGATGCTAACTCGATTGAAGTTTTGGGCAAGGAACCAGAAATAGCGCTTCCATCACCAGAAGAAGAAGAGAAAATCCTTGAACTTGCAAAAGACCCATGGATACACCGAAAAATCATAACCTCGATTGCACCATCAATTTATGGATACGACCACATTAAAGAGGCAATAATGTATCTTCTCTTCGGAGGCGTGCCTAAATATCTTCCAGACATAACAATAAGAGGAGAAATGAACGCCCTTTTGATTGGAGACCCTGGAACAGCAAAATCTCAGCTGTCTGCAGTACGTGGCAAGAGTTGCACCTCGCGGATTGTATACTTCTGGACGTGGCACAACTGCTGCAGGCTTAACTGCTGCTGTAATACGTGAGAAAGGCGGTGGAATGAGTCTTGAAGCTGGAGCCCTAGTATTAGCTGATAAAGGAATTGCATGCATTGACGAAATGGATAAAATGCGCCCAGAAGATAGAGTTGCCATTCATGAAGCCATGGAGCAACATACAGTTTCAGTTGCAAAAGGCGGCATCGTTGCAACACTTAACGCAAGAACAGCCATACTTGCAGCCGCCAACCCTGCTTTAGGAAGATATGAACCGCATCGTACAGTGGCTGAAAACATTTCACTTGCCCGTTACAATACTTTCAAGGTTCGACTTAATCTTCGTTTTAAGAGATGTGCCGAATAAAGAGACGGATGGCAAAATGTCAGAGCACATCCTTGAAATTCACAGAAAAGGCCTAAGTCCTGTGGAACCACCAATACCTTTGGACTTGCTACGAAAATACGTAAGCTATGCTAAAGGAATTAAACCAGTTTTAACTCAAGAAGCACTGCAACGTCTCAAAGATTTCTATTTGGCAATGCGTTCAGCAAGCGAATCTGAAGGTTCACCCGTTGCGATAACTGCACGCCAACTTGAATCCCTCGTCCGCATATCTGAAGCAAGAGCCCGTGCATCTCTCAGAAAAGAAGTCTTAGCTGAAGATGCAGAAGCAGCCATCGCCATAATGAAGAGATCTCTTGAAGAAGTTGGAATAGACCTGTCCTCGTACAAAATGGATATAGACCTTATAATGACTGGAAAACCAAAAAGCGTAAGAGACAAACTGCAAACAGTCCTTTCAACCCTGATGGAAATGGAAAAAGAAACAGGAATAGTTGAAAACAGCGCTTCTAAACGAACTGGAAACAAAATACAAGATTCCAATAGGCGAAGCAGAACGCCTCATCGGACAATTATTGCGCGAAGGAACAATTTACGAACCTAGAGAAGGTTATCTGAAAAAGACCTAGAAATGAAGTCAAATGAACAGCCGTAACGGAAAAGACTTAGTCTAAAAAAATACTTACAGTTCTAGCTTTGAGACTTTTCAATCTTGAAAAATATTAAACATAGCACCAGTCACATTAGACAGTGAAGACCATGAAAACAGTAATGGTTGTTGTAGGCACACGCCCCGAAATCATAAAAATGGCCCCACTCATCAGAGCTCTACACTGCAGCAAGATACCATCGACTTTCATCCATTGCGGCCAACACTACGATTACAACATGTCTCAACAGTTCATTGAAGACCTTGAACTTCCGAAACCAGATTACGGATACAAGATCAAAGCATACACTCAGGGAACACAAACCGCGCGAATAATAACTCACATGGAACATCTACTGAAGAAAACCTCACCTGCCCTTGTACTAGTAGAAGGAGACACAAACGGAGTATTAGCAACAGCCTTAGCAACAGCCAAACTCGGCATAACGGCTAGGACATGTTGAAGCAGGGCTGAGAAGCTTTGACCTGCGAATGCCAGAAGAACACAACCGACGCCTAACAGACCACCTATCCAACTACCTGTTTGCGCCTACAAAAACAGCTGAGAGCAACCTGAAAACAGAACACGTGTGGGGGAAAATCTACGTAACAGGAAACACCATCATCGATGCCGTCACCCAGCACCTGCCAATAGCAGAAAGAAAATCGAAAATCCTGAACAGCATTAACTTCGAAAAATTCGCACTTGCAACCGCTCACAGAGCAGAAAATGTAGACAACCTCGCAGTTCTCAAAGGTTTCATGGAAGCCTTTGCCGAAGCCCCAATACCAGTCGTCTACCCCATGCATCCACGCACCAAAAAGAGGCTGAAACAGAACCAAACCTACGCCAAGATCAAAAAAACAAGAAACCTGCAGATCTTGCCGCCACTAGGCTATCTGGACTTTCTTAGTGCTGATGAAGAAATGTGAAATGATAGTCACAGATTCAGGCGGCATACAAGAAGAGGCAACCGCGCCGTGCATACGCAAATCCGTCTTGGTTATTCGCCTCTCTACTGAGAGACCAGAAGCCGTTCAAGCAGGCTTCGCTGAAGTCGTTGGGGTGGAAAAACAGAAGATACTGGAAGCCATGAGGAAAACGTTGAAGCAATCCAAAACAGCTGCCAACAGTATCTCCTTATGGAGATGGAAAAGCAGCTGAAAAGATCGTTGGAATAATCAAGGAAGAACTGGCTTTTTAGCTCCCGTCAAGAGATGTATGTTATCTTCTTATCTTCTTCCTTCCGTACTTCTTCAGCCTGCAAGGCTCTCTTCTCTTCAATCTTCTGCAAACGAGTAACCATCTTGTCCGCCTTGGCGATCTCTTCATCCAACCCTGCCAGATCCACATCAAGGCTGAACATTCTCTGCAACACTTCCAAAACACTCTTGGCAGCATTCGGATCTGGCAAGTATCCCCGAGTCTCACTCAAAAGACAAAGAGCATCAATCTTCTTAAAACGTGCCAGACCTACAATCAAACCCGCCGTGCCGACGATAGGACTCCCCATCGGACTGAGGATGGCTTCAGCTTGCAGTGCCTTGTCTAGGGATTCTTGGCTTGTGGCTGCCGCGATGACCTTAGGCTTATCTTTTGCTTCCATTCGGTAACCGCCTATCGTGATAATCATCTTGACGTTGTGTTGTTCAGCAAAGTCGAGTATGCAATCAGAAATCTCATATTGCCCCTCAATCGTCTGCGCTTGGCTGTCACCCGTAAAGAAATATTATGTCGTTTTCCCCTCCTTTGCTCTTCCAGTAGTAAAATGTTCCACGCAGTAACCTGACACTCCCTTTCTTGCCAACAAGCACAAAGTAAGGGAAATGGGGCGAATAAAGGTAGGCAAACTTTTCAGCCTTCAACTTTTCCACCAAGTAGCGTGTGGCGATTTTGCCAACAAGCCCCAAGCCGGGAAGCCCCTCGATCAGAATCGGATTGTCCAATTCCACTTTCGCAAGCTCTTTGATGAAAGTTTCCTTCACTCTGCTGAACTCCCCTCTTTCAGAGCCATCCTATACCTGAGGTACTTGTCGTCAGGCGAAAATCTTGGCGGGTGCGGCACTCTGACTTTGCCGCCGCAATAGGGGCACTGTTCCTTCTGAAGCGTGTATTTTCCGCATTTTTCACATTTCCTAAGGAGCCAAACCATCATTTTTCCCTTCGGAAAGTGCCTTGCCCACCGGCTTTGACAACATTCGAAACGACATCTTGTGCCACTTTTTGCAAAACGTCTTCAGCATGCTTGTAATTTTCCGCCAATACTTCAACACAGTATTTTGGGGCGGCAATCACGTAAAAGCGAATTTTTGCGTCCCGAGATTTTTCAGCCTTCTTGGCACCTAAAAAGGCTTCCTTGATGATTTCTACCCCATTTGGTTTCATGCAGCGAACCTCAATCGTGCCTTTGACTTTGACCATGGGAACATGTATCCTTTCTTTCGCAACCTCTGCAATAGCATCAGCAAGTTCCTTGGGCACGCCGATTTTCGTCAAAGCTCTATGCCCTCTTTGAGGACTCTTTCGAAACCTTCGTACAGCCCCTATCTCCTTTTCCATGGGTGCAACAGCTTTTTCATAGACCTCTTCGAGCGGCAACCCAGTTTTCTCAGCTACACTTCGGAAGTAAAGCCTCAGCTTTTCTCTCCCTTTTCCATGACATGATTTTTTCGATTCTTTCTCTCTTTGTTACTCTTCTCAGGGACAAGTCTATGTGCCCTTTCTCCGTGTCCACTCGTAAGACTTTCAATACGACCTTCTGCCCTTCACGCATAAAATCGCGGATGTTTCGAATCCATGAAGAAGATATTTCTGAAATGTGCAGTAAACCCTTTTGTCGTATTCGTCCAGCTTTGCATAAGCACCATAGTCAGTAACAGTCTCTATTGTGGCTATTACTAGATCGCCAACTTCTGGCCACTCCTGGTTCTTAAACGCCATTGTAAGTTCATCCCTATTCAAAAACTGCAACTATTTCGCCCTTGATTTTGCTTTTCCTCCAGAAGGCTCAGCAAGTTCGGTTCCGCAAACATTACAGTTGACTCTGTTTACAGCGCTGCCGAAGACTATTTGTTCATTGCCACATTTTGGGCATTTCACTCGAATGAAACTGCTTCTCGGTCTCGGAATAAGTTTCTCCCACTCAGCCATAACGTCAACCTCCATCTCATGCAATAACTAACTTTCTTAGTCGTACACCATCTTTATGTCTTGTGTAACCGCAAACCTTGCACTTCAGCTTCAAAGTCTGCTTTTTAGTTGTCTTTGCGAATTCTCTCTGAAGAGGATACTTCTGTCCGCCATAGCCTCTTTTTTCTCTTTCATGTGCGCGCTCGCCTTTCGCCAAGGCTCTCCGTTTTCCAGCCTTGTAAAGAGTAACTGCATGGATTTCATGCTTCTTACACTTTGGGCAATAAGTTCCTGATTTCTTTGGGAACATTCACCTTAAACCACTACCAGCTTTGCATAAAGAAAACATGCATACTCTTATACCTTTTTCGTTGATATTAGTTAAGTTCAATTTTTTCTGCTAAACCTTGCTTAACCAGAATTTTAGCATTCTCAATGGGCAAAGATGCAACATCTTCAGCTTTGAAAGGTCCATAAGTTTTCATGTCTGATCCAATTATTGGTGGAATATCTTTCAAAAAGCGTAAAGCAGCCCTCTTATTCTTTTGTTCAGAAATAACTGATGGTAAATATCCGCGTAGAATATCTTTAGCAAAGTTTTGAAACGCGTCCGCAAATGAGGATGCTCCAGCATAAATTTTCTCCTCTTCAGATGTCAACACATCTGATGGACCCCTTTTGCCCTCAGCCATAATTCTGACTAATTTTTTGTAACGCATTCGAATTAATTCACGAATCATACGTTCGACATTTTGCTTCTCCTTTTTGAGAAAACTTGCCTTTAATGTTCTTTTATCAAGCATTCGACTTTCTTCGCCAATCTTCCTTAGATAATCAGTGATTCTAGAGTAAAAATCAGGAGGAAGCCTTTCAAGTTTACTGCCTTCAAGCTCGCAGTTTCCATATTTCATATAAATCATTATACATTACTCTACAACCTCTGCTCTGCCCTTACAAATAAGCAGCACTGCCGCAGCTGTAGGTAATTCAACCTTTTGATGTTTATAAGGACCAAACATTTCATCACCCAATCTGAACTCGGGCGCGTCAGAAACATTAACGGTTGCTGTGCCTTCTTTAAAGGCTATCGCGTCCTTGAATGGATCGAAACTATGTATGGTTGAAACTGGAAACGCGACCTTTAAAAAGCCAGTTTTGCCATGTAAGGTGTCAGCCAGCCTGATTAAACGGTGAATATCTGTAGTTACGACTGTGTCGATTTTTGCCGATTGCAACTTAACTACATGTTCAGCTATTTTACTCCAAGAATCTGGACCTGTTCCTTTAACAAAAACCCATTTGCCAGTGGTCTGCAAGTTTCTTAATATTGAATCTCTGTTATGTAATAAAGCGTTAATAACATTCCTTTTAAGGCCAATATTTCTAAAATCTTCATTCTTTGCATTAATAATAAAATCTTGTATTCCCTGATTTAGACGCTTAAACCAGCCAAAATTGCTTGCGAGTACATCCTGAGAAGGAAGCGCTTCTTTCCTATTTTTCCTGTTTAAGTCATGGAAAGAAACGTCTAAACCTAAGCTAGAAATGTAATCCACAATCTCCTTACGCGCAATAGAGTCAAGCGTAGTAACAGCTTCACATTCAACATTGACATGGTAACCGCGGTGTCCAGAGAAGAAAGTGTGTATTTCTTTTTCGGAAAAGCCAAAATCTCGTGTTAACATGTCCAAAAGTTTCAATGTTTCGGCTTTTGCAGAAGCTAAACAAATATCGCAAGGCCATGTGTTCACATTAAACTTTTCACTGCCACAAACAGGACAGTTAATAGGTGTAACTCCCTTGCCAGAAAAACCGCAACTGCCGCAAGCCCATTCATCATGAATCTTATCACATGGAGTGGGAATATGGTCGGCATCAATGTCGAAGATAAGATCGGCGCCAATCCATCCCTTCCTATCCATCTCAGCTTCAGCAGATTCGTAATAAGCACAGGAATAATAGGCGTCTGAAGGGACAGAATTTAGTAAAAACTCTTTTAGCTCACCAATTTGTTTAAAACCCTTATGCCTATGCATCCATCCCTCAAACATTATGAAGCCGAACTCACGCTGCTCTATCTTGGAAATAGAACTTTTTGGAGTATAATTTCTCATGTAATAATCGTGAAACATCTTTTGTACAAAATTAACTGGCTCCAAGTTCACCTAGTCTTAAGAAAGCACCGTTTAGCTTTAAACTTTCTTTTTAATTGTTGTAAACAAGAAGCGAAGTTTACTGGGAGCGTATCGAATCTTTTCTACAAGCATAAACCTCTTTTATAACAGGAGAGACGATAAGTTAGAGGACGAAAGATGAGGATAGCGGTTTTCGTTGAGTTCTTTCCTCCGAGCCTTGGGAGCGATCGTAGAATCTATGAGATAATGACAAGACTGTCCAAGAAACATGAAATTCATTTTTTGGTTTTTCCGCCATTCCGTATGCTGTCGGGTAAGATTTCATCACCGCAAGACCGCTTCCATCTTCAAGGTAGAGAAATCATTACGAAGCAAAGGGATATTATTGCTCACTATGTTCCGGTTTCTGGGGCATTGCTCAGGTTATGGGTAAAATTTTACCCTTTAGCCTATGTCTTAACCATGTTCTCGCTTTTCTTTAAAGCCTTGAAATCCTTGAGGAAAATCGACCCTGCGAGAATTGTTTTGAATTATCCAAGTGTATACACAGGCATTCTAGGTTTCATCATTGGTAAGAGACTTTTGCGAAGGCCTGTTTTGCTTGATTTCAACGATCTTATAGCCCAGTATACTTCACACATTCTTAATCTTACACCGCAGAATATCATGGCAAAATTGTTCGTTCTAATACAAGATTATATCGTAAGAAACAGCGATAAAATCATAGCGCCAACCAACTACCTTAAGGAATATGCTTCTGAGTTGGGCGTGAGGGATGAAAAGATTAGTGTAATCCCTAATGGCGTTGATACGAACTTTTTTGACCCTAGAAAATACTTTGCAGAAGAGATAGAGTCACAAATGAGACTGAACGGCAAAAAAATATGCGCATACTGTGGAAGGTTAGACAGTTGGGCCGGAACGAACGTAATCTTGCAGTTGAGCAAGGCCTTTGCGTCAAAGAATCCCAATACTTCCTTTCTGATCGTCGGTAGTGGGGAAGAAAAAGTTCCTTCTGCAGAGAACATTGTTGCCGTTGGTGGAGTTGCTTACGAAAAAGTGCCGAAAATGCTCGCAGTCGCTGATGTTGTTTTGGTTCCATTTCCTGATAATGAAGTGTCTCGGGCTGCTAGCCCATTAAAGCTTTTTGAAGGAATGGCCATGGGCAAAGCAATTATCGCAAGTTGCGTGGATGGAATTAAGGAAGTCCTTTCTCATCGAGAAAATGGAATGCTGGTTAATCCGAGCGACATTGCCGAATGGAGCAAAACTGTGACCGAACTTTTGAATAATGGTTTGATGGCAAGGCGACTAGGCGAAAATGCAAGAATTGCTGCAAGAGAGAAATATGATTGGGGAAAGTTAGCCAAGAAATACGAAAGAATATTAACGGAATAGATGCTATCTTGAAGTTGTGCCTGGTCAACTATGGACTTTAGTGACTCAAAAGTACTAGTTACTGGCGGCGCAGGATTTATTGGCGCCAATCTTGCGAATCGTCTTCTGAAAGAAGGAGCCACAGTGACTATTTTTGATGATTTTTCGGTTGGTTCCAAATGGAACTTGAATGAGATTGTCAATCACGTAACCATCGTTAAAGGTGATGTAAGAGATTTTGCAATGATAAAAAGAGTGATCTTAGGGCAAGATTTTGTGTTTCATATGGCGGCTAATGCTTCGGTGCCTATTTCTTCAGAAAATCCGAAATATGATTTTGAAGTCAATGCTATAGGAACGCTGAATGTTCTGGAGGCTTTACGTGACTTAGGTTCTTCTATTCCTCTTGTCTTCGCATCTTCAGCTGCAGTCTATGGTGACCATAAATCAGTGCCTCCTTCAGAAGAGTGTCCGCCAAGACCGCTATCTCCTTATGGAGCCAGCAAGCTAGCTGCCGAGGTCATGTGCCAAGCTTTCTATCGCACTTATGGTTTGCCGACAATTTGTATCAGATTTTGCAATGTTTATGGTCCTTTGCAGCGCAAGTATGTCATGTTTGACATCATGGAAAAACTGCAAAGACGGGAAGATAAACTAGAAGTCCTTGGCACAGGTGCCCAAGTTCGCGATTTCATATACATCTCTGACGCCATAGACGCCTGCCTTATGCTAGCAGAAACTCCAGCAGCCTTCGGTGAGGTTTACAATGTTGGAACTGGCATTGGAACAACCATTAAGGAACTCGTTGGTGTGATTCTTGATCTCCTTGGTCTTCAAAATAGGACAAAGGTGCTTTACACCAATGAAAGCTGGATAGGCGATGTTGAGAGGCTTCTGACAGATGTCACAAGAATAAGGGGGCTTGGGTTTCGACCTAAAGTTGATCTCAAGACTGGATTAGCTCGATTCATAGACTGGTATAAGAGTTCGTATCTGCAAGAGCGGAGGGATGTTCAGTGCGAATAGTTCAGGTGACGCCTCGTTTTCCTCCTGCCATTGGTGGGATGGAAAACCATGTTTATGCTGTTTCAACCGGACTGAAGAAACGAGGACACAAGGTCATGGTGATAACTTCTGATGACGTAGACGAAAATGGGAAAGACACCGTAAGATACATGGACATTATGAACGGAGTAGAAGTTTATCGGCGTCATCTTCTTTTTAGGAAAACAATGCGCGAGTATTGGTTTTTGTCCGATGTTACAGCGATCCTTAACAAGTTGAAGCCAGATGTCGTTCATACACACGGTTACAGATGCTTGAGCTCATGCATTGCAACATATTGGTGCAAGAGAAATAAGATTCCAGTGGTTTTCACACCTCACGGAATTTATCCTCCACGTTCTTTTGCTAACGGCTTGATCAAGGCTACTTACGATCATTCTTTCGGAAATCTTCTTTTGAGATCCTCAGACAAGATTACTGCCCTAACGAAACACAACAGGCAATTGCTCTTGAAACTGGGCGCACCGGGAGACAAGATCGTGTTAATCCCAAATGGCGTGAATGTGAATAAGTGCGACAAGACTCACCAATGCAACGAAAAGATATCTAAAGAACAGCCCGAGGGCCCAGTTCTGCTCTATGTCGGCAGGATTGACTGGAACAAAGGACTTGAAAGAGTCATTGAAGCATTGCCTGCCTTGGTAAAGATTTTTACCCATATCAAGTTCTTGATCGTAGGTCCAGACTACTCCGGGCATTCAGAGAACCTTTGGGCTTTGGCCAGAGAATTAGGAGTGTCTGAGTCGGTTGTAATGACGGGTGAGGTATCGGAGCAACAGAAGTCTTTCTATTATTCTACTGCTGATGTTTTTGTTCTACCAGCAATATATGAAGGATTAAGTCTAAGTCTGCTCGAAGCCATGGCCAGTAGTCTGCCCATAGTTGTAACGAAAAGTGGATCAGGAGGCATATTAGTTGATTATGTCCATGCCTTATTGATGAACGACTGCTCTGCACAGGAGATTTCTAGTTTGGTAAGCATGATTTTGGCAGATTCAAGACTTGCTAAGAGAATTGGCAAGAATGCATTTGACTTGGTTTCGAAAGAGTTCAGCTGGGACAGAGTTGTAGATAAGATAGAAGCATTATATAGCGAAGTTTGCAATAGGAGTTAAAAACCTGAATTGAGGTAGCCATCTAGATGCTAGATATATTGATCACACTTGCAGGATTATTGGAATTGGTCGTAGCGTTGATCATACTAGGAGAACCAGTGCGCCTCTTTGCCGAAAGAGTTTCCACACTCTTCAAGAACCTGAATTTCGTTGAGACCTGCATTCTAGACGTCTACTTAGGAGGCCTTGTCCTATATGCCATTGCCCTTCCACCTTGGCATCTGTTCAGAATACCGATAATCACTGGTCTGCTGTTTGTTTTTTTGATGATTTCAATTGCTTACCGTTGGAAGTTCAAGAAGTCATAAGTCGCTCAGCACATGGAAAAGAAAAAGGGGGAAATGGTTGAACAGGCCTTTGTCATTGGTTTGTTCTGCTTCGTGCTTTGTCTGCAAGTGTTTCCACTGACCTCTTTGCTTTATGGAAGTGTTCGTGATGTATCTCTTCATTCATTGCTGGCTCAAGTAATCGTCCAAAACGAATATTTACCTAACACTATGCTACCATATTCTACCGAAGGAATAATCTATCCCGCTGCGGCTCATGTCATTTTTGCCTTCTCAGCAATTCTGACAAGCTGGGTAGTGCCTCAAGCAATTTTCTACGTTACTCAGCTTTTCAACGCATTGGCAGTTGTTGCTGCCTATTTTTTAGCTAGAAGGATTTCGTTGAACCGAGCTTTTCACATTGGCACGGCCTTTGTGTTCACCTTTGTTTCAGCATGGCCGCTGTTCGTTGCTTGGGGGGCCAACCCATTCGTGGCCGGGTTTCCTCTATTCTTGGTCTGCCTAGGACTGCTATTGACAATGTTCTTCAATCAGAGAGAAGAGGGTGGAAGGAGTTTATCGTGATAGGGTTGTTGTTTGGCTACTTGGGCGCAATAATGTTGTCTTTTCTTCAAACACTGATGGTTATAGCAATACTGTGGCTTTTCATTCAAGTCTATCGCAAGTCCGCAAGCAAGAACCGCCTACTGGGTTTTGCTCTTGTTCTCGGTCAGCATTCTTCCCGTAGCTCCGTTTATCTACAGGTTCATTATTTATTATCCATATCCCGGTCACAATGTCGGCCTGCCTGCAGATTTTATGGGTTATAGCGCAGTTCAGCAATCGTTTTTGCAGGGCATTCAATGGGCGATTGGGAGTTTGAAATTCTATCCTTTTCTTGGGTTCGAGATGATCGCAATCTGTATCCTTAGCCTAATACTGTTTTTCTGGGTCGAAAAAGAAAGAATAGTGCGAGAGCGCGGGCTACCTGATGGCCCTTTTCTGATGGCTTTGCTTGTTGTTGCGTCAAGCACCATATTGAGCCTCGTTGCATTTTTGCTCCCCCCGGACTTCAACATTGTCTCATGGGGACATCAGGGAATCATACTCGCTGTAGGATTGTCATTACTTGTAGCTCTTTTCGGCCATCATCTGTTTGC
>CAVZKK010000024.1:0-31632 GCA_963775925.1 Candidatus Bathyarchaeota archaeon | reverse complement strand
ACCTCTTCACCAATCATTAGCTCACCGTAAAGTACCACCAACAAATGCTAACAATCCAAAAATGAACCATAAAAGAACAAGGTTCTTAACTTTCCTTGCATTTTCCCTCGAATAATCCTTAAGAAGCATAAGTGAAGAAGCTACAAGTCCAAAATCAGTTATAACCACCAAAGGAATGAACCAAAATGAAACAAGGTTTAGAAACCAAGGTATTGGACTTAAAGAAACCGCGGAAAGATAAAACAAGGCGGCTGCCACGGCGGCTGTTTTCTCCCCGTAACGGACAGCCACGGTTTTCACATTTTGCACTTTATCGCCTTTAACATCCACAATTCCCTTAGTAACCTCTCTGCCAGTAATGGAAAGAAAAGCCATGGACACGAAAATCAAAACGTTTAGTTTAACCTCATTAGCGATTGCAATGCTTCCGTAAACGAACGGTATTGCAACACAAGCACTGACAAGAAAATTGCCGGGTAGCCCGCTTCGTTTTCCAACAGTAGTGTAAGTTACAGAGATTGTCCATGCGATGACTGCTATTACAAAACAAAAGATGGTCTGCATTAAATATGCATTTGCTAATGATGCTGCAAAACCTATTGCCGTGAGAACGAAAGCAAAAGCCAAGGCTTCTTTAGGCTTGATTAAGCCACTTGGAATTGGGCGGTTAGGTTCGTTTATAGCGTCGATTTCCCTATCATAATAGTCGTTTATAGTCATGGATGCAGCGGTTAGCATGAAACCAGTAATGAATCCATAGATAAGGTTTGCCAAAGAATGTTTAACATCTTAGGGCTTGCGAGCGCTGCACCAACTATGACGGCAAATCCCATCATTATAGCAGTTCACTGGACGCATTAAGCGTAGATAACCACTTAGTTTACCCATAATTATTCAAACCTTGTAATAACCATAAGCTCGCATTAAAGTTATAAAATTCACGATTAGATTCGAAAGTTTAATACGTTTAAGCGAATAAACCATTTACAAAGTTTGTTGGTGACAAGCTTTTGCACGACAACTATGCGCCAGAAAGATTAAGGGTGATAACTCCGGTCGGAGGAAAAGCCAAGCGTCTACTACCACTTACAGCGGAAACCAGTAAGGCTTGCCTTCGCATATTAAACAGACCACTAATAGAATTTTCCCTATTATCCCTTGCACGCCAAGGCATCCGAAACTTCATTTTCGGAGTGAAAGGCTACACAAACTATAGAGACCTGCATGATTATTTTGAGTCGGGTTACGGATTTTCCGCAAGATATGGCATAAGTCCACGCGTCCACATAAAATACCAACCAAACTTTGACGACCTAGGAAGCGCAGATTCCGCAAGGATAAACATGGAATACTATAACGTTAGAGACCCAGTTTTCGCGGTGCAGGGCGACAATATTTTCGATGTAGACTTGAAAGAGCTTGTAGAATTTCACCAGAAAAAAAGGAGCCGTCATGACTATAGCGTTAAGGGAAGTCGAAGACGTTGAAGGTTACGGAATAGCTGACATAAACAAGGACAAGAGAATTTCAAGATTTGTTGAAAAACCAGCGCCTAAAGAGGCACCATCAAACCTTGCCAACACAGGCTTATACATGGTTTCACCGGAAATAAGGAAAATCTTCAAAGAAAAAGGAGTTAAACAAATAATTAAGGAGAGGCATCGCCTAGATTTCGGTTACGATTTCATTCCCTACATAATAAAAACTGGAAGAACAGTATACGGCTATACTTTGAAGGGAAGCTGGTATGATGTGGGCACTCCGAAACGATACTTAGAAGCCATGCAAGACATGCTTAATGGTCGCTTCTTGTCTCTAACAGATTTTGGCGGAAGAATAAGCGAAGAAGCCAGAATATGGGTCCAAGGAGAAAGTTACGAAGCGCTGAAACGGAGACAAGAAATCATAAGAAAGATTAAACAGGGGAAAATAGAAGTTGAAGGCTCTGTTTTAATTGGAAGGCACTGCAAAATAAGCGACGGTGTAAGAATAGTGAATTCATGCATTGACAACTACACAAAAATTGGCAAAGACGTTGTGATAGAAAATTCTGCGGTTATGGATAGAGCCATAATTGAAGAGAAGGCGGAAATCAAAGAGAGCATCATAGGAAGACATGTAACAATCCTTTCAAGCCCGAGAAAACAGACGAAAATAAATGCAGTCTCAGTCATTGCCGATGACGTAACAATAGCGGAAGGCTGCAAACTAATATCAACGAAAATTTATCCGCATCAATATGTAAGAGGAGAATTCATAAATCAAAAATTGATGCCAGGCTAAAAATGAGCATCAACTTATCGGAAATCAGGAAGAAAACGGTTTCAGTGGAGCAGTATTTAGATAGCCTAGAAGAACCATTCCGCGAGAGATTCTTGACAAGAAAACAAACATACACGCTGAATCAAGAAGCAGTAAACCAGCTTAAAAAAGTCGCAGACAAATATGTAATAGTTGCCTTTTCAGCAGAGTGGTGCAAAGATTGCGCTGTAAATATTCCAGTTTTAGCTCTAATATCTGAAGCAACGGGACTGGAAGTCAGAATCTTCGGCTTAAAGAAGGACTCATTGATTCATACCAGAAAATGGAGAATCCCGCCTTCGCCACAGGAAGTGGAAACATTTCAGGTTGATAAAATTCCGCTCATAATAGTGTTTGACAAAGAGGGGAAAGATGTAGGAAAAATAATCGAGAATCCACGGGAAAAACCTACACTAGAAGAAGAATTAATCCAGATTATTTTGGAACAGCATCAATAGACTTGGTTATTCATGGCTTTTGTGGATGAACCGTTTTTCGTTGTACTTCATCTTCTTTAAGTATTCCTTTTCCAAGTCAACGTTCAAAGCCATGCATGCCTGCATAAAATAAACGAAAATATCCATCAGTTCATGCCTTAATTCTTCAATCGTAAAGCTTTGCTTGTCTCGGTAGTATTGCTTTCGAACTCTTGATATTTCACCAAGTTCTTCAACCATCACAAGCACAAAATGCTCCATAAACTTTAATGCATCTTCAGATGTGCGGCATTTTTCGTACGCGTCCCATCCTAACTTTCGATCAAAGTCCCTTTGTATTTCAAAAATTTGTTTTAACTCCAATAGAAAACCTCCTCAACAGAACTACTTTTTTCTCGTGTGGTTATTTATGCTTTAAACCACTTAAACATAAGATATCTTATCTTTTCCTTTTCCAAGTCTGGCACGGCGATGATAAATCTTTTTCGAACGGTTGTTGCAAGTCTTCCAGCCTTAACAATTTCTGTTGCTGTTATTTCTGACCTAGCACTTTTAACAGAAACCATATATGGTGCATGCTCAATGCCGGGTCCATGTTTGTAAACAGCAAAGTCACATCCAAACTTTATCCCCGGCGTGACAATTAAATCGTTATCCCGCAAATCATGATAAACAGCATATTTCTCATTGAAATCCTCAGACAATTGTTTAGCTTTTTGACTTAGCTTTTTTAAAGTGATTTTTCTCTTTTCTAAACCTTCATAAACGGTTATAATTTCCTTTTCAGCAAGATACAGACCTTCCATCAAATCCAAAATCAAGGGAACGTTGAATTCTGGGACTTTTGGTTTAGGGATTCCGAGAGGCTTCCCATAAAAACCCATTTTATAAAGTTTTGAGCCTTCTGCTGGACTCCATACAACCAAGAAGTTTTCGATAAATTCCACTTCGATTTTTTTAGGCATTTGATTTTTCGCCTTTACAAAATGAAAGATAAGATTCGAGCAGCGTCCGCGGCATCTTCAGCCTTGTCTGCTGAATCCTCTAAAAGCTGCAGAACATCCCTCAATAGGATCAGTGCTGGAAAGTCGAGCTTACTGTTTAGAAGTTTTATCTCCAGTTCACGGTAAAGTTCGTCAACAACCCGTTCGGCAACCTCAACATCCTTAGCTTTTTCCATCGCTTTAGTTGAGCCATAGCTGAGAACCATAGCTGTTTCCCTAAGCTTAAGCACAGCCTCAAAAACAGCCTCTGAAAGCTTCAACAAATCCTTCTTTATATCCATGGGAATATTCCAGTTATGCTCCATAATTTCAACCAAGCGGAAAGCTATGCCTTCAGAGAAGTCCGCAATCTCGCTTGTCAAATTTGTAAACCTTAAGAAGTCTTCTCTGCTGAGTAGAATAGCCCCTATCTCGGCAAGCTCTTGTGAAACCAGCCGTCTAGCCTTGTCAACCTCATCTTCACCGCCCCTAATTTCGGTGAAAAGCTGTCTTGCTTTTTCCTTATCATTTCTTATGAAACAATCTATTATTTGAGGAACCTTTCTAGTCAACTCTAAGACCTTTCTAAGGTGGTCTTGGCAAACGCTCAACGCTCTTCGTTTTACGCGTTCTTCAGTTTCTGCTGGAAGCACCAAACTTTTTCCCGCCACAAAACAGGGCTAATTTTTCTAACATTAAATATGCTGAAGTATTAAAAAAGGTAACGAAAACTCAGCTTTCTAACGGCTTGCCTAAATCCTCAAAATTGATTTTCCACCTAAAATACTTGTGCAAAAGCTCTCGTAAGTCTTCAATTGGGGTTCTAACTTGTTTCCATGAGTCACGATCGCGAATGGTAACCGTGTTATCATTAAGCGTTTCATAATCCACTGTTATGCCCAAAGGTATGCCGATTTCATCTGCGCGGGCGTAACGCCTACCAATGGAACCTGCCTCATCATATTCAGTTACAAAGCCTTCATCAACCAATAACTTATTCAACTCCAACGCCTTTGCCGGTAGCCCATCCTTGCTAACAAGAGAATAAACACCAACTTGCATATGGTGCAATATCTCGCGGAAAGCTTAGTATTGCCCTGTCGTTCTTGACATTGTAGGCATACTCAAGAGCCACATAAACAAGCCTGTCAGAGCCAAAACTCGGTTCAACAACGTGAGGAATGAAACGCCTTCCACGTTCAACAACCCTTTGATGCCCAATTTCTATGTGCTCTGGCAGAATCTTATATTTTCCAAGCATGCAGAAGCCGCTTTTCCCTACGGAAGCCTCAACCTCCTCAGGGTCAGCGTTTGAAAGCATTTCCGCCACTTTCGCAGCCTCTGTTTTGAAGGCTGGCCCAAACTTAGACATTATAGGCTTTATGACTAGCTGTTCCTTTTCAACGGGCTTTTCATATTCTTTGTAAACACGCATGTCCTCGCCACTGAACTCCATGTGCCGCTTCAAATCATAATCTGCCCTGTAAGCGTGCCCAGAAACTTCCACCCACCCCCAACGTTCAACATAAACCTGTTGATCAAAGCTTTGAAGCGAGTAATGGGCCCTTTCCCAAGGAAGCTTTTCGATGAAGCGTTGACTTTCAGCTGGAACACTTAAGCCTGTCAATAATTGTTTGGCATAAGCCATGAAAACTGCCTGCCACTCAGCCTTAATGTAACCTTTCTCTAACGCCTCGTTCACCGTAACTTCGGTGATTTCCTCTGAACCTCGCAGTCTATTTTCAGCCAAAACAAGTCGCAACTTTTCATTTTCAACATCTTTTAATAGATGACAATTGGGCTCTTCCGGGTCAAAGAAGAATTCCAAATCTATTATTGTAAATTCCCTTAATCTTATTAGACCCTGCCTCGGCGAAATCTCATTCCTTAGCGCATGACCCATCTGCAAAACACCGAACGGAAGCTTCTCTCGCGCCATTTCATACAAACGCTTGAACTCTACGAATATTCCTTGTGCAGCTTCAGGCCTTCCGTAAGCAACTGCTTCTGAATACGGACCGATGGTTGTTTTAAACATTGTTAAGAATAGTTTTGGTTCGCCGAAAGCACCGCCGCATTCTGGACAGCGAATATTATGCTTTTCAATTGCTGCTTTTAATTCTTTTAGGCTCAGTTTTTCAGCTTCTGATTCGCTAATTTTCGCAAATTCTTGAAGCAAATGGTCTGCACGGAATCTTTTCTTGCATTTCAGGCATTCCACCATGGGTTCTTTAAAGTGGTCAATATGACCTGAAGCCTCAAAGACCTTGCCCGGAGTGATTACAGGCGACTCCATCTCTAAAATTCCAAGTCTGTTCACGAAAAGCTCTCTAAGTTTCCTTTCAATGCTCTGTTTCAATTTTGCACCCAGAGGACCATAAGTTGCAAAGCCAGCTGCACCGCCATATATTTCGTATGATTGCCAAAAGAAGCCTCGTCGACGTGCTAACTCGTTTATTATCGTGAACTTGTCAGGAGTTTTTGTTTTGTCTGTCAATTTTATTCAGCCTCTCTACAGTTAAATGTCCAAAGACTTTAAGACTTACTTAATAATAAATTTTCAAATCGACAAGATTGGTGATTCAAGCTTGAGAGCACTTAACTATCAAGACCTTCTGGATTTGGTGGATGGGGCTGCAATTTTTTCCGCTGGAGGAGGAGGCGACCCTGAAGTAGGCTATAGAATAGCGGACAAGCTAGCTTCTCAAGGCTACACTGTTAAACTTGTAGCTCCCTTAGAGGTTCCAGACAACGTGAAGGTTGTGAATTTCGCCTGTGTCGGTGCTACAACCGCGATAGAGTATGATTCCGAGGCTGCAGTAAAAACTTTAAAGACTTTAGAAGAATATGCAGGTTTTTCGGCTTATGCCACAATTCCAGTAGAACTGGGCGGTTTTAACACTTTAGCTGCAGTTGACGTTGCCGCCAGATGCAACATTCCGGTCGTGGATGCCGATGGAGCAGGCAGATCTGTTCCTGAAGTTCATTTAAAAGTTTACACAATTGACAGCATTCCTTTAACTCCGATGGTTGTTGCAGACTTACATGCAAAAAACATGGTTATTGTGAAGGAAACGATGGATTCGAGAGCCGCTGAAAGGATTGCCCGCATTCTCGCTGCTGAATGGAATCACAGCGCGTATACTGCTAGGAGAATGTTAACAGGCGCTCAGGTGAAAACGTCGCCAATCCAACTTAGTTTGTCAATGTGCATGCGAATTGGAAAACTACTGAGGACAGCTGTTGAGCCAATAACAGCAGTTTTAAAAGAAAACAATGGCTTCAAACTTTTTGAAGGCGTTGTAGAGCGTGCTGAACGGAAAACCGAAGGTGGCTTCACATTCATTGAAATAAAACTTCGCGGAACACGCGAATACGAGGAAATTTCTTTTGAATTTAAAGCTAAAAACGAAGTGCTTGTCGCTTATAAAGATGGAAAGCTCGCCGCAATTGCCCCGGACATCATCACCCCAGTACACCCAGAAACGGGCAAGTGCATAACTGCAGAAAAAATTGAGAAAGGCGACAAACTCGCGGTTTTGGGTTTACCGGCACCACAGAAATGGCGAACCAAAAAAGGCTTAGAATTGTGGAAGGATGTTCTTCAAAGGTCTAACATATTTGAGGAATACATAGCGATTGAGAAGTTAGCATCTTACACGCGGCGCTGAAAAAGATAATGTTTCCGAAACCATTATTCTAGATTTAGGTGTTCGGCAATATTCACTTTCTGCATTTTCCCATTTTCATCTAGCTGAACCTCAAGCATCGCGCGGTCTGTCGCGTTTTTCTTGCTGTTAAATTCTATTCCGCAGTGCCCACATTCAATGTCTGATTCCATTTCCACAACATACCATGACGCATCCACATAATAATGTCCACACTTTGGACAACGCAATAGAGCCACATCCAACCAAGCCTTCATCTCAAACATCCCCATTCCAGCCATAAGGCAGCATAGCATTTTATAAGACAATCGCAAATAAGAACAGCCAAAAAGGTGTTAAACTTGCCAAAGATAAAAGTCGCTTTAGTGGGTGTTGGAAACTGTGCATCGGCGTTCCTTCAAGGCTTACAATATTATGATAAATGCGAAAAAGAGGAAGAATGCATTGGACTGCGTCATCTATTTTTGGGAGGTTTCCACCCTAGAGATATCCAAATCGTTGCAGCCTTCGACGTTGACAGTCGAAAAGTTGGAAAAGACTTGTCTGAGGCCATTTTCGCGCCGCCAAATAACGCCCCAAAATTAGTTAATGCCCCAAAATCCGACGTCACCGTGCTTAAGGGTCCAGTATTAGACGGTGTTGGTGAATACACGAAAAACGTTGTGCAGATAAGCAATCAGCCAGATGTGAACATCACAAATGCATTGAAAGAAAGTGATGCAGAAATTGTCCTCCATTTGCTTCCAAGTGGAGCTGTGAAGGCTTCTCAATGGTATGCAGAACAAGCGTTAAATGCTGGTTGCGCTTTCTTGAATGCCACGCCAACTTTCATTGCCAGCGACGCTGCATGGGCTAGACGTTTTGAGGAGGCTGAATTGCCGCTTGTGGGCGACGACTTGATTGACCAGGTGGGTGCAACAACATTGCATAAAACCTTGTTGAAACTGCTTTCTATGAATGGCGTTCGCATTACTGAAACTTATCAGCTGGATGTTGGCGGAGGCACGGAATCCCTAGATACGCTTGAAAGGACAAGGGACGTTAAAAGAACTGTCAAGACGCGTTCTGTTGAGGCTGCTTTGCCCTATAAGGCTGAGGTGGTGGCTGGCTCAATGGATTACGTGGACTTTCTGCAGAACAGACGTGACAACTACTTCTGGATTAGGGGATTATACTTCTGCAAGACGCCCATGCAAATAGATTTGAAACTTTCAGTAGTTGACGCGCCGAACGCTGGCTCCGTCTTGTTTGATGTGATAAGGGCTGTGAAAATAGCTTTAGATAAGAGGCTGAAAGGGGCAATACTTCCAATTTGTGCTTACGCCTTTAAGCATCCGCCGCAAATGATGTCGCTTGAAACTGCGGAGAAAATGTTCGCTGACTTTATCATGGAAAAAGCGTAGATTAAGCGTTTATTTTTCCGCAAATTTTTGCAGTTCACGTATTATTTTTTCCTTTACCCCGCTCCGTTTCATCTTCTCCTTCAACAAAGTTATAGTTTTCACTGGCGTTGGGTCTATACCTCGCATTATAGCCAAGTACACGCTCGTGAAGTCGCCTGTGCAGATTATGGATGACATTTTTGCCAACATGCTTTTGCCAATACTCTGAACTTCGAAAACTTTCACTGACTCTTTGCATATCAACTCTTTCGTGGCTTGGATTCTTTGTCGCATCGCTTCTGACTCATCATTGTCTCGAATGAAGATTACTGAAAAATATTTTGCAAGTTCCTTCACTGCTTCCCAACCGACAATCTCGTTGTGATTAAGTTCGGGGAAAAACTCCCATTTTGCTGGAACCTTGCTGTTTTCATTAAATTGCGTCTTAAGACGCTGAGCAACAGCGCGATAAAACCCAAATCCATAAACGACTGGAACTGTCCCGCAAATGTTTGATGCCAATTTCTTGGAAAAGTTGTCTTTGAACGGTTTTTTAGGCGAGTTTGAATCACTAACTTGCCTTAAGATTTTAATGGTTTCGGAAATTTCAGGAGTAACATCAGACACTAGGCCTATTTTCTCTAGCAACATAGACAAGGGCATAAACAAATATGGAAGGGTTGCGCGTGGAGCCATCCCAGAAGGGACACACAAATGCGGAACATTCAGTTTCTCAGCAAATTCATGCAACACTCCTCCGGAGCTTATGCAAACAGTCATGCATTTCCGCTTAATAGCGTCTAGAAACACGCTTAACGATTCTTCGGTTTCTCCTGAATAGCTTATAACAAACACAAGAGTGTTTTTGTTTGCATATGCTGGTAATGAATATTCTCGACAAACTTCTATGGGAACGGCTATTTTGTCTCGTGCCCAGTCTTTTAGAAGCTCGCCGCCAATGGCGGAGCCGCCCATGCCAGCGATGATTATTGTTTGCGGCTTGGGATAACTAATCGAAACTGTCTTGGCTGTTTTTGCAGCTTCGGCATAGTGTTTGGGAGCTTCAACGCAAAAAGAAACCATATCGCTCTTATCAATCCTTTTGATCTCGTTAAGATTATCCAAAATTTTTGTTTTTGACAATTTTCTCTCACTCTTTTCCTCAATTTGTAAAAATTTATATCGCGCTTTTAGCTTTTAAGCAGAAGCCATATCATAGCCATTTTTAAGATTTTTATCTGCGAAAAAATAATGTTTTAAACGAGCTAAGGCGGAAAAATAAGGTTGCAAAGGAAAAAACTTTCCATAGGTATACCTGCTTCTGTTATCTCGGATACTCCTCACTTACGCGAGAAAACCTCGAAGATAGGTTTAGTTGGAAGAGCCGCCGCAATTTTCAGAGTTGACGAAATCATAATTTACCCAGACAATCCAAAGGTTAATCAAACAGCCGACATGGATTTAATAGCCACTCTACTTGCTTACATGGAAACGCCACAATACCTGCGGAAAAGACTTTTCAAGCTTAGATCAGAGTTGCAGTACGCGGGCATACTGCCACCATTGCGGACACCTCATCATCCCTTAAACCGTAAAATGAAAAATCTGAAGGTCGGCGAATACCGTGAAGGTGTTACGTTATCCAGAACAAAGGAAGGAACACTCATCGACATTGGAGTTGAGCAACCAGCACTAATTGTGAACAATCAATTGCTCATAGGCAAGCGGGTTACAGCGAAAATTACAAAGGTTGAAAAGCGGGTTGAGGTTGAAGTAGCAAATCGTGACGAAATACCAATATACTGGGGTTACAGGGTTGCTGTAGAGAAGAACTCTTTCGGAAAAATTGTAAAAAGCAAAGGGTTTGACTTAACTGTTGCTACTTCTAAATATGGCGTTCCATTTCCCGATGTTGCAGAAAAAATAGCTCAAAAATGGAAAAAAGCAAACACCATTCTTGTAGCGTTTGGCGCACCAACGCAAGGGTTATACGAAATAGTCAAAAATGAAGGACTTAACTTGGATGATGTTGTAGATTTTGTTGTTAACACCATTCCGATACAGGGAACAGAAACCATTCGAACCGAAGAGGCACTATTTGCTTCTTTAGCGATTTTAAACATGCAATTTCGCTTTTAAGGTTTAAATGTTTGTTTTGTTTAAGTGTTGGTATGTATTTCGATGTTGCTATGCCTCTGACGCTTTTCATGGTTACCCTACTGGCTATGTTTTTGGAGGAAAAAGTTGAGGGAAAGCTAAAGGGTGTTTTGGAGGAAAGGCAGTTCAATGTTCGGGATGCTCTCTTGCTTGTTGCGGCAATAAGCGTAACCGTGTCTCTTGTCGTTTTTATTCCGCAAATGGCTGTTATGATAATGTTTCTCTTCTCTTATTCCATGCTGCTCTTCATATTCACATATCTTTTCTCAAATTTCCAAAAGGCTAAGGCTAAACTTTTCTGCATAGCATTTCTTGTAGTTAGTTTTCCAGCAGCAACCATCAGCCTATTCAATTTTGGCGCAAACAGTACAGTTGCTTACGGAGCCTTAGCCCTTTTCGGCTTATTCAGCTTCACGTTTATAGCATTGCTATATGAAGAACGTAGGGCAAACACAAAAGAACGATGGTATTTAGCGATATTACCACCCGCACTCTTCATATGCCTATACCTATTTTTCAGTAGAACACCCATATGGTTCCCCTATCTGCTAGATTTATATGGAACTGTCTTCGCAGTTTTAATCATTCTTTATCTTGGAAGCCTATTCACGTGGAGAACAACACTCGTTTTTGTGGGACTTCTCACAGTTATGGATGTAATACTTGTTCTGTTTACTGGTACGATGGTGTCTGCAGCAACCCATGTTTCAAGCCTTAGGCTTCCAGTGCTAGTTTCGCTGCCAACTGTTCCATCAATTGTGACTGAATGGGATGTGCTTTACATGTCCTTGGGTTTAGGTGACTTCTTCTTTGCAGGACTCATTAGCATACAAACCATGAAAAAATTTGGCAAAGAACTTGCGGTTCTATCAGTTATTACCATGTGCTCATCATTCTTCATTTTCGAAATATTACTACTTAACTACGAATTAAGAGCCTTTCCCTGGCACTTTGATGATTATATGTGGATGGCTACCATTAGTGCTCTGGAAAAGAATAAAACATTAAAAATGTACAGGAAAAACCTACAAAAAGGAACGACAGTTTCTTTAACCAAACAGCGCGCCTAAGCCTTCAAGCGCTGCTTCTTCTTTGGCTTTCTCTTCTTCTTCCTTCTTTTTCTTCTCTTCTTTTGGCTTAGCTTCTGCCGCAGGAGCAGGTGCCGCTGGCGCCGCTGCCGGAGCAGCCATCATTGTTGGAGCAGATTTAATTGCCTCCTCAATGTTGACCTCAGCCAAAGAAGCCACTAACGCTTTTACCCTTGCCGCGTCGGCGTTTATGCCCGCAGCTTTCAAAACCTGCGTTAAATTTTCTTCGTTTATCTCTTTCCCAGCTTTATGAAGAAGCATCGCAGCGTAAACGTATTCCATACCCTTTCACCTCTCCACTCAACTATTTTAACCTTTTTCAGAACTTTCTTCTGGTGCAGCCTTTTTCTCTAAGGTGGGCAATCTACTACTTAAACTTAACATTTCCATATGTGCTTTTCTAATCAAATCCGCCATTGTTTCCTTAGTAGGCGCAGACGCGTTTAACGAAAGCAAATAGGCTTCTCGATGGGCAACCTGCAAAAGCATCACTGTGTTTTCCGGAGTTGGATAAGCTATACTTAGCGATAATGCGAAGGCGTTTGAATGAGCCTTTTCGATGTTTTGCTTAGTTTTGCTTATGTCTATCTGCATTTGCTCTTGGGTTATTATCAAGCCGTCGTCAAAAGCGACCTTTATGATAAGCCCCGCTTCAACGGGTTTTATTCCAAGCTTTGACAATACGCTTGCAAGCCTTTCAGGGATTGTTTCACCCTTCCTAACAACCAACGTATCCTTATTTATCCAAACACTCCCAGCCTCAATTCTTGTAGGCAAACCAACAGCGTTTAACTGACTGATTATTGGACCAGGCGACTGTCCAGTGTTTCCGGCTGGAACTATGACATCAAAAGCTGCTATGTCACCAGACTTAGCTGTTGTTCTTACTTTTCCCCTCTCTAGAAGTAACGCCAATCTAAACGGGTTTAAATCCGTGAACAGATAAACGTTTGACCCTGTTAAGTATTCCTCAAGCTTTTTCAGTTCTGTTTTTTCTTTGCAGTTTTCAATCGATATTTTCATAATCGTGTTTTTTATTACCCGCATATACACTTTGTCTGCTAAGTTCTTCTTGAACTCTTGAAGCTGAGCTGATCTAACTTTCTGAAGGTTGGCAATTCCGACGACTTTATACTGTGTTATCAGCTGTATTATCTCTTCAACTTCGCTGATTTTTTCTTGTAAAACTTGTTGGGATGGCATTGTTTTTCCTCGCTTATGGTCTGATGCTTACTGGTTTACCCATAGATGTTTTTATATAGGCACGCTTGACGTTCTTCAATCCTCTCTTAAGTTTTCCCTCTATGACCCTTAAAACCGCCTGAACGTTCTCAGCTATTTCCTCTTCTTTCATGTTTTCCGACCCTACGCGGCACTGCAAAATTGGTTGATTACGCATTCTTACAATAACTGTTTTACGATGCTTCTCCACCAAACTTGCTATGTCTGCTGTCGGTGAAACTGGCAAAGGCATTTTCCCCCTAGGCCCTAAAACGGGACCTAAAATTTTACCAACCAAGGGCATTAAGGGAGCCTCAGCAATAAAGAAATCATAATCATTAGCAATCTTCCGTAAATCCCGCTTTTTACCAGCAAATCCCTCAAGCTCAGCTCTTTCAATGACAAGATCCGCATTTGCCCTTCTTGCCTTTAGAGCCAATTCTCCGGAGGCAATAACACATATTTTGTTTTGTTTTGCTGATGAATATGGTAACTCTATGATTTCTTGAAGCTTGCCTTCGGAAGATTTCATGTCTATGTCTTTCAGGTTTAGAATAAGCTCTATTGATTGATTGAAGTTTCTTTTTTCGGATTTTTCCTTTACTTCTTTAACTGCATCCTAGTATTGTTTTCTGGTCTAAGGGCATTTTAGAGACCTCGTGCCTATGAGGGAATGGAATGCGGTTATAAAAATATTCTTATGCTTCACTCTTACTAAATATTTCGTCGTACTTGCCTTCGTCAATTTCCCTCTGAACTTCGCGGGGGTCTTTTCCATCAACAGTAACTCCCATACTAACGCAGCTTCCCAAGATTTCCTTCGCGGCTACTTTCAGGTTTTTTGCCAGAAGCTCATGGTGCTTAATCTTTGTTATGCGTAAGACTTGTTCCATGTTAAGGTTTCCAACTTTCGCCGTACTTGGTGTCCCAGAGCCTTTCTCTATTTTTAATTCGCTGACAATTAAAGCGGATGCTGTGGGCGTTCCAACGCTGACTTCAAACTCCTTGGTTTCAGGATCAACAGCGACTTTCACTGGAACCTTCATTCCAGCATAGTCTTTTGTAAGCTCGTTTATTTTGTTCACAATTATCATGACATTCACGCCTAATGGACCTAAAGCTGGACCTAATGGTGGCCCAGCTGTTGCTTGCCCCCCGCTTACAAGTAATTCCACAACTTTTTTATCAGCCATTTACGCTTCCCCACCTTCGGTTTTTGCTTTCTCCACCAGCTTTACGTAATCAGAATGAACAGTTATTGGCAAAGTGAAAGATGCCTCTAACAACTCGAGTGTGACTTCCCCCTTGGACTTATCAATACGAGTTATTTTTGCGCGCATGCCCTTAAATGGTCCACCTGTCACTTCCACTATGTCGTTTTCGATTAACTCTTCAATTACGGGTTTCCTGACAATGTATCTTTCAATTTCAGAAAAACTTACAACACCTGGAATCCTGGACCGTACATGTCTTATGCCTGCTATGGCTTCTTCCACAAAATGTGGTCCTTCGGCTTCCACGAAGACGTAGCCCCTTAGAGTTTCAGGCACAAGAATAGCCTTTATAGGTATATTATTCATTTCAATTCTTGCGGCAATAAGTTTAGCTACGTTTCTCTCTTGCCCTGTTGTTGTTTTTACAGCAAAAATCTTTGTCGGATATTCTTCGCTTTTCTCCATAAAGTTTCATCCTTCTAAGTTACAGCCGCGCTTGGCTGCAGAACAGAAGACACTAGCTTAATGATAAATCCGACTAAGCCGATTACACCTATGCCCAGAAAGCATATTTTTACTGATAGCCAAAGCTCACTTCCTCCTGGTTTTACTGCAAGTTTTAATGTTCTTGCACTTTGAGATAGGAACGATCTTAGGCCCATGGTTCATCGCACACTCAACATTTCAATCTGATATAAACGTTGCTGTAGCTGTTGGTTTAGATAAATCTGAACATTTCTATTAACTTTTTCCTTTTTAATGTTAAACTTTCTTGAATGGTACGCCTATTTCTTCAAGCATTTCAACTAGTTTTGATTTGTGTTCGCCTTTTATTCCTTTCCAATCCAAAACTACAAACTCCACCTTTTCCTGTGTCTTCTCTACACATTGCCTAAGAATTTCCACATCTATGTATGGAATTGCGTATTTAGGAATTATATGGCCGAAAGCTATTTCACTTTCCAATGCGATACGACTAAACTTTTCGCTGTAGTGGGGTCCGCCTATACCAAGCACAGCTTTAGCTTGGGATTCGCCGAACTTTGAAATGGCTTTCATTGCTGCGTGGGCAACGGTTTCTGCTGCTTTCAAATCATTCCATTGTTTAGGTGAGCTTCCTAGTTCAGCGAACATTGTAGGCACGTTTAAAGAAGGACCATGATGTGTACACTCGTAAGAAACTTCATATTTGAGCTGCATTTCGTCTTTAAGGCACATCATTGCTTTTAGAACAGCTCTCATGGTATTGGCTGGTGAAACTGAAACTTTTCTGGCAAGCCCGCCAAGTTCTGCCTCGCCTAAATTACCCGGAGTATGAACAGACAGTGTCGGAGTACCGCTTACGCTGCTATGCCTTGAAATGAAAACTGCAAGTTCCAGATTGCTAAAAAAATCCGTTAAGTTTTGCGCATAAACAGATTCTTCATTCAAAGTTACGAGTTTAACTTCTCTACCCTCAATATTTGCTTCGTAAACCGGGTTTTCTTGAAAATTCTCGACCATTTTTTCGAAAGGGTAATGGCTTAAGATTTGTCTAGCAATATTTAGGCTTGCAACATCCTTGTTCGAGGCAACAAGTAAGATTATGTTTTATGCCTCCCTTGATGATTTTGCAGTAACTAATAAATACTCATGACGGTAATGAACTTGCCGTTGATTTTGAAGTGAACCAGCCAAGTGAAGCTTGAGAAATAACAAAATCTATCATGAGCCGTCATCTTACCTCAGAAAAGTTTTATAACACAAATCTAATGGTTTTGGTCTAATAAAGGTGGAAACATGCATTTAATTAACTTTAAAGAATTGTCTAGTCAGCAGCTTATGAAGATAATCGACAAGGCTATCGAGGCTAAGCTTAATCCAGAAAAATATCGAACTGCTTTAAACGGCAAATCGTTGGCTATGATTTTTCAGAAAACTTCCACAAGAACTAGGGTCGCCTTCGAAGTGGCTATGACACAACTTAGCGGCCACGCCCTATATATAGATTGGAGGACAACAAACTTTGCTTTAGCGGACGTATCTGACGAAACTCGATATTTGTCGCGAAACGTTGATTGTATAATGGCAAGGTTGATGAAGAATGCTGACTTGCAGGCTATGGCTAAAGCCTCGCATGTTCCGGTAATCAATGGATGTGACGAAAAATATCATCCAAGCCAAGCGATAACAGACTTAATGACCATGAAAGAAAAAAGAGGCACTTTAAAAGGTGTGAAGCTAGTTTACATAGGTACCCACAACAACGTTTGCAATTCACTTATCGAAGGATGCACAAAAACAGGCGTCAAAATAACCACGGTAACGCCAGTATTCAACGAGCCATCAAGAGATGAAGAAATACTGGAAAACGCTAGAAAAACCGGCCTGTACGAAGCTACACTGGACGTTAAGAAAGCAGTCAAAGACGCAGATTTTGTTTACACAGACACATGGGTCGACATGGAATTCTTCTTAGACCCGAAATACGCCGAAGAAAAGGAGAACCGAATCAAACTCATGATGCCCTACCAAATCAACAAGGAACTGTTGAAGGAAAGTAGCGCCTACGTTATGCATGATATGCCTATCCATCGAGGATATGAAATAAGCCCAGACATTATTGAAAGCCCAAAATCAATAATATACGAGCAAAGCGAGAACAAACTCTACTCAGCAAAAGCCATACTGCTAAAGCTGTTAGGAAAATACTAAAAAATAATCTGCCAAACAACTTCTCGGTTGAAAGGGAATTGACACAATGTCAACTGAAAAATGGAATTTGGTTGCTTCTTGTGGACTTTATTGTGGCGAATGCACAGCTTTTCTTAATGAAGAATGCGGAGGCTGCAGATCTAATAAGGGCTTAAGCAAAGAGTACAGAGAATATTGTAAAATCTATCAATGTTCAAGTAGCAAAAACCTAAAAATATGTTTAGAGTGCGAGAAATTCCCATGCAATCTTTTTGATTTCTTTAAAGCCGAAAGATTAGAGGACAGCTCTTGGTTTTTAGATGTCTGGAGCAACATGAAACAAATTGAGCAAGCAGGACTAGCGAATTTCTTGAAGAAGAAAACAAACTGGTTGAGAAAGAGAAAGGGATGCGCTGAGAAAAGAGGCATTAAATATTGTGATGGGTGCACGCGATGGCCATGCGAATTTCTGAAAAGACCAGTTCTTGTTCCAGCCGATTTAAAGAAATTCCAAGAATTTATGGAGAGAAACAAGTAAAAATGGAAGCATAATAGCGACTTCATTAAGTGCTACTTTAAGATCATCTGGACAAATTTTTCTGGATTAAACTCTTCCAAGTCTTCATATTTCTGTCCTGTTCCAATGAACAAAATGGGTTTTTGCGTGACATATGTTACGCTCAGGGCTGAGCCCCCTTTTACGTCCGCGTCCACCTTGGTTAATATTGTTGCGTCGACGCCAACGCTTTTGTGAAATTCTTCTGCTTGCATAACAGCATCGTTTCCAGTGAGCGAATCTACAGTTAGAACAGTCAAGTCGGGATTTACAATGCGTTTAATTTTTGCCAGTTCATTCATCAAGTTTCTGTTTGTTTGGATTCTCCCAGCGGTGTCGATTAAAACAACGTTTATTCCATGGGCTTTTGCATGGTTTATCGTGTCGTAGGCTACAGCCGCTGGGTCTGCACCATACTTATGCGTGATCATGCGGATTCCTAAACGTTTTGCATGCTCCTCTAACTGTTCAATAGAGCCCGCTCGGTAAGTGTCGCTGCAGGCAAGAACAACGGAATAGCCCTTCTTATTTAAGAAGTGGGCAACTTTGGCTATGGTTGTGGTTTTTCCAGTGCCGTTTATTCCAACAAAAACTATTATGAACGGTTCGTTTTTTTTGCGTTTTTCTTCAATAGCCTCTAAAAAATCTGTTTTATTATTTGTGAGCATGATCTCCAAAAGGACTTCTCGCAGGTTTTTCTCTACGATTTTTCTGCGGTCTTCGAGTCGCTTGACCTGAACTCCGTTTAAGCGTTTTTCCAGTTTATCGCATATTTGTTCTGCCACTGGAAGGGCAACATCATTTTCTGCGAGGTTTATCTTGAATTCTGAGAGCACAGGGTGCAGGTTTTCAGCCTTAAGCTCTGTTGTTGTAACCTTGTTTACAAGCCCTTTCAGTCCAGACTTCAGCTTCTCAAACATTTTCTGGAGCTTTCTCCTCTCTCATCTCAGCCACCAAACTCTCAAATTTTTCTCTACCTTCACTAATTCTTTCTGCAACTTGAGCTAGCTGTTGCTGAAGTGACACCCTAGTTTTCTCCAAGTTTTCCTGACGTTTTTTAACTATTTCTTTTGCTTCCTGCAATGTTTTTTCAACTGAAACCCCGGCGCCCATTCCAACAATTATCTTGTCTGGGTTTTCAAGTTTAGCTTTGATGTAGGAGTTGCTACCTATTGGGACAAGAAGCTCTGAGTTTTCCTTTTCTTTTTCTAAGCCTTCCAGCGCTATGCCCGCATATGTTAGGTCTGTTATGACAGCGTTTACCATGTTAATTCTAGACTGTATTGCTTCCGCAGTCTGCTCAAGAAATCGCAATTCAACGCTTAGTCTGCGAAGTTCTTCTTCACTTTTCCTCTCCAACTTTTTCTTCTCCAATAATCAGTTTTTTAATTAACGGATCTTCGATCTCTTGAGATGGAACCTCTTCAACACTAAGTATTTTTATGTGGACACGTTTTACACGGTGTTTGCTTCCTAACTCAGCGTAAACTTTTTCAACTGCATGCTCAGGTTTTAGAGCAATCACTTCTTTTCTGAAAGAAGTTTTTAAATTTGGCTTCCGAATTTCACCGGACACTCTGAAAACTTTCATCTACTTCCTCTTCCTTCACAACATCCAAGGCGTTCCCAATTATAAATATCTCGGGTCCTGTGGTTAAGGAACCTACGATGGCTGCGTAACGATTGCTAATCAAACCTGTGCCAACATAGGGTATACCGCAATTTATGGTGGTCACGTCAACTGGAACCTTCAACACGTTCTCCAGAAGCTTTCGCTCTATATCTTTCAATAGAGGGTGAGCTAAGGCTCCTTTGTTTGTGGCGACAGCCAACGATCCAACATAGGGTAAGCCTGCAATTTCACCTGGCACAGCCTCAACGCCTAAAGTTTCAGAAATTTCCCTGATTTCAGGTTCTTTTATATGGGGGTCGACAACTGCGCCGTAATCGTTTGCTAAAACTATGTTTCCGTATGCGGTTTTCTTTTTTTCCATTACCGTTATGTTTCCCTCGAAAAAAGATTTTACGGCATCAATCTCTTCATCTCTTACAAAATGGGGGAGCAAAATCCCATTTGAGTTTGCACATGCAAGCGCACCAACGAGGACTGAACCTCCAATTGATGTTTGTATTAGCTTAACTTTCAGCCATTCCCCTAACATTTCAGCTTTCTTAAGCGGAACCAATTTGGGAATTATTACCATTTTGTCTGTTGCAAGGGAATATACGCCTATGCTTGCGCTTCCAACAAGGCTGGATAGGTAAATGGCCAAGGATTAGTCTCCTTCAGCCAAATAAACGGTAACGTTGCCCTCTTTATCCTTCGCAGCCCTTATCCTAATCTTTCTAGGAGGCTTCTCTATGCCCCTCATCCAAACCCTTTCATTCACATCATTACTAATAACAAGCCTCTTAGCCTCTTCCTCCTCCTCTCCTTCTGCTTTACGCTGCTCCAGCTTCATATGTTTCACCACAAAACTCCTTATAATTCGCATAGCCTTCGGCGCCCTCTTATTCGGCGGCACAATCCAACATTTGCCTAATGGAACAGTATAGATTCTCTCTTCAACAATTTCTTCTTCCTCTACCTTCTCTTCCCGTGGCGATGGTTTAGCCTCCTCCTCTGCAACAGGCGCAGGCATCTCTTCGCCTTTGGCTTCAACAGCCTCCTCTTCTACAACTTCCCCCTCTTTCTCTGGAACTTCTTCCTTTTCTTCTTCTGAGACTTCCTCAACCTCTTCTGCTTTTGCTTCTTCAACAGTTTCAGCTGATTCCTTTGGCTCTTCACCAGTTTTCTGCTCTTCTTTCTCCTTTTCTTCTTCCATCAGACATTTCCTCCTAAGCCTTTATTTTTCTAGTTCTCCATTGCCTTCTCTTAGGATGTGCTCTGAATTTTCCGGCTGTTTTTGCTATAACCCACGTTGGAACAGCCTTTTTCTGTTTTCCTGCTTTTGCTAATCTCCGTTTTTTTGCTGTTGGCTTGTTTCGAGCCATGCCTTATATCCTTCTTATTTTTGTTTCACGTTTTTGGGATTGCAGTTGAATGAGTATTTGCTTTAGCTGCGCATCTGCTAAGGGTATAGGCAATTTTCCTTGCTGAGCCAGCTGGATTAGTTGTAACTCTAACTGTTCCGTGAATTCTGGTCTAACCATTTTTAGATTTGCCAATCTTTGTCTAGCTTCTGGAGTTAATATTTTCCTTAACAATGTTTGTTTCTGCAGTTCTAGTTGCTGCTCCATTTGATCTTGTCTCTGCTCTTCGGCAAATTTCTGCTGCAAAGCCAAAAGTTTTCTTCTACGAAGCTCTTCTAGCTCGTCTTCTGACATTTCATTCACCTTTCTGATATTTCTCTAATTTAGGAAGTTCTTTCGCCAATTCCTTTTGGATATCTTCAGCTAGTTCTTGTAGAAGTTTTCTACCTTCCCGTGTTACCCTTCTTCCACGCGGTTTTAACGTTTCAATCAGACCAGCGGCTTCCAACTGCTGTAAAGCTTTTCTTATTATTGTTCTGCCCGCTTTAACTGCATGTTCTGGTTTGACGCCGAAGTCTTTCCTTCCTCCATACTTGGCACTCAATTTTTCCACGCCAATTGGATCATGAACGTAAATTTTTCTCAACAGTGAAGCGCATCGAATATACCACCAATCTGGGTTTTGCGGTTGCCTTTGAACATGTGCACCAGTTTTTACAATGCTAGCCCATGAAGGCGGGTTCACCTTGTCCACATTTTCTTTTAGATACTTGGCTAGCTTTTCGATGAGTTTGGATGCTGGAACATCGTAGGGTGTTATCAAGACATCTTATCCTCTTAACTTTTCCTTCAGTAAATCACGGAGCCAAATATAAAGGCTTTCACTTTTTCCGTCGTCTATAAAGCATGAAAGTGTGACCCCTAACCTCCACTAATGACGCTTCTGTTCTCTCAGCGATTCGGGTGGCAATCTGCTTGGTTTCGCCTCCTTTGAGAGCCGTGCCCAGAAGCTTGACTTTCACCATTTTCCTTTTCTCCAGCTGCTTTTCAACCTCTTTCAGCACCTCTTCAGAAACGCCGCCCTTGCCTATCAATATTGTTGGGCTTTCTTCACTCAACGTGCGTTTGACGAATCGTTTCTTTCCAGCAGTCAATTCGCTCATGCTTTCGATTTCTCCTCCTTCTTTTTCATGGACAACCGCGTTTGCTTGCCGCAGTTGAGACATGTTATTACCACATGCGGTTCTCTCCGCTGCTTTACCCTCACACGACAATTCACACCGGGCAAAATAAAGCTTTTACAATGCTTGCAGACTTGGCGCTTATACTCCCTTGGCAAACGAACCTTAGCCGCCATGGCTATTTTTCTAGCTAGGTCCACGTAACGCTGTGCCAGAGATGGGTTTTCGTTAAAAGTTTCCTTTGCCAGACGGAAGAGTGTTTGAATACGTTGCATTGCTATGCGTTTAGTGGATGCGTCCATCCCTTACACATTACTCCATTAAGCAAACTATACTCGCCTTAGCGAAATTAGCCTTTCCATAAAATGAGAACACATTATTTATGTACAAACACTACAATAAAGGAAAAGAGGCTGTATAGATGTCTGAAAAAAGACAAACCAGCGTAAAGGAACTACAAGAAAAAGTGACTCGGTATTTCTGCGACAGACCCAGCAACTTTCCTACCGGGCGACCATATAATTGTTGTGAGAGTGTTCTGTTGGTTTTAGCAGAATATCTTGGCGTAAGTTCTGAGCTGATTCCCAAGATTGGCACAGCGGTAGGTGCGGGCGTCGGTTTGAATGGACTTCTATGTGGCTCCATTTCAGGTGTAGCGATGGCAATAGGCATTAAACACGGAAGAAACAAAAAAGAGGAAAATCCGCAGCTGGCATGGAACAAGATCGATAAATACGTAGCCTTATTCAAGAAAAGGTTTGGAGCACTGAACTGTGGGCAACTTACTCGTTTGAACTTAAAGACTCCTGAGGGACTGAAAGAATACTTTGCGAGAGTTCATGACTACGAATGCACTGAAAGATTGAAATTCGCAGTTGAGAAGGCAGTGGAGATCTTGTCAGAGTAGAAGAAATGCAGTCGCAAAATTTTTACTTAATTTTTCAGCAATTTTCAGCTAGAAAGGATTATTTTAGGATTCAGATTTGATGCGAGGGGTAGAATTCGAACCTACGAATCTCCAGCGCAATAGGCTCCTGATTCTTCTTGATCGAAGTTCCTTCAGGATTTATCGGTGTTTCAGGCTTTTCTTGTGGTGTTTCGGTTGGGGCCTCTGGAGTCTCTGGTGTTTCTGGTGGCAATTTGGGCAGTTCTTTTTCCCGCTTTCTCTTGCGCAACATTTGAATCATAACAAATAGGGCGGAAGCTATGACGATGACGAGTGACGTATAGATCCCAATCGTTAACAAATATGTTATGTACGTGAAGCGAACGTTTGAACTTTCATAAGCTAGAACCACAGTGTACGAGATTGTTTGCGGCAAGCTTAGGGATAGGTTAAGTTCGCTATCCATGATTGATGGTCTTCGATCATTAACCCTGTTTCTTGGTCATATGTAATGGATATTTCTCCAACGTAATCAACAGGGATCAGTGTTCCCTGATACTCTATTGTTCTAGAGAAGTTGAATGGTATTTTGCCGGTTGTTAAACTACTAAAGAAAAACCAACCGTGGAACTTTATGCCAGAGTTAGAAAGGGTTGCTGTGTGATTCAAAACCTTCACGACATCTCCCGCTTTGTGTCCTTCGCCAATCCACAAGTCATAGTATTCGCCGTGGGGGGGAAGTTGCGGAAGGAATTCTTTTGAAAGGAGCACTGATCTATTTGAAAGGTTGACGTAAAATTTTAGGGGCGAGGCTGTTTCGACGGATTCCGTTACTACGATGTAGCTAGAGTTGACGATGTTTTCGGCGGTCAAGACAAAGGTTAGCGATGGAATCGACAATTTCGGTTCTTGATAGTTTATGCCAAGAGAATAGTTGACTTGCATGAAGGAAAAGGGCACTGGCAAGTTTCCCGAGCTAAGAGCGTAGGGAGTCAAAAATATAAAGGAGGCCAGAAACAAAGCTAGGAGCATTAAGCATTTTTTACGTGACATTTTGGCATCTTTTTCCGTAATTTCACCATTAATGCAACTTTTTATCCGCTGAATCTTATAAAACTTTAGGTGGACAGCTAGAACAAACATCAATTGGCAGATTAGAAAGTAAACCGATAATACGCCTCTAAAGTGCGGGGGGTGGGATTCGAACCCACGGAGGCCTACGCCAGAGGATCTTAAGTCCTCCCCCATGTCTTAGGCTTCTGGCCGCCTATTTAGACCTGGCTCGGGTACCCCCGCAACAGCATTATTTGGTGAGATACGTGCAGTTTAAGTTTTTTGCATTCGGCGATGCATTAAGTTAAAATCTGCATTCGCCAATTATTCGGTTGGGGCGGGTAGCTCAGCAAGGATAGAGCACCGGCCTCCTAAGTCGGCGGTCGTGGGTTCAAATCCCACCCCGCCCGCATAAAATCTTATGATCAGAAGCTGATTTGACCAATCAAAAGAGCAATAATTTATGGTGCGGTCGCCGGGATTTGAACCCGGGTCGTCAGCGTGGGAGGCTGATGTCCTAGCCAAGCTAGACTACGACCGCTACTGTCACAGTAACATCTGACAGAAAATTGGCATAAAGTTTGCGTTCTAACAAAAAAAGAAAGAAGAGATTTCTATTTGGATTTTGTTATATGCACATCTTTGATTAGAACATACGGAGATAGCGACGGTGGATCCGCTTCTCCCCACCAATGCACATGTTGCCTTTCCTTCGAAATCCCAGCAACGTTGCCTAGCAAACTCAAAGCATTGTCGCTTATGCGCAAGTCCTTCAATGACTGCTTTACTTCCCCCTTCTCGATCAAGAAAATGCCATCCCTAGGAATTGTCGAAAAGTCACCTTTCGCATAGTTTTGGAACCGCGTATACCAAGTGTTTGTCAGGTAAAGCCCTCTCTTCACCTCCTTGAAGAGTTCCTCTCTGCTCATGTCTCCAAGGTCCATTTCAATACTCCACGCATTCGGCGCAACCAATCCAGCATTAGCCGTAGTTTCGGTTTTGAATATTTTAGCCGTTGATGTGTTATGAAGATATGTTTTGAGCACACCATGGTCAATGAAGACATTTTCCCTTGTTGGAACGCCCTCATCGTCAAAAATGCGGTTAGCCATAGAATAGGTAGACGGATTATCTTTCAATGTTACGTTTTCAGGCGCCACTTTTTGTCCAAGCCTGTTGACGAAAACTGACTGCTGAATCAAGACGCTGAAAGCTGAAACCATCGAACCCCAAACGCCAAACAGCGAACCGAAAATCAAAGGATCAAAGATAACATCATATACGCCTTCTTCACCAACCTTCGGATTCTTGGCTAACTTGGCAATTTCCCCAGCTTTAGCTCCAGCTCTGGAAGGTTCAAAATCTTTCAGCGTAGAGTTACATTCGACACCATGGCCGGAAGCCTCTCTCTCTGAGAAAGCCCGTATCGAAAGCTCAATTGCTGATCGACAGTCAATACCAACAGGCCCTTCAGAAGACACCAAATAAACATCTTCGAATTTGGTGAAAAGTATACCTCCGCTGTCAATTTGAGACCCCAACTTCTTTTTCCGCAGCACCTATCGCTTCAAAAACATACTCACTGGGATCTTCCAAATCTTGAAGTTTCTCATCAGCGTTACTTTTTGCGTAGCGAAAACTGCCCTTCGCAAAACCTCCAAACATTGGATTTTCCTTAGAAACCTTTGCCAACTCCAATAGTCTTTTAAGGCTTGGATCAACCTCTTGAAAATTGTGTATTTGCGTAGCGACCACACGTTTTTTCCAAGCCAAACTCACATCTGTGACATAATCATTCCATGCAACAGTTATATCCACCTGATTATTGCTGAAACGCGCCTGCCTATACCTGCCAAAAGTCGTTTTAGCGATGACTTCGTCTGCGCCTAAGGCTTTCGCTTTCTTAACTATCTCTTCAGTCTTGCTGAGTATGTCACTCATTTTATATACACTCCTCTAAGCCTAATGCAAGGACCACCAGTATAGACTGGAACACCTTGCAGCAGGATCACCTTTTCCGCAAGTAGCAGCATCAAATTCAACATTTTTAGAAACTGCGTCTACGGCTGTCCAAAACTTTTGAGTAGTAGTCTCGATCACTGGCCTCGCAACAGGATTTTTCAATTCTCCATTTTCTATTAGGTAAGCTTCTCTGCCAACATAGCGTTGGTTAAAACGCTTGTCGTCTATGTTCCATTCTGTGAAAGGATTTCATGTAAACGCCGTATTTTACGTCTTCAATTAGCTCTTCCTCCGTCATTTCGCCTGGCAGAACGAATGTGTTTGCCATGCGAACTATAGCTTCTCTGTCGTAGTTAATGGATCTGGAAGAAGCATTACTTCTTGTGCCAAGTCTTGCCGCAGTTTCTCTGTTATGCAAAAACTCATTAATTAATCCATTTTTGTACAAATACCTGCGTCTTGCTTTTACACCTTCATCGTCATAAGCGTAATAGCCGTAACTGTGTTCTATTGTAGGATCATCCACTATAGTGACAACATCACTTCCGATTCTTGTACCAATCCAATATGGACCGCCTTTGAATATGAACGATCTTCCAGCTTGACTCATCTCCCGCCCTAAAATTCTATCGGCTTCCATTGGATGACCGCATGATTCATGTGATGCTATTCCAGCGACTTCAGAACCGCAAATGAGATCCATAATTCCAGGTTTTACGGCTTTTCCCTTCGTTATAACATCCTTAAGAATTTTGGCATTGTGAATCATTTTTTCGGCGACGTTCCATTCGTGAAATGCTTCCCATCCGCCGCTGTATCCAAATTGCTCGTAGGCCTGCTCGGTTTTTCCCTGTTCAGCAACTGTAATAAAGACGAAAGCGGCTATTTTTGGGACAAATGAAGAAATGCGAGAACCTTCAGAGTTGACATAATAGTTTGAAGTTAAATCTATTGAACACGAAGATATTGTTGCAGCGATATTTACTCCACATGAAGCCAAGGACTTGTCAATTTCCACAAATTTTGATATTTTTTCTTCGGGTGAAACGTTCTCTATTTTTTCTTTCTGATTCACCGCCCATTTCGTTTCAACCCCTTTCTCCTCCGCAAACCTTATTTTGTCTTTCCTATTGGCTGCCTTACCGTACTTGAACGCTAAATCCACTATTTCCTTTGCCTCTTCCTTTGTCCATTTGTTGGTTGAAGCAAAACCTATTCCACCGTTGGCTATAACTCGCACACAGAATCCGCTGTCAACCGCCGACAAGTAAGCCTCTAGAATACCACTCCTCAGTATAAGCCTCTCTTGGACTTGGCTCTGCGCCCGCACTTCAGCATATTCAACTTTTTTGCTTTTCGCATACTCCAAAGTATAATCAACAATGTCTTCTTCCATCTCTATTCCAACCTTTTGAAGTTACAACTTCGTAAAGCAAGAGATAAAACCTTTTAGGTTAAATCTCCAAGCTTTTCAGTAAGTCCCAAAGAATAGAGGAGAATTTCGTTGAAAAAGTTTCCAGAGGCAAACACATACTTTTGGCAAGGAAATGAAGCATGCGCTGAAGCAGCACTAGCCGCAGGATGCCGATTCTTTGCTGGATATCCAATAACACCCGCAAGCGAAATAGCAGAATACCTCTCGAAAAAGCTTCCACAAGTTGGCGGAATAGCCATTCAAATGGAAGACGAAATGGCTTCCATAGGCGCAGTTGTAGGTGCAAGTTGGACAGGCAATAAAGCAATGACAGCCACTTCTGGACCAGGTTTCGAGCCTAATGCAAGAGACCATAGGCTAGGCGTTTATGACCGAAACCCCATGCGTCATAGTTGATGTCCAAAGGGCAGGACCAAGCACAGGACAAGCAACTAAATGCGGACAAGGCGACGTCATGCAATCACGCTGGGGCACACATGGCGACTATTCAGCAATTGCCCTATCGCCAAATTCCGTGCAGGAAATGTTCGAACTAACAATCAAAGCATTTAATCTAGCCGAAAAATACCGCACGCCAGTTATACTCTTGGCAGACGAAATCGTCGCACATATGAGAGAAAGAATAATCGTGCCTTCCTCAGAAAGTATAGAGATAATCAACAGAAGAAAACCCAAATCAGGTGAAAAGGCATTTTTTGGTTTGGAAGAAATTCCGCCGATGCCGTCTGTTGGTGAAGGATTCAACGTAGTTGTTACAGGATCAACGCATAACGAGTATGGGATACGTTTCACAGCAGACCCCACAGTGCATAAGCAACTTGTGGAAAGACTTAACAACAAAATACAAAATCATGCGGAAGAAATAGCCGACACGGAAACCTACAACGCTGACGACTGCCAAATAGGAATCGTTTCCTTCGGCTGTACATCACGCGCAATTTATGAAGCTGTTGAAATTGCAGAAGCAAAAGGAATGAAGGCGGGATATATCCGCCTAAAAACCATTTGGCCTTTCCCCGAAAAAGCTGTCAGGCAACTGGCCGAAACAGCAGAAACGATTATCGTTCCAGAAATGAATTTGAGACAAATATTCTACGAAGTTCAGCGAGTTGCAAACGGTTTAGCAGAAGTTATTCCCCTCAACAAGATTGGTGGCGGAGAATTGATTACGCCTGAAGAATTGTTCGAAAAAATTCAGGAGGTATCTAAAAATGAGTGAGCCTTTTTCTATTCAAAAATATTTAAGACCCATACCCCTGCCTTTTTGTCCAGGCTGCGGTGCACTTACTGTCATGAGTGAGTTTCTAAGAGCCGTTCATGAACTAGGCCATGAAAACCTGAGCAAGTTTGTTTTTTGCAGTGGAATCGGCTGCTCCTCTTGGATTCCATCACCACATTTTATAGCGGACTCGGTTCATACTCTACATGGAAGAAGCATACCTGTCGCAACTGGCATAAAGCTCATGCGCCCAAATTTCAACGTTGTTGTTTTTGGGGAGACGGTGACATCGTTGGCATAGGCCTAAGCCACTTCATACATGCGGCACGAAGAAACCTAGACATTCTTGTTATAATGGTCAACAACATGGTTTACGGAATGACTGGCGGACAAGTCGCTCCCACTACCCCGTTCAAAGCAAAAACAACAACAACACCATATGGAAGCTTTGAACATCCATTAGACGCTGCAAAACTAGCTGTCACCGCAGGAGCCTGCTATGTCGCACGCTGGACAACAGCCCACCCAAACGAACTCAAAGAATCCATAAAAAAAGCAATTGAACATGAAAGGCTTCAGATTCATAGAAGTCGTAAGCCAATGTCCAACAGCCTTCGGAAGAAGAGTAGGATTCAAAGACGCTGGAGAAATGTTGAAATGGTTCAAAGAAAACGCCGTTCCGATTAAGCAAGCAGAGAAATTAAGCGAAGATGATTTAACGAAAAAATCGTTGTAGGCGAATTTATTCAAAGACAGAGACCAACGCTTGTCGAAACCGTATACAAAACGATTGAGGAGGCACAAAAGGAAATTGAAAAATTGAAGTGAGAATAAGTGGACTTGGCGGACAAGGAGTAGTTCTAGCTGGACAAATATTAGGCAGAGCCGCTGTCTATGATGGAAAAAACGTGGTTCAAACTCAAAGCTATGGAGCTGAAGCAAGAGGAAGCACTGCCAAGAGCGAAATAATAATATCAGATGGCAAAATTGGCTTTCCAATGGTCAGAAAATGCGACGTACTGGTTGCAATGAACCAAGAAGCAGCTTGAAAAAAACATCAAGGATTTGAAAGAAGACGGCATACTCTTAGTTGACAGTAGCATCGTGAAAAAAGTTCCCGAAACTAAAGCACAGACATTCAAAATTCCAGCAACAGAAACTGCTGAAAAGGTATTTGAGGCAAAAATTTATGCAAATATGATTATGCTAGGAACTTTAACAAGTATAACGAAGATAGCGAATGAAAAATCCTTCACAAAGGCAATAAATGAAACAGTTTCCAAAGAAATCGTAAACACAAACCTAAATGCTTACAGGAAAGGGTTAACATTAACTGCTTAACAATTTATTCATCCTCATCATCACATATCAATGTTGATCTCTTTAATCTCTAAAACTTGGCAATTCTATTACATAACTTAAAAATTTGTCTTTCACCTTCAAAACGAAAATCTGAAACAATAACAATAATTAAAACGAATAGAAATACTGCTACTTGATAAGCTACAAATCCGTTCGTGCGCTGATTTCAGATATTAAACCAGCAACATGGGTTAAAACCCATGATAGCTAAAACCAAAATATAACCCAATGTGGCAGCAAATATCAAAAGAGAATTGACAAAGCAAGATAGTAATTGTCAGTTTTGGCAAGGCATTTTTCAATATTTGAAAGGCTTTTATGTCACAGACTCCTAAATCGGCTGATTTTGAACAACTTTGATAAAAATCTCAGCATTTTAATAAGTTTCGGACGCAACATCTATTTAACATCAAATTTAAACAAACAATTATTATAACAAGTTAACAAAAGACCGTATTCCAAAATCTTCAATAAGAAGCAAAAAACCACACTAACAAAAACCGGGATCAGAGGCAATGCCGATAAGAAGTTATGAATAATTTTTCCATGTTCTCAGTATGGATTTAAAACATTAAAGGTTTTATCAAAAATACTAACTAATAAGTTCTTTGGAAGGTTACTTATCCTATGATATTTCAAGTGAAATGATACAAATAAAACTAAAGTTAAGCAACCCATTGCGAACAGCGTTAAAGAGGAGTAGAAAAGATATGCTTCTGCCATACTTACATCGCACACCATATTACATTATATATTTAAATTCTTGTCGCAGAAACCTATTCGCCTTCGAATTCTTTAGACTTTGTTGTTATTCTTGCATGCGCGCGTTTTGATAAATAAATGGTGATTATTATGAAAATTGCTGTTAGGGCTACAAGAATGTAAGTTAGGTTTCGCATATTCTGCATTTGGTCGGAGTAATCTAATAAATGCTTCAGATAAGAATCGTTCAAATCATGAAAGCTCACTTGAAGTTGAGTATAATTGTATAAGAGGATGTTGTAGTTTTCAAGAAGAGTATAATAGGTTTCGTTCAAATCATAAAGATCCTTCTGCAACTTGAGATATCCATCAAGTAGTTCAAAATAAAGAGCGAGCGTTTTAGAAGAGATTATTGTGATAGCATGATTTTTTTGAAGATATGTAAAGTACAGATAAGCGTATGCCTCATTTGAAAGATTAAGTAATGTTGGAGTGATTTCCTCACCATCAACCAGCACAATATATGGATAATTCATCAACTTAGTAGGAATTTTGACTCTACAAAAACCTACTGCGCCATCTTCGCCAGTGGTGTTAAAATGCATTATTTTGTTTCCTGTTTCAGATCCGATTTGAAATCTGAAACCAGAGATTGTTGAATTGCTAATAACGGTGACACTGTATGCTTCTCTTTCCAGGGTGGCGCTAAAATTAAAAAACATTCCCATCAGGGGATTATTATCTTTGTTAGCTACGTCTATGTCATAGGAAGTTTCACCTATTCCGTCTTTGTTTAAGTCTTGCCCAGTGTAGTCACTCCAGTAGTTTCCTTCATCACCATAGTTCCAAACATTCGTTTCTGTTGGTTCAATCCACACTTGATCTGTATTGTTAAAGTTGTTATGGTAAATAGTATTATTACTACTTGAAAGAGCAAGGTTAATTCCGGGATAGTTGCTTAGGATAGAGTTGCCACAAACTACATTACTACTAGAATAGTAGAGGCTCATTCCGGCGTTATTGTTGTGCAGGATGACGTTACCAGAAACCACATTGTTGCTAGAATAATAAAAATCAATTCCGTCGTAGTTGCTCGAGGAATATTGTGTTACCAGAAACCACATTGTTGCTAGAATAATAAAAATCAATTCCGTCGTAGTCGACTCGAGAAGAGTGTAT
>CAVZKK010000023.1:0-20190 GCA_963775925.1 Candidatus Bathyarchaeota archaeon | reverse complement strand
AAAAGGTTTCATAATGAACTATTTGATTTATAGGTCTTCTACTTGGTGGTGAAGGAGATTCGGCTGGATAACCCACGGGAACTATGGCTACTGGTCTCACTCCATGGGGAATATTTAAGATTTCCCTTGCCTCTTCCTCCCTAAATGCGCCAATCCAGCATGTGCCCAACCCAAGAGAGTAGGCAACCAAATGAATGTTCTGAATGGCAGCAGCTGTGTCTTGTATACAATACAAGGTTTTGCCGCGTATGCCATATCCCTGAGAAGAGCGATTCTCGTTTGCACAAACTACAATTACGGCGGACGCTTCTTCAATGAACAGTTGCACCCAGAGCTGCTTCAGCAAGTCTTCTTTTGATTTCTGGTTTTCGGACGATTATGAATTCCCATGGCTGAATGTTTCCGGCAGATGGCGCCCACCGCGCTGCATCAATAAGTTTTTCGATAATTTCTGCTGAAACATTTTGGCTTTTAAAGGCTCTTATGCTTCTTCTTCCCTTAATGGCTTCTAAAACATTCATAATTTCACCTTCAACACTCATCCTACAAGTTTTACAGCGCAAAAGCCTTAAGTTTTGTCGTGCCTCATTTCTGTTGGATGATGAGGCAGAGAGTCAATAGAGCTTATGCAGTGATATGACTCGACGGGCGAACTGACACCTTCTTGTAAGGAAAATTTATCAGCTAAAAACACGAATGAGAAAAGAAACAAAATTTAAAGTTGTGGGAGTGGAACCTAGGCGGAAAAACAGTTGCCTAAACATAAGATCACAGAAGCTTTGGATAGGCTTTCATCAAAAAAAGTCTGTCAAATATGGAGTATACTTAACCGCAGTGACAATATTCTTTGCATTAATATTGCTACCGCCAATACTTGGAATAATAATCAAATGGAACACAATGCAACAGGTTCTGAACCAACCACAACTCATGGCCCGCGCACTGAGCGCAATTGAAAACTCCTTCACAGTAGCCTTGTTCGTCTCCGCTTTAGATGTCGTAACTGGAATCCCGATGGCATGGCTCATCACGCGTGGAAAATCAAAATGGCTAAATGTCCTTGACACGTTCTCCGACATCCCATTCATTGTACCAACAGCCGCCCTTGGCTACTCACTATTCCTTTTTTGGAGTGACCCACGCGGAGTATCTTCGCTTTTCGGAAATTCACTCGTTTCACCTGGTTGGCTCCTCGTCATATTGCTCCACTTCACATTTTCTTATCCGGTTGTAGTGAGAGTGGTTGTTGGAGCCTTGCTTGATTATAAGATGGAGTATGAGCAAGCATCAAGGACTCTCGGTGCGCCGCCATTCACAGCATCAAGAACAGTCACATTATCAATTCTAAAACCTTCATTAATAGCAGCTTTCATACTTGCATTTTCAAGGTCAATTTCAGAGACCGGAGCCACAATGATGGTTGCTGGAGTCTTCGAAAATGGACCAGTCTTCATACAAAACATGAAAAACGACTTCCTAGCTGAAAAAGTCAGCCAAGCTACCTATGAAGGTTCAATAGTTTTCGCAAGCTTCATACTAATAGCTATCTCATGCATAATTTTTGCAATAATCCGCATCCTCGGACCAAAGACTAAAATTACCCATAAGAAAAGTTTGGCCGACATTCGAGAGAAAACTAAGTTACTCAAAAGCATCAACCTCACGAAATACCATTACACTCCTAATCTTTTTTGCAATAGTACTTATCCCATCCCTTTTCGTTGCGCTTCCGGCACTTGAAGCCATTTTCACCGACACGTTGCCCAAATCGCTGTCAGGTGTAGGTGTTTGGGGAGAATATTGGCAAAGCCTCATCCTTTCATATCTTCTAGGAGCAGTGGTCACAGTCTTAAACGTTATTATAGGTCTACCAATGGCAATAATTGTTGCAAGAAGAAAGTTTGGAACCTTATCATCAGCAATCTTGGATGTTCTTGTTAATATACCCTTAATAGTTCCATCAATAGCCCTAGGCGTCTCACTCAAATTCTTCTGGAATAACTTTGCCTTTATACCCGAGATCTGGCTGTTAATTTTTGCCCATCTTAGCAATCACGTATCCATATTTTGTAAGGTCAATGTCTGCTGCAGTTGAAAGAATAAGCGTGGACTTGGAAGAAGCCTCAAGAACCCTTGGAGCTAAACCTTTAGGGGTTTTCAGAACAATAATTCTGCCATTAACCAAATACTCTATACTTTCAGGCGCTATAATGGTTTTCACCAGAAGTATAAGCGAGACTGGTGCAACAGTAGCGGTGGTTACTACACTACGGACAGCGCCACTTGTCCTTGTTGATTGGGTACCTCGCTTGGGCAAACAGAAAATACCCGCCACACCATTGGAAATTGGTTTAGGCTGCGGCTTCCTGATATTGTTCTCCTTCATAATTCTGCTTTCTTTACGACTTATTGTTAGAGGAAAAGGAAGATACTAGCATGTTTAATATACAGCCTAAAATTTATGCAGTAACTCTGCTAAATCACATGCAACATGTGGAGGAAGCCTGAAAGATGCCTGACGTTCGCATAGTCAACGTTACAAAAAAGTTTGGAAAAATTGTAGCTGTGGATAATGTAAACCTCCATGTTTATGATAAGGAATATTTTTCTTTGCTTGGTCCAAGCGGATGTGGAAAAACAACTTTGCTGAGGCTTATTGCGGGGTTAATTCAGCCTGATAAAGGTGAAATTTACATTGGAGACAAGCTCGTTAATAATGTTCCGCCTGAAGATAGGGACATAGGATTCGTCTTCCAGACTTTTGCATTGTTCCCGCATATGAACGCTTGGAATAACGTGATTTATGGTCCGCGGGTGAAAGGCTTCGACATGAAAAAGGCGGAGACTATAGGGCATGAAGTGTTTGAGATGGTTAAATTGCATGAGCGATTAGATGCTTTTCCAAGCGAGTTAAGCGGAGGAATGATGCAAAGAGTAGCCGTGGCAAGAGCCCTAGCTGCAGGAGCCAAATTACTACTTTTGGACGAACCATTGGGACAGTTAGACGCAAAAGTAAGAAACGAACTAAGATACGAAATAAGAAAAATGGTTAGAGATTTAGGTTTAACGGCTATGCATGTAACCCATGACCAATCTGAAGCCATGGCGATTTCAGATAGAATCGCGGTTATGAAGAAGGGAAAGGTTTTGCAGGTTGGAACCCCAGAGGAGCTTTACATGAACCCGAAAAGTGTGTTCGTGGCACATTTTATAGGAGAATCAAATTTCCTAGAAGGTTACGTTTCAAGCATAAGTGGTAAGGGAGCAATAATAGAGCTCCGTGGCGAAATAAAAGTTCAAACGGTTGATAAAAGCGCAAAAATTGGTGAAAGAGTGATTTTAGCCGTAAGACCAGAAACCTTCATTGTCGAAAAGGGAGTAAAAAGGAATAAAAACTCTATTTTAGGCACAATAGAAAGAGTAACCTTTGAGGGAACAAACATGCGGTATGAGATTAGACTTGAAAATCAGGATTTAATAGTGATTGTTAAGCCTTCTTTAATTGAGGAATGGTTTAATACAGGGGAAAAGGTTACTGCGAGTTTTCCACCTGAAAGAGCACATGTGTTTGTATATCCGGAGGCGGGATTGAGGGAGGAGATAGCTGTTGAGTGAACTAATAAAATGGTTTGAAAAGAGAAGGGAAACAAAGGCGTTAGCAACCATACAGCGACACCTAGCTTTGATAACAGGAATCATTGAGGATTTAGAAAAAGCAATAAGAGCAGCAATAAAAAGCGAAGAGAAGGAAATGCGCATATGTATTGAAAGAGTGGCAAGCAGCGAAAGAGAAGCAGACGCATTGCGAAGAAAGGTTATGGACGAAGTTTCGAAAGGAGAACTTTCACCGGTTGACAGAGCAGACTTAATGGATCTTGTAAAGAGAGTAGATATGGTTGCAGATTGGAGCAGAGAATCTACACGTGTACTAGGAGCCATACCAATGGAACATGTGCCCAGATCAATTAAAGATGAATTTGTAGAAATGGTTAAAAGCGTTAAAGAATGTGTAGTTTCGCTTCAAAAATGCGTGAATAAAATGATGACGAAACCTGAAGAAGCTCTCAAAGCTGCGGATGATGTGGAACGAGAAGAAGAAAAAGTTGACGATATACACGAAAAAGCCAGAACACTGATTGGGAAAGAAGACTTACCTAAAGCCGGGGTAGCAATTTTAGTAAGCCAGCTCTTCGAAGCTATCGAAATGATTGCAGACGCATGCGAAGACACATGCGACCAAGTGAGAGTTATAATGATTCGAAAATAAGGTGAATATGTATGGCGGAAACAAGAATTAACATATCTGAACTGAAAAGTGAAGGAAGCGACTTGATCAAAGAGTTAGCTGGCTTCTTAAAAGAAAAAACGAAAGCGGAAGTTGAAACAACAACAGACATAATAACCGTAAAAGGTGAAAAGACGAATATTTCCAAAAAATATCTACGAGTGCTTCTAAGAAAGTTTCTACACAAAAACGAACTAAAAGATTATTTCAGAGTAATAGGCAAAGAAGAAAACACTTTGATGATTAAAGAAAAGAAAATTGCTGAAGAAGAATAGTTACTATTTCTTTTTGAGCATCTCACGTTTCTTTTTAGCAAGGTCTTCCTGAACCTTAAGTATACAATGTCTTGCAATGTAAGCACTCTTGTAAGCGTCTTGCAACCTTCCATCAGCAAAAAACCTTTCAGATTCACTTAACAAATTCCTCACTTCAACTAGCATAGAACCACTGTCAACCTTTTTAGATTCAGGTTTTCGCTTCCAATTTGATAAGCTGCCTTCGTCAGGAAACGTTATCGAGAACAGAAAAAGCGCATATTCCAGCTCAGCAGCAACATGCCAAAGGCTATCAGCAAAAGAGTCTTCATCCTTTTTATTTAACGCCAAAATTGAATTTTCTAAATAGGTTAAGGCAGATTTCAGAACATTCGACACTTTTTCATTAATCGACATTGTCCCAAACCCATTCTAGCTCTTTTGAATAACAATAAAAACAATGCCCAGCAAGATCAAAGCAGCACCAAAAACAAACGGATACGCAGGTATTTCCTGAAATACAGCTATTCCTAAAACTGTTGCACCAATTGGTTCAAGCAACGCCATCGTTGCAGTTTCGAACGATTTCAAGTTTGACAAAGAAGAAAAATACAGCGTGTGGGCTATGGCAGTTGGCAATAAGCCTAAACCCAACAACGGAAGAATAAGCGCCGTTTCAGTTGGCAACGCCAAAATCTTATTCGTAGCTGATATGCTTAAAACTCCTACAATGACAGCTGTCAACACGTAAATCGGAAACATCGTGGAAAGTACACTCATTTGATTCCTTATTTTCCTACCATAATTAAGATAAAAAGATTCAACCAAGGCAGCTAAAACAGCTTCCAAATCACCTTTTAAGTTTCCAGAAAAGATTTCTGGGCGAACATTTGCCGTTATGGTTTCAGTATAAGCAATAACGCATACACCTAAAAATGATATCGTTAAGCCCAAAATTGCTAGGCGAGATGGTTTAAGCTTGAAGAGGAAACTTGAGACGAACATCGAGAAAATTGGGGTTGTGTTGACAAGGACTGTTGCGTTTAGGATTGTTGTGTCCTTTACTGCGGATATGAAAAATATGAAGTGTAGGCTGAGAAAAAAACTGAGGATGAAGAGTTCTTTTAGATTTTTCCTTACGAGATTAAAGTTGAAGGATTTTCCAAAAATAATTAAAATTACGGCTAGGGTTAAACTGGCGATTATTAGACGCCAGAAGGCTATGTAGAATGCGCTTAGATTTTGTAGAAATCTTATGAGGATAGCTGCTGTTCCGAAGAGAACTCCAGCAGTTATACCTTCTGTAAGAGCCAGTTTCCTTGTTCTCCCACGCATCTAAACGCCCTTTTTTACTTTTCAATGAATAGCCTCTTATAAGTTAGTCTTCAATATCCACATGCTAGTCCGTTCTTTTTGATTGAAGCTCAAATCAAGTTTTTCTGAATTTACAAATGATTATATATAAATTTGCCGCCTTTAAGTGTCAAACAAATTTCTATGGTGCACACACGAGTTTCTTTTTGGGTAACAACGTCGTTTCTATCCTTCTTAATGTTACTTACTTTTCGATTGAAACTTTGCTCGCTCCTGCTTCTTTCTCAAGCCTTATTACATGTTCAGCTTTTTCTGCAAATGCTTCGCTGTGCGTAACCGCTATTATTTGCTCAATGGCTTTAAGACGTGAGATTGCTTCGGCTAATCGATCTATTGAACCGTCTTCCCTTCCAAGGCTTTCAGTTGGCTCATCAAGCAATAGCATGCTTAATCCATGACCTGTCCTAGACTGCATAATCAACTGACCTAGCCCGAGACGATACGCAAAAGCAAGCAATGTTCTTTCTCCGCCAGACAAGTTTGAAACTTCCCTTTCAAAACCGCTTTCGCTCTTAACATACGGCGTGTAAGTCTCGTCGATTAGAACGTTTATTAAAGGTCCTTCCCCGCCAACTAAGCTGTCAAGAACTTGCTGAACAAAGTTTCTTAGAACTTTTACAAATTCGCTACGCAGTTTGGGCTGAATGCTTCTGTAAGCATCTCGTATGCCACCGATAATCTCGACAACCTTCGCTATTTTCTCCATACGCTCAATTTTCTGCTGAGCTTGGTCGATTCTCTCTTTTGTTTCGTCTAAACGCTTAACCAAGTATTTCTTGCTGTCTTCCTTAGCGCGCAAATCGGATTGAATTGTGTAGAATTGATCTTGAGCTTGGTTTTTCCATGTTTTTGCAGCCTCAAGCTGAGACACATCAAGTTTGCTGATTTCCACTCTAAGAGCTTCCAGTTGTTCTCGCATTTCTTTTTCAACTTTCTGCTTCTTTTCAAATTCCTGCGAAAGCTCGTTCAAAGCTTGAGACTCCTCATCTATGCGAGTTTTCAAATCTCCAATCCTTGGCATAATCATCTGCAAGTTCGAAAACGCAGTGTTGGCCTTATTCTTCGTTTGTTGAAGCTCTTTTATGTCATTTTGAAGCTGATCTATTGTTTTTTGTCGTTCATTATTTTCCTCCTGAAGCCTCTGCACTAAGCTATTTTTGTAATCCTCCGATATTGATTGCAGGCAGAGTGGACAGCGGTTTTCAGTGGAAAGAGCAGAAACTCGCTTTTGATCGTCCCGCATTCCTCTTGACTGCTGCTTCCTGTTCACCTTTCAGGCTGGAGATTTGATCTTCAAATGTTCCCAAATAATTTCTCAAAGCTTCCATAGGCTGATCTGGCGATATACCAATTGCACTAAGTTCTTCCTTGTAAGATTTCATTTGCGCCTCCATAGCGTTTAAACGTTGATTCAAATTTTCGATGGCACTTTTCTTTGCTTCGATTTTCTCCGCTAAAGATTCTGACGAATCTTCCACGTTTTTCAGGTTTGCAAGTGTTTCTGTTTCCCTTCGCCTGAGTTCTTCAAGTTGCAGCCTTATCTCTTCCAGTTTCTTAAGTTTCAAATCAGCTTCTTCCAAAGCTTTTTTTGCTTCATTTAGCCTTCTTCGCCGTGTCATGTAACTCGATTTCGACGAGTGAAAATTCCTCAACCGTTCGGTTGTATTCAGCGTTCAGTTTTTCCATTCCAACAACATCGGGGTCTTTTTCATAAACCCGTTTTTCTGTTTCGTAGTCTCGCTGGTAATTTGCAATATTGGTCCATGCTGTATTGTAGTCAGATAGTCCAAACAATTCGTCTAGGCGTGTTTGTCTATCTCTCGGTCGTGCGTCTAAGAGTTCTTTTAAATGCTCTTGTCTAACCCACACTATCTCGCGAAAAAGTTCTTTATCTAAACCCGTTATTGCCTTAAACTGTTCTGTCACAGCTTCACTTTTCAAGCTTGCCATGAGATTTTCGCCTTCGTAAAGTTTCAGTTCGTCAAAGTCTTGTCCTATGCCCTTTCCACGCCTTTTCAGTCCACGGGATATCTTGTAGCTTTTTCCATTTTGAACAAATTGAACTGTGACTTTTCCGCTGTCTGCGCCTTCACGTAGCAGATACTCGTAGCTTCTGCCAAAGGGGTCTCCAAACAACGCGAAGTCTATGGCGTATAAAATGCTGGATTTTCCACAGCCCAAACCGCCGACAAGGCAATTGAAACCTCTTGCAAAGGGCACTGTTGATTTCACATGAGAGCGAATGTTTTCGAGTTGGACAATTTCAATCTTCATTTTAGAAGCTCCTCTATGGTTTGTTTCACTTTTTCCTCTTGCTTTCTTGGTTAACGGTTCAATTAGGTTGACTGCGATGCGGGCTATTTTTTCGGCTTCATCACGGCTATGGCGTTCAGAAAAAATCTGCAGGAAGTATTCGAAAGCCTTCGTTTTCAAATCTTTGAATTCGCTTTCGAAGATTGAACGAACAACTTCTTCTGAAACCTCACTTTCACGTAACAAAACAAGGGGATGCACAAACAAAGCCTTTTCAGCGGCGTTTCTAATCTGGGCAACATCTACTTCTGCACGGCTTGCCTCTGCAGGTAAAACCCCTTTCAACACCGGAATAATGATTACTCCATCCTCATCAGCCCCCTTCACAAGTTGAACAGCTAATTCCGTAATTTTTGATGGAGTTACACCCGTGAAATCCTGTTCTAAAACAGTAAACCTGCGCGGAGATTCAAGCTCTATAAACTCTGGTGAAACCGTTCCTTTTTCATCCACCTTGACGTAGTAGAAGCCTTTTTTAATTTTGGTTTCATCATAGTTGACGGTTTCTGTGCATCCGCTGTAGACAAGCAGCCCTGTTTTAAACTTCTCCTTATAGGGTATGTGCACGTGTCCAGCAGCGTAATAGTCGAAGCCTTCAGGTATGAGCTCAGGCGGAGCCTCAGCCTCTATATACGGGGGCTTTACGCTTGGAAGGTCTAAAGCCATGTGAAAAGCGAAAATGTTGAATAGGGCTGGGTCTGGTGTTGGTTTGTTTTGTTCCATGAAAGCTGGAAGCAACTCTTCAGTTTTGCGTCTAGTTCTGAAGTTTGGCACGCCGTAAACGTAGCAGCAGTCTGGTTTCCGCCAGCAAGCCCCCTCGTGCTCTTGGCAGATGATAAATCAATCCAGCGCTGTCCAGAGGATTCAAAATGGTGCCAGTTATAACGTTTGGCGCGAATCATGTGAACCGTCAACGGTTAAAACTGGAATACCAGCCTCTCGGAGGCGACTGAAGTTTTTGATGGCGTTTTCTAAAGTAACATTTGAAGGATGCGCATGATGGAATAAGTCTCCGGCTATAATCATGAAGTCTGGCTTTAACTCGATGGTTTTGTCGACTAGTTCTTGGAAAGACCTGTCAAAGTCTTCGCGTCTAACTTCTAAGCCATACTGCGAATAGCCTAGATGTAAATCTGCAGCATGAACAAAACTAAATGCCTTCAAATGCCTTTTCCCTCACTCAAACTGTTAACGCCTAGATTTAGCTTATTATTGCACGTTTTAAGTATTTAGCACATTGATGCATGCACACTTTTTTTCAGTGAATTTAGAGAAACATATAAACAGTTAACCAACAGCATCTTCAACAAAAAGCGTGCGCCTATATGAAATGTCAAAAATGCCAGAAAGAGGTCTTCCTACCCTTTAGATGCCCCTATTGCGGAGACTATTTCTGTTCCGAACATCGCCTACCGGAGAACCACGAATGTCCGCGAATTGAACATGCACGCATGCCGAAAGAAGAAACGCAACCGATAATTGTTCAGAAACGAGAGCCCTACGAATATACAATTACTTATGTTCCAGTTGAACAACTTAAAAGCATAGGACATTTCAGTAGTAAAGAAATTAAACATTTAATAATAGGCGCAATACTCGTTGCAGGTGTTGGACTATCTTACGGAGTGTTTATTCTCTCTAGATGATTACGCCATGTTGACTTTGCTCACGTCAATTCTAACAGCATCCTTTTTCATACATGAAATAGCTCACAAAATAATCGCACAAAGAAAGGGGTTATGGGCAGAATTCAGACTCACATTGATTGGTGCAGTCTTAACGCTGATTTCGGCATTTCCACCACTTTTCAAGATCATATCCCCAGGCGCAGTAATGATTGCTGGATCTGCGGACAGAGAAAACATTGGGAAAATATCCATTGCGGGGCCAATGACAAATATTGCATTGTCAACTGGTTTTTTGGCGACCGCGTTATATCGCCTCACAACACTCTGATTACTTTAACATTTGCAATAGGCGCTGCATTCAACGCATGGATAGCCCTTTTTAACCTCATTCCTTTTGGGATACTTGACGGATTCAAAGTCTTCCAATGGAATAAAAAAATGTGGGTTTTGGCTTTCGCAACAAGTTTAGTTCTAACGTTGATTTCATATAAACTTATCTTGTAACGTGCATGTGCAGAAAACACATAAATATTTTATCGAATAAAAAAGCTTACATAGCGTTTGCAACATCTTTAACAAGGATCTGAATGGTTAACAGAGATAGACATGACATTACATTTGAAATTTTGAGGAAGGCGACTGCTGGAAAGAAAAAGACAGAATTGATGAGGGAGGTCGGTCTGTCATATCACGCAAGCGAAAAACTATCTGAGCATATTAGTAGAGAAAGGACTACTGGCAATGGATGAGAAACGTCTTTTCAAAACAACAAGTAAAGGCTTAGAATTTCTGGAAAAATGTGAACAATGCCCATTGTTCAAGTGGGAGAGGCAGAAAAGTAAACTGATGCTCTAAATGAGCTAGAGAAGTTCTATGGTCACATGCACTTCTTCAGGAACACGAATCCGCATGATACGCCTCATAACACGCTCTTCAGCATCAATGTCAATTAGGCGCTTATGAATTCGCATCTCCCATTTGTCCCATGTTAAGGTTCCTTCACCGCAAGGCGACTTCAAAACGGGAACCCTCAGCCTTTTGGTGGGTAACGGAACTGGGCCGTTTAATTTGACTCCTGTTTTCTGGGCGATGGCTTTCAGTTCGTCACATACTTCTTCAAGTTTCGTGTAGTCTGTGCTTGTTAATCGTATGCGTGCTTTCCTAACCATTGCCCTTCATTCCTAAGGTATTTACCTTAGACAATTAACCGTAAATAAAAACTTATCGAATCATAAGCAATAATAAGCACAAATCAAGGAGGATAACAATGGAAACACAAGTGTTGAAAGTTAAAGGAATACTCCTCAACTTAGACGGCACAATAGTAGACTCAAAAGAGAGCGCGCTCGGCTGTTGTGTTCAACAAAACATATCGTAGAGAAAAAAAGTAAAAGCTAAAACTAGCTTGCAGACTCGGTTAAGCTCAGAAGATTTTTGAATATGAGTTTTCTAAAACTAGATTGGTCTAACACTTGCCAAACTTGATGAACAGAAATCTGAAAGTAAAGAGGTAACTTGCCGGACACAACTAATCTTAATTTACAGTTGAAACAAGTAAGATGTGTTCGTTTCAGGTGTCTTTCACATAAATCGAATTTTCTAAAACAAGTGAAAGGGGTAATTCGTTTGCCTAAAAAAAATTGTTGTTTCTCTGTAAGCGTGAAGAAAAGCCATGTTTTGCCAGACTTGTCAATAATGAGCTTAACAAACTTGAAATCTCGAAGAAAACGAATTTTAGAAAAAGACAATATTCAATACCTTCTAAATGTGCAGAGCTTTAAGAATCAGTTGCAAAGCAACTTCAAAAGCTAGAGCAAAGACACCTAAGCCAATAAGAATATCGAGTTTGCCTTCAATTTTTGCGACTCGTTCGCATAAGGATTGATGTTCTTTGCAGACTTTTCTAGTTGTCATGTTTTCACCTATGCCGGTATTTCCCATTCTATACCTTTCTTTGAAGCTTCGTTTCTAGTAATAGCATTAGCAACGTCTAATGAAATAGTCAAATCCTGAAGTGCTAATAATAATTGGTCTTCGGTTGAAATGTCTTTTCTATAGAGGTAGATTTCAGCATCACGCATGAGCTTGAAAACTACTTTTTCCCTGAGCAATTTAGCTATTGTTAGCTTTGCTTTAGCTTGAACGTCAGGAATGCCGTTATCGGTCAGAAACTTTGATAAGTCAGCGTCAGTTTGAAGGCCCCAAGAATAATTGTCTAAAGTAATAAGCCATGATTGATTAACTTCGTCTTTCAGGGTTCGAGCTTGAATCATTGCAGTGACTAGAGCTTTATCTTCATCATTGAATCCAATACTAGAAAGTTTCTTGGTTACCCATGTCTGAGGAACCGGTGTTAAGTCACTTATGCGAAAGATTTCCATAGGCGAAAACGTGTAATAGAATTGCTGATAAAGAGCTTTCGAATCTTCGTCAGTGAAGCCGAAACCAAGCTTAGCAATGTTGTAAAAATAGCTGTCCGGCTTCAAGCCTTTGCGTGCCATTATCCAAGCGTCATAAAGGTTAGGCTTGCCGGTCTGCCACTGCCTAATATTAGCAACGTTCTGAGCGTCTTTAACATCAAACGATTGGTCAGACTGATAAAGCTCGACAAGGTCAGTGATTGCTTTAGAACCGTTAGCGATAAGAATAGCAAAGTCTCTTTCTGAAGGATGATTCACAGCAAAAAGCTTATTGTAATACTTTGAAAGCTTATGAAGTGCAAAGCTCTCAGGAATATCAACCATAGCCTTAGTTTCTAGGTCAACGTGATTTATGACGTTATAAAGCTTAGAATCTAAACTTAGCATAGCTGCACTAATGCCGAATCCCGCCCCGCCTTGAATCGCTTGGTCACGCGTAGTCGTAAAAACGTTACCTATGTCTTGGAACAAGCCGTTTTTAGCTTTGTCGAAAATGTCTTTACCACTGCCTAAACCCATTGCAACAGCTTCAGCGTTGGCTCGATTGAAGCTAGCTTGAAGTGCAGTTTTCAACGTGTTGAGCTTTAGCGTTGCTCTGTCTATGTCTTGTTGGAGTGTAATGCTTTTTCCAATAATAGCACCTATATCAACAGTGCCGATAATGCCTGCTACCAATTCGCTTTTAGAAGTGTTTTGACTTGGAAGAAAAGCCACTGAATAGCACCTTCTAAGCTTAGGTCGTTACTGTGAATGTGTATCTCAACGTGAAGGTCGAACCGTCTGGAACCGGAACGCTAGAAGGCAAAACGTCATGTAAGTATAGCAAATATCTGTCTACTCCGGCACTATCTCTGAATCCGCCAGCTGCACCGATTTCTTTGATTGTGATTGTTGCACCACTATTATTACTGAAACTCCGTGAGACTCTAAAAGTAGTGTTTTGTCCTACAACTGTGACAGCTTCGACGGTTTGACTGTTGTAAACGAGTTGTGTTCCAACTGAACCATGGGGAATTAACGTATTCATTTCATAGTCAGTCGGAAAAGGACCTCCAATTGCAGAGCCAACTCTAAGGCCCCATGCGCTAGAATTAGCACCTATACCAAGAAATCCATAAGACCCCTGCGGCGGATTTGAAATATAGGGAAATGTTCTAGCAATGTTAGAAGTGTCGTTAGTCGTCCAAGCGGTTGCATAAGTCAGATTAGTTAATATCGTGAACCATTGCTGAAGCCAAAACATGAAGTTTCGAACTAGACTTTTCGAGATTCCAGTTTTAGAACAAAGCACTTTGCCGTTTTTATTTGTGACTTCATAACTCCATTTTAAGTGCAGATTAAAAGCTTGAGTATGAAAGGGATTCTTCAATTTGCCATGAATGATATCTTGAAGGGTTCTGATTGACAGCATTTTTCTTTCTCCTTTAAGTTACAGTTGTGTCGTAACTGATATTTATACTTGGTGTTTTTGAAAGCATCGGCAAGGTTTTATTACCTTCTGAAGTTGTAATCGTAGAATCTTTAGAAATTGAATCATCTGAACCACTTTCAGTTTCATAACTTGTCAAAATAGTCGGCAGTTTGTCTAAAGGCGATTGATATGGCTCGGTTAAATGTGCAAAGATGAAAACTGGCTTTTCATAAATCAAAGGTTGAACGATTTCAATCACCGCCAATATTGTTGGATATTCGTCCATACCTTTCTCACACCAATCAGTAATATAGTCACAGCTTCCGTATTTAACTGTTTTCTGTCTCCAAAAAGGCTGAGTGTAGTATTCAACCGGAAGGGGCAAGACTTCATTAGATTGAACATAATCGCTTTCAGCCGGATTGATAGATTCATCAGGATAAGGAAAACAATCAACTTCAAAAGTTACCAGGATGTTTTTTGAATTATGAGTTTTGTGAAAACTCATTATTTCATTATTTTTTGCAGCTATTTTTAGCCATAACGACTCAGGAAGACCCTTAGCTAACCATTCATCATGCAAGCGCGTTTTTATGTCGTCACTGATAAGAAGCCAATCCCAAACGACTTTTCTAATGAAATCATAAAGACTGCCTTTCTTGCCATAGGGCAAAGTCACTTCTTTAAGCCATTCAGTTAAGTTTTCGTCAACAAATTCGTGCTGTTGCGCGGGGTCAACAAAATTTCGTTTCATAAGATTTTGCAATGCTTTAATTCGAAGCATAGTCACGTAAGGGTCATATTTGACACTAGTTTTAGTTTGTCTATTTTCTGTAGTTTTCACCATAGATATCAACTAGATTAAAGAGAAAAAAGGGGGATTTGAACGTTACGGTGACGCTTGTTAATGTCTATGTTGGGAACGGTGAAGGTGCAGCACCGAGACAGTCTGAGAAGTCGTTCCAGATGGCAGTTAGAACGTCAACGTCAGCACTGTAGCCGGTGTTCCACTTTGCAGCTTCAATCGTTGCTTGTGCAATTGCAGTGGCACTCAGAAACTTGGTCGTCATGTAACCGGCGAATTTTTGGCAAAGACTGAAAAGCTTATTGCCAAACGCTTGGTACTTCACTGTGTCAATCGGCAAGATTCCGGCTTCAGTTAGATGCGCTCTGACCGAAGAGTTGACCCCTTGCAAGGCTGCTTGCATGAGTCCGGCTTTCGCCTTTGCCAGCGTTGCAGTTGCAGTGTAGCGCGCGCCCACTACCGTAGCGTCAAACTTTGCGTTATATTTGTCGGTTCTGTCTGTTGAGGACTTAACCATTCAGATTCCTCTGCTTACTCAAAAGTGAGTAGCTACTTATAAACGTTACTCAAAAATGAGTAGCTACCCAAAATTGAGTAACTAAACACCATACCTGACCATTGCTCAGGGGTTAATAGAGGGGATAGACTAGGGGTATGCTTACCCAAAAATGAGTAACTTACTCACGAATAAATTCATAGGGGTCAATGACGAATTTACCACTTTCAACATCACGCCATCGAGAAGCTCCAATATCATAAACAATGCTGTAATCGTAAAGTTCTTCATAGAAACCGATTGCAGTGTTGTATTCGGTGAAAACAGCGTCAGCTAAATCTAGAAATCCCAAATCAAGAAAGTCATTCATCATCTTTTGAAAAGCTTCAACGTCACCAAGATGTCTTGCGTTGTATCCTAAATCTGACCATTCTTCCGCCATATCGTTGTATTCATCAAGCGTAATGTAACCGAGATTCAGAGCGTCTTTAAGAAACCCCATCAAGAAACACCGGCAAACTCGTTGTGTAACTAGATAAGAGGTCAGCACCTATTAAGGCTTTTTCATACACGCGCTTGCAATCAGAGCTTAGACTAAATTTCTTTGACGAAGGCTTTTCAGTCAGAAAAGGCTTGTGTTGCCGGTATGCACTTCTAAGACGCAAAAGGACTTTACTGAAAATCTTTACGTCATTCATTTCAATGAGCTTTCTAACGTGTTGAGCTTCAAAAACGCGTTCCATTCCTCTACACCTGACCATATCGTTGAAAATATAGAATTTCGAACGAACATAAGTGCCGGTTCCGCTAACCTTGAAGTCCAAGTCACCGAGTCCTTTTCCAATATTAGAAATTTCTTTGAAGCTGTGAAGGCTATCGGTGTCAGTGTAAACGAGATTTTCAGCACCGATTTCTTGATAATGTTTGTGCATGTCAATTCTAGAATAAGCAGTTATGTACGCGCTTGTCAGGATATTCGTTAAGAAACTTTGCTTTTTGCTAACCGGCATTGCCGTAGCAACGATAGAATTGTCAGCTTTCAATTCTAGCTCAGGGCTATGAGCGTCTTGTGCAAACTTACCGTATAAGCTGTTCATGCAAAGCTTCCAAAAGTCAGCGTGTTCCTTGTCTTCTTGTTTTAGCTCAAAAAATTCTTTAACATAGTCTTTAAAATAGAATTTTAAGCCTTTCGTTTCATAAGCTTGTTCTACATTTAGAATTTTGCCAAGCCGATTTACGCTGAAGTAACGAAGCTCAGGATAAGTAAACCAAGACTTGAAAGTGCCATTAGGGAAAAGGAGCTTGATATTTCCGTCAGCACACATAGTCTTAACACACAAGAAAGGAATATCTGAATCTTGCTTGACACTGCAGAGTGCAAAGCCGTCATTGCACAAGTTAACGTCATGCTTCAATTCGAAGCCGTTTCTGCCAATCGGAAAAGGCTTATCGAACATGACGCTAGGGTAAAGGCTAACTTTATCATAGCAAAATATTTTCTTGTCAGGCGTTCCTCTGACCCAACTTTCACATCTTCCGCCTTTGTAAGCTAACCTTAGCTTAGTTGTTATGTCGGAATCGACTTGCAAATATAAGCCTTCAGGTTTGTATTTCCGGTTGAAATAATTAAACGCAAGTGACGGCAAGCTTACGTTCAAACGTCCAAACTTGCTAAGAATCCAAGCTCCGGCATGAAAGCCGATTTCAGCGTCACGCATTGCATACTGCTTAAAATAGAAAACTTCTTTGCTCGTTACCGGCTTGCGCTTGCCTAAATATTCCGGCTTTTCAAGCTTTTGAATGTTGAGAAACTTGCCCATTTTCGCAAGTGACCAATTAGTAAAGATGTTTCTCAGGTCGTAAATTGTCCAACAATGCTTCTTTCGCTCAAGCTTGCCATAGAGAAAACGCGAACCGTTATATAAACACCTGAGCTTGAAATAGTCTTTATCGAGAATCTTAGCTAAAACTGTAAAGTCGTATTCAGCGTTTGAAGCTAAGAAAATGCACCCTTGCGTTCTGTTGCTAAACATGCGCGCAACTTCTGAGGGGTCAGTGACGAAATCGTTTAATTCTAGTTTTGGATTAAAAAACTGTGCAGAGTAAAAATCATAAGTGAAATTCTTGTCATGTTTCGTTAAGACTGTTTCTGTGTCGAACCCGATTATTTTCAAATCACAAGCCTTCAAAGAAAAAAAGGGAAAAGGCAGAGTGCTTCAGATTCTAGCTTTAGTGTGTTATGCTTGTGCTGTTATTTTTCTTTGCAGCGATAGCACCTGAGATTCTGTTTTCTAGAACGTCAAAGCCGGCACCGGTGACGGCAGCAAAGAGGAAATCCCAAAAGGTCGGATTCACTATGCCTTGAAACTTGAAAGCGCAAACAGCACCGGAAAAGATTGCAGTTATGGCAGAGCTAGCAAACTTGCGTGCGCTGAATTTTTCACCGGAATCAAGCCAACCGAGAATAGCCGAAGACAAAGCACCGAGCATAGCCATTGCAGCTAAGACAAGACTATTTAAGTCAATCATGTTCTTTTTTCCTTCGAGAGAATCAGAAGGAACGTCAAATTAATAAAGGTTACTAAGATTCTGAAAATAGAAAAAAAGAGGGGTGCTAAAGATTGCTCAAGAAGAACCAAAGATACGCAATGATGAAGGCTATGATTGCAGCATACCCGAAAAGCTCTTTTATTTTGTTCATATTCCTAGCTTCTTTGCTTCGTCACTTGAAACATATTCGGTGTTATGGCTAAAGCATTTCGGGCAGCTAGGTTTAGAAAGTTTGCTCTTGGTAAACCAGTAGAACCGTCTGTGGCGTTTCAAGTAGTAAGCGCATTTCGGGTTTTTGCATTTCACAAGCAATGGTATTGAGAAAACATGTTTAGGTTTCAGTGACCCATGATTCATTGAGTCTTCAAAAGTACTAGCTTTAGATTTCATTGTCTCACTCCGGTACTTTCTTTTCGCTAAGCTGAATCTGCAAGGCAATGTATTTTTCGTATTCTTCAGAGCTAAGCAGAAAGCCTTTGATTTCCTCAAACTTGGATTTCTTCGGGTCTTCGGGGTCTGTGACAAGGTGATTCAGTTTGATAACGTAGATTGCTTTTCCTTTGTTTGAACCTTTGCCGATTTTGAATTTTGCCGTCATCAAGAAGAAAGCACTGTTAGAAAGCTGCACTCCGCCGGACTTTGTTTCTTGAATCTTATTGTCTGCCATACTTATGCGCTCTCCATTTCCGCAATCTTTTCATTGAATTTCGCTCGGTGCAAAACCCTGTATGCCGGATTGCCAGTATCGGAATCATGCTCAAACGTCATAAGAAGCATGACCGTATTGTTGGAGCTAACGAATTGAACGTAAATGTTGTTCTTCGTGTCATTGTATATCACTAGTTTTCCATGTATCTCTTTTTCTAGCATTGACTTTTTCCTCACTCTATTCTAAAAGTAGAAACAAGCTTATAAACTTTTCTTAGCAATAAAGTTTAAATACTGGCTTGGCATACGTAACTTCAGGGCGAATCTAGTGTTTTCAAATACCCGACATAAGTCCTTATCCCTTGTGCCACTAGGTTCGTCCATATCTAGACATCCAAAATGTTATACCGGCTTTCACGATTCGTTACGTCACTGTGACGTTTGTAAGGTATGCTTACCACGCAAAAAAAGCAAAAGACCCAAACGTGACCTTTGCATGAAACATAGTTTTCAAGTCGTTATGTTGATGAAACGAAGAAAGATAACTTTAGAATCAGCGATTGAAATCGCCAAGAGCAAGATGTAAATGAAAAAGGAAAATCCTAGAGCTTCAGATTCACCGATAAAGCGCGCGATTGCCCTAATGGGTGACTTGCACTTTGCTAGCATTTACTCTCTCATGCGACCCTTCATAACCTTCGACAACAGAACGATACTGCCTTCACCGGAACAGCAAAAGCTAAACTTAGTCTTCAATTGGTGCTATGAGAAAATGAAGTATTGGAACGTTGACACGATTCTCTTTTGCGGTGACATCATTCAAGGAACGAATAAGAAAAGTTTCGGCAATGACCTAGTAACTGCAAACCTTGAAGAACAGAGAACTTTAGCAACGGACTATCTTAGACCCATTTGCAAAAACCGTAAAGTTTTCGGTGTCTCCGGCACTGACTATCACCAAAGCTTAGACACCGAAATCGAGCGCAAGATTATAGAAGACTTGAACGGTCAATATTTTGGCAAAATGGGTTGGATAACAATCCCCAATAGCAAAAGGGTTCTAAACTTAGCGCACGAATCAGCTAAAGCAACGGTCTATCCATTTGCAACAATGGAGCGTGAAGCTACCGGCATGATGAAAGCTTACGGTGAAGGCAAGCTACCGTTTAGGCCTGACGTTATTATCAGGGGTCACAGACACCTTTTCGGACACTTGCACACAAGCAGCTATCATTTTGTCCTTGTTCCGGCTTTCCAAGTTTGGTACCCATTTAGAACGAGCTACTACGGCAATCTTCAATCTGACATAGGAATAGTTATTCTGTTCATTGACGCTGAAGACAGAATCATAATTCACCACTACACTAAGCCAACGACTGATATTAGAGTTGGAGACAAAACCTTTGAAATCTAGACCTAGACGAAACCATTTAGAACGTGAAATCTATCTCAAAAAAGAAGCTCTAAAACTAGAAGCAAAAAAAGAAGGTCAGCAAACCTTAAGGGGTGATTGAACGTGTCTGAAGAAAACGATTCTGAAGTTGTTGCTGATATTAGACGACTCATTCAAGATGGCTATAAAGAACAGAAAAAAGCTCTGAAAGAAAAACAGAAAAAGAAAAAAGGAGCTTAAGGCTTTCTATTTATAGTATTGGCTTAAGACCGTCTTTATCATGGGGTCAGCTTCACAAAGACCCTTAAGGACTTCAGACGCTATTGCTTCTTTTTCTGCCATGACGTAACCGGCATTTCCGTAAAGTTTCTTGAACAAGCTCGGGTATTTGTGGCAGAGTTGAACGGCTATTTCTAGTCTTGCAGAGCGCATTTCTTTGTCTGTCATAGATTTCGGCTTCAAGGCATAGTTTTCTTTTATTCTCATATTCGACACTTCTATCTAAACTTACTACGTGTTTACTTGCTCTTAAACTTTTCTAATTTTAGAATCGGTTCTTATTCTGTTCAACACGAATACAAATCACAAAGCCGATATGTTTTGTTGAACACAA
>CAVZKK010000022.1:0-3382 GCA_963775925.1 Candidatus Bathyarchaeota archaeon | reverse complement strand
TTATCGTAGCTTTTGCAGACAAAATAAGCACCAATTACGAAGTTTTTTGAGTAAGCCAGTCGATAAGCTCCCTTGGATTTTCACTTTCTATTTTAACCTTTATTGGTCCTAACGGCGACTCTGCTACTTCCTCAGAAAAGGAGACATGCCCCACAAACGCAACCTGCTTGTTCAGACAGAAGTTTATGGTTTTTCCGTCAATTCCTTTGAAAAGGGCTCTTCGGGCAGCGTCACGAATGCGTTCTCTACGCAACAAATTGTAAAGTTTGGTAAGTGCTTCAAGCCCTTTGGCTTCAGCAACTAGGAGTTTGCCCTTATGTAAAGGTTTTATCTGTATGGTTATGCTACCGAAAATGTTTTCAAAAGCCTGTTTCACTTTGTCTTCGGATTCTGTGGGGTTAATTTCAACTTCCACGTAAACACTTATTTCATCCATTTTTCTTCAACTTTCCTCAGAACTTTCTTAGTTTTTTCCTTTAAAACCTCCCGTTCTTCCTCGTTTACTATTAAATATTCAGCCATGGCTATAGCATTACCTAATCCCACGCTTAACTCTCTCATGTCTCTTTCGTGAAAAATTTCCCAATTTTCTGGGTCGTCGCTTCTTTTGCGGTGATAAAGCCGTTTGAACCTTGTTTCTGGTGAGGCTTGGATGGCTATGAGGCTAAATTTTGAAAAATGGTTTTTGAATTCTTCAACTTCGCTTGGGCTTCTTATGCCGTCCACAATGATCTTTTTGTTCTTTTGCTTTCTCTATTTTTGGGATGCATCTTTTGGCTATGACGTTGTTTCCCTCTTTTTGTCTCAGTTCAAGCATTATTTTTCCAAGGTTTTCTGGACTAGGCTCAAGATGTCTTTTTTGTGCTTCTTCTCTAACAGCGTCGCCCATTACTATGATGCCGTAGCCGCTTGCTTTTGCAACATTAACAACTACAGATTTGCCTGCTCCAGGCATACCAGCCAAACCTATAACGAGCGTATCCTTCATATACAATCGTCCTTTCATGTTATGTCTTAAATGTATTCTTTTGTGTTTTGGGTTTTAACGTTTGCTTTCGAAAAAGGGTTGAATGTTTGGGTGTTGCTATGATTAACTTGTATGATCTTATAGAAGAGTTTTCCACAAGATGTATTAACTGACCGGGCATATTTTTATCAGGGAGAAAGGAAAATGAAGCTTGTAGCAGTTTTTTTGATTGCTCTGTTGGTTCTTTCAACATTTTCGGTTTTGGCATCTCCGCCTAGGGTTTTGGGGGCGTTGGTTCGGGATGTGGCTATAACAGGCGTGCTCACTTCAGCAAGCCAGGTTTGTCGAGGTTTGCCTGTAAACATTACGATTACTGCTAAAAACTTAGGGAGTATTAGCGAATCATTCGACATCAAAGCCTATTACAACGATACTCTGATTGATACACGCGATATTGTTGACCTTCCCTCAAATGGTGAAACCAATGTAACCATTACTTGGAATACCACAAGCGTTCCATTGGGACATTATACTATAAAGGGAGAGGCCACAACAGTTCCATTTGAAAGCAATACTACCAACAACATCTGCATCGATGGTGTCATAGAGGTCCTTCTAACACAAACTGTTCATATCAACGCTAATGGTTCGATCACTCCAGTTGGAGCGCCCATCGTGACTTCTGACAAAATGGCGTACAGCTTCACTGGAAACATTGCTTACCCAGCATATTATGGGGTTATTGTGCAGAGAAGCAACATTGTCATCGATGGAAAAGGATACAGTGTGCAGGGGAACCAGAGCGGAAACGGCTTGTACTTGGCAAGCTTGAACAACGTGACAGTCAAAAACGTCAACGTCAGAAGCTTCGTGTATGGCATATATCTCTCTGGTTCTTCGAATTGCACGGTTATTGGTAACAACGCTACGTCGAACTTTTCCAGTGGAATTCTGATCTATATTTCAAGCTATAGCGAAGTTATTGGTAACGTCGCAACGGCAAACGGTGAAGCCGGCGTGTATCTTTCCGGTTCTTCTAACAACAAGGTTACTGAAAACATGGGTGGCAGCAAACACCTTGACTGGCATCACTCTCTATTCTTCTTCCAACAACACGATCAGTGGAAACAACGCGACATCAAATAGCCTCAATGGCATCCATCTCAAGTATTCTTCAAACAACACGGTTACTGGTAACACCGCAACAGCAAACAGCTATGGTGGCATCTATCTCTACCACGCTTCGAACAACACGGTCACTGGAAACAACATCACAGCAAACCATTATGGCATCATTCTCTCCTATGCTTCGAACAATATGGTTATTGGAAACAACGTAGCAGAGAGTACCACTTGCGGTATGTATATCTCTTATTCTTCAAACACGAGCAGCTTTTTCCACAACAATTTTGTAAACAACACTATTCAGGCATACGTGGATTCGTCTGTTCTGGCAACGTTTGGGACGATGGCTATCCTAGCGGCGGAAACTACTGGAGCAACTATACGGGCTTTGACTTGTACAGTGGTCCATATCAGAACTTGACAGGCAGCGATGGCATAGGGGACACAAACCACACTATTGATGCAAACAATCAAGACGGATATCCGTTAATCAAGCCCTACAGCGGCCCTCACGACATCGGAATAACAGTGCTAGCCGCATCAAAGACAGTTGTAGGACAAGGCTACAACATAGACATAAGCGCAAAAATCATAAACTACGGAGAACAGACCGAAACCTTCAGTGTAACCATCAAAGCAAACTCCGCAACTATCAAAACCCAAACAATAACGCTGACAAGCAGAAACTCGACGATCATCGGTTTCAAATGGAACACTACAGGCTTTGCTAAGGGCAACTACACCATATGGGCTTATGCTTGGCCGGTTCCAGACGAAACAGACATAGAAGATAATACCCTAACAGACGGCTGGATAGTAGTCACAGTCATAGGCGACATTAACGGCGACTTCAAAGTTGACATAAAAGACCTAGTCCTAGTAATCAAGTATTTTGGTTCTTATCCAAGCCATCCTACCAAACCATGGAACCCAAACGCAGATGTAAACAGCGACAACAAAGTAGACATAAAAGACTTGGTACTAGTGATCAAGCACTTCGGAGAACACTACCCATAATCTCTGCTTTTTTCCATCGATAACCCAAACCTAAGAGATTTAATGCCCAAGCATGCTTTTCGAATTCTTCAACTTCGCTTAGGCCTCTTATGTCGTCCACTAAGACTTTGTTTTCTTTTGTATTTTCTATTTTTGGGATACATCTTTTTGTTATAACATTGTTTCCTTCTTTTTGCCTTAGCTCGAGGATTATTTTTCCAAGACTTTCTGGACTGCGCTCCAAACCTCTGCTTGCTGCTTACTCCCTAACAACATCACCAATAACCACGACAT
>CAVZKK010000021.1:0-7250 GCA_963775925.1 Candidatus Bathyarchaeota archaeon | reverse complement strand
AAGTATTTCTTCAAAAAATAACTAGTATTCGATTCCTTTTCTGGCTTGATAACCCTTGTTGAAGGGGTGTTTCACCTCTTTCATCTCTGTAACCAGGTCAGCAGCTTCAATGATTTCGTTGGGTGCATATCGTCCAGTTAGTATAAGTTCAACGTGCTTTGGCTTATTCTTTATCAGTTCCAAAACTTTTTCAATTTTTATCAGCTTTAGATTTAAAGCCACGTTAATCTCGTCTAGGATAACTATGTCGTATTCGCCGCTCTTGACTACTTCCTCAGCTAAAGCCAAAGCTTCCTCTGCAAGTTCGACATCCTCTTTTCCTGCGGGCTTTTCCGTTATGAATTTGCCTCTGCCGAAGGCTTTCAATGTAAAGTTTGGAAGCTTGTCTACAATGTATAATTCGCCGTAGTCGAATCCGCCCTTAATGAACTGGATTATGTAAACTTTTAATCCTCTCCCTATCGCCCTAAGTGCGAGTCCAAAAGCCGCCGAGCTCTTTCCTTTCCCGTTTCCAGTGTAAACCTGTACAAGTCCTTTTTCAAGTTTAGGCATTACTCACTGCCTTCTTAAATTTTCCACGTAATAGCTTCTCAGCTGCAGAGGCTGGATCTATTTCCTTCTTCAGAATTTTCTGTAAAAGTTCCTCAAACTTTCTTTCCTTTTTTAGTTCGTCTATTATTGAGCTTACAACTTTTTCTTTTATTGCTTCTGTGAGTTCGGCTTCAGCTCTCATTAGGCTCTTTTTATGTTCGTTTTCCTTATCCAGAAATTGCCTATGCTCTTCCAGTTTTTCAATAAGTTGTGGGACGCCTTCGCCTGTTAGCGCTATTGTTTTCAGAATAGGCGTTTTCCATGCCTCTTCTTTGTTGTTTAGTTGTAGTATTGATTGGATGTCCATTACGGCTTTGTCAGCGTTTTCGCGGTCGGCTTTATTAACGACGAAGATGTCGGCTATCTCCATTAACCCGGCTTTTATTGCTTGTATTTCGTCTCCTAAGCCAGGTGCGTGAATAACAACTACTGTTTGTGCCACTTTGATTATTTCCACTTCGGATTGTCCAGCGCCAACAGTCTCCACTATGACTATGTCTTTGCCTGCAGCATCCAAGATTTTGACAGCGTCTTTTGTTGCCTTGGCAATTCCTCCCGGATAATTTCGAGTTGCCATACTGCGTATAAAAACGCCTTCATCCGTGCTTAGCTCTTGCATTCGAATTCTGTCGCCTAAGAATGCGCCGCCCGTGAACGGGCTTGTGGGATCGACAGCTACGACGCCTACAGTTTTGCCTCTACGCCTATATTCGCGCACGATTTTTTCGATGAGAGTGCTTTTTCCAGAACCGCCTGGTCCCGTCAATCCTATTATGTGAGCTTTTCCTGTATGGGGATAAATCTGGGCAATTAGTTTTGGGGCTTCAGCTGTGTTGTTTTCGATTATTGTTATTGCCCTTGCTATGCTTCTGCGGTCTCCAGCTAAAACCCCTTGAACTAGTTCTTCAGTTTTCGCCAACTTTTCTGCACATCTTAAGGTTTAGGTTCTTTTAGGAACGTTTTCCAACGTAAATTGTATTATTGTTTCCGTGGGTGTTCCAGGCCCAAATATTCCCTTTATACCCAACTTCTTCATTTCCGGTATGTCTTCTTCTGGAATTATTCCTCCTGCGAAAACCATAACGTCTGTTAAGCCTTTTTGCTTTAGAAGCTCCATTATTCTTGGGAAAAGAGCCTTGTGGGCGCCTGAAAGGATGCTTAAGCCTATTACGTCCACGTCTTCTTGAAGGGCTGTTTCAACTATTTGTTCAGGCGTCTGTCTCAAACCCGTGTAGATTACTTCCATTCCTGCGTCTCTCAAGGCTCTGGCTACAACTTTGGCTCCTCTGTCGTGGCTGTCGAGGCCTGGTTTGGCGATTAAAACTCTTATTTTTCTTGTGCTTTGCATTTTGTTCCCTCCTTTTAGATAACGATTAGTTCTTTATACTCTCCGTAAACTTCCCGTAGCACTTCGGTTATTTCGCCTAAGGTTACGTAGACTTTCACCGCTTCAATTACTGTTGGCATGAGATTTTCATCCTTTTCTGCTGTGTAATGAAGTTTTTCGAGGACTTTCTTCACCTTTCTGTTGTCGCGTTCCCTTTTTACCTTTTGCAGTTGGATAACCTGTTCTTTTTCGGCTTTTGGGTCTATCCTTAAAAGCTTTATTGGGCATTCTTCCTCTTCGATGGTGTATTCATTTAAACCAACAATTATGCGTTTTTTCTCGTCTATTTCCCTTTGGTATCTGTAGGCGCTGTCGGCGATTTCTTTCTGGAAGAATCCTTTTTCTATGGCGGCTATTGCTCCGCCCATGTCGTCTATTTTTTGGATGTACTCCATTGCTTTTTCTTCCATCTCATTTGTTAAGGCTTCTACGTAATAGGAGCCTGCCAATGGGTCTACGGTGTTTGTTGCTCCACTTTCGTGGGCTATTATCTGCTGTGTTCTTAATGCTACTCTAACTGCTTCTTCAGTCGGCAAGCACAAGGCTTCGTCGAAGGAGTTTGTGTGTAGCGACTGTGTTCCGCCTAAAACTGCTGCCAGCGCCTGTATAGTGGTGCGTGTGATGTTGTTTAGTGGCTGCGGCGCTGTGAGCGTGCATCCTGAGGTTTGAACGTGCATGCGCATCCACATAGACCTAGGATTTTTGGTGTGGAATCGTTCTTTCATTATTTTTGCCCACAGTCTGCGGGCTGCTCTGAATTTGGCTATTTCTTCGAAGAAATCGTTGTGGGATGCGAAGAAGAATGACAAGCGATGGGCGAAATCGTCCACTTTTAATCCTCTTTCTATGGTGGATTCAACATAGGCTATTCCGTCATAAATAGTGAAGGCTAATTCTTGAAGGGCAGTTGCGCCAGCCTCGCGGATGTGGTAGCCGCTTATGCTTACGGGGTTCCACCTGGGCAAATGCCTAGCACAATATTCAATTATGTCTGTTGTGAGTTTTACTGAGGACTTTGGCGGAAATATGCATAATTTCTGGGCGAAAAACTCCTTCAGATTGTCGTTTTGTGTTGTTCCTCCAATCTTTTCTCTTGGCACACCTTGCTTGTCTCCTACGGCTACGTACATGGCAAGCAGCATGGGTGCTGGACCATTTATGGTCATAGAAGTTGTAACTTGGTCTAGCGGTATCCCGTCAAATAGGATTTCCATGTCCTTCAATGACGATATGGCTACTCCGCATATGCCCACTTCCCCTTTTGCCATGGAGTGATCTGAATCGTAACCCATTATTGTCGGATAATCGAAGGCTGTGCTTAGGCCTGTTTCGCCTTCCTTCAGTAGGTATTTGAAGCGTTTGTTTGTTTGTTCTGCCGTGCCATATCCTGCGAACATTCGCATTGTCCATAAGCGGCCACGGTACATGGTTGCATGTACGCCGCGGAGTGAAGGGATACTCGCCCGGAAAGCCCAAATCTCGTAGGTAATCCAACGTCTTAATGTCTTCTGGAGTGTAAACGCGTTTTATCAGCATGCCTGAATGATTCCGAAATTCACTTTTACATTCTGGGCATTGCCTTATCCATTTTGGAAGTGTTGTTTTTTCCCAGCGTTCCCTCTCTCGCTTTATTTCGTTAATCTTCTCTTCATTAAACATTGTATGTTTTGCCTCCATTATTGAATTGTTTAGTGTTTAATTCACATATCGGTATCAAACCTAAAAAGATATTTTCTTATCGGTTCAAAACCATTAAATTTCATGTTAAAGCTAAGACCATATACGTATTATGAAGGGGTTTTTATATTGGAATTCTAACAAATGAAACAATATGTCTCGTAAAAAGCCACAGAAGAAAAGAAAGCATAAGACCGTTGGAATAGAAGCAGTCGTTGAGCCAGGCGTTGATGCCTTGTATGTCAGAGGCACGTGGATGAAAAGGCTGAATGAAATGGGCAAACGCAAGAGAAAACAAATCAAGAAGAGCCATGTCAAACGTAAATATTAGCATCAAATGGCGCTAAGCGCTTGCCCAAACATGTGCCAATTATAATCCGAGAAGCCGTACTATGTCGAGCTTGCGAAAAGGAAAGTCAATGTGTCAAATTAATGAATGCGGTTCTTGATACTAAACCTTCTACGAAGTAGAAGACTTTTCGTCATGCTATCTCTTGAACTCTAGCAAGGCGGCGGAGGCTGAAAATCCCCATCCATAACCAACCATCAAAACAATGTCGCCTCTTGAGAGTTCGCCGCCTGAGACTATTTTTTCAAGGATAAATGGTAAACTTGCTCCGGCTAAGTTGCCATATTCCCTAAGCACTTCATGCGATTCCCTAATTTTTTTATATGGAATTCTGTGGCGTTCAGCTATAATGTTTAGTATTTTTTTGCTACCCGTGTGAACCGCCCACTTCTTCGTCACTTTTATAGTGTTTTCAGCGTTTTTCCCAAGCAGTCTTTCGAGAGCTAAAGCCGTATATTTTGTTCCCAGTTCTGGAATTTCTCTGCCAAGATGCGAATAAAAGCCAAATTTGAAAGGTTCGTTTAAGGCTGAGAGCCTAGCATAACCAGCCAAAAAATCTTTCTTTCCAAGGTTTGTAACTTCCACAATCCTCTCAACTGATAAGCCTTCCCCCTCTTTTGCTACTATGGCAGCGGCTACTCCGTCTCCAAAAAGGAAAAACTCCATAGTCGCAATCCATTTTCTTAATTCTATTTGTCTTTTGGCTTCTTCTTTTATCTGGTTAATTTGACTGATTTCCATGACTTTATTTATGCCTCGCACCTGATTTTGGAACCAGTATGAGCTTACTCCTGAAATGCAAAGCAAAACATAATCTTCCGGATGCGCCGCAAGGTAATTTTCTGCAAGTTCTAGGGCTTTAGGAAAGGCAGTGCTGGCTATTCCTTGAGCATTAACATGCTTAATGTAAGGGTTAAAACCAATTCTTCGAACTAAAAGCTGGCTGAGGCCAGGACACAAAAACGGGTTCACATCATAAGCAGCAACAAAATAACCTATATCCCTAACGGATACGCTAGCCTTTTCAATGGCTTTTTTACATGCCTCTACGCAAAGTTCAACAAGGCCAGCCTCGCTTAAAATGGTTTCCAATTTTGAAGATGAAGCTACATTGTTAATGAGGTATCGTTTTGAAACTCCCAAGTTGAGTATATTCTGTTTGACGCCTTCGGGAAGTTTGCATGGAAAAACCTCCATAAGCTCTTCTGTTGAATACTCATTTCTAGGGAGAGAAGTTGATAACTGTAGTATCTGCATGCAAATAAAATGATAAGCGACATTATAAAAAGATTCCCAGATTTTTCTAGTCATCCTCTCAAAATTTGTATTTCTATTCTTAATTTAGGGCTAATTACCGCAAAAATCTTATTAGTTGTTGGAATCCACTAACTACATCTTCGTTTAATATGAGGTGGAAAGTTGAAAAAAGTCGGAGTAGTCGCTGGTAGCATTTCAAGGTTCGACAACCCAAGACACACGTTGCAAGAAGAGATGTGTGCAGAAGCAGTCAAAATGATATTGGACGATGTTCCAGACCTAGAACTTGGAGATTTCATAAAGAAAGGCTATGCATGTTGCTACTCATACTTCAGCGACATACTGGAACAGCAACAGTGTATGCACTGGATAATTCACGACTATCTAGGCTTAAGCGGCGTACCAGCCTATAGAGTTGAATCAGGCGGCGCAACTCCAATCGACGCAGTAATAAACGCAGCCTTATGGATACGTTCAGGCATGTTCCCAGTGGTTCTCGTTGTCGGATGGGAAAAAATGAACGAGCTACCCATTCAGAAAGTTAACGAAGCCATAGCCATCGCTGGAGACACAGACTGGGACTTCGTTTCAGGCTTCACTTACAACGCGTTCTACGCAACAATGGAAGCTCGTCGAATGCACGTTTATGGAGACACTGAAGAAGACTTGGCTGAAGTTGCAGTTCTATGCCACAACAACTCGCTTGAAAACCCCTACGCACAGTGGCCAGCCCAACATGGCTTCAGCAAAATCACAGTGGACGACGTCTACAAATCCCGTTTAATCTCATGGCCGTATAGGCTTTATGAATGTGCAATGACAAGCGAAGGCGCATCGGCATTGCTCTTGGCAAATGAAGAAATGACCAAGAAACTAACTGACAACCCAGTTTGGATAAGCGGTGTAGGCTTCGGCACAGATACAATGAGAGCTGGAGACCGCCCAGATAACCCAGCATGGAAAGGCTTGTACCCAGAAGACGAAAAAATCTGGCCTAAAAACATTCCAAAGCCAATGTCACCATACCCTGACCTAGTCAACTTTGGCTCACTAAGAGTATCCGCGAGGATGGCTTACAAAGATGCTGGAGTGAAGAACCCGCGAAAAGAAATTAGCCTTGTCGAAATTTTCGACCCATATGCAGGCGTCGTTTTGGCAGGACTTGAAGACTTTGATTTCTGCAAGAGAGGCGAAGGAAAGAAACTACTTCGAGAAGGCGTAATCGCGCCTCATGGAGAACTTCCATGCCAACTCAGCGGTGCGTTGACCGCTCAGGGACACGCAGTTGGCTCAACATCAATCGCTCAAGTAGTCGACGTCTACTGGCAACTCGGCAACCAAATCGGCAAAAAATGGGGCGCACCCAGCAGACAATTAAGCAACCCGAAAAAAGGCTTCATACACGGACACGGCGGAACAGGATGCCAAGCAGGCGCCGTAGTTTTGGAGGTGTAAAAAATGAAGCAACCAGGATCAGAAAAAGTTCTGAAAGAACAGAAGATTGACGAGGAATGGTGGAAAGACTGGGAACGCAAAGGCGGCTGGAGACCTGAAGGATGGAAAATAATCGAAATGAACGATGGGCCAACGCTTAAATGATTTGAAGCCTGAGAAATTCATGATTGTGCACAGACCTCACGGCAGCATGTTCCATCACAGCTACGGCAAAGTCTCTAAATTCTTCACAGGGCTCTTAGAAGGAAAATTGTACGGAACGAAATGTCCAAAATGCGGATTAGTCTATTGTCCGCCACGTGCACATTGCTTTAATCCCAAGTGTAAGCTTGCAGAAACAAAGTGGATTGAGCTTCCTAAGAAAGGAGAAGTTCACTCATATACGATTATGGTTATTGCATGGCCTTCAATGGCGCATCTGCAGCCACTAGTCGGTGCAATGATTAGGATAGACGGAACTAACACTTGCCTGCCCATGACAATGAGAGACATCGACCCTGAGAAAGTAAACATTGGCTTAAGAGTAAACATACA
>CAVZKK010000020.1:0-12449 GCA_963775925.1 Candidatus Bathyarchaeota archaeon | reverse complement strand
TTAGAGTCAAACCTAGACATTTAAACTTCTTCAAAATAGCGCACTAAAGAAAAACTACGCGTTCGTCAAACAACGTAGTAGTCTATGACTTTTTTCATGCTTTTCGGCGCAGCTTGTCTCACAGCAAGTTGTTTCAAAATCTTGATCATCTGGGGCTGAAAACGAGCTATATCAGTTAACGTCACCAAACCCACAAGACGTTTTCCGTCAACCACTGGCAACTTCTTAATCTTCATCTGAAACATTAATCTCACAGCTTCTTCCAAATTCATGCTAGGTTCAACAACAACCAATGGACTAGACATAATTTCCTTAACTTTAGTTTTTGTTGCATCCTTCGCTTCTGCAACCACCCTTTTTAAGAGGTCTCTTTCAGTTATTATGCCCATGGCTTTTCCTTTCCTAACAGCAATCAAGCAGCCTATCTCAAACTTGTTCATGATCTCGGCTGCCTCTTTAACCGTTGCATTTTCATCTATAGTCATTACTTCTTTTACCATAGCATCCTCAACTTTTAGCGACATGCCGCTTTCATCCCTTTTCTTATCTGACAACAAAACCACCAGCTTTTCTATTGTCTTAAAGCCTCATATATAAATTGGTGTGCAGAAATTCCGTGTCTCACAACCCCGTCAACTTATGAACAAGCGTATCGACGTGTCTACTAGCCGGGATTTTTGCTCTATCAAACTTTTCCTTAGGCTTGGTAAATGGTCTAGTCGCATCAACACCCATTTTAGTTGTTAAGCCTGTCTCCTGATCGGCAGAAGAATCTAACCGTCGAGCCACGCACATTCTTTATAACAAGTAGGGGTCTTCGCTGGCTTGGAAACGGGTTGCAATAGCCCATTCAACATCAGAAACATTAAACACGTCAATGTCAGAATCCACAACTACAGCATGTTTTAAGCTTGGGTGTGCCGCAAAAGCAGCTAACAAAGCATTTTTCCCGTCGCCGTCAAGCTGTTTTTCAATGGATATTATGGCGTGAAGCCATCCGCTTCCACCAACAGAAAGGTTAACCGCATAGACTTTGGGCACAATCCTTGAAACAGCATCCCAAATCAAAACTTCATGCGGCAAACCCATCAGAAGCCTATGTTCAGCTCCAGAAGGCAAAAGCGCCTGATAAACATAATCTTTCCTGTGCATAACTCCTACAACTTCGACTACGGGCTGTTTTCTTTCAATGTCGTATGTTCCAGTCATGTCTACGAAGGGTCCTTCAACAACTTCCTTTGTCGCAGAGATTTTGCCTTCCAAGACTAATTCAGCCTCTGCAGGAACGTAAGCATCTGCATTTTCACACTTAATTAAGCGGAGATCATTATCCATCAAAGCGTTTGCCACTTCAAATTCATTAACGCCAAAGGGAACAGGTGAAGAGGCCGCCAGCATAATTGCCGGGGGAACACCAATAGAAATTGATACTTCCAAGTCTTTACCAGATTCCTTTGCCACTTGCCACAATTTGAAAAGATGACGCGGAACCAAACGAATTGCTAAATGCTTCTTGTCTAAAACTTGAAGGCGATGCACCGAAACGTTCTCCACTTTTCCATCAATGCTTCTTGCATATACAACTGCCGAAGTGATGTATGGACCAGCATCCTTTTCAAAATGTGTTAAAACTGGAATCCTAGACAAGTCATTTTCAACAATTTCCTTCACCGCGCCATCCTCAACAATTTTTGGCTTTCTTGGTGAACGCCAAGCTTCTGTCAACCTTCGATAAAGTCTATCACGATCAACATTAAGCGCTGCACAAATTCTCTTCCGAGTTCCACAAACGTTGGCAACAATCTTTGTTTCGTTATCTTTTACATTTTTAAACATGAGAACCGAACCTTGGTTCTCAAAACTCTTCATGATGAATGGAATTTCAAAACGTGTGGACACTTCATCTTTTATCTGCAAAATTTCTTTTCTTGTTTCCATTTGTTTAAGAAACTCTCTAAGGCTCATGCGGTTGTTCCCTCTTTTTCTGGTTCTCTGTGGACAACTTTTTCAATTAACCTCATAAGAATTGATTGGGCTCGCATTTCGTCGATTGTTTCCAAATATATGGAAACTAACGCTATTTTTCCTTTTTTCGAAGCCAAATACTCAGCGAACATGCGGGTTGAAATTGCATTCTTATCACCCAAAAGAATGGATGATGAAGCTGGCCCTATCAAGTCTCTTGGTTTTGGGACAGCAATTGCCAGCGTTCCAAGTTTGTCTTCGTTTTCGCTGAGTAGAATTAAACACGCGTTCTTTGTTTCCATGTACACTGCTAGAAAACGCACGTTTTGCTCAATTATCTCGTCTTTAACAATCTTTGCGCGTTCCATATTGAAGTCTCCATTGTCTATTTATAGCTTCATGCATTCACTATTTATTGTTTTCAAAGGCGATGCAACAAATGACTGAAAATTATGCAGAGAAAATTCTGCAAATACTCCGAAAAACCTTCACAATGCCAGAATGGACGACCTCAAACAGAGATTCATTTAAAACATTAATCGTAACAATAATTTCGCAAAACACTGCTGGCAGAAACACGACAAAAGCCTTCGAAAACTTATCGAAGCTATTCGAAATAACGTCCGAAGTATTGGCGAATGCCGAAATAAGCCAAATTGAAGAATGCTTGAAAGTGGCTGGCTTGTATAGAAGTAAAGCTAAAGCAATAAAACAAACCTCAAAAATAATCCTTGAAAAATTCCATGGCAATCTAAAACTAATTCTGTCGTTGCCCTTCGAAGAAGCAAGAAAAACACTTCTGCAGCTTCCGGGAGTCGGACCAAAAACAGCCGATGTCGTCTTGCTTTTTTGTTCAGAAAAACCAACAATCCCAGTGGACACTCACGTCAATCGTGTAGCAAAACGGTTAGGTTTAGCGCCTGCAAACGGAGACTATGAAACTATCCGTAAACGTCTTCAATCACTTTACAACCCAAAAGACTATTTAGCAGTTCATGTTTTGCTGATTTTACTCGGCAGAAAGTATTGCAGAGCTAGAAATCCCTTATGTAAGCAATGTCCAGCAAACACCCTTTGTCCATCAAAGCAGTTGTGAGGTAAAATGAGAGTTGGACAAACATTTGTGACTTTGCATTTCTTCAAAAAAGTTTTCTAATTGTTGCGAACTCCTATTGGTTTTCTTCTGTAAAAGCCGGAATTTCTTTTAGGTTTTTGTCCAGTTTAACTTTTCCTAGAGCAACTATTGAAATTTCTTTCGCAACGGGAGTCAAAATCTTCAGAGTTTTTCTTGCGTAGTCGACCTCTTTTAAAACGCCTATGCCTAGGAATTTTCTCTCGACATTATACAAAGCTACGAGTACGTCTTCCTCTTCGCCCTTCCGAGTCACAACCATTTTCTTCTTCGCGAATTCTTCAACCTTTTTTATGTTGTCCTCGTTAATCCAGCGTCTTCTACCAATAACTATGCAAATTCTATCCTTTAGTTCCGCAAGGTGCAGTGGTTTCATTCCTAGAAGTTCATAGATTTTCCTTGCCTGTCTAGTGTCCTCACGTGTTCCGCTTAGGCCAAATAGTTCGTTTTCTTCAATTTTTAACCAGTTTAGCGGAAGAGATTGCACTTTTGCATTTCTCAAATATTTCATATATCCAAGTTCCCGTAAGTTTCTGCGTTTTTCTCTACTTCTTTGTTTTATAGCTGAAGGAGAATCAACAACAACCTTCACGAACTTTTCGAGGGCATTTAAGAAGGGTGTCAATTCATCTTTTTGTTGAATGCAGAAAATTATGTCCGGGTTAAGTTCCTCAATGAGCTTAACCTTATAATTAACAGCTTCTTCTCCCTCAACCCAACCGTCAGTATTTATAACAATGAAATCTGGATTACTGCCTAAAATTTCTCTTTTTAGCGAGGTTAAACCTTCAATTACTTTGTTGATGGCGATGCTTGGTGAAGTGTCGCCAACAAAGAAAGCATTTTTCGCTTCTAGATTAAATAAGTCCGTTATGGGCTTCGTTACAAAGTTATAGGCAACTGTGCACGGTGGTCCTATGTCGGATTGACCTAAGTCTCCATCTAAAATTGCAACTTTCTTTTTTTCACGTAGCAGTTTGTTTATTAAGTATGTGCAGAAACTCGTTTTTCCAGAATCAACTGTGCCCAGCACTATTGCGGTAACAGGCTTCGCTTGAATTTTCAGAAGTTCTTCAAATGATTTAATCCACGATGTTGGAATAGCGTTGCCATCAACTTCTTCTACAATGGCATTTTCTCCTAACGAAACGTCAAACGTTGCTTTTTCCTCTACTGCAAAAGGTAATCTTTTACCCTCACGTATCACAATTTTTCTTGTGTTGCCCATTATGGAGCCAAACACCTCCACCTTACCTGAAGTCACGATGACAGAGGCTGGGCCGTCAACTAACAGAGTTTTACCATTTTCAACCGTTTGAATCATTTGTTTTCCTCCTTGGAAATGTTTGCCCATTTCTTCCAGCTATTTTTATAGCTGAGACAATATCTCTCAAACCTCTTCTATGCTTAGTTTCACTTAAGTAACGGTTTGTTCCGGCTTCGCTCACGCTTTCTAACATTACATTTGAAGGTAGTGCATTATCCAAAACCTGTAAAAGGTTTTCTTTATATGCAGGGACTCCGTTGCCAACTTTTACTGAAACCGAGGTTATTGGGATTTTCTCAAGGTTCCTCAGGATTTTCTTTATTTTATCTAATGTTTCTTCAACGCTAAAACAGTTTCCTGTTTCAATGACTTTTCCATCGGCCAGAACTGCCATTCCAAAAACTTCACCAGGGTCTACGCCTATAACGATTTTTTCATAATATTCCTTTCCCTGAATAATTTGTAATGCTTCATTTATCAATGCCTCTGGTTCTACTCCGTCATGGTACACCAGAATTTTTTCATGATCTATTAGATGTTGCTCCTCTTTTGTGGTTATGGCAACTTTAATTTCTATGGGGATAATATCATTTGGAGTTAAGCTTATGAAAGGTATATTCTTCCTTTTCAACTCGTTGACAATTAAGTAGTAGGCTTTTCCTGAAACAGTCGCAACAGCAATCTTCGCTTTCATATAGCTTTCCTATTTGTATATATGTTTGAACACAAAACAAATTATTAGTTTCGTGGTTTATATTCGTTGATGTGCGTGACCGTGGTACAGAAGATTTCAACAGGCTGTAGGACAATTGACAAGATTCTAGAAGGAGGTATCCCATTTGAAAGTGTTAGCTTAATCTATGGGGAAGCGGAGACTGGAAAAACAACTCTAGCTATACAATGTGCTATAAATTGTGCGGGGCAAGGTTATAAAACGTTATTTGTAGATTGCGACGGCACTTTCTCCACCAGAAGGCTTTCTCAGATGGCCTCTGAAAAATTCAAAGAAATTGCAGAGCTGATAATTTTAATGAAACCAAATAATTTCCGTGAACAAACACTTGTTATAGACCAGTTAACAGATTATATAACTAAAAGCTTCGGGCTCGTAATTATTGACACCATGACAACGCTTTATCGCGCCGAAATTGCAGAATTTCCAGAAAAAACATTTGAACTAAATCGTGAATTAAATAGACAGATGGCATTGTTAGCGCAGATTGCCAAAACTCAGAAAATCGCTGTTTTAATGACAAGCCAAGTGCGAAGCGTTTTCAACGAGGCTCACGTAAGCATAGAACCAGTGGCCACAAGGGTCATAAAGTTCTGGGCTGACACAATAATCGTCATGAAACCCACCGAAAACCCAGGAATAATCAAGGCAATTTTGGAAAAAAGTCCAAAAAAGGTTCAGCCCTTAGCTTGCCATTTAAAAATAGGAGAAACAGGAATACATGAGTATTCAACTCATTGATGGTTATGGAAATGGGAATAATAGAGCTAATCATTGAAGCATTAAAGTTCATATTTCCAGCATACTGTGCAAACGCCATACCAGTAATTACCGGCGGGGGCTATCCTATAGATTTTGGAAAAAATTTTTTTGATGGAAAACCAATTCTTGGGAAAAACAAGACCTTTCAAGGTTTCTTTTCCGGACTGATTATTGGGACCGCTGTCGGTCTAGTAGAAAGCGCATTTTTCGGTTATTCACTTTTGTTTGGTTTGCTATTATCTTTAGGGGCTTTATTTGGAGACTTAGCAGGGGCTTTTGTAAAGAGAAGACTTGGGCTTGCTCCTGGTGAGCTGTTGCCAGTTATTGATCAAATTGACTTCATAATTGGAGCAATTCTGTTCTCATTTTTCTTTTCGTTAAAAAACTTGTTTCCCGAGCTTATCCTAGCAGTGCTAATTGTAACTCCTCCTATACATTTGTTAACAAATTTTGTAGCGTACAAACTGGGCTTAAAAAATAATCCTTGGTAGATTTATTAACCGGTTTTAATTTTTATTTCAACTTCAAGAAATATGTACGCCAATAGTAGAAGAACTGTTCCTACCATAAACATCATGTAGGCTTGTCTTGGTTTATATGCATATTTTGTGCTTTGATATATGACTATTAACCCAACGGTGCCAAGTGAGAACAGAATCATGGCAGCAACGCTGTCAGCTATAAATTGTTCTGAGAGATATGGATTAACTAAGATGAAGCGTCCTTGAGAATAAACTGCTGAATAAGGCTTCACTGTTAAGTTATACAGACCGCCGCCAAACAAAAATATCGCGGTAGCAATAGTAATTATTGAAAGAATCAAAGTTGATGGTTTCACTGTTGAAATTTTACGGTATAATCCGTTTAAGGAATAAGACATTGATGAGATTTTTTTCTTAACCGTTCGTGACATTTTATTTTTCTCCACTTTTAATTAAGTATTCCGTCACTTCTTTAGCCCATTCTCCTGTTAAAGGATTCTTAACAATCTCGCTTAAATACTCTTTCCAAGAGATTTTCAATGCCCTTTTCCAAGGCTCATATTTTTTAACGATGCTTTCATAGGCTTTCATGTGCAACTCGCAATAACCGTTTTCGCCAGCTTCCCTACTGCATATTTTGCAGTTCAATTCTTTTCCTCCTTTCCTCTTTCAATGGGCACTTTGGATTGAAACACAGCGTCCACGGACGTCTTCCCTTTATTCGAACCTGAACTCTAGGCCAACCGCATCCACGACAGTTCGTTCCAAGTGGTCTTACAGTGCCTTTCTGCGGAAGTGGGAATGATGCCTTGCATAATCCTTTGAAGTAGTTTGTGCATCCAACGAAACGTTTGCCAGTTCTTCTCGAATATATCATCATGAGTTTTCCAGTGTTACAAATCGGGCAAGTGCCAATTGTTCCTTCTTCAAGTCTTGCCTTTTTTATGGCGTTGCTTAGTTGTTCGCCGATTATTTTCTCCTTGCCTTTTAACTCCTCTGCTACGGGTTTAAGGATTTCAACAGCATCTAGAAGGACATTTTCTCTTTTTTCGCCGTTTATCTGAATCTTATTCATCTTTTCTTCAAGTTCTTTTGTCAGTTTCATTGAAACAACCGTTGGGCAATATTTTTTCAGAACCTCGAGAACCTCGAAACCTAAATCTGTTACAATCATTCTTTCGTCTCTAACATATTTTCTGTCATAAAATGTCTGTATAATACCAGCCCTTGTAGCTTTTGTTCCGATTTCTGCTTCTTCCATTTTTTTAAGGAGACTACTCGGATTATATCGTGACGGCGGTCTAGTGAACTTATCTTCTAAAATCACTTTTTTGATGTTGATTGCTTGTCCCTCTTCTATTGGGGGCAACAAAACTTCTTCTGACCTTACGTAAGGTCCATAGAAGCGTAGCCAACCTTCCCTTAAAGTTTGTCTTCCCCGTAGGCAAAAGCGATGCCCATTTACATTGATGCAGACTTTGATGCTTTGCCTTATGGCTGGTTCACCAAAAACCGCCATAAACCTTCGAACGACAAGGTCCCAAATGTTTCTTTCAGAGGTTTCTAGAACCTTTTCTGGCAAGTTTCCAGTTGGATATATGGCTGGATGTGCAGAGTCTTCTTTCTTTCCTTCATTGGGCTTCAATTCCGTTTTTGTAAGAAGTTCCGCTGCAAGTTTCTTATATTCAGGAACCTTGTTTAGGTTTTTTAGTATTGCCTCATAATTTATTGCTGGCGGGAGTTTTTGACTACTTGTTCTCGGGTAAGAGATTAAAGCGTCTAAGTATAAGCGTTGAGCGATGTTTGAAGTACGCATTGGTGTATAGCCGAAGAGGCTGTAGGCTTCGCTTTGTAGAGCGCCTAAATCGAAGGGCATTGGTGGTGATTGCTGAAATTTTTTAATATCTATTTTCTCTGTTTCCCCGTTTTTTCCCTTGCAAGCGTCAACTATGGTGTTTGCTTCCATTTTGGTTTCGATGATTTTCTTTTCATATCCCGCCTCGAAAATTGAACCAGCTATTTCGGCTTCTGCCTTTATGCCCCAGTAAGGGGTTGGCACGAAACATCTGATTGCTTTTTCTCTAGCCACGAGGAATCTGAGCGTTGGACCTTGTACTCTTCCTGTGCTTAATGTTACGTATTTTCCGCTCCAATCCCTCGCCGCTATTGTTAATGCCCGTGAAAGGTTTATACCGTAAAGCCAGTCAACTTCATGTCTTGTGCGTCCGGCCTCTATTAGGGCAAAATCCAGATGTGGCAACATTTCAGCATAGGATTTCTCTAGTTCCTCCTTGGTTAAGGTGGAATATTTCATGCGTTTTGAGATGCCTTCTTTGTTAGTGCATGCATATTTCAGTAAGCAGTATCCAATAATGCTTCCTTCAATGTCGTAGTCGCATGCGTCAATAAACATGTCAGCGTCATTTGCCAATTTTGAAATAGTTTCAAGCCATGTGCGAATTTGTTTTGCACCCTTTTCGGCGACATGTCTTGGCACCCATTTAAAACTGAAAACGGGGTAATAGTTTCTTCCTCTTCTTTCTTCGGCAACCGTGTATAAATGTCCTAAAGCCGGAACAACAATTATCTCCTTATCCCGTTTTGCCACATAATATGGTACTCCGTTATGCTCCATTTTCTTTGCTTTTCCTTGTGCGTCAAGGGCAGAGGCTATTCTTTGCGCTGCATCCGGCTTTTCAGTGATGATTAGCGTGTACTTTTCCATGGTTACACAAACCATGTAGGCGTAATGGAAATGGTTTCCAGAATTAAGCGTTATCTAAAATTAAAGTTTTGTGTCGAATTGTGGGATGGCAAATTTCGATTAGCAAACCAATAAATATGCCGTAGATGCTTATTCCTTACCATTGTGCGGAGTGTATTGATTTGCCCCAACGTGTTATATGTCAACAATGTGGCTACGTTTTATATGATGGTGCTGAACTAAGACCACCCGATGAAATTTTACATGAACACGAATGGGAAATGTCCAAAGTGCGGCAAGAAACTTGCACTCATACCCATTAATGTCGAAGTAAAGCCCATAAAATAAGATGTTGGCGGAGGAGTGAAAAATTTTGGCAGAGAAAATTCGTAGAATCCAACTTTATGGAGTGCATCAGCAAATGGCAAAATTGACGGTTTTTGCTGGTTTTGAAATGCCCATATGGTATAAAGGCATAATACCCGAACATTTGACAGTGCGGAACAGCGTTGGCATTTTTGATATCTCCCATATGGGACGGGTAATAATCAAAGGCGCTGACTCTGAACATTTCCTAAACTACGTAATAACAAACGATGTTTCTAGGCTGTCGCCTAATAGTGCCCAATACTCAGTCATGTGCAATGAAAACGGCGGCATAATAGATGACTTTGTAATATATCGGTTGGAAAAGGAAAAGTTCATGATGGTTTCCAACGCAACCAATAGAGAAAAAGACTACAATTGGCTGGTTACAAATGCTAAAGGCTTCAAGGTAAAAATTGAAGAAATTTCAGATGACGTCGTAATGTTCGCAGTTCAGGGCCCAAGTGCCGAAAAAATTCTTCAAAAAATTTCCCCAGAAGATTTAGGCAAAATTGAACGGTTCAAATGTGCCCATTCACGATTGGCAAATGTAGATGTTTTTCTCTCTCGAACAGGGTATACAGGCGAGGATGGATTCGAAGTTTTCATATGGGAAGCCTCATTAGCAAATCCAGATAACGCTGTAAAGTTGTGGAATGCCATTCTCGAAGCTGGTAAAACCTTCGGAATAGAACCATGCGGATTGGGAGCAAGAGACACGTTAAGGCTTGAAGCTGGAATGTGTCTATATGGAAACGACATCGATGAAAACACGACTCCTTTAGAAGCGGCGCTGGGTTTTGTAGTGAAATTCCAGAAGGAAAACTTCGTAGGAAAAGAGGCACTGCTGAAACAGAAAAATGAAGGAATTAAACGCAAACGTGTCGGAATACATGATGATAGAGCAAGGGATACCACGACCAAGCTATGAAATCTACAGCGATAAAGGCGAAAATATAGGACACATAACAAGCGGAACATTTTCGCCACTGCTCAAATTTGGTATAGGAATGGCTTATATTCAAACTTCTCAAGCCCAAGAGGGAAACACTATCAACGTGAAAATACGCGATAAGCTGGCAAAGGGAAAAATTGTGCCTTTTCCGTTTTATGACGCTGACAATTATGGTTACAAGCGAAAAACCACAACGTGAAATATCAGAAATCATTCTAGTTTCGCTTTTTATTCATTTTTGGAAAGGTATATAAGATTGACATATTTCATGTAAAACATCCGTTAACCGCAAGAGAAATAAAACACTTCAATAATCTTGTAGAGAGATGGACTCGAAATGAGGATTAAAGAAATCCTATCAAAAGAACACATTGTTAACGGTCTGAAAAGTTTAGGAAAGCTGCGAATTAAAATAAGCCATGGGTCAATATTGACTTTTTCAGCATTGCTACTCATACTTCTTGTAGCTTTCATTATACGCATATTTCCAATAAAATGGGAAATACAAGCCGGCTCAATGCACCTTTCAGAGTTTGATCCTTACTTTCAATATCGTTTCACAGAATATGTAGTAAAAAACGGGTTTATCTCATGGGCTTGGCCACCCCCTGGGTGGCATGACACACAACGCTGGTACCCAGGTGGAATATACGTAACAACAGGGTCTCCAGGGTTACCTTTTACAGCAGCGATTTTCTATGAAATAATTTCAGTGCTAGGTGTAAACATTCAACTGATGGATTTCTGCGCACTTTTTCCAGCGATAATGGGTATGCTGGCTTGCTTAGTGATTTATTTTTTGGGCAAGGACATTAGTGGAAAGCCCATTGGACTATTGGCGGCCCTTTCCTTAGCCTTAAGTCCTTCTTACATTCAGCGAACGTCCCTCGGATTTTTCGACGACGAAGCAATCGGAATATTCGCACTCATGGTGTTTACATTCTTGTTTTTAAGAGCGATTGAAGAAAACAGGCCCCTGTCCTCGTCTGCGAAATATGCGATTGGCTCCGGATTGACCTTAGGATTTTTCTGTGGTGGGTGGGGTGCCGCATTTTACGGTCTCGGCCTTACGGTTCTCTTTGTTTTTGTGTTGATTTTGCTTAAGAGATACACGCAACGGTTGCTTGTATCATATAGTTTGACGTTCGGGTTAGGTTTATTTATTGCGATAAATGTTCCCAGACTTGGACCTGGCTATCTTACCACAACTGCCATTTTGGCGATTGCAGGAGTATTTGTAGTGCTCTGTTTCTGTGAAGTTGTTCGAGTCTTGACATCTGCGAAATGGAAGAGCATTTTTATCATAGTTTTTCTGGTTTTGCTGATTAGTGGTTTTGGGGTGCTTTGGCAGCTAGGTTACATGCAAAATATAGGTGCAAAGTTCATTTCAGTTCTTGACCCACTTGTGCGTTCGGCCTCTTCGCTTATAGAATCTGTGGCTGAACACAGAATTTCGGCTTGGGGTTCCATATATTACGAGTTTGGCATAGGAATAATATTCTTTATAGCAGGCTTTTTTTTCATTTTGAGAAATCTTAATAATCGAAACCTATTTCTCTTGATTTTTGGTCTAACATCTCTTTACTTTGCTGGTTCCATGGTGCGATTGCTCGTACTTATTGCTCCTGCCTTTGGTCTTATAGCAGCTGTTGGAATAATAGGAATATTAAAACCGTTTATCACATTGTTGAAAGAACCGCCGAAAATCTTTACGAAAAAGAAGTATAGCTTGGAACATGTCGGAAAAGAGTTCAGCTGGACCACCATCTTCTTAATATTCCTTATCCTAATGACAAACTTCGCCTTTTCACCTCAATCTGGGGGAATGCCCAAAGTATATATGCAAGCATATATCCAATCACCATTACGGCTGGCAGCCTCTCACTAGTACCTAATCAGCCTGTAAGAGCGTGGTTGGACGCGTTGGAATGGACTAAAAGATAATCTTTCACCTCTACGACCGTTGTATGTAGCTGGTGGGACTATGGATATTGGCTAACAATCCTCGGCAATGTGACATCCCTCTGTGATAACGCCACAATAAACAGTACGCAAATAGGGCTAGTAGGCAGAGTATATCTTT
>CAVZKK010000019.1:0-25769 GCA_963775925.1 Candidatus Bathyarchaeota archaeon | reverse complement strand
TCCTGGACAACTAAACTTCACAGTCGTAAGCGAATACAACATTACCAGCGTAAGCGTAACAATACAAGTTTGGAATTACTCCTCATCGGCATACGTAAACAGCGGAGAAGGATACTTAGCATACATGTCCAGTGGATCAAACGAAACTAGATTGCTTAGCATCAACATCAACCCACAATTTTATACTTCAAACGGAAACGCCAAAATCAAGATCACTGGAGTAAAATCAACCACTTCACAATACCTACAGAAAATAAACCAGATAAAGCTCTACTACAAAATCGAAAACAGACTTGACATCAACGGCGGCTATGTAATTGACCTGTCTACATACCCCTTAGCATATATCCAAACCGTTGAAATCCAACTCAGGTATAGAGCAAGTGACAATGGCGAAAAATGGTACCTCAAAGCCTATAATTGGACAAGAGCAACATACAGCGATTTCGGTTTCAACTCGACAACAGGTCACACGCCAACAACAGGCTGGGACTATTATGTTGTAAACCTTACGACTAGTTGGCGTAGCTACGTGTGGAACAACGGCACAATTTACGTACAGTTCAGCGACCAAGCTCAAGACAGCACAAGCACAACCATCGACATCGATTTTCTCGGTGTAAGAGCGGTGTTCGACAGGGCGCGTTTCTCATTCAAAAATGAGGGACCTTTGACTTCTCATCTAATCTCCTTATGGGTCAACAACGCCACAAACCATCGACGTTACGATATCAACCTATTTGTGAATTCAGGGGAAAACATAACATACGTTAGATTGGATATAAGTTTGTCAATGGAAAACTTCGTAGTCAAAGTTGTAACGGAGAAAGGAAATGTGGCGGTGTTTGCAGAACATTAAGCTGAAAAATACTCTTATTTGCTCTATTTCTTAAGCAGCTTATCCTTCAATTCTGTTATTGCTTCTTTTTGGTTTTTAGCCTCTATTATTTTGATGCTATATAATTCCGCCATTTTTTTCCCGTTTTCACTCATTTTAGGAATCGCTATTAAGTAGGCTTTTTCTGGAGAAACGTCATATATTTTAGCAAAAAGCGCAATTACTGGTTGTTCTGACACAGCATTTTCAGCGGATGTTGCCAAATCAATCACAGTTACTTTTCGCGCGGCTTCTTCCTCTCCTTTGTAGGCTGCAATGTCGAACATGTGGTTTGCTCCAGATTTACCTTTTATAAAAGCTGGGCTTTTCACTTCAAATCCATACCATGCAAGGAAATCTCTTATTGGAGCAATTACCATCCAGCCTACGGCAACCTCTTCCTTTGCCTCTTCTCTCAGCTTGTAAGCGTAAACGTCTTTAATCACGGCGTCTTCAAATATGAAATTTGTATGGCAGTTTCTGCAGAAATGCGCCGTGACAGGAATGTCAAAGCTTTTACCGCAATCGTTGCAAGTGCACCACATCCCAGCCTTTCTGTAATCAACGTCAAGCTTTTTCAATTCCTCGCGACATTTTGGGCAAGCAAGCTTGTTTCCTTTCCTGAAGTTCTCTTCAACATCCATATAACCGCATTTAACATGCTCAATTAGAGCACTTCTTTGGACGTCAAATGATTTGCAGTATGGACAACAATGGTGAATAGAAATGTTTGCGGAACCACATTTTGAGCAATAAATAATTTTGTCATAAAGTCTTCTTTCCAGTATACCAGCCGCGTGAAGCCTGTTCAAGAATGTCTCCGCACTTGATGCGTCACCAACAATCGTTTCAACCGTCGGATAGCGATAACCAAGCTTAGGATCATAAACAGGTTCAAGTTCGCTTATTTCACTGCTTAAAAATTTATTTAAAAGGACTTGCGTATTGTGGTCCTTGTAAAGTTCTAATCGTTGCATTTTATCCGTTTTCAGCATTCTTTTCCCAGACTAATTCGTTCTTTACAGACACTTTTCATATAAACTGAGTCAAATATTTAATTGTTTTTAAAGTTGTTAAAATTTCCGCATACCAGCTAAGTATTTCCAGAAAGGGTTTTAAAATTTCGCTCAATGGTTGATTTGGAGAAAGAGAAAAAGAATGGGTTCGCAACGAAACATACAGTGAAATGTCCTAAGTGCGGTTTCGCCTTCGACATAACGTATGGCAGAGCATTTGCTTGTTCGGGTTGTCCATCTCTTGTACAATGCGGAATGGCTAAGTGCCCGAAATGCGGACGCGAATTTCCTTTGTCGTAACGATAAAAATAAACGCATGTTGCATCGCCTAAATTCTTGGCTTAACTTAAAATTCACATATTTCATCTCCAGCAGCTACGCATTTCAATTCAACGTGAAAACTCTTTTAGGAACAAAATCTTCCATAAGCTTTACACATCCATACCACATTCAGAAATTCTACTTGATGTCTAAAAATAAAGGGTTTAAGGCTCAATAATTCAGAGTTAAAATCAGCACGTAAAATCCACAGTCACGTTTTTCTATTCAATAATCGACACATTGTGATAAACTACGTTAAAGAAACAGATAAACTATTAAAAGTGTGAAAACCCGCACACGCAAAAAAGCCTTGCAAGGTTCTCCTTAAAGATTTTTACAAAAATCTTAAGTTCAGAATCTAAAAATAGAAACGATGTCGGTGTTAAACTTGAAGAGATTATTTGCATTAGCAATTATCTTGATTTTATGTTCATCTGCCCTTTCCATTACAGTCTTGCAGCCGAATGCAGGGGGAGAAGCGGATTCAGGGGTTGGGAGGATTGAAAAGGCTGTAGACTTTCTGATAAATTCTCAATTTAACCAGAATTTGAATCTTTGCCGCGAAGCTCCGGTGTACGCGCCAAACACCTATTGGCTTGTTTCAGACAATCTTTGGGCTTGGAAAGCGCTAAAAATGGCAAATGCGTCTGGAATATCGAATGCTGTCGAAGCTGGAGCTGTTGCTGAGAAAATCAGAACAAAACTGATTAGCCTTGCCAACAACTATGGCTTGCCAAAGGATGCGGATGGCTTACCCATAAGTAATGCTCATGAAGTCGTATTGGGCAATACGGTCCTACCGCCTTATAGAAGTGAGACAAACTGCACATTGTACAGAAATGACTATATTTTGAACACGACCGTGCGTAACGGAACAATTATCAGCAATTGGTCTCAATATGCAGACTTCCTTGTTTACGCTGCGCTTTCATATCATCAACAGAACAATGGCTCTATTGCAAATGATTATTTCGAATTGGCAAAGACCATGTGGGACGAGAAAGGCATTAACGATACGGCAACAAAGGATGTTCAACGGTATGCAACCTACAAACTTGCGCTCTTGCTATACGCATCGAAAATTCTTGAAAAAGAACTTGTGTTTGAATCTGAACTTATCAACAGAATATGGAGCCTTCAGAATGAAACGAATGGTGGAATAGTCACAGACTACTTTGCAGACGGAACATCTTATGGTGATGCAAACACAGAAACAACATCAATCGTAATAATTGCTATGTTAGAAACAAGACCAACCGTTTTTGCTTTTTATTATCCGTGGTACGGCACCAAGAGCGTCTCTGGCGATTGGCGGCACTGGAAAGACAGCATATCCAACCCTGACAACTTCAAAAATGGGAGGAGAGACATAGCTGCAACAGATTATCCGCTTCTGGATGTTTATGACTCCAACAATGAAACCTTAATTAAAGAACATATTGACATGGCCAAGGAAGCGGGCATCGATGGTTTCATAGTTTCATGGTGGGGCATAAAATCCTTTGAAGACAACGCCACATTACACATTAGAAATGTCTGTGAAAAAAATAATTTCAAATTTACAATTTACTACGAGGACACATCGAGTGTAAACCAGACGATAGATGACCTTGTGTACATCTTAAATAATTATGCTAATAGTAGCGCTTGGTATAGCATAGGCAACAGACCAGTAATCTACGTATATAGTAGATCCCGCGTGAATCTGAACCCAGAAGCATGGAAACTGCATGGAGAATACATAAACGAAAGCGAAAGTGTCAAAAAATATTGGATGCTTTCTGAGGACGTTAGAAAACCGCCGAGATATGGAATCTTCCCAATACACCCATACCTGAATGGCACCGGATATATTGAAAGCGCAGATTCTATTTTTCTTAACTCAAATGAAACGTACAGCCTAAAGGTGGGCATATCAGACATACGAAATGATTGCCCTCCCTATTCTGATGTTGGTTTCAGGATAGGGATAAGAACCGAAGTCGCAGATTGGAAGACATTGAACGACTCAGTAGTTAATTTCAATGATGGTTGGCTTGACCTGAGTTTTGACATATCAGATTATGCAGGACAAAATGTAACGATAAGAGTAGAGTCATATGATGGTGGTGTGAACAAGTCGTGCAGTGAATGGGCTGCTGCCGATTACTTTTACATTGAAAATTCCAAAGGCGAAATTGTTAGCCCTGAGCCTTTCTTTGATAACGCTTGGAAAGCCGTCGTAGACGAGTTAAGAACAAGAGGGTATAACCCCTTCCTGATGATGGATTTCACAGGGTACGAGGAGAAGATTCTGGATTTCGCAGATTATTTCCTTGACTTCACCGATAGCCTACATATCTACGGGCCGTGCTCCTTCAATTTGTCAGAAATCTCCGACTTCTACCACCTTGCCTCTGAGGCTTCGCATTCCAAAAACAAGATCTTTGTTGCAACTGTAATGCCTGGATATAATGATACTGGTAGATCTGGACGGTCTGGACTTGTGGTAGATAGGGAAAATGGAACCTACTACATCAGATCTTGGCTGACTGCAAGAGCATGCTTGCCAGACGGATACGTCATAACTTCGTTTAATGAATGGCATGAAGCAACAGAGATAGAACCAAGCATGGAATATGGGTATCATTTCATCCATTTGACGAGGATGGTACGCGTTCTTAGTGATGACCTTGAATTGGTATTGGGAATTCCAGAGTTTCCATCAACCATGATTCTACCACTGTTTATGCTGACAACTTTAATTGCAACCGTTCTCTTGAAGAAGAAGAGAAGAATGAAACCTTAACTTCCCTAAATTTTTCCGTGTACTTTTTCTGTTATGAGGCTTATGCTTTTTGCATATGCTAAGAATGCTATGCGTAAGGTTTCGCTTTCACTCTGCCCAGGCTTTCGGCAGATTCGTTCCAGCGCCTCCTTATGCTGAAGGCGCAAAAAACCTAGGGGGTCTATCACAAAACATGACAGATAAAGACAGAGGGGAAGTTTAATCTTAATTCTTATATCGATATCAAATTAGCTTAATCAAAAGGAGACCTTTACTCTCTATCCCCCTTATGTTATTGCTTTATTCAACTGTGAAGAAATTTCTGTGGTCAAATTTTATTGTTTCGTGTTTTTCAGAATCTCTGTGAACTTTAAGTATCGTTATTTTTGCGCGTTCATCATTCCAAAGTTCTTCCCTCCTTTTTCTTTTTCTTCTTTTAGTTAAAACTACGTGTAATCCGTCACTTCTCCTATAATGTTTGGATGTTAGTGTTCTTTTGCTTTCATAGAAACCCATTTTCGTAAGAGCCTTTTCTAACAACTCGGTGGAGATTGTGTACTCTTTTTTGACCTTTGTTGCTGAGACGTAGCCTTTTGGAATTGCGTAGGTTTTGATCTGGACCTTGCGGGGCATAGTTATTTCATTTATAGTATGATGCCTACGCTTTTAAAAAAGCGCTTGCGCGTGCTTGCTCAGAGGTTCATCATTCCAATTGAGCAAGTTGACCAAGTGATGCGACGTGAATGAAAAAGGTGGGAGTTTGCTGGAGACATCGATCGATGTGACCGTGATACTCATGGTTGAAAAAGAAGATGTTAAACAACCAAGGGTCTATCACAGAACGAGATAGATAGAGAGATAAAAGTCAAGGGTTTACTATCTCTTTTTTTATATCGGTATGCTACTAGCTTGTTTTACTGAACGCCTTCTCTATCCTCCCCAAACGGTGATAGACCTACAAAATTTCTTTTGAGGCAGGGAGAGGCGCGCGCTGACACGCAGACAGGCAAAGCAATACCACAACACATCCCGTGAGAATATTGTTCATTTGTGGGACTAAGCGTTGAAAATGAACTTTTTGTCTACAAAGCTAACAAAATACGTAGAAAACAGGTAAATAGTGTTATCCAGAAATCAAGCGCGATTTACACAAAAATAAAGCAAAATCCGTTTTACCGTCAACCGATAGTCCCTAAACTTCAGAATAGACCTCCGCACCCCTAAACCCAACATACCGAAAACACAACTTTCTACTTTATTGAACCATAGAGCTAGATAATCTTATTAAACATAGATGCATAAGATTATCTTTGAGGATGGTTGAAAACGAAACATTTTCAGTTGAAGGCAGTAGTTATAATTCTTCTTTTGTCTGCAATGTTCTCATTAGCAAATGCAGCGCATGTTGAGAGTATTCAAGCGGATGCCTTAAGCACAAGCATGCTGACTGTCAACCTAAAGAGTGGACAAAGATTTTCTGAGTCATTGTCTATAAGTGGCGGCGGTGGAAATGACATTGACTTCTGGGTAACAGACCCCGTGGGAGCGACTATTGTGAATTTAGGAAGAGTTTCTCAAGGAAGATCTTTTGAATTTACAGCAAATAAGAATAAAGCATACACATTGTACTTTGGCAACACTTTCTCCTGGTTTAGTTCAAAAACGGTATACTTAACTTACCACTAGGGCACCTCCAATCCTTGTCTTAACCCTTTTATCTTATAGCCATAGTTGCCGTCGCGTTGATTCTTGTAGCTGCGATTGTAGCCATTGATATAATCGTAGAAAGGCACAGAAAACTATTCAGCCGCCCCCACCACCTAATGCTGAGACTAAGACTGAAGCCTTAAACTTTCTTTGTGCCGGTTGACTTGGAATTCCTACTTTTATTCAGAAGTAAAGTTAGGAATTGCTAACTCTTCTGGAAATAAGCTGGATTGTTCTCAAAACATCGTTTTTGTATGGTTTCGTTTTCACTTCCGCATTAACTCTTTCATAAGGTCTGCCATTTTCCATACTTCAATGTTATAGAGGCTTTTCGCTCGTTCAATTACGCTTTTATTTTCAACTTCCCACACAACAAGCACCTTCTTGTATCGCCGCCTACCAAAGATTTCCTTGATGCATTGACTACGGTCGGGTGTGAAAACTTGATCTCGTTTAGCGTATCTAAGCCCCTTCTATGCTTGACTGCTCTTTGTTTGAGTGTCAATGAGCCTTAAACGGAACCCTCGTCCAGTGCGACTCTCACTCAATGTGATATTTCTCTTTAGTGATAGGGTTCAAAGTAAGTAGGTCGATTTCTTTTCCGCCTTCTAGCATGATGTTTGTCATTGTGAAGCACTTCTTTACCAATTGCATGTAGCGGTCTATAATGTGGACTTCAGGTCCAAAGAAGCACCTATGCACCATAGTTATCCATTATCTCATAAGATTTGCGGTCGAGTTACCAACAAGAGGATAAACGTGCCTAAACAATATGTTAACGTCAAGATTCCCGTTGTACTTGCAGACGAAGGAAGATACTTTAAAGAAGTCGATACGTAGTTGAGCGGAGTTTGTCGCAGAGGCTGTTAGAGACAAGCTCATTCAAGTAAAGAAGTAGTTGCTCTTGTTTTCTCCAAGTTTCAGCGGAGTTAGCCTACATAGTCAGCCAAGGAAACATCATGGCGACGGTCCTATGGTTCGCCATAACAACAGTGCTACAACAGGACTAAGCTACAAAGAAAAAGAAAAGCAAGATAATTGAAGACTTACTCCGAAAAGGAGAAACAATTCCATATAGCGCGCGCGAAGATGAATGGGATGTATATTTCCACCGAGCTAGAACCAAATAGTCGCCTATCTTCCACTGGACAACTCATGACTTGCCAAATTCTCATCGATCTGGCTATTTCTGAACCAATCAAGAAAACGATCCCAACAATGAAGGCATAGAATATTATGTCCAGCATAGCTTCCATCAATAGAACAGCACATTACAATAAAATCTACTGCGCTCCACAATTCCACATAGGAATCGAAGATGGGAAGCGGAAAACCAAACTGCAATGCTCTGTATTCGGTAGGCGCTATGTCCAAAAACATTGGAGTAGGTTCACGGACGTAGAAGCCTGAAAGCAGTGTCAAGAAACTGCCACATCCAACTAACAGAATCAACCGTAGTAAAGCCTGTGTCCCATTTCACAACCGAGGCCTCACATATAATACTGTGCCTCGCTATTTAAAACCATGTTTTGGAATACCACCTTGATGTGCTGTAGTGACCACAGCTAGAGCCGTTTGGCTTTCCGCCAAACTCCCACCGATCCGAGCAATGCCGTTGCCAAAACGCAACTGTACAGCGCGATGAACGTCTCTAAAATCCTCTCCAACTCAAGGGCATTCGCTACTATCTAAGATAGCTGAGACCGTATATCGGATCGCAACATTCAATATTATTGACTTTTCTAATTTTGCCTGATTTCAAGAGAATTGATTTGTAATCAAAAGTGAGGAAAATAGCCTTTCCTCCTTTGTTCTACGGTGAGATTCTATGACAGATATGTAATTCCGCATTGGCCTATGTACGCCGATTCCTACAAGGTATCGATTGTTCCTGCATCTGTCTTTTGGTCAGATTGCGTGATGTAGTCATCTTCTAGTTCAACGAGTCTCTCAAAATCGCTCTGAAGACTGTTGATCTCTTTCAGAATTGTTCCTGTGAGTGCTGATACAAAATCACTCAAAAAACTCCCTTTCTGTTTCTCTATCTCTTTATCCAATTTTGATACAACCCATTCTTCTATTGCCTGAAATGGGTCTGAATTAGATCAAATTCTGCAGTTTGCTTCACAGTAAGGAATGCCTCTTGTAGTACATGCAAGTCTTCATTTGAGGGTTTCGTAGAACTCATATCTCTTGGAGTTGGTCTCATTCCTTCTAAGTAGGCCACAAGACATCTTTCAAAGATCTCCCTAGGAAATCTGTGGTTTTCTCAATCTTGCCTTTATATTCCTCTATAACACTTGTTGACACAAGAAGTGATGTTATGGTTGTTCACGTCTCCTTTGAATTTATCCATTCTGGCCTTGTTCTGTTCCAATACCTCAGAAAAAACTATACTGGAATCAAGATAAAAGTACCCAGAAATGGGTTGAGTCAAGGCAATTCGTTATCCTAGATCGAAGAAAGCAACTTGCTCAGCAACATTGTTTCAGAATTGCTTGAAGCCATTTCTTTGTTGAATATCTCTGGTTTAAATTCCTTGGAGAGGTCATGAATTATTCTCCTCATGCTTTTAAGTTTCGGTCATTTAATCAGTTGTATACTCTCCAAGATAGTTCTGATTCAACCTCTTTATATCTAAGGAATCTAGGGGTTGTTTATTTCCTCTCAAACTTTGGGCAGACCATAAACAGATGTAGAGTTTAAGAGCGTGAGTGTAGTATGGAAGCCATAGGTCCATTCTGTCTGATTAAAGGTGACATCACATATTTCATTCTGTTCAACTGATTTTCTCTTGAGCTCCCGCTGCTTGTCTCTTGATTCCGCCTAAACTAAGACAAAACCTCTTATTGCCTTACAATCTCCTAACTAGCCTTAGATATTTTTGTACGTGTTAAGGAACATAGATGTTTGTGAGAAGAAAGATAGAGGTAGGTTGGATATATGAGGAATCGGTTAGCTTCTAATTCATAATACTCAAGAGAGTTTGCTTTCAAACCTTTTTTGGATGAATTCCACGAAGCCTAAGAGCGATTTCCGCTTGCTCTTCTAGTTCCTCCAGAAGTTCTTTGTCTTCATCTGAATCTTTTGACAGCGTCATCAACAAAATATGCAAGAACTTTGTCTAAAGTAAAGGGTTCAGGTAGAGGCATTCGGCTAAGTATTTGGTTGTATCTGAAACTCATGAAATCTTCATATCCAACAAACTGCTTTTCTGCTTCTAGTGTATTCCTCTTCTCCTAACTTTTGTTCTTATTCCTCTTATTTTGTGAATTCCTTAGTGAGGTACAGGCTTACATGGTTCAAGAACAAGTGTACCGTAAAGCTGAAGACGGTATTCTATTGAAGAAGTCACCATTCTTACCGCCATTCACTCTACTACGCTATATTACATATTTTGTAGACAAATATTTAAGCGTAGCAAATTAGTCACCTAATTAAGTTATGAATCTGTCCTAATGATTTCAAGTACTATGATTTTACTCGACCCTAAAGTTGAATCTTGTTGTAGAATAACATTTATGTGCAAGATTGTCTTTAATTCATTCGGTATATCAAAAGCATCGGAAACCCAACCAATAGTACGAACTACGGGAGATACCCCCGTCTACTAGACTAGGCGTATTTTCAGAAAAGACTCACTTTTTGTGGCTTGAATAGGCACAACTCAATAATTCAGACCAATTTTTTAAATAGACCTGAGCCTACGTCCTTTATGTCGCAAGGCAACACGCAAAGGCAAAAACGAAAGCAGCGCCATAAACGCAAACGTAGCCGAAACCTGCGTTAAGCACCTTAACGGCATACGGCTCAAGGCAAGCAACGAAGGCGTAGGCGAAAAAGGCAAAAAGGCGTTAAACCGAAGCGGACGTAAGCCATCGCCGACTAACCCGCGTTTGTAAACGGGCACGGGCAACGGGCAGGCGAGACACGATAGGCAGCAGCCGATTAACGAATAATCGATAAACGCAGACCGCGTTTGCCTCTACGGCGAACGTGCGACGCATCGATTATTTGGCGTCAGGCGGCGTATAGGTTTCGGAGTGCGACCCGAAAATCAGGTAAACGGATTAACTTCAAACTTAATCCGTAAGCAAACTCATAGGCAGCGCAGAGTAGGTTAGTGGCAAACCGAAATGCCGAGTTTCCAATTTTAATCGGGTTAAACCCGTCCTTTTTCTCATTGCTTGTCGGCATAAACCGATAAGCGGGTTAAAAGGAGGTTGATAAAAATGCATGAAAGCTTAACCCAAAAAGAAGGTAAGGCCCACAACGAGGATACGGCAAAGGCAAATAGAAAAATTCCGTTGCCAGAGAAAACGTATAAAGCTCTTGAAAAGAAGGCTAAAGCTGAAGGCAAAACACCTGACCAGAAAGGTGCAGAGATAATCGAGCAAAAAGCAAACGACGTATTTGAGGGCAAAATAAACAAATATGGATTCCTTCATTTTAGCAAAGACCTTATGGAAACTTTAGGCTGGGCAAAAGGCGAAGACATCGCGGTGAAAATAACGAAAACTGCAAACGGCATAGCGGTTGAGCGTGCATAGAAACCTTTTCTTAACCATCACCTTTACGTGACAGTTATTAACAAGAATCTCCATATTCCAAAGCACAACATAAACGTAAAAAGCATAACGCCAAAGGTGAACCATTTGTCAATCCAAAAACCTCCAAAACGTCTAGTGATCCGCTGGACAACATTGAAAGGATTAGCGGCAATAATTCTATTCCTCATCATATCAGCATTAACTGAGTATTTCATTGTTCTCTACGCCATAAACCTCGGCGTCAAAGATACGACATTACTGCAATGGAGTATCCAGTTTCCCGGAACTAATTGGATCATAACTATATCGATTAGCCCATTATTTCATTTAGTCCCTATAGCTGTTATAATCACGCTCCTATTCAGCTGGACATATTTAACAAGACATGTTGCTGTAAAACCTCATGAAGTAGGTAGAGAAAAAGTCAGACCCGTTTCTAAACGAGGGAAAGAATTAAAGTCAAAAGAAATTGGGAAGCTAACATCAAAAATAAGCCACGCTGTAAAGAAATTCTTTAGCAAAATAAAGTCAGGGTTATTAAGAGTTAGAGGTATTGCATATCTCTGGCAAAAAATACATTTCGCAAGAGCCACCATAAAAAGCGCTCTAACTGTATTCCTAGTTTTTTCGGCATTCATTCTCATAGCTTCCCTTCTAGCGTATCCCAAACTAATTCACCAAACAATATCAAATGCCTACCAAAACAATCCGTCACTACTTAACTTCGTGAAAGGCACCACAGAGGCTTTAGCGCCTATCGGCCGAATTTTTTCACCCATAAACAATGCTCTATTATCGGCTGCGCCGGGCTTCAGAGACTTCGCTTTAAGTCTTGGAACCATAATTAAGCCCTTGGCTGATCTAGATAATGTTGGAAAATATTTGTTTTTCCAAAACATTGCAGCTTGGGTTTCCGCCCTAGTAGCCCTATTTTACGGAGAATATATACGAAAAAGTTATCGCTATAGGAAAAGCAGAGGTTAAGGGAACTTTAATGGCTGATCGCCCCAGATTTGGTCCAGCTGGTGTTCCTCCATGGTTTAAAGCAATGAAAGCGGTTTTGGCGGATGTTCCTAGACTTTTAAGAGGGGAGGGCCTTGACGCTTTCGAGTATCAAGCGGTTCGTTGGGGTGCAAAACCGCAGATAAAGAGGGAAGATGCTGAAAAACTCGGTTTGAAAGCCAAAGAAAACGACGTTTGGATTAGTCTCCATGGCTCTTATTTCATAAATTTCTGCGGTGAAAAAGACGTAATCGAAGCAAGCAAACAACGCCTAATCGCGTGCATAACCGCAGCGGAATGGATGAAAGCATACGTCGTGGTTTTTCATTCGGGATTCTACGGTAAAAGACCACAAAAAGAAGCCTTCACTAACTGTTTAGAAGCCTTGAAAGAAGTTGTTCAGGTTATTAGGGCATTAGGAATCAAAAATGTTAAAATTGGTCCAGAAACAATGGGTAAGCCTTCCCAGCTTGGAAGCCTAGATGAAGTTTTAAGTTTATGTGAAGAAGTTGAACGGACGCAGCTAGTAGTTGATTGGGCACATTTACACGCAAGAGATAGAGGGCGTTTCAAAACAGTTGATGATTTCCGCAAAGTTATTGTGGAAATTGAAAATCGACTTGGAACAGAAGCCGTTAAAGACATGCATTGCCACTTTACAAAGATTGAATTCACGGATAAGGGTGAAAAGCGTCATCATACAATGGACGAAGCGGATTATGGACCAGATTTTACGATGCTTGCAAAAGTTATAGCTGAGTTTAAACTGAAGCCCGTTATTATCAGTGAAAGCCCAATCCTAGATGCGGATGCCATTAAAATGCGAGACATTGTGCAAAAGGAACTTAAAAGCTAAAGTGTCGCTTTAATTCGATACGTTTTTTATGAAGTCTGCGGTGCTGTTTATGGGTGCGCGCTTTGGTGCGACTAAAGGGATTTCAAAAACTAACATCAGTTGACGAAGCATTACAAATGTTTTTTAACACACTGCGAATTAAGAAGTTGAAGGCAGTTGTTGTTCCTTTACATTCAGCTTTGAATCGTGTTCTGGCAGAGGACATCATTGCGAGAGAGAATTTGCCAAGATTTGACAGATCAGCCGTTGACGGATATGCCGTTAGAGCCGAAGATACCTTTGAGGCATCACAGTTTAAGCCAAAACCCCTCCGAATTACAGAGGATGATGAAGAAATAGGCAGCAAGCAGGCAAAACAAGTGTGGACTGGAAATCCCATTCCAAAAGGTGCAAACGCCGTTGTAATGCTTGAAAACACCAAACCAATAAATGGCGAAGTTGAAGTTTGGGTTTCAGTAACGCCAGGTGAGAACATTTCGAAAAAAAGTGAGGATGTTCGAAAAGGAGAGGTTGCTGCAAAAGCTGGAACTCGTTTAAAACCTCAACATTTAGGATTAATAGCCGCCTTGGGAATCGCAGAGGTTAAGGCTGTCGAAAGGCCTAAAATCGCCATTTTAGCCACGGGAAACGAACTCGTAGAAATAGGCGGCAAACCAGGAGAAGACCAAATTTTCGAGGTTAATAGGCTTATTCTTTCAGCTTTATGCCGTGAATTAGACGCTGAGCCTGTAGATTTGGGCATTGTAAAGGATGACGAGGATGAGATTCTTGGAAAACTGAAAATAGGCTTTGAAATGGCTGATGTGGTAATGACCAGTGGTGGGACAAGTGTTGGAGTTTCAGACATTGTTCCAGAAGTTGTTAACAAAATTGGAAAACCAGGCGTTATTGTTCATGGCGTGGCTATGCGTCCAGCTATGCCCTCAGCTCTTGCCATTGTGGATGGAAAGCCGATGATTATTCTTTCGGGTAATCCTGTGGCGGCAATGATTGGGTTTGAGGTTTTCGCCAGACCATTAATATGCAGGATGCTTGGATTGGAAAAAGAAGAGCGTAGACTCACAGTTAAAGCAAAAATAACGAGAAGAGTTAGCACTGTCCTTGGAAGAAAAACTTTTGTTCGCGTCCGTGTTTTACAACGCTTTGGAGAATTTTTCGCAGAACCAATAAGCGCTCGGGGTTCGGGCATAATTTCGACAATGACAAAGGCTAACGGTTATGTTGTCGTCCCAGAAAATAGGGAAGGCCTAGAAGAAGGAGAAGCCGTTTCGGTTTACTTGTTTGATAATATTGAAGTGGTTGATGGAGATGTTTAGAAAACTTCTCACATTTGACGAAGCACAGCAAGTTATTCACCAACATTTTAAACCCAAAGCCTTCGGGTGTCGAGGAAATTATGCTTTTAGAAGCTTGCAACCGTGTTCTCGCAGAAGACATAACAGCGACATTAGATATTCCACCTTTTAACCGCTCAACTGTCGATGGATACGCAATAAAAGCCGTAGACACCTTTGGCGCGGACGAAAACAAGCCCGCAAGACTGAAACTTTGCGGAACAGTGAACGTCGGAGAACCGACAAAAACAGCAGTTACACGTGGCACGACGGTTGAAATTGTTACTGGAGCACCAATACCAGAAGGAGCAGATGCCGTTGTCATGGTTGAACACACAGAACGAAAGGACAATGACCTTTACGTTTATGGTGCTGTAGCGAAAGATGAAAATATTATGAAAGCTGGAGCAGACATCAAGAAAGGCGAAAAAGTTCTAAAAGCGGGGCAGGTATTGGGTTCACGCGAAATCGGCGTTTTAGCTGCGTTGGGCATGGCAAAAGCCAAATTTTATAGAATTCCACATGTAGCGGTTCTTTCAACAGGCGCAGAAATAACCGAACCCGGCAGAAGACTTCCACCCGGAAAAATCTATGACATAAACGCTTACAGTCTGAGTGCAGCGGTTCTTGAAAGCGGTGGAAAACCAGTTTATTTAGGTGTTTTCCCTGATGATATGGCTGAACTGCAGAAAACGTTAAAACAGGCATTAGTGTCTGCGGACATGGTTGTAACTTCTGGCGGAGTTTCAGTAGGTCCGAAAGATGTTATGCCACAAGCTTTGGATTCGCTTGGAAAACCCGGCGTTATTGTGTGTGGAATCGCTATTAAACCCGGAAAGCCAACAACAGTTGCGTTAATAGATAAGAAACTGGTTTTTTCGCTTCCTGGCCATCCAGCTTCAGCGTTGCTAGTTTTCCATCTGCTTGCACATCCAATAATTAAGCGTATGGCTGGGATGAAAGCAGAGAAAAATTTGAGAGTGAAGGCTTCTATGGCTATGAGGATGTTTCCGGCGAAGGGTAGACGGACATTTATTATGGTCAGGCTAAAGCGTGACAAGTCAAATCGGCTGGTCGCTGAACCAGTTCCGACTGGGCTTTCAGGGGCTATAACAACTCTTGCAAAGGCTGACGGATTTGTTGAAATAGCTGAAAACCAGCAATACATTGATGTAAACGAGGAAGTTGCAGTGCACCTTTTTAAACGTTAGGCAGCATCGAAATATAGAATGAATTTTTGTGGTGAATACAATAATTAAGTAGAGAGCACATTCATCAGTTTATCTTTAGCTTTCTAGCATCTTTCTCTTTGCCGCTGTATAGGCTGTGAAAACCCATGTTAAAATGAGATATGCAATCATGCTTACGTCGAGAATTAGGTCTTTTCCCAGATTGTACACCGAGAACGTTGTAGCAATAAAGAATAACATGACAATGAACCAAATTGTCCAAACTCGCTTTTTGAACAAGCCGTAGGCGGTTATTAAGCTGAAGATGCCAATTATGCCGATGTGAACCAAGCGAAGATCCATAGCCAAAACAATAAAGCATATTATTCCAACAACAGCGTAAAAAACAAAAGCTGTGAACATTCCTTTGCTTTCGATTTTCAGTTTAGATCCAAGTGACATCTTTAGTCGCCTTCTTAATGCATTTTGCAGCAACGTTAATAAATTTAATGTTTCAAACACCCATTACTTAGATATAAAAGTAAAATCCATTTTAACATGCATTAGGTATTAGAGGTGAATTATTGTGCCTTTCACTCCCTTCCATTTGGGTCCAGCTTTGTTTTTTGGTTTACTTTTGTCTGTAGCCTTCGATTTGCCGACATTGTTAGTGGCAAGTGTTATACCAGATTTGGAGCCATTTTATGTTATGTATTTCCATGTTTCTGGATATCCGCTTCACGGTTTTTTCCACTCTTATTTAGGTTCGTCTATCCTGGCTCTTTTAGTAGTCTTCATTGTTTATCCGCTTAGAGGTTTGTTAAGCAGAATTATGGTGGCCTTTAGAATTCCGCAGAAATCCTCTTTCAAAAAGATTCTCTTCACATCTTTTGTAGGCGTTTATTTTCATGTGTTTTTGGACTCTTTTCTTTATGAGGAGATGATGCCCTTCTATCCGTTGCAGGGCAATCCTTTCTTCGATTTATTATCCGCTTATGGCAGTTACAGTGTTGTCTATGGATTTTGCAGCTTAACCGCTCTATTAGGCATAGTCTTATACTTCTATAAAATCAGGAAAGGCATTACTGCTCTAGATTAACCCATTCTGTTGACGACAAGAGTAACGAAAAAGTTTAGAACACAGTAGCAAGAATAAGCACACTAAGAAGGGAAAAAGAGCAATGAGCCATCACAAACTTTTTGTATCCCAATCAAACGTTTTCAGCGGCTTCCAAAAACCCTTTGAAAAGGCAGACTACATAATTTTAGGAGTCCCCTTCGATGTTACAAGCACATACAGAACTGGGGCGAGGTTCGGACCAAACGCAATTCGGCAAGCATCGCTTAACATAGAAACTTACAGTTTCCGCACAGGCATAGATGTTGAAGACTTGAAACTGCATGATCTGGGCGATTTACACATGTCAACTGACACGGAAAAGACTCTGGAAAGAATTGAGATGGTAATCAAAGACCTTTTGGAAATTGGAAAAACTCCAGTGACCATTGGCGGGGAACACACGATCACCTTGGGCGTTGTAAAAGCCTTAGGGGGCAAAGCCTCAAAGACAGCGATAGTAAGTTTTGATGCACACCTTGACTTGCGTAATGAGTTTCATGGGCTTGAAACTTTCCCATACCACGTTCATGCGCAGAATAAACGAGGAAGTAAAACCAAGTAAAATCATCGAGGTTGGCACAAGGGCAGTCTGTAAGGAAGAACTAGACTACGCAAAGAAGGCTGGAATAGAATTTTTCACTGCGAAGCAAATCAGAAAAGAAGGAAGCCAACAAATCGCAAAGCAGTTAAGGGAAAAATTGTCGAAATACAAAAATGTCTATTTATCCATTGATATGGATGTTCTTGACCCAGCATATGCCCCTGCGGTACAGAACCCAGAACCAGAAGGAATTGAAACGCATACTTTGTTTGACATTTTATATGGCGTATGCGACAAACGTTTGGTAGGTTTTGATGTGGTTGAATTGCACCAAACTATGAAATGGAATTTCAGCAATTCAAGCTGCAAAAGTAATGTTTGAAGTACTTTGTCAAATGGAAAAATCACGGAAACATCCGTAGCCAAAGAAAAGCTTACGCTCTAATCCTTCTAATTTCAACCACTACTTTGTAATTGTCTGGGCAACCAGCGAGAAACTTGTCCTTGTCCTTTTCCCATGGAAAGATGCCTCCAAACTGCAAGGCAACTAGGTATGGGAAGATGGCATTGTAAAGAAAACCACAAACATTAGGAGTTCTAGGAAACTTATCTGCCTTTTCCGAGTAGAGCGTTAAGTCGAATTCCTCTCCAATATGATGCCTTGCAACACATTTTCCTTCGACTTTCACAATCTTCCCAATTAATTTATAGCTTTTCAACCCTGAAACCTCCTTAGCTTCGTTTTAGATTTTGCTCTTTAACAGTTTTGCGATGAAAAATCCGTTACATTGGTGAATGTGCGGAAAAAGCCTCTGACATTTTTCCATTCCCCTTAAACCCGGCAAGCCTATTTTCGACGTTATTTCAGTCAGAGAAAATTCTGGATGCCATTTCAGGAAACGCTCAATAAGCATTTCGTTTTCTTCGACGGTTATGCTGCATGTTGAGTAAATTAGTTTTCCTGCGGGCTTCACGTTTTCGGCGCAGCTGTTTATCATTAGCCACTGAATTTCAGCCATTTTATCAACGGAATGTCTCGTAAGCCTCCATTTGGCTGATGGTAGCTTTCCAAAAGCGCCTGTGCTTGTGCATGGCGGGTCTAAAACTACGATGTCTGCTTCTATCGTTAAAGGTGATGGATTGCATACGTCGGCAATTATTGGAACAGCGATTTCCACGCCCATGCGTTCAACTTCGCTTTTCCAGACACTCATTCTACGTTTTGAATAATCCATGGAATAGATGACGCCGCGGTTTTGCATCAGTTGCGCTAAATATGTGGTTTTTGCTCCGGGCGCAGCACACACATCTAAAACCGTCATTTCAAGCTTTGGATCTGTTACTTCCGCAGCGAAACAGCTTGCCTTGTCTTGAATGCAGAATAAACCTTCTCGGAAGCTTTCCGTTTTGGTTAAGGGTTGTTTTGTGCCTATAACCTTGTACGCATACCTTAATTCTTCAACCTTCTCAACTTTGACTCCGTCTTCTGCAAGTCTCTCTAGAATTTCATTTTCATCCGCCTTAAGCGTGTTTAGCCTCATGTAGGTTGGTGGCGGCTTCGCATCCAGTTCTAACATCGCTACAGCCTCTTTTCTCCAAAAAGCTTGAAGCAATATTTTACAAACCATGTCGGATGGAAAGTCAAAAGCCCAATTCTTTCTTCATCGCTTACGCCTTCAATGATTAATGTTGGCTTTTGCGTTAGTAATACGCCTAACATATGCTCAACTTTTCGAAGAGTTCCCCATCCAAGAATAGAGCGGGCAAGTTTAGCAATGCTTTCAGCTTCTTCAATGTCAATTTTGGACCAGTTTTTGGCTATTCGTGTTTGGTAAACGTAAAGCCGCAAAAATGCTTGAACCCCAAGATTAAATTCGCTGAGGGATTCGGGTTTAAGGGTGTTGTTTATGAAGTTGTCTATGAAGTTTCGCCGTCTGACAGTTTCGCACACAAGCATGTGAGCAAGCCGCACAGCATTAGCATCCCTTATGCCCAATTGTTTAACCGTTTTCGCCAATGCTAGGCGCTCGCTTAATTTTTGCATCTCCATCCAGCTTAGGGTTTCAATCGCAAGCGTCCAAGCTTCCTTAAGCAACTTTTTCTCACTCACTCGGAATCAAACAATTATTGCATGGAAACAATGTTGTAGATAAGAATTAAAGGTATTTCCTCCTATTTTGCTTATGTATATCTAAAACCTTTTCCAGAATAAGAAATAAATAGGATGATGCATTATTAGCAAGTTCGGTGCTTCAAATGGGGTATTTAGAAACACAACTCTAAACGATTTCTAAAAAGAAAAGAACACTCCTATAAACCCCGTGAACATGAACCTTTTAAAAAACAAAAATACAGGAAAGAGAGCTTTCAAACGCTGACCATAGACTTATCGGTCAACAGTTGGATTTGTTCTCCATAAACGAGGAAGTAGGTATAGGCTTAGTGCTCTGGCATCCAAAAGGCACAATGGTTCGCAAAATAATCAGAGACTTCTGGGAAGAAGAACATCTGAAAAATGGGTATCAACTGGTTTGCACTCCGCACATAGCCCGCGGAGAACTCTGGAAGATTTCGGGACACCTAGACTATTACGAGGAGAACATGTACCTTTTCGAAAAAGATGGAGAATCGTTACGTCGTGAAACCAATGAACTGCCCCTTCCACATCCAAATATACAAGTCTAAACCTAGAAGCTACAAAGACCTTCCAATAAGATATGCGGAATGGGGAACAGTCTACAGATACGAACGCTCAGGCACTCTACATGGATTACTTCGGGTTAGAGGATTTACCCAAGATGACGCCCACATCTTCTGCACAGCAGAACAAATCGATGAAGAGATACTGAAACTTCTAGACTTCGCTAAGCATATCTTGCAGAGATTTGGCTTTCACGAATTTAACGTGTACCTTTCAACCAGAGACCCAAAACAACCTGAAAAATACATGGGTTCAGAAAAAGATTGGAAGACGGCTCAAAGAGCCTTAGCTGAAGCCCTTAAAAACAAGGGAATCACATACCGCGAAATGCAAGGAGAAGCCGTATTCTACGGACCGAAAATTGACATTAACATAGTTGATGCTTCAGGCAGAGAATGGCAATGCTCCACAATCCAGTTCGACTTTAACCTGCCAAAACGTTTCAACATGACTTATACGGGACCCGAATGGAAAAGAACACGAAGTCTTGATGATTCATAGAGCCCTTCTTGGAGCCATAGAACGCTTTTTCGCCATTTTAGTAGAACATTATAAGGGAAATCTTCCCATCTGGCTTGCACCAACACAAGTAAAGATCTTGCCCATCAGTGATAACTATATTTCATATGCCCAAAGGATTCATGAAAAACTGCAGGCTTACGGAATAAGATCGGAGATTGACACTAGTGCCTCTACCATCAGCTACAAAATCAGAGAAGCCGAAGTTCAGAAGATTCCATACATGGTAATCTGTGGCGAACACGAAGCGAATTTGAAGAAAATATCAATTAGAAAACATGGAGTAGGGAACCTAGGCCTATTGACAACCAAAGAACTCACTAAGAATATTAAAAATGAATGTGGCTGGTGAAAACAACATTACTAGAAAAAGCAAAATCCTAGTGCTTAGTAAATGATTTTAGTATATCTGTCCACATACAGTAACTAGGTTAAGGGTTAGCATGGCGCAACAGCGTTTAGACGATTCCTCTTACATGAAAGCTAAACCTTCAAAAGAAACTGAAGCGAAAGCCCTGCCTTTCATAAATGCTGTAGCGAAAGAAAAGAAAAAGCACGCTTTTCCGCCGTTGGCGCCTGAAAATCTGCCGCCTTCATATTTTGTTTCAGCCACATACGATGGAAAAGCTAGAAAAAGCCTTAATCAAACTTTATGAACCTGTTTCAGGGCAAATCTATTTCTGGCTTGACAACACTGGACACAAACCATATTGCCTAACCAACCTTTCGCCAATAGAACTTGAAAAAATAACTAGGCTAATGCAACATCCTGGGTTTGACCATTTTGAATTCGTGGACAAATTCGACCCGTTATTAAACAGAAATGTTAAGGTCACTAGTGTTATAGCGACAGACCCTTTAGCAATTGGTGGCCGCCCAACAGGATGCATAAGAGACATAATTATCAGAAGACTACCCAAAAGTCGCCGAAACACCAATCGTTCAAGAAACAAAAGTATGGGAATCTAAAATAAAGTATTACCAATGCTACATCTACGACAGAGAACTTTTGCCAGGAATGATATACGAAGTTAAAGATAGTAAGTTAGTCCTAAAAAACATGGAAGAAACCGAAAAGATTGTTAAGCAAATACAGAAGATTTTTAAGGACGCAACAGATGAGGAGCTACAATTTATTGAGGAATGGGCAAGACTATTGGAATATCCCGCGCCAAAGTTTCTTTGCGTAGCTCTGGATATTGAAGTTTACACGCCGATCCCAACAAGAATGCCTGACCCTCGAGAAGCTGCCTACCAAGTTGTCTGCGCTTCACTGTATGGTTCAGACGGAAAAAAGAGAGTTCTGCTTTTAAAAAGAGAAGGACCCCGCGAAGGAAACGAACGTCTGCCAGCGGAAGTGAATTTAGAATATTTTGATTCTGAAGAAAAACTCGTTAGAGCCATTTTTGATGCATTGTGGAGTTATCCTTTCGTTATAACCTTCAACGGCGACGACTTCGACCTGCGTTACTTGACCCATAGGGCGATGAACCTTGGTATAAGAAGAGATGAAATTCCAATAGAAGTTGGAAAACGTGTCTGCTTACTAAAGTATGGAGTGCACATTGATCTTTACAAGTTCTTCTTCAACCGCTCAATCCAAATCTACGCCTTCAACAACCGTTATCGAGATGTAACCCTTGACGATGTAGGCAAAGCCCTAGTTGGAATGGAAAAGATTAAGTTGGAAAAGAGCCTTAGGCGAATTGTCTTACACAGAACTTGCCAAATACTGTTTTAGGGACGCTGAAATTACCTTTACACTCACAAGTTTTGAAGACGAGTTAGTTATGAAACTTATTCTGGTTTTGGCCAGAATCAGCAGCATGCCAATGGAAGATGTGAGCCGTCAAGGCGTTTCTCGCTGGATAAGAAATTTCATGCATCGCGAACATCGCAGAAGAAACATGCTTATCCCAAACGCAGAAGATATCCTCACCGTGAAAGGCAAAACCGTCACCAAAGCAATAATTAAAGGCAAAAAATACAAAGGCGCCATAGTTGTTGAACCCGTGCCCGGCGTTCACTTCAACGTTGCAATCATGGATTTTCCAAGTCTATACCCTTCAATAATAAAAGTTTGGAACCTCGGCTACCAGTCCATATTGTGCCAGCATCCAGAATGCCGCAGCAACATCATTCCAGACACGCCGCACTGGGTCTGCACCAAAAAACGAGCATTAGAAAGCCTTTTAATCGGTTCACTTAGAGACTTGCGAGTGCAATGGTACAAACCGAAATCAAAGGACAAAACCTTATCAGTGGAGTTGAGAAGCTGGTACAACATCATCCAAGGAGCGCTTAAAGTAATCTTAAACGCAAGCTATGGCGTCTTTGGAGCCGACACGCTTCGACCTCTACTGTCCACCAGTAGCTGAAGCAACAGCAGCCATCGGAAGACACTCGATAACTCAAATACTCAACAAAGCGAAGGAGCTTAACATTCAAGTGCTCTACGGCGACACAGACAGCATCTTCCTAAAAAACCCCTCAAGAGAGCAAATTGAAGAGTTAGCCCGTTGGACAGAACACGAGTTAAAAATGAGTTTGGATGTGGACAAGGTCTACAGATATGCAGTGTTCAGTTCACGGAAGAAGAATTATCTTGGAGTTTTAGAGGATGGAAGTGTTGACGTTAAAGGATTAACAGGCAAGAAGAGGCATATCCCATTGTTCATTAAAAAAGCCTTTGACAGAATGAAAGAACGCCTAGCCATGGTAAAAACTCCAGCGGACTTTGAAAACGCGAAAAAAGACATAAGCGAAATCGTCCGTGACTGCTACATGCGATTGAAGAGAAGAGAATGGGAAAGCATGAGCGATTTAGCATTCAACGTGGTTTTAGGCGAAGAGCTTAGAACACTACACAAAAACAACACCTCAACACGTCAAAGCCGCAAAAATCCTAAAAGAAAATGGGATGGAGTTGAAAGCCGGCGACCTGATAAGCTTTGTAAAGGTTGTTAAAGAACCTCACGTCAAACCAGTGGAATTGGCCACAAAAAATGAAGTTGACGTTGACAAGTACGTAGCCTACCTGCATTCAACATTCGACCAAGTTCTAGACGCTTTAGGGCTTGGATTTTGATGAAATAATAGGGTTGACAAAACTGGAACGATTCATGTAGACTTATCAGTCTTTGTCTGCAACCACTTTCAATCCCTCGATTTTAATGGTTCTATAATGGTTGGTTTGCTCATAATTGAGAGTAATATGTAACCAATTCCTGCTATCGCAATTAGCTACTGACAGTAATGCTTATGATCATACTACCCAAGCAGGCCAACTCGATGGAAGTTCAAGACCGAAAACATTTGACGGAGCCCCAAATATCGCCCAAATGTAGCTTCCAACAATAAAACCAATGACCGTTGACCCTATTATGCATCCTATTAACCTTCTATTTCTAAGCAGATAAATCAGAGCAGCAGCAATCAAATTGGCAATAGGCCCGAAAGCAACATCATAAATACCATTTGACATCGCCGCTGAAATATAAGTGTTACCCACGAAACATCCTAATGTCACTCCGCCAATAACAGGCCCTCCAAAGAGTGCAGACAACGGAATTAGACAATCAGCAAAACGCAGTTGAACAGGCTAATGCCGCAGCACTTAGATCCTTGAACAATCACCATACGGCATACAAAGCTGCAAAAACAGCTGTTAAGGCTATGTCTCTACTGTCAAATTTCACTTTTTCACCTCCCACACCGGGGTTTATGCGGCGGAACGGGTGGAGGTCCACTCACCCGCCAACACTTTCTATGCACATAATTCTAGGCTATTAATGTTACTGAAAAAAAGCCACTTGTAAGAAACGCTAAACCTCACTCGTTTCTTCTCCGGCTATCATTCGCTAGCTACAAATAGCTATAACAATACCCAATGAATAAACAAGGCAGCAAAAGTTGAAACAGCCACCAAAAGTGAGATTATTACAACTACTTGCCGCTCAGTCAAGTAACGACGATGAGTAATAAGGGTAATCATACTCCTTCTATGATCCGAAAACAGCTTTTTACCATCAAAAGAGACAGAAGCCCTAGCTCTAAAAAAGAAATAATTCAACAAAATTAAAGAAGAGTTAAATATGTAAGGCAGAATGGAAATCAGCAGAACAGTTTTGGTATCTGAAATAATCGCAAAAGCAGCCAAAGTTATTCCAATGGCGAAAGATCCCGTATTGCCAACGAAAATTTTGCCCTGAAAATTAAAAAAGCCGAGCAAAAGCCACACGATTAAAGGAGCGTATAATAGGACTGCATTCGATCCTGAGACAGCCATTAGCCCAATCATGACTATTGCTGGACATATTGTTTCTAAACCATTCAATCCTCCAAGCTGATTCACACTATTAGTAGTTACGGTTACAATCAGCGGAATAATTATGAAATAGTAGTAAACGCCAAAAGGTATAGTTCCTAAAATGGGAAGTGTCATAGATGTTCGCAGTCCAAGACTGGTAGCTAATGAAATAAGCGGTATCGCAGCTACTAACGGAAAGAAAGCCTTATAACGCCACCGCAAATCCATCCAGTCATCAAGCAAACCCATAAAACCCCCAAATAAGATGCAAACAGCCAAAGTTAAAGCTGCAGAAACATTATTGAATGCTTCAATCTCTGCTAGTTGAAAATAATACAACAGGAAGAGATATGTTACGCTAGCTAGAACGTATATTACACCTAAACCGTTTGGAATTAAAGGCTTGTTTGGCTTATGATTGTCAGGAACTTTGGGAAACAAAATTCAAACCTCTGCAATTCCTAGTGCTCTAGATTATATTTTGCATAGTCCACTTCATATAGGCATACCAACGCTTCCAGATATACAGTCTCTCCTGTTGATTGTATTGTTCCTAGCGTGGCTACGTGGCCTCCGAAGAAGTGTGGGTTGTTGAAATATGTAAGTGTAGGAGCAGTGTACCCTGAAGTAGAGTAGAGTAGAGCGCTTTTTGCGTTCTCCATCAATTTGTAAATCGTCGTGTTTTGTCCTACGGCATTCCATTGAAATGGACTAGCTGTGGCATTTCCAAACGTATTGTATTGCCCTGTACTATCCGTCCACTCTTCATATTTCCATTTATATTCATCTGCGTACAAGTTTCTAACTATTTCAGACGAGTTGGCGATTCTAGCCATCCACATCCACTTTCCCTCATCGCCTCCAACTGAATAATCTTGACCCGTGCTAGCAAATGTTGTGAACACCAGAATGTAAGCAGGGGGTCCATGAGGACCGTTAAACTGTTCTTTAAGTATCCTTACTGCTTGTGTTTCATTCGA
>CAVZKK010000018.1:0-50603 GCA_963775925.1 Candidatus Bathyarchaeota archaeon | reverse complement strand
CTTATTTCTCGCTTTTACATTTACATCGCTACAGATTATTTGTTTCTTGTTTTAGAATCAGTTACAGTGAAAGAGAACCATAACAATTTATAACCGCGTTTATGAATAAACCTCTTCCAAAGCCAGTATTCGAAGGGAGACAATGTTTGAAAGATATTTTAATGAAGATTGTTGATAGAACTGCCCAAAAATTCGGGGCTGAATACACTGAAGTTCGTGCTCAAAGGCTTTTCAAAACTATGCTTACGCTTAAAGAAGGTCGTGTTGAAGCAGCAAAGCAAGGAATTGAAAACGGCGCTGCTTTGCGGGTGCTTGTGAATGGTGCGTGGGGTTTCGCTTCCGTTGGAGCCCTTGATTTTGAGACTTTAAATGAGGCTATTTCAGACGCGTGCAGGATGGCGAAGACTGCAAGTTCAAGACTTAAAACCCCAATAAAACTGATCGAAACCAAGGCTGTTGAAGATAAGGTCGTGGCGAAACCCCAAGAAGATCCATCAAAAATCTCGATAGAAGATAAGATAAACACGACAATGACCATGAACAACAAGATTTTGGGCTACGACGACCATGTTAAGAGTTGCACAATAGACTATCTTGACTTAACTGGAACAAGCTGTTTCATAAATAACGAAGGCACATACATTGGGTTCTTGTAGAAAACGTTAAAGTCATCGGAAAATAAATAACCCAGACTTTCATTAACCGCATTAAAGAGGCGCGAAATTGAGAAGCAAAATCAAACGAAGCTTACTTAAATTTAACACCCCCCGCAGAATAGTCCAATTCCTTTCTTTCATATTCTTTAGTGCAATAATCTTAGGCGCATTACCGCTTTTGCTTCCAGTTCTATGGACATGGGGTCTTCAACAAAACACTGTGGGCGACGCCTTCACAGCGTTGCAGCTGATGCTTTATGACGTTGTTTTTCCATGGCTCGCAATAGCATCATTTCTAGTTATAGGTGTCTTAGTTGGTAAATCGCTGTGCGGTTGGGTTTGTCCCTTCGGCTTCATTCAAGACTTAGTTGGTTTTATAAAACGTAAACAGACGGAGTTTTCACCGCGAACTCATGAAAGTATGATTTACGTAAAATATGCTATTTTAGGCATTACTTTGTTTATTTGTGTAACTTTTTCCGCTGCTAAACTTGTAGGAGTTAGTGGAGGCTACGAAAGCGCTTTAGGTATTTTTGTAAGGGCGCCATTTACCACACTCAGTCCAGCGGAAACTTTGTTTGCAACCTTGCCCAAAATGGTTCAAGATTTTAGCAATGCAGTATCAGCAAACCAAGTAGATGTTTTCTCTGGAATTGCGAATTTGCCTCCGCTTTTCTGGGTGCAACTATTCATTATGGCTGGCGTTCTTGTTTTTGCGGCTTATATTCCACGAAGTTGGTGTAAATACTTCTGCCCCCACGGGGCAATTATGTCAATCCTGAACAGGTTTAGTTTTCTTGGTTTGCGTAGAGACCTAGTTAAATGTGCAAAGGGGGAGTGCCGCTTATGTGTGGAAGCGTGTCCAATGCGTGTTCCTATTTTAGATTTGCCTTGGGAGAAATTCAGCGATCCAGAGTGCATTTACTGCCTTAAATGTGTTGATGCTTGTGAAAATAAGGCAATTCGGCTAAAATACCCATAAAATTATGATGTTGTTAGAGGCTGTTGATTTAAGGAATTTGGGTAACTGTTTTATATAGCTTTTCGCGAGTTTGTAATAGGGTCTGTTGTTGAGGGTTTTTCTCAAAAAATGTTCTACTATGCTTGGGGTGCGGGTCGAGATTTTCGCATTTTTAAATGTGTTGTTTTTTGTTGCCGTTTTTGTTTCGGCTTTGGTGGCGTCTTTTGTTTTTGTTCTCCGCCGCTTGTAGAGGGTGAAGTTCCTAGCTATTTGCTTAGCGAGGGTTGGGTGTTGACGGTTCTGTTTATTTTTGTTTGGAATTTGGTTTTGAGTGCTTTTTTGGTTGTCACTTTGCCTGGTTTAGTGTTTTTTGCGTTGTCTGCTTTTCTTCTTGCGTATAGGGGTGCTGTTTGGGGTTTCTTTTTGGCTTTTGCTTCTACGCCTTTGTTTTTGGCGGCTTTGCCCACTGTTGTTTTGGAGGGGGAAGGCTATGTATTGGCTTCGGTGGCTGGGACTGTTTTGGGTTTGTCTTGGTTTAAGCCTGGTTGGGTGTTTAGGGGTGAGAATGTTTCGAGAAGGAAGGCGTTGCGAAAGGCTTTTAGAGAATGCTTTTATCTGTACGCTTTGATTAGTGTGGTTCTTCTGGTGGCGGCTGTGGTAGAAACCGTAACGCTTTATCTTGTTTAATCTTGATGGGGGTTTGTTGGCTTAGTAGATGTCCATAGTTTGTGATGGATGATTGTTCCATAACGCTTTTAAACTGTTCAACGCATGAGTATATCTTGGTTTGTGCTATGGCTTTGCCTTCTAACCGCAAGTGGCTTTCGCTCGCTGTTCTCGCAATAATAATCCCAATAAGCGTCTTAACAACATTCAAACTAACAGGAATAATACCAGAACCACCAAACACCGAAACCATAGAAGTGGATACTGTTAGTTGGAACATGACTAGGCCTTCGAGCACAGCAAGTTTCCACGGTGTGACTGTGGAAAATTTCTATGGCGATGACATAGTTCCAATAAGCTTAGGTGTTCATGTAAACACTTATTTCGAGAACGACGAATGTTGGGGTGATTCGTTATGGGTAACGGTTAATGGCACAATACAAGTTCAGAGAGGCTTCATCCATTCCATGTGCATCCGATTCTCCCAAACGGATGAAAACGCCTTTTTGTCAATACACACGCTAGTACCGCTTGGCAGTAGTGACCGTTTGAAATATCCAAAGTTGTACAACTTAGAAATGCAAAATCTAGTCTCTTTCGGCTCGATCGGTCAAGAAGCCTGTGCTTCTGCTGTTGGAGTTAACCAGCCTAAAAATTCGTCTCTTGAGGTTGTGGTTTCTTGGCACTTTCTCGACCCTAACAATATAAGCCACTGGATAACTGCATCTCTTGAAACTGTTTATTTCAATGGAACAGCCTATCGAAAGGTGATAATGCCCATAAGGTTGGAAGTGATATCGACTTGAGAAAGGTATTGTCGTTATGCATAATCTCACTTTTATTATTGCCTTTATATCCTTCTGTGTTTGCGTGGGAAACTGATAGACCCCGTGAGACGTTATCGCTTTTTGACGAAAGAGCTGATAATTCTACCGACTGATGGCAAGGCGTCAGTAGGTTTGGGTGTTCAAGTTGTGACATTTATGGTAGATGATCAACTTTGGGGCGATGGTGTGTGGCTTAATGTTGCCAGTACTGCTAATACTAGGGAGGATGTTGATTATACTTTGTATGATTCCAGCTACGCGTATTCTTGGGTTGAAATAACCGATCCTATTGGATCAGTCAGCGGCGACGTAGACACATTTTTAATCGATTGGTGCGCCGGTTCAAGCGACCCCATAAGCTTCTACGGCGGACCCGGATCTTTAAGCGACAGCGGCAAATACTACTATCTTTACGGGTGCCGAAACGGCTGGCTATGGTTTGACTACAAATACCTGGAGGAGACCCTCTATATCCATATGACTATTATTCAGAAAGCATTCCAAACACCATTGAGCCAAACTGCTTCATAGCACCTTTCTGGAAACAACTAAACCTGGCCGCAGGAGGCGAAATAAAATGGGATGTAAAATACATTTGGCCACCTGGGTATGCTTCAAACTGTTGGTGTTTAATCGTCAGTTGGATTAATGTGCCAGATAAATACGGCGTGCCGCAGACGTTTCAAGCAATAATCGAGCTTATGAACTGGAACAAGCACGGATCCAGTCGCATATGGTTCCAATACAAATCCATCACAACTAACGATTCAGGCACCAGAATCGGAATAGAAGACCAAAGAGGTTTGAAGGGTAGATCATGCAACGTCGGTGACCTTACAAATGGAAAAGCACTATGCCTTAAACAAAACTCTCCTGCCTATTACATTCAATACATTACCGTAAAAATGACCTGCAATGACCCTTACGCAGACGTGACTATAGATACGACACCCGACTGGATTCGAGGAAGAAATGTGGAATTAAAGCAGGGAGGAGAGCAAAAAGACGACACTCTTAGATATGTGAAAGCGTTTGGATCAAGTGTTACTCTGCTTTTAAGCGTTGTGAAATTTTTTCCGAATCCTACCCTTATTGCTGGCGTTGGACTAATGATTGGAGGAGGGCTGCTGTTTGTTTCAGTCGCCGAGATATTAGCGAGGAATCAACCACAAGCAGATCTCGTAATAAACAACGAGGAGAATTGGATTAAAGCAACGGCTCCCCACAGCTCACAAGACCCACTTTACGCCACTGCGGTTGACGCCGACATATGCTTCAGAGTTTACTGGGAATTCTTTGATCACCCTTCTCACGATAAAACTCACTCAATCACAATAACCACCGAACTCACCTATTTCTCAGTTGACATCGGAGTCCCAGAAGCCCCAGACCCACCAGTGTTTCAGCCTACAATAAACGCATCAACAACCTTAACCGTCGTGCCGGATGTCGGCGACAATCTTGCTACGGCGAAGTTGGTGACGCCGGGAAATTATAGAGGCTGCCTCGACGGAACGGACACAGTTGACGTGTACAAGGTTTATGTTGGATCAAGCATGGTTTTACATCTAACCATGAAGCCTCCAAACAATACAAACTTTAACCTCTACCTATACAATCCAAGCGGTACACTAGTAAAATACTCGGAAGAAGGAACAAATGTGACTGAAGAGATTTCCTATCCTACAACTGTTGGAGGAAATTGGTCCATAAAGGTTAACAGAGTCACTGGACGCGGAACCTATAACCTTACAATAGATCAACCCTGATCCTGCTCCCAAGCTGACTGGTCTTAACCAAAACTACTGGTGGAAGCAGCATCAGCGGTGTCGAGGTCTATGTTGATCTGGATTGGTACTATTCGCCCATAAATAACAAACTTGTCATACGAGGAACCCACACGATCACAACCAAAGCCTATTTCCAAATAGGAGACTACCTGTACACGTTTCAATATTGGGAGAACGGCGCCACAAGCAACACAAGAACATTAAACATCCAATCTGATAAAACAATAACAGCGTCCTACAAACAAGAATACAATCCGCCTCCACCAGGCGGCGGTTGCCCATACGTTTACACATGGAACGGCACCAGTTACGTTCTCGACAATAACGTGTTGGGGATGTCCGAGGTTAGCAACGGAGCTGACGTGGAAGACTATTACAAGCTGGAGCAAACGCTCGTTCCAACCTATCAAGGCCGATGGTTTTCACAATACTCATTACAGATCAGCGAATTTGAACATGAACACTCCTACATAGACAAGGTCAGGCTTTACGCCGTTGACCACGACCCAAACGTCAACATAGCACTAACACCAGATGGACAAATCCTAACATACTCAAATCCAAATCCACCAATCTCTGCAGTGGACAATTATGGCTATGACTGGCTGCCGTTCGTGTCAGCACAGGACAACGTTCACTACCGCGGATTTCCAGGCGACTATTTACTGCTAGACTTTGGAAGCATAGACACCAGCCAAGCAGCAAAACTCGTTTTAAGAGCCAACGTTGAACTCAAAAAAGACGAGTGCATCCACGTTCAAGTCTTAAACGAAACAAACGAGTGGACAGACGCAGCCATACTCAGAACAAGATATCACTGGTCAACAATAATCGTGAACTTAGCAGATCACCTTCCAAACCCAGACGGAACGCTAAAAATGCGTTTATACTTTACTGGCATTCATAAAATAGACTACGTAGGCATAGACACGACCGCACAGGCAGACATAACAACCATCAAAACCAACGCCTTTTCAGCAATTCACTCAACCCACGGCGACGTAACCCTCAAACTACTCCTAAACGATCAAAAATACGCTGAGCTTGTCCCAGGCGAACAAATAGAACTCAAATTCATACTCCCAAACACACAAAAAACAAGAACTTTCATAATATACACAGAAGGACACTACTACAAAATACAATAAGCAACTAGGAAAAAAGAAGTAGGACTTTAAGCCCAAGTACTTTTTGAGTACTCATTTAAAACGGCGTCGTACACAGCTTTTGCACGTTGTGCTATTTTATCCCAGTTATATTTTTCCTGAACTTTTTTGTACGCGTTTGTTTTTAATCAGGTTCGCGTAGGCGTTCATCAAGTAACACTTTTGTTATTCCCCACGCCAACGAATCCGGATTATCTGGGTAAACTTTAACGCCAGTCACGTCATGCTCAACTATCTCCGACAAGCCACCAGTGTCTGAAACCACAACTGGACTTTTTGCAGCCATCGCTTCAAGAGCAACAATTCCAAACGGTTCGAAAAGAGATGGCACTACAGAAACATCTGCGCATCTCTGCAATTTTCTCAGAGTTTCGTCATCTACAAATCCTGTGAACATTACTTTATGGGCGATATCCCACATTTTTGACGATGTTTGAAAGCTGTTCTTTCATGTAACCGTTGCCCACAATTATAAACTTCGCATTAACTTTCTCCAATACCTTTGGAACGGCATTGACAAGCACATGAACTCCCTTCTCATGCACCAACCTTCCTACAAAAAGCACAATTTTCTCTTCTGGCAAAGCAAACTTGCTTCTGAAACGGCTTAAATCATCATTCCCAATTTTTGCATATGCTTCAGGATCTACGCCGTTCGGAACCATGACTAGCTTATCTGCTGGAAGCCCAAAAGCCCATTTGACATGTGAAACCATGTAATCGCTACAGCATATCACCCTCCACGCCTCATAAGTAAGCCACGCCTCTGTTTCATGAATCATCCTTTCATAATCAAAATGAATTCCATTCCTACGCCCAATTTCAGTGGAATGCATCGTAGCCAAAAGCGGCTTTCTAAAGACATGCTTTAGACCGATCCCTGCATTGGCTACAAGCCAGTCATGAGCATGAAAAACATCAACCTTTCCATCTAAACTGTTAACGAGAGCAGCTGCCTCCTTCTGCATATTCACATTCATCAAGAAAACCCATGTTGCAAAATCTGGCGAAGGATTCTTGTAAGAATCTATCCTAAAAATCTCTACGCCATCAACAACCTCATGTTGAGGTGCTCCAGGAAAATCGCATGTAACCACATAGACCTTTATGCCGTTTTTCGCTAAACTTTTTGATAGGTAATAAACGTGGGGGGATATTCCGCCAATAATCCTTGGTGGAAACTCCCATGTAAGCATCATAACGGTCAATTCTCGAGTCATTAAGAAGTTTTGCCTCCCGCAACAGTTTGATAAGTTTCTAAAACGTTCTTTATCCAGTTGACAGATTTTGGCAGAATCACTTTTACCTTTTCTAGTGGAACCTTGTATAACCGATAAACTTCATCCCGCATCCAATCAGATTTGGCAATTAGCTTTTCCGCTTCATACATCCCCAGCCACTCGATGCTTTTGATAGCCATGTTGAATGGTGAATTTGCACCATGGGAACGATGTTCTTCTAGGCTTTCCACCGAGTAAATAAACGGTAAGTTAAGCGCCTTTTTCAAAGTGACCGCAGCTGGTATGAAATGCCAATCATGCACATCCATTAGGTCAACCTGCTTGCCTGTGTTGTAATAGATGTTGGCTGCTGCCCTTTCGATTTCCTGATTTAAAGTGAGAACCCATGTGAGAACGCCAATATGAGTCCGAACTGGATTCGTTACTCTGATAAGTTTTAACACCATCCGACTCATCATATCCTCCTGTCAAAAAATCATGATAAGTAACCACATAAGCTTCCACTTTGTTTTTAACAAGTTGCACAGCAAGCTCTCTGACGTAGTCTGCAAGATGCCCAACGATTCTTGGTGGATACTCCCATGAGAGAATTATGGCATGCATCATCCTTCACTACGTAAAGAGTGCACAGACCTTTATTATTCCGCGCCCAGTCAAGTAGTACCGTTTTTTCCCCTCGTTGTCCATGAAGCTTTCCACAAAGCCTTCAATTTTATAATTGTCTAGAGTTTTCTCCACTTCATTTATGTCGATTTGCAAAACTTGTGCGAGCTCTTCACTTCTTCTGGCTAGGTCTGAGGCTGTTGCACATAGGTTGTGCAATGTTTGCAAGATTTTTTCTGAAAGTGGCAGTTCTTCCCTCAATGTTTTCACCTTAATTAGCCTTAAACATAGTTTTAGTGAGGTTTTCTTATAAAAGCATGCATAAGCTCGTTTCAAAAGTATTTGGTTGCTGTTTGAATTTGCTTGTTTAATTCGTCGAATCTTTCCGTGGCAGTTTTAATTAGCGATTTTCTAAGTATTTCTCCCTTCATTTTTGAAAGTCTTATCTTCTTTAATTGTTCTGTCAATGTTTTGTCGTGAAGCGAAATTTCTGCCCACTTTTCAAAGTCTCCACGGCTATTGTGAAATTCTAAGGATTTTGTGCTGATTTTTTGAAGAGCTTGTTTGAACCCTTTTAAGCTCCACGCCATTATTCCTGTAAAGTGGTCTTCTCCCACACCAGTATAGAATAGAAATGGTTCGTTTGCGGCAGCAGCTGCAAGTCTCACTCTATTTTCAAAGTCCAATATTGCAGCTTGTTCCGTTACAAAGGCATCTATTGGAGAGTTGAAAGGGCTAAAATAGGAGTGAACCTCGCCAGGTGCTCCACCTGCAGTGAACATGTAATAGAGGTGGTCGCTTGTCTGGAAATACCTCCATATTTTCAAAAAATCTTTATCATCGGCTTCCTTGACAAGCGGTTCAAGTCTCCTTACGTTTGTGTAGTAAGCCCACTGCATAGTATTTCCAAGCCAACAGCTTGCATCCCTCTCCAAATCAGCCCAAGAAACAGTTCCTCCAAGTTCGGAACATCAATCTCCCCTACTGGCTCATACTTTTCTACAACTTCGGAAGGCGTAACCATGTGTAGATGCCACCATTTCAGAATTTCTATCGGCAAATGCTTTAAAAAGTCATGTATACCCGTTTCTGGCCAGTGATGTTCACCAAAGGTTTCATAGTCTGGGAAGATGTTGATGCAGTGACCAGGTGTTGTTCCAAGCCAACTTGCATATTTATCTGCTGTTAGCGGCCACTCACTCCACCATCTTGCTGAAAACCTAAAACCTATATCATCTGTCAACTTATAATTCCGCAATAACACTTTGATTTTCTTGCAGCCCTTCGGCGTGTAAAGGTAATTTGGCGATTTTTCATGCAGTATTCTTTCTACACCTTCCGTGAAAATTCCTTTGTACCCCAGCTTTTCGATTGTTTTTGCTATGGCGTTGTTGTAGAGCAATTCAGTGTTCTCAAAAATTTTGGGCGTATAGCCAAGTAAGTCTTTCATTGTTTGTTGATGCATTTTCACTTGCTCTGTGAATTCTTCTCTTTCAGGATACAGACTTGCCAGCGAATGGTAATAGGTTTGGCTTAGAAATTCCACACACTCGGTTTTTGCAAGTTGTTTGAAGGATTCCAAAAGGTCTTTGCTAAACATCTCGCACTGTTCTAAGAAAACACCTGAAATGCTAAATGAAACTTTGACTTGCTTTTTCTCCCTTTTGTGTTTATCAATAAGATCAAGCAATATTTGGTTGGATGGGAAATAACATTTTTTACATGCCCTCTTAAAAACCTCCCCATTTACTGCGTGGTCAAAATAGTAGTCGAAGAGCTCTTTCTTTTTTAAACGTTTAAAAACTTTGTTTTCCCAAAAGAAAGTCTTTTTTAACCTATAGGGTTGATGAACCTCAAATACAAATACTACGTCTGTCAAATCCTCACCTCTATCTACTTTTATCAATGTAAGCATTTATTTTTAATTTGCTATGTGGCATGCGACAATTAGGAAGGTTTATGTTGAATTCAGATTTTTATTCATAATATATTTATCCATTACACCCACATCTTTCCTTAACAAAAAGGTGAATCATTGTGTCAATTGAGAAACTTAAGGTTGAGAACAATCAAGAATTGGAACAAATGATAACAAACGAAATAAACAAAGTCGAAAAGGATCTAACAGTAATCTGCAGTAACGTTCCAATAACTGACCAGGCAACATTAGATATTTTGTGCCATGACAGCGATGGACAACTTGTTATTGTGCGGTTAAGCGTTAACGAAGACGACATCATGCTTTTACATGGAACACAAAGCTTGGACTACATTGACAAGTTCAAGTCCTTTTTGAAAGCCACTTACAGCAAACACAAAATCAATGACGCGGAAAAACCACGGCTAATCTTAATTGCGCCCAGTTTTTCAGACGCATTGCGCCATGCGGTTGAAAGCATGAAAGGTATACGCATCGACTTATACGAGTGGGAATATCTAAAACTCGGAGACCATAAAGGCCTCCGCCTCCAACCCATTTTTACTTGGACTTCAACAGAAAAGCCTAAAGAAAAGGAAGAAAAACTAGCTGAGAAAAAACACGAACCAGAGTATTTGCGGAACAAACTCTGCAAATATACGAGATGCTTCAACATCCGCAAGAGCAAGGGGAATGCAGAGTAGTAGATTTAATGGAAAAATTGACAAGAACATAAAAAGTGGGATAGTTAAGTTTTTCTAGCAGCTGCCTTCTCCAATGCTACAACACCAGGCAACTTTTTACCCATCAGAAACTCTATTAATGCCCCGCCTGCAGTGCTGACATAAGAAATCCTTTGTATAGCCCAAACTCTTGTAAGGCTGCTATTGTGTGTCCTCCTCCAGCTAGGGAAAACGCTTTAGAATTCGCAATTTCCTCAAAAATTCTCTTTGTTCCAAAATGAATTCCCTATTTTCAAAAACCCCCATTGGTCCACTAACCACAATTGACTTCGCACTTCCTATTACTCTCACATAGTCCTTAACAGTTTCTGCTCCAATATCGAATATCGGATAATCTGTTGGCAGTTCACCAACAGAGATCTCTTTTCTTTTTCCCTTTACCTCTACTGCCAAGTCGTTTGGAGTTTTAATTTTGTCTGGAAACTTTCGCATAAGTTCCTTTATGCCAGGGACAAAGTCCATAAGCTCTTTTTTCTCTAAGAAATCCATGTTCGGTTTGCCAAAGTCTATGCCCTTTGCCGCCAGGAAAACTTGTCCAACAACTCCTCCAGTAAGACGTAATCGGCTATGTTGTTGTTCAACACGTACCTTGAAATTTCAAGAGAGTCGTCTGCCTTGGCACCGCCAAGGATAAATACACATGGTTTTTCCGGATTTTCTAAGACTTTGCTTAGGGATTTTAATTCTCTTTCCATTATTCGTCCAGCAGCGCTTGGCAATACAGCTGTGAAGCCTACAATTGAAATGTGTGCCCTGTGGGCCGCTGCAAAAGCATCATTTACAAACACGTCAGCTAAGAGGAGCCAGGTTTTTCACAAGTTCTGTTTTTGCATGTTCTTCCGGGGTTCCCTCTTTCGGTTTCATCCGCATATGTGCTAACATTCTCTAAGACGAGAATTTCGCCACTTTTCAAATTTTTGATTGCACTTTGGCTTTTTCGCCGAAAACATCATCTACATATTTGACTGGCTTGCCTAGGACTTTGCTGAGAATTTCAGCATGCTGTTTTAGAGGTATAAAATCTGGGTCACCTTTTCGTCCTTGATGCGCTAAAATTACGACTTTTGCGCCTTTTTCAGCAAGCTCTTTTATTGTTGTTTCTCCGTGAGCCCGAATTCTCGCGTCATCCATAACTTTTTTGGTTTCAGGGTCTACTGGCGAGTTGAAGTCGACTCTGACAAGCACTACTTTGTTCTTCACTTTTACATCATCCAAAGTTAGATACTTTGCCATTTTCTCACCTTTCTTAAAAATAAAAATAGAGGAAAGTTTGCTCTAAATTTGGAAGCGTCTTGTTTTTTAAGTTAGAAACCTGCCTTTTTCCCTATAAGCTCTATTAGTTCAACCATTCGGCAGGAGAAGCCCCACTCGTTGTCGTACCAAGCGAGGACCTTGACGAAGTTGCCTCCTAGAACCATCGTTGATTGGGCATCGAAGGCTGCTGAGTATGTGCTGTGGTTAAAGTCTGACGAAACGACTGGGTCCTCAGTGTATTCCAAGATTCCTTTAAGTGGTCCTTCTGCGGCTTTCTTGAAAGCCGCGTTGATCTCTTCTTTGGTTGTGTTTTTCTCCAGAAGGCATGTGAGGTCGACTATGGAAACGTTTGGAACTGGAACTCGCAGCGCGATTCCATTCATTCTTCCTGTTAGTTCTGGCAGGACGAATGTTGCTGCTACTGCTGCTCCTGTGGTTGTTGGGTATTATGTTTATTGCTCCAGCTCGGGCTCGGCGTAAATCAGGATGAACCAAGTCTTGGATTCTCTGGTCGTTTGTGTATGCGTGAGCTGTCATCATTAATCCTGTTTTTAGGCCGAAATTCTCGTGTAGAACTTTTGCAACTGGTGCGACGCAGTTTGTTGTGCATGAAGCATTTGAGAGTATGTTGTGTTTTTCGTGGTCATATTTATCATGGTTTACGCCCATCACTATGGTTATGTCTGGATTTTTCGCTGGAGCAGAAATCAATACTTTTTTTGCTCCTGCCTGTGAAATGTTTCGCGGCTTTTTCTCTATCTGTGAACAATCCTGTTGATTCTACGGCCAAGTATACGTCTAGGTCTTTCCATGGAAGTTGAGATGGGTCTCGTTGCATTAAGAGTCGTATTTTTTTGCCTTTGACTATTATGCCGTCTTTTGCTGCTTCAACTGGGGAAATGGTGCTCTTCCGTGAACTGAATCATATTTTAGTAAATGAGCCAAAGTTTTTGCGTCTGTTATGTCGTTTACTGCGACAAAGTCTATTTTAGCGTTTCTTTCTATGCCTGCTCTGAATAGAAGTCGTCCAATTCTTCCAAAACCGTTTATTGCTACTTTTATTGCCATTTAAATCACCTTATTTATGTTATTTAGAGTGTTTTCCACTATCATTTCAATTAATTAATTTTCTGTGCACTTTGTTATAATTACTAGATGTCATCTAAGTTTCATTAGAACCATTTCTGCAGCAAGAACCAATGGTTCCCAAGTTTCACATAATGGCGGTGCATAAGCAGTGTCTGCCTTTGCCAATTCTCGCACTGTCATCTGCTTTTGTATGGCGAAGGATATGGCGTTTATTCGTTGAGTTACTTCTTCTCCGCCGATGATTTGTGCACCGATTATTCGCTGCGATTCTTTTTCAACGACCAGCTTCACTTTTATAGGCAAAGCGCCTGGATAGTAGTCAGCTTTGGTCTTTGAAGTTATCGTTCCTGTTACAGTTTCAATTCCGGCTTTTTGGGCAAACCATTCAGTTAAGCCTGTCACACCGATCTCTAGTATCGAAAAGTCTTGAAACAGCTGAGCCTAAGACTCCTGTAAAAAGTGCGTAGCCGCCTGCCGCGTTGATTCCTGCTACTTTTCCTTGTCTTACTGCTACTGTGCCGAAGTTGCGCTACGGCTGGTTTCTGAGTGACTATGTGCGTTGATTCTGCGCAGTCGCCTACTGCATAAACATCTTTGACGCTTGTCTCCATTCTTGCGTTGTTTTTATTGCTTTGTTTCTCCTAGCGCTATTCCCGCTTTTGTAGCAAGCTGAGTGTTTGCTCTCACGCCGAAGGCGCTGATGAACAAGTCTGCGTCAAATTGTTCTCCTCCAGCAACTACTCCTGTGACTTTTTCTGTCTCCGAGAAATTCCTCAACACCTTTTCCTGTCAATGATTCCTATTCCTTTCTGCTGAAGCATCTCTTGAACCATTTTTGCCATGTCTGCGTCAAGCATTGCAGGCAAGATTTGAGGCAACAATTCGACAACTGTGACTTTTAAGCCCCTTTCGTGAAGAGCTATGGCTATTTCAAGACCGATTAGACCAGCTCCCATGACAACTGCTGTTTTTGCTCCTTTTTTGATGGCTTTATCGATTTTTTCGCCGTCTTCTAGTGTTCGGAGTGAATGTATGCCCTTGTTTTTCCTTGCCTTTTATTGGCGGGGTAAAAGGACTGGCTCCTGTGGCTATGATTAGGCTGTCGTATGGAATGTTTTCAGTTTTGCCAGCCTTTGTCTGTGGTTTCAACTGTTTTGTTTTCGGTGTTTATGCTTGTAACTTTGGTTTCGGTTTTTGAGGTTGAGTTTCATCATTTGATAGAAGGCTGGTGGAAAAACGATTAGATTTGGAATTTTGGTATTTGGCCGCCTAATACGAAGGGCAATCCACAGCGTGAATAACCCACATGCTTTTCGTCAGCTATCAACGTGATTTCAGCTGTGCGGTCTGTTTTTCTTGCGGCTGAGGCTGCGTCCATGCCTGCGGCGTGTGCGCCTATAATTAATATTCGTCTAGGCATTTGTCCGCCTTCATTTTGCTAGGGTTTTATGCCAATCAACTGCTTGGTTAAAGTTCATTAGGTTAGCTAGTTCTGCTTGCAGGTTTGATGGTTTTATTATTAGCAGCCAGCCTTTTCCATAAGGGTCTTCGTTCAAAAGTTCGGGTTTTGACTGAACCTCCGCATTTACTTCTTCTATTGTTCCGCTTATTGGTGCGACTAGGTCTGAAACGGCTTTTACTGATTCCACTGTGCCATAGGGGTCGTTCTGTTTCGTTGTTGTTCCGGAGCTTGGCAATTCAGCGTAGACGATTTCTCGGAGTTGTTTTTGAGCGTAGTCTGTTATGCCTACACGAACTTTGTCGCCTTCAATTTTTAACCATTCAAAATCTTTTGTGTAGTATAGTCCTTCGGGCACTTCGTGTCCGTCTGTTTTTACCATGTTTGTTCACCTCTTAAGTAGTTGTTATTCTTTCATGTTTTAGCCTTTAAAAATTAACTGTTCACAAAAGCTCAATCACAAGGAAGAAAATTTACAATAAATATAAAGCTGGATCTGAATTAAAGCTCAATAGGGAAAAAAGACATGAGGCTTGACCAATATCTTTCAAAATATGCTGAGTTAAAAGCTTTGTATGAGCTTGTTAAGCACGATTTCTTCGCTAAAGGACTTGTGCATCATAACTGGAATCATGTGCTCCGCGACCTCGCTCGGGGCATTATGATTGGCGAAGCAGAAGGTGCCAACATGAAGATTGTTTTGGCTGGTGTGTTGCTTCACGACATTGGCAGGCTTTATTCAGAAGAGGGGGAAGATCACTATACTTTAGGTGTGAAACTAGCCCCTAACTACCTCATGAAAGCTGGTTTTACAAAAAGCGAAATTAAAGAAATAATCCATTGTATACTCTCTTACGGTCCAAGAGGATTAGAAGAGCCCAAAACTCTTGAAGCGAAAGTATGCTACGACGTGGATGTGCTTTCTTGTTCATGTGGAAACGTTGGAGTTGCCCGAGTTTTTCACTACTTTATAGCAGAAGAGAACTTTACGATTAAACAGATGATGGAAATAGGCAGTGGCAGAAAAGGTCCGCGAAAAGATTTTTACACAGAAACGGGACTGAAACTTGGTCAAAAAGGCTATTTGAAAGCCGCCAGATTCTGGCGAGAACTAGATAAGGAATTGAAAGAAGAGGAACAAAACATTAAGAAAATTATCCTTCAATACGAGGGAGATTAATAAGAAAAGCGTCATCAGCGTTCTCGTTTTCCTTTTATGTATTCTTCTACCCACTTTTCGCCATGGAGTCTGGCACTTGAATTGGCGGATGTTTAAATGCGTACGATGACATGCTTAACAGTTGACCAGCTATTTTCCGATCTAACGCAAGTTTGACCGCCCTTATAACGTCAATTACTACGCCTGCGCTATTCGGCGAATCCTCAACCTCAAGCTTAACAGTTATTGTTAATGGTCTGTCACCAAATTTTCTGCCTTTAAGCCACAAATAACAAATCTTCTTATTCCCCAAGAACGGCACATAATCCGAAGGACCAATCCGAGTGGGCAAATCATATGGAACCAAACTCGTAACGGCCTCCGTCTTACTAATCCGCTTAGTCTTCAACCGCTCCTCAACCGTCATGTTCTGAAAATCCGTATCCCCACCAAGATTGAGTTGATAGGTCTCATCAATGATTACTCCCCTGTCCACACAGAGTCTAGCCAAGTTCCGATGCAAAATGGTCGCGCCAACTTGGCTTTTGACGTCATCACCAGCAACTGGCAACCCCTTCTCCTCAAACTTCTTAGCCCACGCAGAATCTGAAGCAATGAACTCGGGCATACAATTAATGAAGGCGCAACCAGCATCCAAAGAAGCTTGAGCGTAAAACCGAGTGGCATCTCTGCTGCCAACAGGTAAATAGTTAACAAGAATTTCTGCCCTAGACTCCTTCAGAATCTCGACAACATCCACTGGCTTAATCTCGCCATCCCCGTAGACGTTAAAAGTTTCTTTCATGTGTTCTGCTACACCGTCAAGGATCGGAGCAGGCGAAACCTTAACGCCCAAACGTGGCACCTCTGCAAACTTGGCACAGCAATTTGGCTCAGTAAAAATGGCTTCAGCCAAATCCTTTCCAATTTTCTTCTTATTAACTTCAAAAGCAGCAACAAATTTTACGTCCTTTATATGGTATCCGCCAAAATTAACATGCATAAGTCCGGGCACCCTCGCATTTTCTCTGGCATCTTTATAGTATTCAACTCCTTGAATGAGAGCAGATGCGCTATTGCCTACGCCTATAATTGCGACACGAATTTCTTGCAAACTAATAGTCCCTCTTTATATTGTTGTCAAAGCTTTAGATGTCGTCTGCTCTATAACTTTTTCTAGAAATATGATAAGGTTAAAAGGGAACTTCGGCAGCAGAGAAACAGCAAAGAACTGGGTGAACATTCATGGATGAAGGCGAAGTAGACGTAAAATTTGAACCCTTTAAAGAAATCGTGGTGATGGAACGCGATTTCTTTCAACTCCTGATGACATAGCAAGGTTTACATCAGTCATTGCCGGAGGCAAACTGCAGGGCTATACTGGGCTGAAGGCATAGTGTTTCTCTATTTCCCACTTCCAGCTTCAACAGAAACCGCTGCGAAAGCATTAATTGAAGACAAGCGGGTTTACTGGACCTTTGTTGGTTATTCGCTTATGCCAAAATATCAACCAATAATTGAAACTAAGAGAGAAAATGATTGTTCCAGTCATTGACATGTCTTCTAATCCAATGATTAGAAAAGTTGCAAGTTGGCTGAAAGAATCAAAATAGATTAGTGCACGAAGTATCAGCATCTTTAATCGGACGTATTTGAGGAGTTTAGCTAGGAGTTTTAAACTCTTTGAAAACGTTGCAAGTCAAAGGAAAAGTTTTCTCCGGAAGTGGGGAAGGAGCAAAGTTTATCCAACTTCCGTGGGTGAAGAAAGCAGATAGCTGAAAAACTAGGTTTCATTCCCTATCCCGGAACATTAAACATAAAAACAACTGAAGATAGCCGTGAACTTAAATTGTTAAAGAAGGAAAAAACGATAGAAATTTCGCCAATTGAGGGTTTTTGTCGTGGAAGATGCTTCAAGGCCATTCTAATGAACAACCTGAAATGCGCAATCATCGTCCCGGAAATTCCAAACTACACAGAAAATACAATAGAGGTTATAGCACGAGTAAATTTGAGAGAAAAACTTAAACTCAAAGATGGCGACATGATTGAAGTCAAAATAGTAATTTGAGGAATTTTACTGTTTTTGTTGAGTTTTTGCAAACTTTTGCACATGATCTTTCAAGCATCTGTTTTTCTTCAAGTATAATCCGTATCTCACAAGGGCGTTCATAGCTCTTGCAGCGTCTTCCGGTGAAGAATATGCTGGAATGCCAAGCTTGTCAAATGTGAGACGTGTGCGCAAGGCCATTTCTGTTTCTCCAATATCGCATGCCACAATTGGTTTGTCATATTTGCTGGCGACCTTTGCCACTTTGTTGATGTAATCTTCTTGCAAGGCAGGAATATGATGTAAACCAAGCAGTACTATACCACAAATTTCATGGTCTTGAAAGACTATTTCCGTTGCTAGTTCGAACATTTCAGACGTCCCTGAACCAGTTATGTCCACGGGGTTCAGATTTGTTGCAAACTTCGGCAGTCTCCCTTCGGCTTTCAACTTCTCAAATTTTTGTATGGTTTTCTCAGAGAAACGATTAACAGCCAATCCCTTCAGTTCACATTCATCAACAGCCATAATGCCCGGACCGCCAGCATCAGTAATTATTCCTATGTTTTCTCCGGCGGCTGGCGGCTGCATCGCTAACGCCTTTCCAGCATGAAAGAACTCATCCATGTCCGTTGCTCTGAAAATTCCAGTTTGCGCGAAAACAGCGTCATAAATTTTGTCTGAACCAGCTATGGCACCTGTATGTGAAGCTGCAGCCCTTGCTCCAGCCTCTCTTTTTCCTGTTTTAAGAGCAACAACGGGTTTTATCTTTGTAACTTCCTTGGCTACTTCTAAAAAATCTCTTCCGGATTTTATGTCTTCAACATACAGTAATATTGCCTCGGTTTCCTCGTCATACAAGAGATAATGTAGCATTTCCGCCTCATTCACATCGCATTTATTACCAAAACTTACGAATTTACTGACTCCAGTTTGTAGCCCAGCCAAATAGTCGAGAGCCGCAACCCCGAAATGCTCCGCTCTGAGTGACTATTGCTATGTTTCCCGGCATCGGACGCGGGGTTGCAATAACCTCGTCTCCGGTCGTCAAAATTTTTGTCTCTGGCAGAAACAGCATGTCTACGCCTGTTCTTGAATCATAAACTCCTAGACAATTGGGCCCCAAAACTCGTATTCCCGCTTTTTTTGCTATGTCTACGACTTGGTTTTCGAGTTCGTGGTTTCCAATTTCGCCGAAACCTGAGCTGATTATGGCAACGTCCTTGACTTTTTTGGATGCTGCATCCTTCATTATGTTTGGGACAATGTTTGCGGGAACAACGATCACAACCAATTCTAATTCTCCGGGAATTTTGGTCACTGAAGGGTAAGAGTGAAATCCTAAAATTGAATCTTCGTTTGGGTTGACTGGGAAAATTTCTCCTTTAAAAACTCCTCTTCTCTTGTTTTCGACAAAATTCTTGAAAATCACATGTCCTGCTTTGTTTATCTTTTTTGTTGCTCCGACAACGGCAACTGAACGAGGATTGAAAAAGGCGTCTAGTTGCTTGATGGATGGTTCCATGCTTTTTCACCTTTTGCTTCTAACAATTACTATGGGTTTATGTTTTACTGTCTCAAGCATTTCCCAACTCACTTCAGTTAATCCCACTTTGAATTTCTCAGCCATATCCCATACGGTTCTTCCGGCACCAAAACCTCTTGCACGGTTTGCGACCTCAGCGATTTCTAAGGCTTTTTCAGCTGATATTTGGCATCCAGCCACTGCTATTGGCGTCGCCCGCCTTTTAAGCCTAAGCATTCGCCCAATAACATAAGAAATAAATCCCCCAAGAGAATGAATGCCCTTAATTGGTTTTGGACGTGGAGTGAAATGGAAATTTCTAAAGGAATAGGTTTTATCAGTGTCTACAATTATCACGAAAACTTTCTTCCGCAATGTTGACCATATTTGTTTGCGTATTTTTTGGGCTATTTCATCTGCATTTTTTAAGGGTAAACTTACATAAGAATATGGCAAATTGCTTCCATCAATGCCGCCTTCAGAACCAAACATTAGTGCCTGCAAAAGACCAGCATACTGTAAAGCAACTTGTTTATGGCGGCTCCCATCTCAAAAGGATATTCACGGAGGTGTTGGAGTAGTCTTTCTCGAAAATGGCATAGTGGACCAAGGAAATAGCCCCAGACTATCGCATCCAATACTTAGCAATTAGCTTTGCGCTTAAACTTGGCTCTAATACTGTTTTCGTCAACAATGTTATTTGAAGCGGTTGAGATTGCCTTTTCTGATATTACACGTAAAATCTCCGTCGGCTATTTTCCCTTTAATGCTCTTGATGATCTCTTCTAAGTAATTTTCTCCTGTTTCCCAATATTTTGTGGTAATAGCTAGCACTTTATATTTAGACATTTGTATCGCGTTAATTTTTCAAAAGCTATAATGAACTCCTCACATGCTTCGGAATCGTTTCTTTATTTCTTCAACATTGCATTCCGGCGGTTTAATTTTTCCCTCAGGGCAATAACCCAACTCGACGCATGATGGTCCAGCGTTTTCAAACAGTGCAGGCGCAGTTTTCTTCGCTTGTTTAAGCATTTCCATTGCGGCTTCTCTTATTTCCCATTGGGCACGCGTGCAACATCGCAGATTGAAAAAGTGGCGTAGTTCACGGGCGTTCATCGTTACGATTATGTTTGTTTTGGCCGCGTTTGGCAGAATAAACCTTGCATCCTCTTTTGGGATTCCCAATTTCAAAAGTTTCTGGTAAGTTTCTGAGATTTTTTCCAATGTTTCGCCGAATATTTTTTTGGCTTCTGCATTATTTGTTATGTTTGGCGGTGTTACATATTTTTCTAAGCGTGTCGTATGTGACGTAGCGTTGGCTCTGTTGTGTGTAGGATGCGATGCGATGCCTAACGAGTTGATGCGTCATGGCTCTGGATACGCCTTCGATGCTGAAGGTGAAGGATGCATGCTCAATCACTGAAATGTGCCCGTAACCTGTGACATCGTTTGATTATTCTGTTTGGCTGTCTCGATGTTCATTTTTTCAAGTATTTCTGAGGGGCTTCCGCTTTTTGTTGATGTTAATGCAGCGGCTCCGCATAAAAGCTCCGCATCTGCTGTGTAACGTAGAAGCTTAATCTTCAACTTTAAACCTCACTTTTCACTTTAGAATGAAGTAATAAATTACTTGTGCAGAAATTCTTTGGCAGTTTCGTTGGGCTAAACGTGGGCGTAGACGCGGTCGTTTGTGTATTTTCCGCTTTCCATTTCCGCTTCTATCTCATGCAGTAGCAGTATTCGCTTGAAGGTTGGTGGATGTGTTGCAAACCAAGTGTTTATTTTTGTCCATGTGGATTTGGCTTCTTTTTCCATGGCTAATTCTAATTCTCTTTCGTCAAGTACTCCGTCTTTGTTTAAGTCGTATTCTTCTTTTTTCTCCATTATTACTTGAATCTCCTGTTTAGCCATTGCCGGGTCTTCTATGTAGAAGGCTCTGGCTCCGGATGTTGGTTTAGGTGAAAGTGACAGGCCGTATGTGATTTTTGCTAGTGCACTTTCTAGGCTTCTTGGCGAACCTGTTATGTACGCTGAGTATGCATCTGCGTAATGCTCTCGGAGTCTGCTAAGCCGCATTACGCATAGAAGTGAGATAATGTAGATTATGTAAGAGAGTATTCCAACGGCGAAAAGTGCTGCTCTCATTTCGCTTTCGTCTCTCTTTCTTGATGAACCGGAAAATCTGGCTACTGTCCATGTTGACCTCGCAATTAGATAAGCAATTAATGGTAGTGCTGAAATAATGGTCATTATAATGTAATCTTTATGTTTTATGTGTCCTAGCTCGTGGCCGATTACACCTTTAACTTCGTCCTCGTTTAGGTTTCTTAGGAGTCCTTCGTGAACTGCTAGTGTGGCGTCGCTGGCGGTTCTGCCGAAGACAAAGGCGTTGGGTGTGTTGTCTGGAACGGTGGCCAATCGCGGCGTCGGTATTCCACTTTTATCTGCTAATCCCTTTACGGTGGATTCAAGCCATGGGTTCTCTCCAGCTTCCAGATATTTCAGTCGTGTCGACATTCTGACGATGGCGGGTCCTATGAGATACTGAAACAGTATGAAGAGGATAGTGAGGATAACCGAGTAAACCAAGTTCAGTTGAATAATGAACATTATTGCCGCTAGGAATGCGGCGAAAATGAAGGCTACTAGGAATATGGCGGTTCCCATCGCAAGTCTTAGCTGAGCGAGTCTTGCCATGATATCTCCCGTACTGTTCATGTGATGAAAAGTATTTGAATTAAAGTTTTCTCAAAAAATTTTTGGAGGTAAATTTGAAAGATTGTTTAAACTTAACCATAGGAAAAGTTCTCTAAATATATTACAAAAATCCGCAATCAAGTACTATTGTTGCTTTGGAATTAGAATGCTCCGGCCGGGATCGGAACACAAATTTACAGTAAAAAAATGACTACTATATGCTTGCATTCCTAGTATTTGACGCTGAGATATAGCAGTACGGCTAGTGCTCCAAGTGTAAATAGGTCTGGCAACAAGGCAAATGGTCCTAAACCAAATGGTCGAAAACCGAAAGCCCAAATCACCAAGGGATTGGAGGCAAGAGCATTCAGAAGAAAAGACCATTGAAAATATTATTAGCCCAATTGTGAACTCTGACCGTGTCTTTCTGTATATGCTAATGTATGTGAGCAATAGGAAGATTGAAAGCGTCACATTGATCGTGGAAACTACTGTTTTCGCTGTATAGAAAAACTCTATGTCTCCAGGAATATTCATGTTGAGGTGGTAGGTGGCGTTCCCAAGTCTCCAAGGAAAACGTGGAAACCAAAATGTAGATGTAGCCCAGAGTGCTGCTAGGATAGCTACCACTATCAGAGTTGCTAGTATTATCCAAGTTCTCATGTTTTTATTCATACGATTCTTCATTTGTTTTACTCCTTTTTCTACTTTTTCCAGATTTTCTTCAGAATCTCCTCGAACAAAGCGTAATTCTCCTCCATCGCTGGAGACAAGAAATACGTGGTACCATACCTTCTCCGGCTGACGTGATTATTCTGTTTTTCTCAAGAACTTCAAGATGATGCCTTATTGTCCTATAATCCATTCCAAGAAGGTTCGCCAACTGATTTGCATTTTGCGGAGTCTCCTTTAGAGTCTCAATTATTTTGGCACGAGTCGCGCCGCCTCTCGTGCCTGCGATTAGCCACCCAAGCAAATACTTTAATGGACGCGCGCTAGTAGACATCCATATCGCTCCGCATAGATTAAGGAGTTTTCGTTAAATCTATCTGAATTAGGGTAATAAATATGTCCCTCAATTTTCCAGTGTCAGATCTAACGTGGATATGATTAAATTATGAAAAGAATCGGGTCTAATTCTGAAAAACTCCTTAATAATTCACAGACGTTTCAACCAATATGACGACAATTTGGGGAAATAAGGAGGTGATTGAACTGGAAAGAAAAGTCAAACTCTTAATGCTTTCAACAGTGTTAATCTTAGCAATATTGTCTGGAGTAGCTGTAATGGTGTACGCCAACGGAGTAGCCAATGGCACAAACACTGAATCTGACATCATGTTCAATTATGGCGGCTGCCCTGGTGGTGGACATGGATTTGGACGACGAGGATTTGGATGGGGAGGCGGATCTATAACTGTCAGTCAAGAGTATAAGGACAAAGTCATCAACATAGCGCAAAACGACTCAGACGTGCAATCGCTACTCGCTGATGGTTACAACATCACTGACGTGAGACCCATCATCAACACTATAGTTGAAGCGGACGGCACTGTCACTATGAAAGCAACGACCGCGGTTGTAATGCTAGAAAAAGATACAACAGGTAGGGCGTTTGTAACGGTGAATGTTGAAGAGGGAAAGGTGACGGAAATAGTGATCTTGACGCGAACAGTGATTGAAAAACCTTGAATGCAATGGACACAAAATCTTAATGTGTACACTGGATAACGAAAATTTCCTCCTTTTTTGTAATAAGTTTCAAAGTACATTGAGAAGGAGCGCACGCACGCTTTTTCGTTCTTTATTTCAGAATCGCTTTTGTTTGTGGATGGCTATTTTGCACAATTAAATTAGGGTTAGAATTGGGCATAATTCTGAAAAATCCCTTAATAATTCGCCATTCTTGAACAGTTTGGAGGTTGAGAACAAGTCGGCAACACCCTATTCTTCAAAAAGGACTCGTGAAGGCCCAGAAAAGCTGAAGACTATTTTTCCTTTCTCCTTTCTCCCTTCAGCTGATCTGGACCTCAACGAGAACCAAGGAAGAATAGATAGGACAACCAATAGCGGAGATGACAACAATGGACACATGTAAAGTGTTGATACCTTTGTCGGCGGCAACAATGAAGAAAGTGACAACCTATCATTCGCTTTTTGGACCAGACCTAGTATGTTCTGGCACAACTGATGAATGCATACATTTGATTGGAGATAGATTTGGGTATAATTCTGAAAAACAGTTTAATAATCCACTGTTCTTGAAAAGACATTGCAACGAAGGGAGATGGCAGCAGTGAACAACCACAAGGTTCTTAATCCCGGTCCAGGTGGAACGAAGCCAAAATTGACTGTCTGCCAGTCCCCTTTTTTTGAATCAAATGCAGCATGCATGCGAAGGTGAATCATATTTGGGTGCTTTAACAAGAGCAGTTAGGAATGTTTCGAGAAGGAAAATAAGAGCACTATTGATAATCATTGCCTTAGGATTTCTCTATGGCAATCATGATTTCTATTCCTGCAGGCATCATGGCAAATCAGGAAGCCGCACGAGTTAACTAAAATTTCAGTATAATAAGTAATATGCAAGAGGAAACCAGTAAGACAACAACATTAATAGAATTTCAACTTCATCTGGGCGAGGCGGGTTCTCAGGCATGCCACCTGGTACGCCCTCTGGTACGCCACCATTCGGGTTTGAACGGGAAGAGGTCTTCATAAACGAAACCATCGTCGAGGAAATTCGTACTATTGACGGTGTCAAAGATATTGTAGAATTCCTTGAGACGTCATCCGAGGAAACAACTTCCGAAACCATGGATACCCCACGTGGAAGCTTTACCATTTCTAGACCTCTCTACACGATTACAGGTGTTTGTCTGAATTCCACTTTCATCGCGGAGTATTCCATACTGCCAACGAATATAACAGCGGGGAGGGCTCTACAGGAGGGGGACAGTGGGGTTGTCCTCATGAGTTCAAACCTCACAGATTACTTTGGAGTAGGAGTTGATGCCGAAGTAGAGATCAACGGCGAGTCTTTTACAGTGGTAGGGATCTATGAACCAACAAGTGAAGGCAGCATGGAAACAAGAACGGTGTACATGAACATTTCTGATGCTCAGACGATAACTGGCAATACAGGAAACGTAAGTAGGCTTGACGTGTACGCAGAGAATATTTCCTATGTGGAAGAAATAGCCGAGGTGATAGAAACATATTCAGAGGCTTATGATTTAGGGCTTTATGTCACGACGTATAAAGACCTTGGACCGCATGGAAAGGTATCAAACTATGTTGGAAAATGCTGAATCCACCCTTAGTCAGACGCAAACAGTTGCCTTTCAAGAGATCGTAATAGCAATTGCTGCTACAAGCTTAATCGTTTTGTTTACGATGCTATATACCGTGCGTGAGAGGACAAAAGAAATAGGCATACTTAAGGCGATAGGCTTCAGCAATTGGAATGTCATGAGTCAGTTTATGCTTGAAGGAATCGTGATTAGTTTAATGGCTGGAGTAGTCGGCGTTGCGATAGGAATCGTTGGAGCACCCTTTATATCATCGCTTCTACTTCCCACTGTTAACCCGTTTTCCAACAACAAAGGGGATTTCCTGGGCAAACCGTAAACTTCTGGAACTGCTTTATCACAGTCTGCTACAGCCACGCTAGACCCACTAACGATGTTGCTGGCATTTGGCGTAGCCGCGTTGCTGGGAGCATTGGGCAGCCTGTACCCTGCTTGGAGAGCGTCCAGAACAAGCCCTATGGAGGCGTTGAGATATGAGTGAATTGGTTCTAAAAACAGAAAAACTGGACAAGGTCTACAAACTAGGTGGCCGCCAAGTTCGCGCCCTCTCCGATGTAAACATTCAAGTAAAGAAGGGAGACTTCATTTCGATCATGGGACCCTCTGGCTCCGGCAAGACAACGCTACTGAATATGTTGGGCTGCCTCGACAAACCGACCTACGGAAAAGTTATTCTAGATGGCGTAGATGTCACAAAGGTGCCAGAGAAGAAGCTCTTCAAAATAAGAAGAGTACAAAGTTGGATTCGTCTTCCAGACTTTCAACCTAATGCCATACTTGAACGCCATCGAAAACGTGGAACTTCCCATGGAAGGCACGAAGAAATCGAAAGACGAAAAGAGGAAGAGGGCTCGCGAACTATTGAAAATGGTTGGGCTGTCAGAGAGAGAAGAACACAGACCACATCGGCTGAGCGCAGGAGAGCAGCAAAGAGTCGCTATTGCACGTGCATTGGCAAACAACCCTGCCATAGTTCTGGCTGATGAACCCACTGGTAACTTGGATTCAAAAACCGGTCATGAAATCATTAGGCTATTGGGCAAATTAAACATTGACCAAGGAACCACAATTGTCGTGGTAACCCACGACAGCCACATAGCTTCACATGCAGGCAGAATGCTCTTTCTCAGCGACGGAAAACTGCTGGCAAAAGAGAAGCAAGGGACGCACCTTTTGAAGAAAGAACTCGCATGTCCCTATTGCGGAAGAGAAATTCAACCGGATGATACGTTTTGTCCTCGTTGCGGAAAAAAACTATGAGCAGACAAGGATGACTAAAATTGGAGAACACTCAAAAATCAAAAACAACCCAATTCTCAACGGTTCTTATAACAACAATTATCATAGTTAGCCTGATGGCTGGAGGAGTACTGGGTTATTCAATAGGTTACTCAACTATTTCGGGAAGAATTAATGACTTGCAAAATCAACTGTCAACACTTCAAGAACAAATATTAAACCTCAATTCAACACAGAACATCACAAACGAAAACAACACCTACTTTCTAGGAGACAACGTTTCACTTTCTCAACTATACGAGCAGGTCAAAGACTCTGTCGTTGTGGTTCAAGGAGTAATAGTGCATATACGACTTTTTCGGGAGGCCCTACGCTTACTCAGAGGTGCAAGGATCAGGGTTTGTCTCTAACTTGACAGGACAGTTTGTGATCATCACAAACTACCACGTTGTTCAAGACGCAATCAACATTACTGTAACATTCACAGACGGAGACGCTTATGCAGCCAATGTAACTGGTTCTGATCCTTACGCAGATCTCGCGGTACTTTCAGCAAACGCGCCACAGTATGAGTACAAGCCCCTCAGAATCACAAGTTCATCAACATTAAAAGTTGGCGACCCCGTAATTGCCGTCGGCAATCCTTTAGGACTAACCGGATCAATGACTTCAGGAATAGTCAGCGCCCTGGGCAGAACAGTCTCAGTGTCCTGGTCCAGCTATGCTATAGCTGATTGCATACAGACAACAGCGCCCATAAATCCTGGTAACTCGGGAGGACCACTTCTGAATTATCAAGGTGAAGTCGTCGGTATAACCTCTTATACTGCAATCACTTCCCAAGGAGTAGCTGCTCAAGGGCTGGGGCTAGCAATCCCTTCGAGCACAATACTGCGAGAAACCGAAGCTTTGATCACAAACGGTTCATATAACAGCCATCCTTGGCTGGGAATATCTGGAACAGACATGACCTTTGAGATTGCACAATCGATTAACACAAACGTAACTTACGGTGTGCTAATTACCCAAGTCACAAGCGGAGGACCAGCGGATAAAGCCAGTCTCCAAGTAGACGACATCATAATAGCAATTAATGCGACATATATAGCGATGAGAATCAGAAGTATGGATGATCTCTCAACTTACTTGGAAGAGTACACTTCACCGAACCAAACAGTTAATGTAACAATAGTTAGAAACAACCAAACAATGACTCTTCCGGTTGAGCTTGGAAAGCGACCACCGCCAACGTAGCGCGCATGTGTGTTCCTAAATTTCTTTTTTGAGTGTGATAGAGTTGGTCGCGCATGGTTCTTCGCGTTTTTGCCGGGGCTTGTGTGCTCTATAGCCTACCCCCTCGGGTCTACCATATGCCCCAAATATGTCGGAGGCGAAGAACTGAAGCACAACGCGCCCGCAAACGAATTCGGGAACAATGTTGGTCGCTAGGCAGGTAATTAAAATGAATGGGAAGCGTGATCGTTGCGCATACTGTTACAATTGCCAGCGTTGGATTTTGAAAAGGATTTAAAAAGCATGAAAAGAGTAAGAGATGAAGTGACTCCGTCGTCAATGATTAAGCATGGTTGGTGATATGCGTGTGTTCGTGATTGGTTTGGTTTTGGATGGTGCGTAAATATGCCTTCATGGACTTGTCCGAACACCAAATGCACATATGATAAGCAGCTCCAGCCTGGGCAACATTGTCCATTATGTGGGGAACAAGCTAAAGGGTTCAATTTTAATGAGTTCAGCAATCTACTGAAAGAGAAGTGGAGCCTCAAAAAATCGATTGAAAGAGCCAAGAAACAAGAAGAAGCCTTGAGGAGGATGAAGTACTGTCCAAAATGCGGTTCCACAAACATCAATTTTCCTGTCTTTTACCGTCCTTCAATTTGGAAATGCTTAGACTGTGGCTATGAAGGTGCCTTCATAATCGAAGACAGCAAGCTTGCAGAAAAAATACAAAAGCGCTACCAAAGCAACAAAGGAAGACGGATTTAGTTTTTGTGGTGCTCCGGCCGGGATTTGAACCCGGGTCCACGGCTTTCTTCCTACTGTGAATTGTGTCGAGAGGCCGTTATACATAGTCCCTTAATAAGGTTTGACCGGACTATACTACCGGAGCCTCCAAAAGTAAAATGCTATTCTAAGGTTTAAATTTTTAACGTGCAAAAATGAAGTGGTGATGTTAGAAAAACAGGGAGTTTAGTTATTCTTCGCCTTCTTCACCGCCACCAGGCGGTCTTCCCATTCCTTCTTTTGGCTTTGTTGAGGCGATTACGTCGTCGATGCGCAGTATCATTGATGCGGACTTCTGCAGCCGATTTGACTGCTTGTTCTTTGACTTCTAGTGGCTCTATTACTCCGTTTTCTTGCATGTCTACGATTTTGCCTGTGAAAACATCTACGCCCATGTATTTCCGTCTTTGTTTCTCATGGGCTGACCTTAGCCTACCAGTATGTCGATGGGTTCTAGTCCTGCGTTTTCAGCTAATGTTCTTGGCATTACTTCAAGGGAGTCGGCAAACGCTTCTATAGCAAGTTGTTCTCTTCCACCAACCTTTGTGGCATAACCTCGTAGTTCTTTGCTATTTCAACTTCCACTGCGCCTCCACCAGGAACTATTTTGTTGTTTTCTATTACGTCTGAGACAACAGACAACGCGTCGTTCATGGCTCTTTCTGCTTCGTCAACCATTCTTTCTAGTCCAGCGCGAATTAGAATAGCGACCGAACGAGGATGCTTGCATTTTTCGACGAAGACCATTTTGTCTTCGCCGATTTTGCGTTCTTCAACAATGCCCGCTTCTCCTAAGTCTTGGGGTTTCAAGTCTTCTAAGTTTGTGATCATTCTTCCACCTGTTGCCCTTGCAAGCTTCTCCATGTCCGACTGTTTTACTCTTCTAGCTGCCAGTATTCCTTCTTTGGCTAAGAAATGTTGTGCCATGTCGTCTATGCCTTTTTGGCAGAAGACGACGTTTGCGCCTGCGGCCTTTATTTTGTCAACCATTTCCTTCAGCATTTGGGTTTCTTGGTCCAGGAAAGCTTTCATTTGCGTTGGGTCACGTATTCTTATTTCGGCGCTGATTTCTGTTTTCTCAATTTCAAGCGCGGCAGTCTAGCAAGGCTATTTTTGCGTTTTCTAATCTTTTTGGGCATTCCTGGGTGAACGACTTCTTTGTCTATTATTACGCCTTTGATAAGCTGGGTTTCAAGGAGGCTTTTTCCCGTTTTCTTTATTATTTGAATGTTGTCTATGTCTGCGACTCTTTTGTCTCCTCGTTTTTCAGCGATCTGTTTCACGGCGTCAATTGCGATTTCTGCCAAGTGTTCTCTCGCCGAGCCTACGGCTTTGCTTGCCATGGAAGTTACTGCGACTTTCTTCAGTGTTTCACGGTCTTCGATGTCTACTGGTATTGCGATTTTGTTTAGGGTTTCCATTGCCTTTTGGGCCGCTTTTCTGTAACCGCTTACCATTACTGTTGGGTGAATGTTCTGGTCTAGGAGTTCTTCTGCTCTTTTCAGCAGTTCGCCTGCTAGGACTACGGCTGTTGTTGTTCCGTCGCCTACCATGTCGTCTTGTGTCTTTGCGATTTCAACCATCATTTTGGCTGCTGGATGTTCTACTTCCATTTCCTTTAAGATTGCTGCGCCGTCGTTTGTTATTGTTATGTCTCCGAGGCTGTCGATGAGCATTTTGTCCATTCCGCGTGGACCCAGAGTTGTTCTTAACACTTCGCCGATTATGCGGGCTGCCATGATGTTGTTTCTTTGTGCTTCTCTTCCTCTGCTTCTAGTTGTGCCTTCTTTGAGAATTAGGACTGGCTGTCCCGAGGCTGTGGTTGTTAGGTAAGCCATACAAATCCTCCATTCAAAGTTAAAATGTTTTTTATTAATCGGAATAAGCAAAATGCCCCAAAAATATAAACCTTTACCTCTACTTATTCAAATCGCATATTCCATTGCATAACAGTTTAAATTTTGGCTTGCAGTTTTTGACTATTGGTGGTTGTGCCTTGCAAGTTTCGGTGCGCTTCTTTACAAGTCTAAGGGAGTTAACTGGTAAAAAAGAGGAAACCCTAAAGTTTCGAGATGGCGAAACAGTAACGGTGGATAAAGTTCTTAAAAGGTTGGCTGAGCGTTATGGAAAAAGCTTCGTTGAATATGTTTACGACAGCAAGACAGGCGAGGTTAAGGGTTTTCTGCAGTTTCTTATTAATGGGAGAAGCGCATCCACGCTTAACGGTTTAGATACAAAACTTGCGGACAGCGATGTTTTAGCTATAATACCGCCTGTTGGCGGCGGCTAATTTATGGGGAAATGTTTAGTTTGCGGCGAAAAAGCCGACAATATTTCCGAAAGTTTAGGTGTTTGTTTAAAATGCATAAGAAATAAGCCTGAAAAAGCGCTTGATATTACAAGACAAGTGCATGCGAAAAGTCGCGGTGTTTTTGGTTTGCCTCCAGAGCCGCCAAAAGATGTTGGAGGATTGCCTTGTGGGGTTTGTGCCAACGATTGTATAATTGGCGTGGGTAATTGTGGTTTTTGTGGGCTTGTCTGGAATGTTGGCGGGCGTCTGATTCGTTTCGGCGGAACAGCTGAAAAAGGTGTTTTGGAGTGGTATTATGATGGTTTGCCGACTAACTGTGTTAGTTGGTGGTTTTGTCCCGGCTGTACGGGGAGTGGCTACCCTAAATATGCGTATAAGCAAGGGGCGGAGTATGGCTATGCGAATTTGGCGGTTTTTTATGGAGCTTGCAGTTACGATTGTCTTTTCTGTCAGAATTGGCGTTACCGCAACCTATCAGCGAAACATAAGCCTGTTATGAGTGCTGAGGCTTTAGCAGACAAAGTGGATCAGCATGTTTCTTGCATATGCTATTTTGGCGGTGACCCTTCGCCTCAAATGCCTCACTCGATTGAGGTGAGCCGAATAGCTTTAGAAAAAGCTAAGGCTGAAGAGCGAATTCTTCGTATTTGTTGGGAAACTAATGGCTACATGAATCCGAAGTTGGCGGAGAAAGCTGCTGAATACGTTTTGGAAAGCGGTGGCAACATAAAGTTTGATTTGAAGACTTGGAGTGAAGAATTGAATATTGCTTTGTGTGGAGTTTCCAACAAGCCAACCCTGGCCAACTTCAAAATGATTGGAGAAAAATTCTATAAAAAGCGACCTGAACTGCCTCTGCTTTCTGCTAGCACATTGCTTGTTCCAGGCTACATAGACAATGAAGAAGTGGAAAACATAGCCAAATTCATGAGTGAAATAGATCAGAATATTCCATACACGCTCTTAGCCTTTTATCCATGTTATGTAATGAATGATTTACCAACAACAAGCAAAAAGCAAGCATTGGAATGCCAAAAAGCAGCAGAAAAACACCTAAAAAACACACGCATAGGAAACATGCACCTACTCTCATAGAAACCATGGTTAAACTAGTAGATTGAATCTGCATATAAGGGGGGTAAGTCAGCCTCCTCACTTAGATTTATCTCATAATCATGCCTAATGTCTGTTAGAAACCTCTTTTGCAAAAAACCTAGAGGGGTCTATCAGTATTGGTTGATTTTTGCCCCAAAAAATAGAGGAGGGTAGCAATTTTAGGTTATGCTGCCCAGAAGGGTGTTTTCTTTCTCTTTAGGTTTGCGTATTCGTTTAGTGCCTCTTGCTCTTCGGTTGTTAACCTATCCATAAACGTTGTTAGCAACACTTTTGCATGTGGTTCTGGCACTTTCACGTATAAGGTGTCTTTTTCGAATATGTGTCTTCCAACTATCGGCTTATCCATGGATATTGCGACCTGCATTCCTTTTCCAGCTTCTGGCAAAGCTTTGCCTTTTTCTTGGATTTGCTGTATTTCGCCTATTTCCTCGCCATCCTCAGCCCTCACAAGAACGCTTTTCGGCTTTATATTTCCCGCCAATATTTCCACGCCCACTATTGCTGGCTTTGCCCTTCGGAAAACATAGCCTTCCAATATGCGGATTTTTGCAGGTTTAACCAGATTGTCAAATTCCTGCTCAAACTTTGCTTCACGTTGAGTTTTAAGCCAAGACAAGTAATTATCTATTAAATGGTAAATTATTTTTTCCCTAAAAATCTGAACATCCTTAATTGAAGCTTCTTCTTCTGCATCTGGCAAAATCTTAACGTTGAATGCTAAAATAACGCCATACAAGGGTTCATGTTCCTTTACAACTGAAGCCTCTGTAACATCCCGCTTTGAAATGTCTCCAACATCCGCCAGCCGAATGGGCACACTATTGCCTTTTAGGTTTTCAGCAATAGCCTCCAAAGAACCCAGCGTATCAGCCTTCAAAACAATCCCCTCCACGTTCGTCGACAATTCTAATCTTCTCAATCTCCTCAGAAACAAGCCTCACATATTTTTCAGGTTTTTCACCCTCAGCAACAGCGTATAAAGGAGCTCCAGCCAAGGCGCCTTCCAAATCTGGCGCAACAATTTTAACTCCAGCCGCAGCGGAAACAGAATCCACGGAAGAAAACTTATCCCTTGGGTCTCTAATCTCGTCTAAAGGTTTGGGAACCAAAATTGCCCTTATCCGCGTTACAATAGGCTTTTCCTTTCCCGCCCACAACTATCAAATCGTCCTTCTGCAAGGTTCCATCATAAATTATGGTGTTAAGCGTCAACCCCAAACCCGGTTCTTCCTTAACCTCTAACACAGTGCCCTTCGCTGGGCCTTCAGTTGTCTGCAGCCGCTTCTTCAAATGCTGCTGTGTTAAACCAATAAGAACCATTAGAAGGTCAGTTATGCCTTCACCAGTTTTAGCACTTGTAGGAACTATTGCCACGGTTTTTGTAAAGTCTTTTATGCGGTCGAAACGATCCGTCTTAAACCCTAATCGCGAAAAAACACCTATAATGTCGTAGAGTTTTGTGTCCAAATCCTGCCTAACATAAGGGTCCTGCTGCCTGATAAGCTCTCAAAAATGGCGTGTCCGAATAGGATTTCCAGCCCGGCACGCGGTCTATCTTGTTTGCAGCCACAAGAAAAGGCGTTTTACGCGCCTTCAAAATTTCTATGCATTCGTAGGTTTGAGCCTCAAAACCTCCGTAAAATATCAATCACGAGGATGGCTATGTCAGCGGCGCTGCCGCCCCTCTTACGCAGGTTCGTAAAAGCCTCATGTCCAGGCGTGTCAATAACGAGTAAGCCTGGAATTTCGATTTCGCTCTTAACCATAGAAAGTAAAGGTCCAACCAACTGCTTGAGTGTGTCAACTGGGAAAAAACTTGCGCCGATGTGTTGCGTTATTCCTCCAGCTTCACGAGCTTGGACGCTTGTTTTGCGGATTTTGTCCAAAAGCAGAGTCTTGCCAGTATCTACATGGCCGAGGACGCAGACGATTGGTTGGCGAATAGGCATCTGTAACATCTCCTTCAATTGGTTGAACAACTAGTCATTCAATGACGCACTTCAAAATTAATAAACTATTACCCTAATAAACGCTCAGCCATTTTATTCGTAACATATTTAAATGTGTGGCAGGATTCTGTTGGGATGGTGAAAAGAGTTTGTCTTATTGTTTGAAATGTGGAGCAAAATTGAAGGAAGACGATAAATTCTGTTATGCTTGTGGGGCTCCAGTTGCCAAAGTGGTTAGGGAGGAGTTTGCTGTTTCTGCTGATAATCTTATTGAGAAGGTTAAGGGGTTGCTTCATGAGGGGAATGTGACTAGGATTATTGTTAAGGACGAGAAGGGAAAGGTTTTGCTCGAGATTCCTGCTACTGTGGGGGTTATTGGTGTGGTTTTGGCTCCTTGGCTTGCGGCTTTAGGTGTTATTGCTGCTTTGGTTACGAATTGTAAGATGGTTGTTGAAAGAAGAGAATAGGCTTTTGTTGTGTGTGCGTGCAACGGCGTCTAGCCCCTCTATTTGAAGCCAAATAGGCTATTGCGGGAGATATCTTCGCTTCTGATTTTTAAAATTTGAGGATGCTATTCTGTTTTTGCGATTACCAAAAATACTCCTAAGGCTAACAGAAAAATGCTTAGAACTCCAAAAAATCCTGTAAAATCACCTAACGCTGAAGTGCTTGTAAATGTGTAATACGTGGCCATAGCACCAATAATAATGATTATTAAACCGAAAAATTTTTCAGCCAGCGTTATTCCGAAACCGCCTCCTTCTTCACTCATACCCTAGCCCTTCACTTTTCAATGTGCTTTACATCATAGAGCATGAACAGTTATTTTATACTTTCGCTAAAAGAACAGGAGTTGTAAACTTCGGGTCAATATTATTGCGAGTTTACAAACGAAGCGATATTTTGAGAGGTTGCAATTCATGGTAAAGCTTGTTATGACACGTCAGAAAACCATTAAAATTGCAGAAAGAAATGCTGTGAGAAGGAAAAAAGGCGATGGCGACGTTCCTTTAAAGTGAGGTCATGTATTCCTGCTTTTGGAGCATTTTCTTGGACTGAAGCTATTCCGTTTTTGCATCCTGATTTTGCTTCGTAGGCTTCACTTGTGGCTATTATTTCTCCGTTTGGAGCTTTCAGCCTAAATCTGAATTTTTCATTCTTGTCTTTGAACAGTTCAAATACTGGTTTTGGCAATTTTTCACCTGCATTAGTATTGTTTGAACTACTTAAAATATTTTCTATCGGAACCTCAATGATTGAACTCAAAAACGAAAAATTTTAAGCAAAAGATGATTAAAATGCCTTTAATTGAATAGAATGAAGTATGAGGCAATACGAAATTACCTCAGTTTCTTGGGAAATGAATTACCGAAAACTCGGCAAGTTTTTCGTCAGATTTTCCCACTTACTTTGTCTCTTCAAGTTTGCAGGCAAATACTCGTCAACAATGTATGTTAAACCATATCTGCTGAACGCCTCTTGCTCCGCCTTCTTCTTAATCTTCATAAACTGTCTTAATCTCCCTCTGCCATAAAGGTCCCCTTATAACGCGGGTCCTTCTGCAACTCGACAAACCTTTCATGTCTATCTGAGTTAACGGATCCGCTTGGCAACTTGTAATTGACAATGTCAGTTGCCCAAACACCGCTCCATTTGGCGTCAGGAGTGGTTAACTCTCGCAAGTGCGCAGCATTTGCAGAACCAGAAATAATAACCATTGCTATGTGCATTCCCCATGGGTCACCGTCAGTGAAAATGTAAACAGGAAGCTTCAGCTCTCTATTCAGTCTGCTGAATGAATTGCCTCGTCGCCCGTGGCGCTTGTCCAGCAGTCAAGACAAGTAAAGCATTGTATTTCTTTGGACTTCTTCTTCTATAAATCTGTGTGAACAATCCGCCCTTCTCGATTGCAATGACCTTGTCCGCGGTTGTTTTAACGAATTCCGACAGAGGTCAACGCTGGACCAATCATGACACCGTCAGGATGAGACGTCAAGATTGTATGTGTTTCCCCTCGTAACCTGGAACCGTATATTCGATGGTTAAGTCGCCGAAAACAGCTGAACGCTCTTCTGGAAAAACATTAAAATCTTCCCGTGCAAAACCGATAACTGTTTCAAGATCTGTTATGATAGTTGTTTGATTCCTGCTGATCTTTGAATGTCATTTCATAAGCTTGGGCAGAATAGTAAACATCTCTCAGAGTTGAAGTTTTCCGTTTGCGAAGTGAGTTCATCGGCAAAATATGCAGCCCAAACCAGTTGTGTGAAAGGCTTAATGTGGCGGATGTTTCTGGCACTTCTACGCACACTTTTGTCGCCCAAAATGATATTGTCTAATTTCTGGATTATAGATAATGTTTTCAATTGATCTGCTGGGCATTTTATCCATGGAAAATATCGCCCTATTCATCTGCTCATAAAGTTCTTCTCCAAGATTCATCCAGATTTGCTAAAACTTCTTTCTTTCTTTCAATTATGCTACTTTCATCAGTCTCCTTCTGCTTCAAATTTCTTCACACTCTTCAACAAGTCTTCTATATCTGGATCTTTTTCTTCTTCAGCGAGTTCTGTTGAAAACTTGGCTATTTTTGGTAAATATTTGGAAAAAACACTCAGTCTCCTTTTCGTCTCTGTCAACATGTTCTCGTCTCTTAGTAAGAAATGCTGCAATTGACGGGCAACTTCACGAATTCCATTTAAAACTTCCCTTTTCACTTCTGGTCTATCTGCGATAAATTCTTTTCCAACGGTTTTGTATGGAACCTTCGTGCTGCAGACATGGACTAATATTGCGACTGGCATATCAGGCGAAACCTTATATCTTCGCCAATTCATTTCTTTTATAACTTTAACTGAAACGTCGCTTGCCTCATCATACAATAATGGAATTCGGTTGGCAAAACGGTAAACTGTGATTTCCTTCTCTGGGGAATGTTTCCTCCATAGGCGATGCCTGTTTCAACAATGAAGGGGTGACCAGCATATGCTGAAGGCTTGCGTTGAACAGCCATAAACTCTGGATTTAGCTCCTTCAATATTCCAGCCTTTAATAAATCTTCACCTAAAGGAGACAAGCAACTCGCATCTGGAGGAAGAAAACCGTCTAAATCTTCTTCATCATTTGCACTAGTTTTACGATTTCCTGATGCTTAAGTTTCTTCGGATCTCTTGCCATGTTAAGTCCGCTGAATTCTAAGAAATTATGTGAAATAATTTCGCCAACTCTGTGGAAATGAGTGCGCATAAACTCAAGCATGTTTTGATAAGCTGTAACCTGAATAATGCGTTGAATTGCTTCTACATCTACTCCATATGGATGCGGAAGAGTCTCTTTTGGTGGCGGCGGCATTTCCTTCGTAATGACACGTTGAACTTGTATAATCTTCCTTTTGGGTCAACGAAAGTTATAGTTGGCATAGGGATTAATCATTGCTGTCTGCTTCAAATACTCCAGAATTTTTGGCATAGCCCTAAAATAGTCTCCTTCCAAAGAGAATTCAACGATTGTTCCGCGCCACTGCTCCTTGTTTATTAGAACTTTTCTGTCAAATATTATTGGACGATTTCTTTGAATGTCAATCATAAGCTTATACATGTAAATTTTCGCTGATACCAGTGCTTGAAATAATGCAGGCCGGCTGGTGTGTCGTGATTTGTCCATATAGAATTGCCATTTTCCCGCCTAAACCAAATGTTCCTCTCTGCTGCTTTAACTTGTATTTTGAGCCAAAAAGCACCTGTCCAAAAGCTGATGGTATATGCCTTGGTGGATTCCTATGCCGTTGTCTTCAACTCTTAACCTGTAAATTTGGGCTTCTTTGCTGGCTTCCCCCTCATATGAAAGCCTCACATAAATGTCTGGCGGTATTTTGAGGCTTTCGGCGGCATCTAACGAGTTTTCCACAAGCTCCCTTATAGCTGCAAAAATGGCTCTAGACGGACTTGTGAAGCCAGCTATGTCTCTGTTTCGGTAAAAGAAATCTGAAGCACTTATCTCTTCAAACGTTGTTTGAGCCACTTTAAGCTTCCACCAGCACCTCTTTAGCAGCCGTTCTTACGGTATGCTCTGCTCATTCTTTAATTTAACTACATTTTTAGGCGAGAATTATTCATTTTCTAAAAGGAAACGGCAACAACTCCTCAAGAGTCTTTACTTTAACAGTGTCAAACAAGATTCTACCATTTTCCACTTTTGCCACAACAACTTTAACTTTGGGGTTTTCCGCAAAATCATAAATGTATTGTAGGCATGCTCCGCATGGTCTAGGCTCGTTGCGGCTATCTGTATCCGCGATTAGGGCTATTTCTTCAATTTTTCGGTTACCATGCAAAACAGCATGATTAATTGCATTTCTCTCAGCGCAAGTCCCGAGTCCGGAAACCCAACTTTCAACATTACATCCCTCATAAATTTGTCCATTCTCTGCAAGCACTGCTGCGCCAACTTTAGCACCCCAAAGCACGTAGGCATTATCCATGGCATTCAAAGCAGCTTGCAACAACTTCTTTTCCCTTTCTTCAATCTTAACCATTAATTATCCCTTTACTGATTCATTTTTGCAGTGAGCGTACATAATAGTACTCTCCAATTTCTTTCTGAAACTTATCCAGTTTTGAGTCTTCTTTGTTAACTCTCGGTCTCTTCGTAATCAGGTCTCTTCGGAAAGTCACTGCCATCTCTTTCAGGAATATGTTCATTCCATCTCTTAGGCTCAATGGCGGGTTTGCCATGCCCCTTTTTCCGGGCTCTCCCGTGAAAACTAGTAGGTGGTCAGCTATAAAGTCCTGTGCAACTACGTCGTGTTCAACGACTAAGGCTGCTGTATTGTGGTTTTCAACAACTCTTCGGATGATCCGCGCCATATTCAATCGTTCTTCAACATCCAAGTAGGCGCTCGGTTCATCAAGCAGGTAAAGGTCAGCTTTACGAGATAGGCAGGCTGCGATGGCGACTTTTTGTAGTTCACCACCGCTGAGTTCATCCACATTTCTGTCCAAAAGCAAATTTACCCTTAAAGGCTGGAGAATTTCAGTCTTATACAAGCTTGAAGAGAAACTCTCTTTGGCAACGCTCATTAGTAGCTCTTGAACAGTTCCAGTGTACTCTGCCGAAATATACTGTGGCTTGTAGCTTACTTTCAATTCGCCGAACTTTTGCCCGTCATCAGCCTCTTCAATCCCGGCTAAAATCTTTATAAAAGTTGTTTTGCCTATGCCGTTTGGCCCTAGAATTCCGATGATTTCGCCTCTTCTTATTTCCCCTTTATGGGCAACAAGTTTAAACCCTTCGTACGTTTTCTCTATTTGTTTCCATTTTAGCAGCATTTCGCCAGCGCCAAAACTGACTGTGGGCGGCTTTTCATGAAATACTATTGCTTCTTTTCTAAATCGAACGTTCTCGTCTGGAATGTAACCTTGTAGGTAGATGTTAATACCGGTTCTAACGCTGTGAACGTTGGAGACTATGCCATAAACACCCGGTTCTCCGTAAAAAATGCAGATTTGGTCAGATAAGTAATCTATTATTGCTAAATCATGTTCGGCTACAATTATCGTTTTTTCATCGTTTTTTAGGCTTCTTATGGCTTTAGCCGTCTCAAGTCTCTGTTTTACATCTAAGTAGCTTGATGGTTCGTCGAAAAGATATACATCAGCTTCACGACATATTGTAGCCGCAACTGCCACCCGTTGCAGTTCACCTCCACTCAAAACTTCAAGAGAACGGTTCCAGAATTGTTTAAGTTCAAGCTGTTCAGCAATTTTATCCAGTTTTTTCCTCTCATCTACCCTTTCCAGCACTTCTCCAACGTTTCCTGAAACAACCTTTGGAATCTTATCCACATACTGTGGTTTAAGCGAAATCCCAAGTTTTCCATAAGCCATCTTTTGGAAATAGTCTTGAAGTGTTGAGCCTCTGAAATGCCTGACTATCTCGTCCCAGTCAGGCGGTTCCTCATAGTTTCCGAGGTTTAACTTGACTTCACCGGAAAGTATTTTGAGCGTAGTTGTTTTGCCTATTCCATTTTGTCCAAGCAAGCCTAAAACCGTTCCTGAAGAGGGTGTGGGAAGTCGATAAAGTTTGAAAGTGTTCTCTCCAAAACGGTGGCTGCATTCTTTCTCTAACTCGTCTGGAAGATTAACTATTGAAATGGCTTTGAATGGGCATTTCTTTACGCATATTCCACATCCAGTGCAAAGGGATTCCACAATTACTGGTTTGTCATTTTCAAACCGTATGGCTTCTATGCGGCTTCGCACCATTGGACAAAAACGATGGCACATTCTACTGCAACGTTTTGATTTGCATTTATCAGCATCTAACACGGCAACTCTTGTCATGATTAGTCCGATAATGAGTGGTCATAACTAGTAAGTTATAAATATGCGGTTTGAAAAAAGGCATAAATATTGTTCAAAATTTTAGGCATAGAAAAATCGAAAAATGCTCATGTCTGCCTAAATTTTTACCATTCTTCCTCTTCCCATTCTTCTTCCTCTTCTTCCTCTTCCCCTTCCTCTTCCTCAGGCATCTTTTTTCACCTCCCATCCGTTCTAGTGCTTAATGAAAGCAACCAAGCAATGGTTTAAACATTTTTATTCGTCAGTTGTCGAGAATGAAAATCAAGACGAATAGCCGTCAACGTCTTTTTAGAGACTTTACTTCACAATTTCAGCCGTTAAAGAAGCCACAGGCTCTTGCATTCCTGGCTTAATATAAGCCCAACATAAGTTTGGAGAATTATGTGCTGCGCCAATTCCTCCGTGAATGTCAACAGAGATTAACCCCATATGATTGTACGTGGCTAATATTCTCTTGTTAACAAGCTTTATTGCTAGTTCAACAGCTTCTTGTGCCGTTTTTCCATTCTCCATATAACTACAAACAGTCTTTGCCAAAACAAGCCTTATCGCTATTTCACCAATACCAGTTGCAGAGCACGCACCAGCCTGGTTATCCGCATATGTACCGCATCCGATTAATGGTGAATCTCCAATCCTTCCGGGAAGTTTTAATGGAAAGCCTCCGGTAGAGGTTGCGGCTGCAACATTTCCATCTTCAGCTAGGGCAACTGCGCCCACAGTTTCAAGCTTAAAGAGTTCAGGATAAGTTTTAACCAAGCCAGCCAGCCTAGGCAGTTCAAATTTTCCATCAAGCAAGACTTTTTTCTGCTGTTCGTAATACTTTAACCTAAGCTCCGTTATCGGGTTTCTTCTTTCAAGGTTAAAGATTCTAGCGAGTTTTTCTGCCCCTTCGCCGACCACAAAAACATGATCTGTTTTTTCCATGATTATCCTTGCCAAACGAACAGGATTTTTAACGTCTTTTAATAGTCCGGTAGCGCCAGCTTGCAGTGTTTTTCCATCCATAATCGATGCTTCCATTTCCACACCTTTTTCTATGTTCAAACTTGAGCCATAACCAGCATTAAACGCACCGTCATCTTCCATAACCATAACGGCTTCCATGACGCTGTCAACAGCGCTTCCTCCCTTTTTCAGAATTTCAAAACCATTCTTCGCGGCTCTTTTAACTCCCTCTAAACCAGCTTGGCTACGTTCAGGATGCCAAGTTCCAGCACCACCATGAACAATGATTACTGGTTTTTGTGCATCTGTCAAATACGGCTTCCCCTCATTAAAGCGAATTAGTAAACTCGTGCAGCTTAAATTTAAGTTTAATGTTCTACAACCATCAAAATGAATAAATCTTTGTAATGAAATGTTAACTGTGGGATGATGTGAGGCGACGGCAAAGAGCCATAAGCTGTGAAAAAGCCACTAACCTGCACTGACCTCAAACTCACCTATGACGTTTTTAATCGAAGCTTCTTTTAGAAACATTAAATTTACCTACAGATTAATAATAATGTAACATATTCATTGCAAAGGGTATGGACTATGCTCAGAAATTTTAACCTTTTAGCCACAACCTGGCGTGGGAACGAGGAAAATGCTTGCTCCGAGTTACGGTATCTACTTGGAGAAATTGGCGATTCAGCACCGACTGTTGATAAGACCGGCGTTGCCGGTTTAATTGCAGCAAAAACAGCTTTTAACCCGTTTGAAGTTATAGAGAAGTTTCGCAAAATTTTACATGAACGTTCCTACGAGTTTCGTTATACGCTTAGAATAATTCCTGTTGAAAAAGTTGTGCGCACTGATTTAGGCGAAATTCAACAGGCAGCCACGGAACTCAGCTCTAAAATAGGCGAAGACGAAACTTTCCGCGTTACCGTTGAAAAACGCTTTACTGAAACCCCTACACAAGACATTATCGAAGCTACTGCGGCAAATATTGAAAGGAAAGTTGACCTAAACAATCCTGACAAAATTCTCTTAATTGAAGTTGTTGGCGGGTTAACTGGTTTATCGGTGATAAAACCGAATGAAATTTTAGCCGTTATGAAGGAAAAAATGCTATAAACTAACGCTGAGTTGCTAGCAGCGCCATTTGTTCAATGACAAGATTTGTTAAGGCTTCTTCTAAACCATCTTTTTTCATGACAGTTTTAAGCTCTAAATCTGAAATTCCAAAAGCTTTTTGAATGATTCTCCTCTTTTCTTCTGATAACTCGAGAACCGTATCATCATGTTGCACGTTAACACTTGCTGAAATTATTGGTAAAGCTGATTTTACGGTTTCAGGATTCTGTCCAATTATTAGCAACGCTATCTCTGATGTTTCGGATTTAATGCCGAGAAGTTCCATAGCCTTTCGAATTTGTCTTTGTGCAGAAGCGTAAAGCAATGTTTCCATCGTTACACTTTTTGAAATGTTTTCCTTGTTCTTGAAAGCCGTTAACGCATTCAAAACTGCAAAGTACAGATGCTGCCATGAAGCCACAAATTTGGCGTCAAAAAATTGAGTTTCCACATTTGACGGTTTTTCCTTGTGTATCTTTTTTAAAAATTCTTTTGTATCCTTAATTTTCACGTTCCTAAAGCCCGTTATTGCGGCATACTTCCCAAATTCTTCGATATATTTTAGCATTTTCCTTCCTCAAGAATTTCCTTCAAAAATCTTTCAACAAGCCCTGCGAGATATCCCGGCCTTAACAAGCTTCGCAGTTTCTCTCTTCTATGGGCTTTCCCGTTTTCTCCGCATCTTTTAACGATTTTTCGGACAGTTTCCTTTATCTCCCATGGAAAAACTATCCAGCAGCTTGTTTCCTTTTCGTAATAATCTGGTTTGACAATGCTCCAAGGCTTGTAATAGACTGTGGCTATTTTGACTTCCGTGGCGCCCTGTTCAATGATGTGCTCTTTTACCAGTTTCAAACTTTTACCAGTATCAGCAACTTCATCTACAACAAGCACTTTTTTGCCCGCAACTTTCATTGAAACTGGCTGTGTTAAAACAGGTTCCCTTTTGTTTCTGCAACCCCCAAGTAAAATTCAGCTCTAACGTTTGCAAGGTTAGGGTTATCCATCAAGTCTGACATGACTCTAGCTGGGGGCCACCCTCCTCTCGAGACACCTACGATTATGTCTGGTTTAAAGCTGTTTTTTCGAATTTTTTCAGCTAGATTTAAGAGCATTTCGTATATTTGATTCCATTTGGGGACTTCAAACTCGAGTTCTGGGCTCATAGTGTTTCCTTCTCATTTGAGACAGATACAACTCTACTGGAATGATTATTAAGTTTTAGAATAGTTGGGCGTTTCGATTTTTATATATGGAAAAATGTCTGCTTGTAATGGTTGCATGTTTCCTTTATTGCTTTGTAGCTTATCCAAGGTCGTCTTAGGGTACGTAAATATAGAAACTGTTAAAAATTGTTCCGCTATATAGAAATGATACTTGGAGTTGAAAAAATGAAAAAGCTAACTATACTGCTGTCACTTTCAGCATTGATGGCTTTCACTTTATTTGCAGCTACAATCCCAGCTCACGCAACCATATCATCGCACAACTGGGTTGACACTCTACTCAAAAACGAGACTGACAGCTTTCTAGGATCCGTTAGTGCTGGCTATCAAACTGGCTCGACAGCCAATCTGAAAATCAACGTTTACAACCATCTAACTGCGAAAATGAACATTTCCGCCGTCTATGTAAGTTTTGACTGGGGAATAAACTACTCCTCGACAGAAGCTAACATAACCCAAACCCTCATCTACCGACTATCACCCGGAATGTCACACGTATTTACAATTACATTTACTGTTCCTGATACAACAGTAGCATCAAACTTGATGACTCACAGCTACGTAATCTATGTAGATGACGTTAACGTTGTAGGAACTAAACTACACTCCAACTCACCTTCCTATGGTTCCAGTTTTGCAGTATTATCCGGCAACCAAGCAACTTGCATTGAGACAAAGAGAGAAATCAGCAAGTACTCTGGCTATGGCGTGTTCATGACAGCTGAAGCAAAACAGTTATCTCTTATGGCAAGCGGCGCAAAGACTTTAGCTGACAATGCCTATCAAAAAAGCAATTTTGGCGACGCAGCAACTAATTATCAAGATTCCTTAAGCTTATACCAAGATGCATTGGGCAACGAGACTAGCATAATTTCAGGGTTTGAAACATCACTGAAAGGCATGATAGACTTTAGTTCAGGCGCAATAAACATGATGGGATTGGGCTACGTGATTTTTGGTCTCGGCTGGGTATTCATCGGCATCGGCGTAATAATCTACTCGATCAGAAAGCCAAAAAGTACTTCCCCATCTCAGTAGACTGGAACCCCCTCTTTTTTCTCTTTTATCTTTTTTCCGAAATACACTTATCTGTTAAACGTATTTTTGATAGAAACACAGAGGATGCGAGATGACGGAGATAGTGGAGTGTGTCCCTAATTTTAGCACCTCAGACCCGAAAGTAGTTGAAGCCATTCTTGAACAGGTCAAAAAGACGAAAAACACCTATCTACTCGATCACACTTTTGACAGTTATTATAACCGGCTTGTTGTCTCCTTAGTGGGTCACAAGAAATCAGTTCTTGAAGCTGTTTCAAAAATGTCCATTAAAGCCATCGAATTGATTGATATGCGAAAGCATAAAGGACAGCATCCCCGTTTGGGAGCAGTTGACGTTGTGCCCTTCATACCGATTAAAAATGTTACGTTAAAAGATTGCATTCGTCTTGCAAGAAAGTTCGGTGAAACCCTTGCAGCAAAAACTGGCGTGCCCGTCTACCTTTACGGTGTGGCGCAGCCGAAGCCAGAACGTAAAGATTTAGATTGGATTCGTGAAGGCGAGTACGAAAAGCTGGCTAAAATGATTGTTAAGCCTGAGCGGAAGCCTGATTTTGGTCCAGCCAAGTTTGTTGCGAAGTCTGGTGCGACGATTACTGGTGCGCGGGAGGTTATGGTTGGCTTCAACGTTAATTTGGGCACTGCTGATTTGAAGATTGCTAAAAAGATTGCGAAGGCTTTACACGCACAAAAGGGTGGCTTTTCGAATGTTAAGGCCATGGCTGCGTTTATTCCAGAGAAAAACGTTACGCAGATAGGCATGAGTATAAGCGATTTTGAGAGGACGCCACTTTACCGTGTTTTTGAAATGCTTAAGGTGGAATGTACTCGTTACAATGTGCCGATAATAGATTCGGAATTTTGTGGTATGGCTCCTTTGAAAGCTCTTATTGACATAGCCTCATATTATCTAAAAATCGACAACTTAACTGAAGACCGAGTGTTAGAAATAGCTGTGCAAAATGCCATAGAAAAAGGCGATGCCTTTGAGTAAAGTCGCTAAAACAAGAGCGAGAGAAAAGACAGACTTGCTCATTGTAAACGCTGAAGAGCTTGTCACACTTACTGGTGGCAGTCAGAAACCTCGTACAGGCAAGCAAATGCAAGAGCTTGGAATAATACACAATGGAGGTTTAGCGATTAAGGATGGCAGAATAGTTGCTGTTGGGAAGACTTCTGACGTTACAAAAGTTTTCAAAGCTGAAAACGTGATAAGGGCAAACGGAAAAATCGTTTTGCCAGGTTTTGTCGATCCGCATACACATCTTGTTTTTGCTGGTTCGCGGGAAGATGAGTTTCAGATGCGGGTTGAAGGTGCCTATTACATGGTGATTCTCAGCTCTGGCGGCGGCATATTAAAAACTGTTAAGGAAACAAGAAAGGCAAGCGCTGAAAAACTTGTGGATTTCGGTCTTAAAACTCTTGATGTCATGTTGGAGCACGGAACAACCACAGCGGAAGCCAAAAGCGGCTATGGCTTAATCACGAAAGATGAGTTGAAAATTTTAGAGGCAATAAAGCGTTTAGATCAGCTACATGCCGTCGACATTGTTCCAACTTTTTTGGGGGCTCACGCCATTCCTCCCGAATTCCAAGGCAGCCCAATTGGATATGTTAACCTCGTTATTGAAGAAATGATTCCAAAAGTGGCTGAGAAGGGGCTTGCAGAGTTTTGTGATGTTTTCTGCGAGAAGGGCGTTTTCAATTTGGAACAAACAAGACGTATTCTGGTTGCTGGCAAGAATTATGGTTTAAAACCCAAAGTTCATGCTGATGAAATGGGCTTACTGGGAGGCGCGGAACTTGCAGCAGACATTGGGGCTACTTCTGCTGATCATTTGCTCTTTTCTTCTGATGAGGGCATTAAAGCCATGGCTGATAAGGGTGTGGTCGCGGTTTTGCTTCCAGCAGCTGCCTTCAGCCTAATGGGTGGGCGGTATGCAGATGCCAGAAAAATGATAGATTTTGGTGTTCCTGTGGCTTTGGGCACCGATTTTAATCCTAGTTGTTGGGTTGAAAATCAACAGCTAGTCATAGCCTTTGCTTGTCATTTCATGAGGTTGACGGCGGCTGAAGCCATAACTGCAGCCACTATAAACGCTGCTCATGCCATAGGTCGGGCAAGCGAAGTTGGAAGTTTAGAAGTTGGGAAAAAAGCTGATGTTATTGTTTTAGATGCGCCTAATCACAAGTTTCTTGGCTATCGCTTTGGCGTGAATCTTGTGGACAAGGTTATCAAAAATGGAAGGTTAGTTGTTGATAAAGAAAAACAAGGTGAAACTGTGTTTCTGCGTGAGACAGAGTGAACATTATTCTGTTACGCTGTTGATTTCAATGCTTTTTTCGCGAATGTGAAGATTAACCATATTATTATGCCGTAGATCACTCCGTTAAAGATTGCTGACAGCAACGTTCTCACTAGAAATCCACTCCACTCTATCGTTGGATCTATGCCCATAGCATCGCTGATCGCATTGCCTGGGGGTAGTTCAGTGTAAGCCAAGGTTGCAGTCAGGAAGATTACGAAGGCTATTATGAATACTATTGCCCCTTCTCCTTTCATATAATTTCTCCCCATTGGGTTAGCCTATGGAAGATTACCTCTTAATAAATTTGATGGAATGGCAAAGAATTATAATGTGTTTCTGCATTCTGGTTTATGGTGAAAATACTTTGAAGATTGAGAAACCTGTTAAATGTTTGACTGGATCTGAACTGCATTGTAAGAATTGGCAGATTGAAGGCATTCTTCGCATGCTATACAATGTTGTTGACCCAGAAGTGGCTAAGGACCCTGAAAGGCTAATTGTTTATGGTGGAACGGGAAAGGCTGCACGAAATTGGGAATGTTTTGAGCGAATTGTTGAGACTTTTACGGAGCTTGAGCCTGACGAAACCATTTAGTTCAAAGCGGCAAACCAGTGGCTGTTTTTAAAACGCATGAATGGGCGCCTAGAGCCTTAATTGTTAATGCTATGCTTGTTCCCAAATGGGCTACATGGGATTATTTCTATGAGTTAGAGCAGAAAGGCCTAATTATGTTTGGGCAGATGACTGCTGGTTCATGGGCTTACATTGGCACACAAGGCATTCTGCAGGGCACTTATGAGACTTTAGCTGCTGTGGCGAAGGAACATTTTGGAAGTTCCTTACGTGGAAGGCTTGTTTTGACTGCTGGTTTAGGTGAGATGGGCGGGGCTCAGCCTCTGGCCGTTACCATGAATGGTGGGGTTGCATTGGTTGTGGAAATTGACAAGAGAGCAATTGAGAGAAGGCTTGAAACATAGTTACTTGGAGACTTGGACGGACGACTTAAATGAAGCTGTGGTATGGCTTTGGAGGCTAAGCGTGAAGGCGTACCGAAGAGCATAGGCTTGTTGGGAATGCCGCTGAAGTTATCCTGAACTTTTGCGAAGAAATATCATTCCAGACGTTGTAACAGACCAGACTTCCGCTCATGATCCTTTTAACGGTTATTATCCTGCTGGTTTTTCTAAGGAAGAGGCTGACGCACTTAGGGAAAGCAACCCTAAAAAATATGCTGCGGCTGCCATGAGAGTATGCGCATTCAAGTGGAAACAATGGTTAAAATGATGCAGAAAGGTGCTGTTACTTTTGAGTATGGCAATAACCTTCGGCAGCAAGCCTATGATGCTGGGTTTAAGGATGCGTTTGCCTTTCCAGGATTTGTGCAGCGTTATATTAGACCAATGTTTTGTGAAGGGCGTGGGCCTTTCAGATGGACATCCCTTGTTGGCAGAAAGAAGACATCTACACACTTGATGATGCTATTTTGAAAGAATTTGCCTACAACAAAGAATTATGCAGATGGATAAGAAAAGCAAAAGAAGAAGTGAAGTTTCAAGGCTTGCCAGCACGGGTATGTTGGCTTGGGTTTGGTGAAAGAGCCAAATTTGGCAAGATCATAAACGACATGGTTGCAGATGGAACTTTCTGGGCCAGTTTGGATTGGACGCGACCACCTTGGACGGTGGAAGTGTTGCTTCGCCAAACCGGGAAACGGAAGGCATGAAAGATGGAAGCGACGCAATAGCAGACTGGCCTATACTTAATGCCCTACTGAATGCTGTTGGTGGAGCAACATGGGTTAGTGTGCATCATGGCGGAGGCGTAGGCATAGGCTACAGCATACATGCTGGCATGTGTTTAGTGGCAGACGGCACAAAAGAAGCAGAAAGAATCGTAACAGTTTTAACTACAGACCCAGGAACAGCCATAGTAAGACATGCTGATGCAGGATATGAAAATGCCAAAAAATAGCAAGAGAAAAAGACTTAAAATGCCTATGTTAAAGTAGCGGTGGTTGTCTTGAAAAATGTAGCTGCCTGTGGCATTTGTTGTGATGTTTGTGGGCTTCATGAGAAGTTGGGTTGTGTTTGCAGTTCTGGAGCTGAGGAGATTGCGAAGGAAAAGGTCGAGACACGTTGGGGTGGCAAGGGCGTTTTATGTTTGGTCTTGGATTGTGCTGTAAAACGCGGAGTTGCATATTGCATGAGAGACTGTGAAGAATTTCCATGCGAGAAATATTTTGAATGGTGCTTCCCATATGGAAAAGACTACTTAGAAATGCACATAAACCGAGCGAAAGATAAGCAAAGCAAGAAAAAGTGATTTAAAAAACCCCTTAGAAAACCATCGTACAGACCAAAAGTTCAATCTATATAAGGAAGGGGCATAGACTCTGTAGAGCAGAGTCCTCTTCTAAACAATTGAAAAGCTATGGATATTTTAGTTTAATAGCCTTATTCGGGCAAGTGTCAACACACTTTAAGCAGTAGATGCATTCTGGATCGCTGAATTTCTCCCAAGGCAAATCTAAAATAGGAACACGCATAGGACACACTTCAACGCATAGACGACATGTGCCTTTGGGACATTTATGCAAGTCTCTATGCAAACCAAGAAAACTAAACCTGTTCAGGATTGCCATAATTGCCCCGTGGGGGCAGAAATATTTACACCAACTTCGCGGAATATAAGCCGCAAAAACAAGTACACAAGCCATAATGAATAGTTGCACCCAGAAAAGCGGAGCCAAACTCGCAATCCCAGAGAAAACATCTACTTGGTTTGCTGATACTGCATTGCTAAAATCTTGAACCATTTTAGGCAAGGTTGAAAACAAAGTTTCCGCTGGACTGAGTGTGGTAAATGGCGCCCTTACAAAAATACCTAAAGCTCTTTCGTAGCCTCCACTAACTCCTGCAAATTTAGCAGCGGAAAAAGTTACACAAATAAACAAAGTAATGCCTAAAATAGCATATTTTACGTAGATCATACTTTCATGAGTCCGCGGTGAAAACTCCGTCTGTTTACGTTTTATAAAACTAACTAAGTCTTGAACGAAGCCGAAGGGACAAACCCAACCACGCGAGCGATTTACCAACTAAGACACCTATAACTAGAAATGATGCTATTGCGAGCCATGGAAAAACAACGTCATAAAACATCAACTGCAACGCTGTGAAGGCGTCACCCACAGTGTTTTGTTGAAGACCCCATGTCCATAGAACTGGAAGCAAAAGCGGTAACGCGCCTAAGATTATTGCACTAAAGAATATGAAAGAAAGGAATTGGACTATTCTACGGGGGGTGTTAAATTTAAGCAAGTTTCGTTTGATTTTGCTTCTCAATTTCGCGCCTCTCTAATGCGGTTAATGAAAGTCTGGGTTATTTATTTTCCGATGACTTTAACGTTTTCTACAAGAACCCATGGTGCGACTAATTGCCCAATCTTTCTTTCATTATTTGCCAGCGCTGAAACCATAGTTTTGGAAAGTTTTTGAGCACGAACTTCAACATACTCAGCGCCAAACTTTTGAGAAGCCCCATCAACAACTTTGATCAAAATGTCTTTCAAACAGTGCCCCCATGAAATACTGATGTTAGAAGGGACTTATCAAAAATGCAATTATAAAACATTATGGTTTTCTTTATTTGAATTATGGATAATGTATGGATGCCGAGTTATCATCGTTTTTCATAGTGTCTAACAAGTAAATAGTGTAGAAGGAGCCCATAAGACACAAAACTGAAAGAATACTCATATTGCCCATTCTAAGTTTTGGTTCAATCTATGTATTAAGGGGGGTCTAGAGCCCTTCAGAACAACAGTACAC
>CAVZKK010000017.1:0-30773 GCA_963775925.1 Candidatus Bathyarchaeota archaeon | reverse complement strand
AACTTGCTCTATGCTTCTCGCATAAGAGATTTCATTTGGCTAACAAAATCACTTTCTTCTTGCACTCTCTCTAATTCCAATCTGCGGAGCAAACCATAGCTTGAGTATATATCCTCAAAATCTTTCGCTCAACAACGTAAGCTCCTGACCTTAAAAACTCTTCAAGTCCTTTAGCGAACAGGTCAATTCTTTCAGCCACTTCATTCCGCTTAAGAGAGTAGTTGTTTTCTAAGTGCCTATAGATTAAATGTGTGGCTTCTCTCCGAACACTTGCTTTAAGACCCGGTCTATAATCTTTGAGATTTTGTCTTCTTTTCCGTTTATTTGCTGAGTTATGCTTTCCATTGGTCAAGCCCTCAGAATATCGTGTATATTACGACTTAATAAGTCTTGCCGTATATCTGTCAACACATATACAATTAAAATACGTAAGAACACCAGTTACATGAAATCAGTAAGATTCAACTGTTGAACTCTTTCTGACAGAGTCTTCTCTGTAAATTGCTCCTCAAAAATTACGAGTTGCCCGTAAACACCATCATATCCAGGCACTACTTTGATTCGCCCCTCTCTGACTCTGACGATTGCTTCAGCAATTTTCTCATCAACGACCGCGCTTAACGCTTCTTTTGGAGCATCAATAAGCACAGCGATATTCGTCGCCGAATTTTTCAACAAGCAAATTGTAAATGCTCCAGACCTTTTGGGTGGACGGAGAATCAACGCCTAAAACTGTTGCAATAATTTCTGAAAGCGGAAGCAAATGCATAAAACCCATAGCGTCTCTAGGTTTAAATCCAGCTGGACGGTCAGCCAATTCCTCAACACGTTGTTCAACGCCCTTAGTAAGTTTTCTACGGCAAACAGGACAAATGTTTCCAAGCTTTATCGCCTCCTGTGGAGAAAGCGCCACATGGCAGTTTCTGTGGCCAGTCCAATGATATTTCCCATATGCTGGGTCTGTCTCTATCGTAAATTTGAATCTTTCCGTATCTTTAATTCGAATAGCATCCACAACTTCACGGTAGCTTAGTTTCTTCAGTTCAAAGACATTGGCTTCTCTTCCAATGCGCCAAGGCCAAAAGCTGTGGCTGTCACTGTTTGAAACTAGAGAACGAAGTTGTCAAGTTTGCTTAAACGCCAGTTCATAGGCGGGTCTGATGAAAGCCCAGTTTCTAAAGCGTAAATGTGTTTTGTCATGTCTTGGTAGCATTCTTCAACGCTGTTGAAGCCGCTGAAAGCGCCGAATATGCTGAACCAAGGCGTCCAAGCATGGGCTGGAAAAACCATGTTTTCACTTGAAACTTCCATTACTTCTTCAACTAAATGCGGCGCATCCATGTTCAATGTGGGTCTACCATCAGATTGTCAAGTTGCCATATTTTGATAATCTATCGTTGATCTGAATGGCAGTTTCGATGCTTGGCGTTAAGATGACGTGGTGAACTTTCCTAACTTCGCTTTCAAAAGTGAATATCGTGCATACTTCAGTTGTTATCATGAAGTATATAGGCGACTCTGGATTTCGTGCAACCTTATACAAACCCGTATCCGACTCTGGAACAAGAGTTTCCTGCAGCTCTTTAAGCCATCTCGGATGTGTGAAATCCCCCGTGCCCACAAGGTTTAAGCCCTTAATCTTTGCAAAGCGAGCTATTTCTTCAGGACACATTTTCTCGCTAGTGGCACGGCTATAACGGCTATGAACGTGCAAATCAGCGATAACCCTCAAGTTTTTTCCCTAACCCTCAAGTTTTGGAGGTTTGCTTTCGCTTCCTAACCAGTAGTAGCTCGCTTTCTTTGCATACATGTTCAAGGCCGACCTCAAATAGCTCCTTTTATCTCTACTGTGCTCTTGCTATTTTAAAGTGAGGTCTTTTTGGTTTGTCTTTTTGAGAAAGAACATTTTCAATACAGCACGGGCAAGAATGGTAAACTAGGAAAGATTCAAGTGATTTTTCTTTTGAAAATTTTTTCAGCGATTTTCCAAACATCGACTTTCAATAGTATTATGGTTACGACTATGGTTAGGATTATTGAAGCAATCATGAGAACTTCTTGGCTCATCCACGGAGCTAGAAGCCCTAGGCCGAACCTCCCCATGTAAGCGCCGATAACAGTTATCGACAATTTACCCGCAAAGTAGACTACGTAAAACTTGGCTGGGCTATACTTCAATAGGCCTAATGGTATGACCACTGGCTCATCAGGCAGCGGTGTTGCGGCTACCACGAAAAGCGCTAAGAAAGCCCAACGTTTAAGCTTTAACCCTGCAGCATCGAGGCGTTTTCTACGTTCCTCCCCTAAGAAACCCCTTAGGAAAAACGTGACCAAGTAATGAATAAACTTTGCCGATGCTGAGCCCAGAGCTACGAGGAATCCTATGGAGAATGGGTCCAAGTCGACGAACAGAGCAGCATTGGTGGCGGCTATTAGAAGGTTTGAGGGGCCAGCGAAGGGTAAAAGATTCAAAACGAAGGAAGTTACCAGAATGCTTAAGAGTTCGTACCACGCGGCCAATTCTACAGCTCCAACCTCTAAGCTTTCTCTCGTTCCAACTGAATTTAGAAAACAGCACTTAAAGGATTATCGTACAAAGCACCACCTTTAAATTGAAGAAACCCTTAGGAAAATCTACAATATTTTAAGAGGCACTTGACCTTGCCAACAAAAAAAGAACCGATATGGATCGCACGAGAACTTTCAAAGTGTAGCGGATGCCGAAAATGCGAAATAGTATGCTCGCTTTTCCATGAAAACCGTATATGGCCAGAAGCCTCAAGAATCAGAGTCTTCATGTTGGTTCCTGGCACTGAATTTCCACACTTCTGTGCCCAATGCGAAGACTACCCATGTGTAAAAGCATGTCCAGTCAATGCGCTATCAATAAGCAAAAGAACAGGTGCAGTTCGGATAAAAACCAAAGCCTGCATCGCCTGCGGAAAATGCATAGACGCTTGCCCAGGCAGAATTCCACACATGCATCCAGCGGAAAACCGCATTATAATTTGCGACTTATGCAGAGGCAAGCCACAATGCGTGAAAGTCTGTCAAGAAGGCGGATGGAACGTGCTGACAAAAGTTCCGAGAGAAACCAAGCCTACATGCTTTATGCTCGCACGCCAGAGGAAATAACACGGGATTTGGCTATCAAAATGTACGGAGAACAAGGGGAGGAATATGTATGATTTTGGGTTATGCAGGAAAATTTCTTGAAGCTAACCTTTCAACAGGAAACATCAAAGACATAAAATTTGACGATGACGTTTTGAAAGATTACGTTGGCGGCAGAGGTTTGGCGGCCAAAATTCTCTGGGACAGATTAGGCACAAAATGGGAAACAATAGACCCGTTAGGCCCAGAAAACATACTTCTTATTCTTAACTGGACCGCTAACGGGATATTTCCCAGGCGGCAGAATTTGCGTTTCAGGCAAGTCACCGCAAAGCAATGGCATAGTAGGCTCAACTGTTGGGCGGAGAATTTGGCGTTGAATTAAGATGCGCAGGTTATGACGGTATAATCGTAACCGGCGAATCAGAAAAGCCTGTTTATCTTTCCATTAAGGATTCTGACGTTGAAATTAGAGACGCAAATCACGTTTGGGGTAAAGACGCAAAACAAACAGTTACAATCACTCACAAAAGAATGCAGAGAACTTTTGAAAAAACGTTTTCCAAAATACGGCGAATGGAAAGAACCTGCACTTTTGTATATTGGCCCGGCTGGCGAGAACAAAGTGCGAACAGCAGTGGTTGCAGCGAAATGGACTCATGCTGCGGGCTATGGTGGTTACGGTGCAGTCATGGGTTCTAAAAAGCTAAAGGCAGTGGCTGTTAAGGGCACTGGACCATTGCCTGAAGTGGCTGACATGAAAAAAGTGAAGCAACTGATCAAAGTTGGTGAACGATAATGCCTATGAAAGTGAATTGTGGAGGCGTTGGGGAACAGGTGCAGGCGGCTACGAAGTCGGGGCAAAAACAAGTTCTGAACCTGTTCGGAATTGGCAGGATGAGTGGCATGATGAAAGAAGTTTCGGTGTTGACCAGTTTGAGAATAGAGTTTGGATAAAACAGTTTTGGAGCGATTTTGGCTGCCCAACTTGCTGCTTAAAGATAGCCATGGTTAAGACTGGAAAGTTCAAAGGAGCAATAACTGACAATCCAGACTATGAAATGCAAGCCTACTTGGGTCCCAACTTGGGAGTCTTCACTCCAGAAGAAAACGTGTTTCTCGACGTCACTCATTGATGATTTAGGCTTATGCGGCATACAAACGGGAAATGTGATGGGTTTTGCCGCCGAACTTTTCCAAAGGAGAATACTGACAAAGAAGGATTTGGACGGCATAGAACTCAAATGGGGTGATGCCGAAGCCTTTGCCGCTTTGGCTAAAAAAATCGCTCTTAGAGAAGGTGTAGGCGACTTATTGGCTGAAGGAACCTATCGTGCAGCATTGAATATTGGAAAAATGAAGAAAGTGGATGTTCTAAAATATGCTGTTCAGTCTAAAGGCATAAGCATCGGCGCCCACGGAATCCGCAGCGGAAAAGACTATCCAGAAGCAATTTCTTACGTGTGCTCAGTTCAAGGCGGAGACCACACATCTACGACTGGTTTGCCACTGGATGGATCTGGAAGCGAGTTAGGGGAGATTTTTAACGATTCAGGCGTCTACTGCAACTTTAACAGTTTCGGAGTGCCACGAAAAGTCAAATTCGACTTTTACAAGGCAGTTACAGGCATAGAATTGACACGAGAGGAATGGTACAAAACCAAAGCTATGAGAATATTGCAACTGCAGAGGGCAATGTTGCTCTTGGGCGGACCGGACCTAAAATGGAAACCTGAAATCCACGATGCCAACCCTCCGAGATTTTACGAACCATTACCTTCTGGACCGTACAAGGGAAAAACCGTTGACAAGGCTAGGGTTGAAGAGGAAAAAAGAAGATATTATGAGGCAGTTGGCTGGGATGAAAACGGCATACCCAAATCAGAAACTCTTGTAAAACTTGGACTGAAAGATGTTGATAGAGCCTTAGAAAAATTGCGCCGCCAAAGATTTAAAACGTGAAGTTAATACTTAAATAACAAATTTCTATACTCTATATTCTAATAAACACCTAGGAAGTGAGAGAAAGTTGAGTGAACAAAAAAAGTGGGCTAAAAAATTAAGTTCTGAATGCGGTTTAAGTTCAACGTTTATAGAACAGGCTTTGGAAGAGTTAAGTGAGAGTTGTTATGGTGACTCACTCACTGCAAAAAATATTATTGAAGAACTCACCTCGAGTTGCCACATGAATCAAGACGAGCTGCACAAGTTCATTAGTGAAGTTTCTAAAAATTGTCCCATTGACGCAAAGAAATTGCAGAAAGAAGTTGCCAAAGCAGAAGGAAACAAAGGCGCTGCCATTCAGGCAATAAACAGATCTTCGTTAAAAGCTTTGTAGCTCCTTTCAGAACAAGCAAAATTCGGAACCATTAGAACTGAGAACTGAAACAGCAACACCCCTTATCTCAAGTTCAGTCCAAATTTTTTCACGCAACAATTTCTTAGCTGTTTTAACATCCATTACGTTTCCACTTAACCTTGCTGGAATACGGAACGGAATAAGGAGGAAAATAGCTAAATTATGTGTAGTTCTTTTCCGATTTTCTCGAAGGCGTTTATGGCAAAGTCTAAGTCTTCTCGTGTTAAGGCAGCATTCATAATGGTTCTTATTCGGGCTTTATCCCGTGCAACCATCGGATACACAATTGGTAAAGCAAAAACTCCTTCTTCAAAGAGTCGTGCACTCAGTTTTTTCGCGACACCGCTTTCGCCGACTATTATCGGCGTTATTGGTGTTTGGCTGTTGCCTATATCAAAGCCCAAATCCTTCATGGCTTTCTTGAAATATCTAGTGTGTTCCCACAGCGTTTGTATGTGCTGAGGTTCGCTTTCCAAAACGTCAATGGCAGCAATGCAAGCAGCCGCAACAGCAGGTGGGTGCGACCCGCTTAGAAGCCAAGTTCGTGACCTGTTGAAGGCAAAGTTGATCAATTCTCTGGAACCAGAAACATGTCCACCTACTACACCGAAAGCTTTTGAAAAAGTGCCCATTTCCACGTGCACCTTGTCGCGGTCAAGCTTAAAGTGTGAAACTATGCCTCTTCCCCCTTCACCCAAAACGCCTTCGCCATGAGCGTCATCCACATAGACCATGGCGCCATGTTCTGCGCCCAGTTTGGCTATTTCATCGAGGGGGGCTATGTCGCCGTCCATAGAGAAGACGCCGTCTGTGATTATCAATATTCGCCTATATGGTGGAGAGTGCTTTTCGGCTTCATCCAAAACGCGTGATAAGTCTTGCGTGTCTGCGTGTTTGTAAATTGCCCTCTCAGCGTGTGATAGTCTAACACCGTCAATTATGCTACCGTGGTTAAGTTCATCACTTATTATTAAGTCGCCTTTGCCAGCTAACTGAGGAATCAAACCAGAATTAGCCGCTACGCCTGTCTGATAAACAAGTGAAGCTTCTGCATGCTTAAACCTTGCAAGTCGTCTCTCAAGTTCAACGTGCAAGTCCATAGTCCCAGCAATGGGACGAACAGAACCGGAACCAGCACCGTGAGTTTGCACTGCTTTTATTGCTGCCTCTTTCAGTCGCGGATGATTGCTAAGGCCCAAATAATTGTTAGAACAAAACATTAGAACTTTTTTTCCATCAACACTGCACCATGGCGTGCTTGGACCTTGCAGAACCCGAATCTTCCAGTCAAGCTCATCTTTTACTAAGTCTTCATATTCTTCTCGCAAGAAGGCTGTTGGATTTCGCATTTTACCATACCTCTTTTCCCTAATTTCTCACTCATTCTCTTAACTCTTTCTCGCCTAAATTTCGGTTGCAAATTTCTTCGTCAGCTTTTCTATCATGTCCTTTGTCATAGTAGCCAAATCATACATGGGCTTCCAACTCCACTCTCGACGGGCTACGCTATCATCTATTGACATGGGCCAAGAATCAGCAATCTTCTGCCTAAAGTCAGGCTTATATTCACATTTGAATTCTGGAATATACTTCTTGATTTCAGCAGCTAACTCTCCGGCAGAGAAGCTAATCGCTGTCACGTTGTAGCTAGTACGATGTTTGACTTTTGAGGCATCAACTTCCATTAGGTTTATGGCTGCATTGATGCAATCCGGCATATACATCATGGGCAGCACCGTGTCCTCCCTCACAAAGCACATGTAACGCTTCTTCTTAATCGCTTCATAAAATATCTCTACAGCGTAGTCTGTTGTACCTCCGCTTGGAGGCGTCTCGCTGCTTATTATGCCGGGATAACGAACACTTCGCACATCCAAACCGAATCGAAGGAAATAATAGTTGCACAGCAATTCTCCTGCAACCTTTGTGATGCCATACATGGTTCCTGGGATTAGGACTGTTTCCTGAGGCGTGTTAACACGAGGTGTTGAAGGGCCAAAAACAGCAATAGAGCTGGGCCAAAAAACTCTGATCATTTCGTGTTCTCTTGCAACCTCAAGTATGTTGTAGAGGCTGTTCATGTTGACATTCCAAGCAAGCTGCGGGTTTTGTTCACCCGTAGCCGAGAGAACAGCGGCTAGATGATAGACTGTGTCAACATCATATTTTCTTACAACTTTCTCAATGTTATCTTTGTCCGTGACATCAACGTACTCGAAGGGCCCTGACTGGAAAAGTTTCTCGCTGGGCGCCCTTTTATGCCCAGCCGCAATGACATTGCCACCGCCATATTTCTTTCGTAGCTCTATTGTCAATTCCGACCCGATTTGCCCTGTGGCGCCAGTCACAAGAATCCTTTTCATGTCTTTTTTTGGCATTCAACAAGACCTCTGTTATTGCGAGAGAAAAGAATGTTAGAATCTGCGAGATATAAGAATTTTCAGACAAAAAGCGTTTTCACATCCTTTTTTCCTATAGAATTCTCAGCTTGCGACACAGTTCCTCAATGGGTTTCTCATGCACATCAATTTTTATTTCCGCTTTTACTTTTTCAGTACCGACTACAATTAATGCCGCAGATTTTTCGCCCCGTTTGTCTCCACCGCTTTCGTTTCCCGCCTTTAATGCCATCGCCAATCTTTGGGCTAAGTCTCCGCTGGAATTCTCAAATTCCTTTGCCATGCTGTTTACCACTTCTTTTCCAGTAAGCAAATTTCCAATCACAATGTAGTTTTCACCTATAAGTTCTCCATGAAACCCTGGAGTTTTGGCACCCGTGAAAACAACCTTCCTCTTCTTGAAGTCCATAATTGCAACCTGTCTTAGCTCTCTTTCCGGGTCTTCCATCAAAAGCCTATCCAAAGCCTCCTTCGGAGTCAGCCCCTTCGTCAATAATTCTAATCCTTTAATTCCGTAAGCAACATTCGTGTATGCTTGAGTGGCTATCACGCCTATTCCAGGCTTTGCATGCGGGACTCTGTCTCCTACTGATGTGGAGCCTGAAGCGACGGCGACACCCATCAGTTTAGAGTCGGGTGAAATGGCTAAAATGGAAAATGTTCCGGTTTTTCGCCTTTCCATTAAGCTGATAACCCCCCTCATTCTATCAAAATAGTTTATAGCTTACGCAATAAATCTTGTCACCGATGAAGATTATGAAGATGGGTTTTATCGTTAATCCAATAGCAGGCATGGGGGGCAGGGTGGGTCTTAAAGGAACAGACGGCGTATTAAAAGAGGCAATTGCCAAAGGGGCAAAGCCAATAGCGCCTAAAAGAGCAGTAGAATTCCTGCAAAAATTAAAAGAAAACCTGATGGAAATAACAATTGAAGTTTTGACCTGCCCTAGCATCATGGGCGAAAAGGAAGCGAAGGTCGCAAGTTTTCCAGTTCATGTTTTACCCATGAAAATTGGGAAAGAAACCAGTGCTGAGGATACAAAAACAGCGGTTAAACTTTTGATTAAGACAAAGGTGAATTTGATAGTTTTTGTCGGTGGAGACGGCACGGCCAAAGATATTTTTGATGCCATGCAAGGCTATGGTGAAGTACCTGTTTTAGGTGTTCCTTCAGGAGTGAAGATGTATAGCGGTATTTTTGCAGTAAACCCTTCAGATGCTGTGAATGTTGTTTTGACCTTCGCCGGAAACCAAGCGGAAATAGCGGAGTTTGAAATCATGGATGCTGATGAAAAAGCTATTCGAAGCGACACTTTCGCGGTGAAGCTCCACGGTTTTCTTAAAGGCCCGTTTGTTCCGATGAGAATTCAGGGGAGCAAACAAATAAGTCCGGAAACAGTTGATGAGAAAGAAAATCAAACAGCAATAGCAAGATACATAATAGAAGAAATGCGGCCAGAAGCAGCATACATACTTGGCCCAGGAACAACCGTCAAACGCATCGCAGAACTGTTAGGCGTCGAAAAAACCGTGTTGGGCGTGGACATCTACAAAAAAGGCAAGGTCATACTTGATGTAGACGAAAGAAGAATTTTTGAAGAAGTGGAAGATTGGCAAAACACTTGGATCATTCTCTCGCCAATTGGGCATCAGGGAATCCTTCTAGGAAGGGGAAACCAGCAGATAAGCCCTGAAATCATTAAACGCGTTGGAAAGCAGAGGATAATTGTTGCAGCGACTAAAAGCAAGCTTCAAAGTATTGAAGGAAACGTGTTAAGGGTTGACACAGGCGATGCTGAAGTTGACAAAATGCTCAGAGGATACATTAAAGTTGTTACGGATTATAGAGAATGGCGGCTGATGCCGGTTCAGTAGAGCATCCACTTGGCGAAGATCTCTCCACAATCTTGCTTTTGTTCTCTTTTCTTGTATTTAGAAGGAGTCATCTGATTTGTAATAATTACGCATATCCTCGTCAAAATAGCTAATTCCTCTTGTGTGTGGGATCAGTCGTTAAAAAGTGGAAGACTACAGCCGCAGCGACACCCATAACCCCAAGGGCAATTCCTAATCCCTCATAACCAAAAGAGAGAAGCGCTAATCCGCCCAATGCAGTGCCAAAGGCAGAACCCAGATTTATAGCTGCTGTATCTATAGACATCATTGTGCCACGAAATTCAGGAACTTGTTCAAGAGTTAAGCTATTGGCTGCAGAAGTCACCATGCCAAAAAACCAACTATCTATGAAACCTAATGTTAGAGAAAGCCACAGATTGAACACACAAGCATAAGTGATTGTAAAAATGCCGGCTAAAAAGGCAGTTAAGACTGTTGAAGTTTTTCTTCCGAACCGGTTTACGATTGGACCACTAACCAAACTACCAAGAGCATAGCATGAGGCTGCCCCTAGGATCCAAATAGATGCAAAATCTATTGATACCAAGAACCGCCGCATGAAAAACGATGCTCCGTAGATTAGGATAGCGATAAATGAGGCTTGGCGAAGAGCATCACCAATTAAGCAAGCAATGGGAGATCTGCCTGACAAGACACCCTTGAAACTTCTCAGATAAGTCTTCCCGTTTACTGTTGGTTGGCGGCTATGTGAAATGGATGGCAAACCGATAAAGACTAACAAAATACTCGCAAGTAGAACAGGTATCACGAACTCGATGATAGCAAGTGCGCCACCCTCCGAGGCTTGCGATTGAAGCGATTATGGGAGCTCCTATGACGAATGGCAAGGCTCCGCCAACAATAATCCATCCAACTGCACTTGCTCTCTTCTCTAAAGAGAAATGCTCTCCAATCAGTGTAACACACGTTGGCGAAATCATAGCCCATCCTAGTCCACTTAGAGAATAAGACACAAGCATCCAGTTGAAATCTGGAGCCACCAAACAACCTAAGGCCGAAATGCCAATGAACAGTAGACCTATGAGAAGTAATGACTTGTGTTTAAACCTAAGGCTCAAAATACCCATTAACAAAGCGAAGACTACTGCCACAATAGAATAAGGAGTGTTAATCTGTCCCATGACACCCTCAGAAACACCGAATGTTTCTCCTATATCAATTAGAAGGAGTGATATCAAAACTCCCAGTGGACCTGTAGCAAAGTAAGAGAAGGCTAGCGAGGGGAGAAACAACCTTCCACGAGAACTTCTTTCTTTAGCATGACCTAAATTATCATCCATGCTCTACGACACCGCCCAAGTTCATACTAGAATTCAGTTCAACCTATTTATAAGAGTGGGGTAGGATAGCCTTGACCCTAAGCTCCAAACTTCTTAGTTTTACTAAGTAAACTCATCAAAATAGGCATCAAATCCATACCCCTTATCCTGTTAAGTCCGCCTTTAGCACAAGACCTTTCGTTAAACTCTTCAACATCATCACGACAAACATAGGGACCGGCTATTGCTATGGGAACAGGGTCGCCTTCATGTTTTCCAGTCATTAGAGATGTTGTGTGGTCAGCAGTCACAGCTAAATAAGTCGAGTCTGGGTCGATGTTGTCAAGCACATAACCAATCATGTGATCGATTTTTTCAATAAGCTCAACTTTCTGTTTAATGTTTCCATCGTGGCTGGCGACATCCGTTGCCTTCACATGCAAAAGCACAAAATCACGTGTTTTTAATGTTTGAACCGTTGATTTGGCTTTCGCAACAAAATTTGTTTGAGGAGTACCCGTGGCGCCCTTAACATCAATCAACTTCATCCCGGCAACCTTGCATACGCCTCTGATCAACGATGTAGCAGCTATGCACACTGCATTTATACCATATAATTCTCGAAGAGTTTTGATGTTTGGGATTGTTCCTGCACCTCTACATAAAATGATGTTTGCCTGCGGCAATCCCTGTCTAGCTCTTTTTTTGTTAAGCGGATGACCCCTCAAGACTTTGTAGAATTCATGCATAAGTTCATTAAGGATTTTAGCTGTGCACCTTGCCTCTGGGCTCTCATCTAAAGGTTTTATCTCCGAAACCTTCTCCCCAACTTTTTCAGGATCTGAGTCGCTGACAGCTGTTGAAAGCTTTAGTCGCCCACGAATAACAAGGGTTGCTCGATGCTGAATTGTATTCTTGAAGAGGAATTCAACCGAAGGTTTTTTCAGCCTGATTTTCTGGAGGCTTTCAGCCAATTTAGCTGCATCCTCGTTTGCAATTCTGCCAGCACGTCTATCTAAAACAACAAGATCTTCGTTAACTGTTGCGAAGTTACATCTGAAGGCAATGTCGCTTGGTAAAACATTTATGCCTGAGCCTATAGCTTCTAAGGCTCCCCTTCCAGAATAAACTTTTAAGACATCGTAGCCAAGCAACGCAAGTGTGGCGGTGTCGCTTCCTGGAGGAATCCCGGGTGCTATTGGATCCATTATGCCGCAGATGCCCATTTTCGCTATCTGGTTCAGCGATGGTTTGCGGGCGGCTTCCAAGGGCGTTTTCCAGTTTAGTTCTTTTATTGGTCTGTCAGCCATTCCATCGCAGATAACTAGGATTGCCTTCAAATCAATTCACACATCCCATCGAGAGGGCATACTCAAGTTAGATTCTATACGGTTAAAATACTTGCGTATCTCACCAATTCGAACTTGGCGAAAACATGGCGGAGAAAACGTTTAATAATTACTTTTTGCATTGTCATGGCAAGTGGTTGTTATGGGCGATTGCGTTCCACATTGCTAAATTTTTGCTGAATTTATTTGACGTTAGGATTAATTTTACACTAGAATTATATTCCAGCAATCAAAAACAAATGGAGAGATGAAAATGTCAGACATGGGAATCACTGTTAAAAAAACCGAAGACTTCTCAGAATGGTACACACAAGTCATCCTAAAATCAGAACTAGCTGACTATGCCCCAGTCAAAGGCTGCATGATCTTTAGAGAACATTCATATGCCATATGGGAGAAAATCCAAGAAATCTTCAACGAAAAGATAAAGGCAACAGGACACAGGAACGTGTACTTCCCGATGTTTATACCTGAAAGTTTCTTGAAAAAAGAGGCGGAACACTTCCAAGGCTTTGTTCCAGAAGTCGCTTGGGTAACAATTGGAGGAGACAGACCACTAGACGAAAAACTTGCCATAAGACCTACATCTGAAACAATCATGTATGCAACGTATGCAAAGTGGATACAGAAGTTGGAGAGACCTCCCAATAAAACTAAACCAATGGAACAGTGTCGTAAGATGGGAAACAGAAGCAACCAAACTCTTCCTGCGAACAAGAGAATTCCTCTGGCAAGAAGGACACACAGCCCACGCAACAAAGGAAGAAGCAGACCAAGAAGTAATGGAAATCCTAAACGCATACAAGGATGTGATTGAGAGTTACTTGGCTATTCCAGTGCTTACAGGAATGAAAACCGAAAACGAAAAATTCGCAGGCGCTCTCTACACAACAACTCTTGAAGCATTAATGCCAGATGGAAAAGCACTACAGATGGGAACGTCGCATCACTTAGGTCAAAACTTCTCAAAAGTCTTCGGCATAAAATTCCTCGACCAGAATGAAAAGGAACAATTCGTTTGGCAAACATCATGGGGCTTTTCAACACGAATGATAGGCGCTCTGGTGATGGTACACGGCGACGACAAGGGATTAGTTTTGCCTCCGAAAGTTACGCCGATACAGGTTGTGATAATTCCTATACCTTACAAAGACGCTGACGCAGGATTAGTCCTAGCAAAAGCTAAGGATGTCTATGAGAAGTCTGCAGAAAAACGTGGCATATCGGTTGTTTTTGACGACAGAACAGAGTACACTCCAGGATGGAAATTTAACGAGTGGGAACTAAAAGGCGTGCCGATAAGGATCGAGATCGGCCCCAGAGACGTAAAACAAAAACAAGTAACATTAGTCAGAAGAGATACTTTCGAGAAAACGCCATAAAAGAAGAGAAAACAGTTAATACTGTGGCAAAACTGCTGGAAGAAATCCAGAACAACCTTTTCAACGAGCCAAAAAATTCTTGGAAGAAAATATTACATCAGTGAAAAACTACACCGAGTTTAAGAAAGCCTTGAAGAAAGGCGGATTCATCAGAGCATGTTGGTGCTCCAATTCAACATGTGAGGAAAAAATAAAGGAGGAAACCGGAGCAACCATCAGACTGTGCCGTTTGAAAAAGAAAGAGCCATTTTCAAATTGCGTCTATTGCGATGAAGAAGCAAAAGAAGTGGTTTACTTCGGCAGGGCATACTAGGCCAATAAACTGCTTCACACTCTACTTTAGTATAGTTAGACAGAAACTTTATTCTCACCGAACAACTTCACGCGTTTTTTAAGTTGTTTAGCGACATCTGCTAATCCTAAATTGTTCAGCGTTGTTTTTGTTGGTATTCCCCGCTCGTCCCAGCCTCTTTTCCGATAATACCTTTGCAACATAATATCATATTTTGTTCTATCAAGTTTTGCACCTTTTAATGCACCTTTGGTTATTGGGTCTTCAAACCATCTTGCTGGTGGAACATCCATCTCTCTGCTCCAGTTTTTGCCATACTCACGAATCCAGAAAGCACGAATCAAGTTGAATATTCTATCGGCAATTAGGTTCAGGTCTCCCACGTCATTTCTAGGCCTGTTGCAGCATGCAGAAACTTTGTGTACCATTCAAGTTCGAAGCCAAGCTCAATCCATGGAAGCCTACAAACAGTTAGAGACTCAAAAATTCCTCCGCGAATACGCTGGAATTCGATGACCTTGTCAACTTTGGCTTCGCTATAGCCTTCACGCCCAACTTTAACTTCCCAAGAAATTACCCAAGCGTCCTTGTGATGAGCTCCAATGGAACTTGTTGCGAAGGCTAAAGCCATAGCTGATGCAGCGTGACAGTCATAAGCTGAAATCTCCAGTCCTTTCACATGCATAGCCCAGCGGTTTGCATCTCCGCCGATTTTCTCAGCTGCAAAGCGAACACCCTCAGCCAACGTGTTGCCTAAACCACGTCTATAAGCTATGTCTTCAATCAAAGCCTTGGATTCTTTGAATTTGCCCCAGTGAACTTTTTCTTCAATTAACCCTTTTTCAGAAGCCTCCATGGCAAAACCAATTACGTTGCCCAGAGAAATTGTGTCTAAGCCAAACTCGTCAGCAACCCTGTTAAGAGCTGCAACCTGTTTTAAGTTGCCCAATCCTATGTTTGAACCCAACATGGCAACATTCTCGTAGTCAAGTTCCGACTCCTTGCGGTTAGAATCTTTAATAACATTGCCGCAAGTCATGTTACAATGTGGACACCCACGATTAGAAACCTTTAGTTTTTCCATGGTGAAGCCCCCTATGGCTTCTGCCTTTTCAAAAACACCCTCACGATAATTGTATGTTGGAAGAACACTGTTTTCTTGGCTCCACTCAATAGTACTCATTGTGCCTTGCCGTTTCCAAAAGGCATAGTTTGGCTTAGTCAAAACTTCTCTGTAGGCTTCTGCGCCTAGCTCCTTGATTTCCTTAGGATACGCCGCCTGCAAATCGCCAGAACCAATAAAGACGACAGCCTTCAAATTCTTGGAACCCATAACTGCGCCGATTCCAGGTCTGCCGCCAGCGCGCCCTTCTTGGGAAACTATGTTCGCAAACTTCACAAGGTTTTCTCCACCAGGGCCAATACACAAAATACCAGCTGCGGGTCCGTAAATATTTCTTAGTTTTTTTTCAGTTTCAAAGGAGCCCAAACCCCATAGATCTTTTGCGTCAAGAAACTCGCCACTTTCGTCCTGAATAAGTAGAACTATGGGTTTTTTTGCTCTGTCTTCGACGATTACGGCGTCATAACCAGCTTTACGCATCTGAACCGCGGCGTGGGTTCCAATGTTTCCATCTCCATAACCACCTGTTAAGGGGCTTTTTGCTGCCACGACAAGTTTGCCACTACTTGGCAGGGCAAAACCTGTCAATGGACCAGCAGCGAAAACGAGTTTATTTTCAGGGGACAATGGATCAATTCCAGGCTTAAGCTCATCCCAAAGAATTTTAGCTGCGAAACCTCTACCGCCCAGAAAATTCTTGGCAATATTTGCCTCATACTCTTCAGCAACCGCCTTATTTTTGCTCAGGTTTACCCGCAAGAACTTGCCATTCCAACCGAACATAAACCCTAACCATCCAAGAATGATTGCATAATTATTACTTGAAAGTAAATAAATCTAATGAGCCACGCCAAACTAAATTACTAGCTTTTCAGGTTCAACATTTCTGTTTTTCAAGCCTAAATCGCTGACCTTAAACTTTCTATCTCCATAGAGTAATGCGTACTCTTCACCTCTGTAAAGTGCTTCTGCAATTCTACCTATAGCATCAGCCTTCAATATTCCACTTCCGCTTGCACCGCCAACAACTATCAAACCGTTCTCTTCGAAAATCAAAGGCTGTCCGTCGATACTGTTTATTTCATATAAACCAGCAAAAGCCGAAAACGGTTGACAACCTGTAAACTGCGGGAAATATTTGACCAAAACTTGGTATAATCCATAACTATAAAAGTTCTCTTCAGGTTCAGGATTGTCTTCAATCTTAAAAGCCCTTGGAAACTCGTCAGCGCATGCCAGCCAAAAAGCATCTTCTTCAGGCGCAGGTCGAATGTAAGCAGAAGGTTTCGGAAAAATTGTGAATGGCAAGCATCCAGCATTTGTGAATTCTTTTGTGAAAAGCAATTTTTTGAGAGCTTCGGTACTTGCTTTAACTGAGAAAATTTGCCTTTTCTTTGCCTTAATAAAGCAATCGATTCCAATAGGGTCTAAAAGTTGAGAAGTCCAAGCTCCAGCCGCAATTATCGTCTTTTTGGCCTTTATCAAACCTTTTGTAGTTTTTGCCCCGACAACTATTGCATTCTGCCAGAAATATGGCTCGCCAGGCATACCTAACGGTTGACGTGGTTCGACAACAATTTCTTTCACTTCAGTGTTATACTGGACTTTTCCTCCCATTCTCAGAAATTCCGATTCATAAAACTTTACAAGAAAATCAACATCAATGAAGCCAGCCTTTGGAATTAATATTCCCTTATGAACATTTCCCAAACCCATCAACTGTGCTTCTTCATCTTCAGCAAAGTTTGTCCGCACTTCAATTTTTTTGGCTAATTCACTTTCATCATACTCTATATATTGAAAACCTTTACTAGCCAAATCCTTTAAAACCGGAAGCATTTTGCGGCATTCATCTTCGTCAAATAGCCATAAGTAACCAGCCCATCTCAGTTTCAAGTCGATGCCCAAATCGTTTTGTACGTGTTTGTAAAATTCGGCAGAGGAATCAGCCAAATCAAAATTTGTGCGAGAGTAAAATAGACAGCGAAAAGCTGCTGCGCTCTTTGCTGTGCTACCTTGACCCGCAGCACCCAACTTGTCAACAACTAAAATATTCGTCTCAGGATTTCTTTTTTTAACGTGGTACGCTGTTGACAAACCCAAAATCCCTGCGCCTACTATAAGCACATCGTATTCTGCCAAATCATTCCCCCAAGGTTTCGGATAGAGTAGTCACCAAAAACAGATTTAAGCCTAACGTTTGGTTAAAGCTAAAACGTAATATCAGAACACTTATTTATTTCCGCGAAATATGAGATAGAGCAAACATCTCACAGCAGAGGAGAGGAAAATATATGCTAGTAAACAAAAGGGCTGTTTCAACCATTATCTTAATAATATTAATTTTGTGCTCCGCTGTTTTTGGAGCCTTTCTATCATACATGTGGGTTATGGCAAACTTTTACCTAGAGCCAGAAAACGTAAATTTGGTTATTACACAAGTTGATTTTCCAGTTGACCACGCAGACTATTTTTATATAAAGGTTATGAACCCGTCGCATTCACCGTCTAAAACAAACATAACAGAAATCTACTTTTCAGTTGAAGGAAACGACAAGCTATATAACGTGACGGATACTTATCCGGAAGCGCTTCCTATACTGCTCGAAAAAGGAACAAACAAGACGATTAAATGCAACCGAAATTGGGGCGAATTCGCTGGAAAAACAATTGCTGTGCATGTATCTGCAACGGGTGCTTCAGGAGCAGAAGCATCCGCTGAGACTAAACTTGTTAAATTAGAGGCGACAACCAGATTTAATGCTACAGTAAGTTGCAAACAATTCAACATCACCATTACAAATAGTCAAAACTCAGCAATAAACCTCACACTAACAAAAATCAAAATTAATATGGTGGCTATTGAAAACGTTACACTGCTCCCAAATGACCAAAACATCACTTTTCCGATTCCTGTATTTGCAGGAAAACCAATTTCACTTCGATGTTTATACGATTGGAACACCTTTGTAAACCCAAAGATTCGAGTGGAAACATCGGAAGGATACTATGTAGAAGCATCAACAAACGCAACTGCAAGCGTACTTTTGTTGATAACTAACGTGGTGTTTAACGAAACGAAACCAGATGAAACCAGCATAACAGTTTCTAATTCACAATACTCAAGCACTCCAGTTGACATATCAGATATTATCCTCACTTACCGCAATGGAACACAAGATCAACAATATCATATAAATGGAACTCTTACAATTCCACAGTTTGTGCCATATTACAGACTTGGTATTGGCAATACGACAACATTTAACCACTGCATTTGGAACTGGAGAAACTATCGTGACCAAAACGTTACAATAACCATGAATGTGAAGCAGGGCTTCACGCCGGCTTCAGAAACGAGGAAGACACCTCAACCAGTTGTTTTTAAGATAAAAGAAGTCAATTTTAACCTAACTGATACAAGTCATTTCTTGGTGACGGTTGCTAACATGCCATGCTCGCTCCAAAACATTACCATCGCAACGATAAAGGTTAACGAAACTGATGTTGCTTTAAATCAGACAGTGAACATTGGCGAAGAAAAAATTTTCAATTGCACATTTGATTGGGCAAATTTAAGAGGAGAGGAAGTTAATATTACCGCTTATACTTCAGATGGACTATACGCGCTCCCAATAAATATTACGTTGCCATCTGTTGGTTTGAAAATATTAGTAAATGAGCATGATTTCGCTAAATCAGCCGAGGGAATTCCATACGTTAATGTTACAATAATGAATACCCACTTTTCAAATCGAAATGTGACGATTACGCAGATCATTTTTAAGACAGAAAACACGACAGCCACCATCGACAGGGCGCTAACTAATCCAGTGCTAGTTCCAAATGGGTATATACTCGCCGTGAACGCAAATATTACAAGACTTTGTCCATGGAATTGGACGCTTTATCCAAACCTAGACTTAACAATCACCGTGCAGACAGTAGAGGGATTCAGCATATCACAAGCATTCCAGATTCCGCCCACTCCATAAGCTTTATCTTTACAAAAACAAAAGCGTTGATTCTGAAGGATGAAACTATTGAATAATGTAAAGGTTACTGAAAGAGTACGCACCATAGAATACGCTATCCGCGACATTATTGTTCACGCAAAGCAAGTTGCAAAAACTGGCAAAAAAATTTATTACCTAAATATAGGAGACCCAGTTGCGTTTGATTTTGACACGCCACAACATATTAAACAAGCTTTAATGAAGGCTGTTGAAGAGGGAGCAAATGCCTACTCGCCCTCTGAAGGATTGCCAGAGCTTAGACAAGCCATAAGCCAAAAGGAAAAGAGAGTTAATGGCGTAGATGTTTCTGCTGATGATGTCATTGTTACTTCAGGAATCTCTGAAGGTATCCAAATGGTTATGGCTGCACTTATTGACGCTGGAGACGAAATTCTTCTTCCAGGACCAACTTATCCGCCCTACATTTCCTATGCCAAATTTTTCGGCGGAAAACCAGTCACATATGAAACTGTTGAGGAAGAAGGCTGGCAACCGAACATTGACGATTTGAGAAGCAAAATCTCAAAGAAAACTCGTGGAATCGTAATTATCAATCCCAACAACCCTTGCGGTGCACTTTACGAGGAGAAGGTTGTGAAGCAAATATTAGACTTAGCAGGCGAGCATGACATCCCAGTTTTGTCAGACGAAATCTACGACCAAATAATATACGAGAAAAAGTTTGTCAGCACCGCCCACCTTGCCAAAGATGTTTCTGTGATAGGTTTTAATGGGTTTTCAAAAGCACATTTAATGACTGGATGGAGACTTGGCTATGTATATTTTCACGACCAAGAAGATCAGTTGCAGGAGCTAAAGCAGTGTATTGAAAAAGAAGCGAGAATAAGGCTTTGTGCAAACACTCCAGTTCAGAAAGCTGGAGTTGCTGCTCTTAATGGACCGCAAAACCACGTAATGGAGATGGTTGAAAAACTTAGGCAGAGAAGAGACTACGCTTGGAAAAGACTAAATGAAATTGAAGGAATAAGTTGCGCAAAACCAGAAGGAGCATTCTATGTTTTTCCAAAAATTCACGCAGTTGGACAAAAATGGAAAACAGACATGGAATTTGTATTGGAGCTTTTGAAGGAGACAGGAGTTCTTTTAGTACATGGATCAGGGTTCGACCCTATCTATGGTGCAGGACATGCCAGAGGAGTTTTCCTTCCACCAATAGAAACACTCGAACAAGCCTTGAACGAACTTGACCGGTTCATGAAGAAGAATAAATAAGAGATAAAACTCTAACTTTCCCTAAGTCTCGATTTACTGGTAAATGAGTGTTCCTTCTTTTGGATCCCTAACCAACTTTGAGAATTCTGCCATCAATTTCTTGGTTATTGGACCTGGGGTTCCGTTGGCTATTGTCCTTTTGTTTATTTCCCTTACTGGCACGATTTCTGCGGCTGTTCCAGTGAAGAACACTTCTTCTGCATTGAACAATTCGTAAGGTGTTATGTTCTTCTCTATGACTTCGTATCCTAACTTTCTGGCAAGCTTCATTACTTCTTCGGCTGTTATTCCAGGCAATGCGCCCGTGTAGCTTGGCGGGGTGAATAGCTTTCCGTTTTTGACTATGAATACGTTTTCAGCCACTCCCTCGCATACAAAGCCGTTTTTATCAAGGCATATGGCTTCATCAACCCCATTTATGTTTGCTTCAATTTTTGCTAATATGCTGTTAAGGTAGTTGAGCGACTTTATCTCGTGTGTTGTTGCGTCCACAGGATCTCTTTTAACCCATGAAAGCATGGCGGTAACGCCTTTCTCTTTAGCTTCGCTTTCATGAAGCGCTATCGTGTCTGTTATCACGATTATTGTTGGTTTTGAACATTTCCTTGGATTTAGTCCAAGGTCGCCTACGCCTCTTGTGACTACTAGGCGGATGTATGAGTCTTTTAAGTTGTTTTTCCGTAAAGTTTCCAGAACTGCTTGTATCATTTCTTCTTTTTCTACTGGAATTTGCAGCATTATTGTATGAGCTGAACGGTAAAGCCTTTCAATATGCTCTTTTAGTTTAAACACCACGCCATTGTATGCGCGAATACCCTCAAATATGCCGTCTCCGTAGAGAAGACCATGGTCGTAAACTGAAATTTTCGCTTGCGATTTTGGATAATATTCCCCATCTATGTAGACAAGTAATTCTCTTTCCAATAGTTTTATCCTCCAAACTGAAGAACTTAGTCTATTCAATTAAGGTTTGATATACTTTTTGCAAAAGTTGGCTAGTTTTCACCATTGTTAACCATAGAATTGTGGTCTCTTTGAAAGATGCCTTGGCAGGGGCAACGGCTTGAAAGGCTTGCCTTCTACTATTTCTTCAACTTCGCTTATCAGCTCTTTAAGTTTCATTTTACGTATTTCCCCGCTCTTTCTCTCCCTCACTGGAAGCACACCAGATTCAACTTCTCTTTGTCCAACAACAATTATGTAGGGAATCCATTCCATTTCAGCCTCACGGATTCTCTTCTGTAAAGTCAATGTTCGATCGTCAATGTCCACACGTATGCAATGTTCCTCTATTGTTCTAGCCAGTTTTTCAACATCCTTAAGATATTTGTCTGACATTGGAGTTATGCGGACTTGTGTTGGTGAAAGCCATAAGGGAAGCATTGGTGGCTTGCGGCCTTGTTGTTCTTTGTAGGCTTTTTCTAACAATGCGTATACGCCTCTTTCAATTGCTCCGCTTGGAGAACAATGCAGAATCAGTGGATGGTGTTTTTCGCCTTTTTCGTCAACATAGTTTATGTCGTATCTTTTGGCGTTTTCAAAGTCTATTTGGTCTGTTGAGAGGGCTGCAGCCTTGTTTTGGTTGTCTACGAAGTTGAAGTCCCATTTTAGTCTAAAATAGAAGAAGGGTTCTTTCCACATCTCGACCAATACTGGTTTACCGAAGGTTTTCGCTAAAGAATCAATGAAGTCTTTATTTTCTTCGTAGAAGTCTTTTGTGAATCGTATTGCCGCTTCATAGTCGTCTTTGGATAAGCCAATTTCCTCCAAAATTTGCATGCACAATTTGAATCTTGTCATGAACTCTTTTTTGGCTTGTTCCAGATCAGTGCAGAACGCGTGACAATCTGGCATTGTGAAGGCTCTTAGGCGTCTTAAACCAACGACTTCTCCGCTTTTTTCTCGTCTAAAACTGTAACGAGTTAGCTCGTAAACTTTTAACGGCATGTGCTTGTAAGAGAACTGTGCATCGTGAATCATTAAGAACTGCCCGAAGCACGCGGCGAACCGCAGAAAAAGTTCCTTATCCTCTGATTTTAGCAGGTATTGTCTTGCGGGAAAACGGTTTATGTAATCTGCCAAGCTTGGATGGTGAAAATCATACATAACTGGAGTCTCAACTTCCATGGCGCCGTATTCTGCCATTTTGGCTGTGACAAACTGCTCAAGCAAAGATTTGATTAGCCGCCCTTTCGGATACCAACGTATGTTTCCAGGGTCGCTTCCAAGCTCATAATCAGCTATTTCCAGCCTTTTCATTAAGAGCACATGCGGCGGCATCTGCTGGCTTGCCCTCACTTTTGAAATCTCATATTTTGCAAATTTTTCAAGGTTTTCATGTCCTTTGAAATTGAATTCCTCGACTGGCATCATTTTTCCGTCTGGCTGGAGAATGTACCAGAGAGATTCTAGTTTTTCCTCGGCTTTTACCGCTTCAGAAACCTTCTCTTCTTTTTCCTCTTTTATTTCGGCTGGTAGAATGACGCGTGACTGTTCTGCGAGCGGATGGCCTTTTATTGATATCGTGAATTGTTTGTTCCAGCCAAAAGGTGCACGATATGTTTCTATTCCTTTCTCTTTTGCATATGATTCCATAGTCTTAACTATTTTTAGTGCTTCCGCTGGGTTTGCTAGGTTGCTGCTTAAGTGCGCGTAGGGATAGATTAAAATCCGATTCATCTTTTGCTTTTCGAGGAAGGTTTGAACTTGGTCTATGGCTTTTTTGGCTACTGGTGTGTCATCGCCTTCTTCGACTGCCGTGAACAAAACAACGATATCTTCTAGGCGCACCGTTTTCTTTTCGGCTTCTTCAGCCATAGCTATTTCTTTCTGGATGGGCTTATACTCGATGAAGTTTGAGTGTAACTGCAATATTCGCATGAAAATTCGTCTCCTTTTCAACCGCTGTAGCGCCATTTCTCAAGTTGCTTGTCTTTTTTCGTTTTCTTCTTATATTCTTTATAATGTTCCTTGCAGAGATAAGCACGTCTTTCGTTGCTACCAACATTTAAGCCGGCAGATCTAACCTTTTCTGTTGAAAGCGAACGAACGGCTTCTCGACCACAACCGGATACACTGCATTTTACGCCCTTATCAATGCGCCCCAAGATACACACCTCTCACAATAAAATATGCGTCATCCCTTAATTTCTTTTTCATAAAGTAAGCGGGCTCTCCGATAAATCTCCTCCTTGTCACCGAAAAACGTTGGACCAATACCTTCAACAACAAGCGAAGCGGCTGCGGAGCCCACATATGAACACCACGAGCAGTCTTCACCATTAACGTATTCAGCTAAGAAACTTCCGATGAAAGCGTCTCCGGCTCCAGTTGGGTCGATGATTTTCTCGGGCTTGTAGGCTGGAACCTTATGGATTGTGTCTTCAACAGAAACTGCAGCGCCATTCGCTTTTAAAGTGACGATGACTATCTTAACACCATACTCGTGAACCGCTTTTATAGCTGAATCAATGTCAGATAGACCTGTTACGGCTTGAATTTCTTTTAAGGACGACTTGTAAATATCAACAAGTCCCAATATGCGCTTGTCTACCAGCGACCCAAGAATAACGTTTCCGTTTTCGTCAAAATTTCGCACCAGTCCTTGCGGGTCAAGAGACAAAACGTCAGCGCAACTTCTCAGTTTCTCGGCTATCTCATAGGTGATTTCGCCAGCTATAGGTGCGATATGAATAGCTTTGGCTTTCAGAGAATTAGGCAAATCTTGGACACTAATAGGGGGCGCTCTGTTCTTTAACTGCAAAACACGATCAGACAAGTCACTACTGTATTTTAGCTCAAAACGCGTAGTTTGAGCATTTGCGGCTTTGGACACTCCAGACAAATCGACGCCCTCTTGCCCCAGCCACCACAAGTAAGCGGTTGGAAAATCATCGCCAATCTTGGAGATGACTGCAACTCTAGCATCCAAACGTCTAGCAGCAAAAGAAACATAAGCCGCAGAACCGCCCAAAACAACATAAGGTGTCTTCCTATCTGGCAAAAAAATAGAATCTATACTCAAGTGCCCCACTGAAACAATGTCAAACATTTCTGAACTTAGCTCCCATCCAAAATTATTATATGTAATGGAACTTAAAAGCAACGGAACACCACTATATGTCTATGCCATAAGAAGCCTCATGGAGACGTATTAAATCTTTGACTGAAGCAAAAGAATTGCCTTAGCTAAATCTCCCCCACATTCTTCCAATGTTTTTCTTGCTTCTTCAATGCTTTTTCCTGTTTGGTCCGCCACAAGCCTAATATCTTCCTCGGGAATTGTTGATTTACGTTCCGTGACCTTTTCGCTGATTTTTCCGCCAGTCACTTGAAAGATTTTTTGTCCCTGCATTTCAAGTATCGCTACCTCTGGCTCTTCAATAGTGATTTCTTTAATGCTTGTTTTGATGATAACTTGCTCTACGTTTGGGACGGCGTCCATGCTCAATCCCATGCGTTGCATCATTCGTTTTGTCTCACGGGGACTTACGCGTCTATGCATAAAGTTCGCCTTCCACCAAATATTTACTATTCAAAACTCAAATACTTAACTGTCTTCCTTGCAACCACGCCTAACCTTAACAGCAACACCAACTTTGAAGGATTTTATCTCTTCGCTTGATAAGACAGACCGCCCAACCGCCAAAACTCTGCCACCCTCATCAACAATGATAACTTCATCTTTTGGGCGAATTTGATAGTCAGCCTTAATGACGTGCACTGCAAATACGTCGCCGCCTTCAGCAATAAACCTTGAAACATTATTCTGAACAGTAACAAAACATTTTGCAGACCCAGCATTTTCAGCAATTCGTTTTGCGCCCTTAATGCTTAGGGAGAATAAGCCGTCTGTTGGACGGAGAGTTGCAAGCCTTTTACCATTCAAATAAATGTAGCGGATTCTGCCAGTTCTTTTGGAATACGCTATTTCCACATTTTCTGGAAAAAGCTTGGCGCCTACCCCTTTTCCGAACTGGTAGTCTGCCACGCTTCTAATCCGTCTAAGGGCGTCTTCCAAGCCAACACACCATTAATCAGCATAATTGCAATTCGACAACTATAAACACAACCAAACTAATAAAAACACTTTAGGTGCATAGGTAATTGCGTTGTGAAGTCTGCGGAAGCAAAATCTATGGCAAACCTTACAAAGTCATGATTGAAGGCGCAAAGCTAACAGTATGCAATGAATGCTCAAAACATGGAACAATCGTTTGGGAAGAACAACCGCCTAAAACCATCACGTTAAAACCAAAATCAACGCCTCAGTCCTTAAAAATCCAAAGCAAAAAACCGCCCGAAACAACAATAGACACGTCTCTAGAACTCATAGAAAACTTTGACCTCAAAATAAGACAAGCAAGAGAAAAGCTTGGACTTTCACATGAAGAACTAGGCAAAAAAATAAACGAAAAAGTATCACTCCTCAAAAAAATTGAAACAAGAAAAATGACACCTAACAACAGACTTGCGGCAAAACTGGAGTACGCCCTAAAAATTAAGCTACTGGTCCCACCCACGGAGGAAAAGGTTCAGCAAACGAAAATTCCTAAACTAGCCAGCCGCGAACTCACCTTAGGAGATTTGATTCAACTAAACAAGAAGGAGAAGGAGGAGCCAGCGGAACGAAAGCCATCATAGTTCAACGCCGACAATCCCGTGAAACTTCAAGCCTAGAAGAACTCAAAAATCTGGCGGAATCCGCAGGATACACGGTCGTCGGCAAAATAGAGCAAGTTAGAGAACCGGACTCTCGCTACCAAATAGGCGCTGGAAAAGTAGAAGAACTTAGCCGAACTTGTGAAAGAAACAGACGCTCAAAAAATAATTTTTGACAATCCGTTAAAATCAGTTCAAGCCTACAATTTAGCAAAAGCCACAGGCGTCGAAGCTATCGACCGCTTCCAGCTAATCCTTGAAATCTTCACAAAAAGAGCCACAACAACTGAAGCACAGCTGCAAATTCAATTGGCGAGGCAGCAATACGAGTTAGCACATGCAAAGGAAAGGGTAAGATTGGCAAAAAAGGAAGAGCAACCAGGATTTATGGGACTAGGCGCATACGAAGTAGATGTTTACTACGAAGCCGTAAAGAGACAAGTGCACACCATACGCAGAAAACTAAAGAAACCCCGAGAAAAACGGCTTCTACACCGCGAAAGGAGAGCGGAGCTAGGTTTTTCATCAATTTCTTTAGCCGGATACACAAACGCCGGAAAAAGCTCTCTGTTTAACTCCCTCGCAGAGGAAGAAGTTCCGGTGGATGAAGCTTTATTTACAACGCTCTCTACAACAACGAGGCTTGTGAACTTTTCAAAGAAGAAGTTTTTATTAACTGACACCGTTGGCTTCATAGACCGTTTACCACTAACGCTAATAGAGGCTTTCCATTCAACCCTTGAAGAAACCATTTACTCAGACCTAATACTTCTTGTAGTGGATGTAAGCGAGCCAATGGACGTCATTGAAAAGAAACTTGCCGTCTGCCTAGAAACAATAGAACGCATAGGAGCATCCGGCATCCCAATAATAACAGCCTTAAACAAAATTGACCTATTGCCAGAAATAGAAATCCAACAAAAATTCGAAAATCTTAAAGAAAAGGCTCCAAATCCCATGCCTGTATCAGCATTATACAAAACTAACCTTGACCTACTAAAACAAGAAACACTTAAAATGCTGAAAAACTATATTCGAGCCTCATTCAATATACCATTAACAAACGAAACCATGTCCTTCATCTCATGGCTTTTCAAGAGAGCAGATGTTCAAACAATAAAGTATGCGGATAATTCTGCCTACTTGGTTTTTGAAGCAATTCCTTGGTTTGCAGAGAAAGTGAAAAGCCGTGTGGAAGAATTTAATGGAAAATTCGAAAAGGTCTAAACACAGAAAAACTGCAAAGTGAAAAACATGCCCAAAGTCGTAGTATTAAGGTGGGGTCACCGACCGCGCAGGGATGCAAGGCTCACAACACATGTCGCATTGACCGCTCGAGCGCTAGGAGCATCAGGTCTTATATTAGCGAACATAGAAGACGAAAAAATTAAGGAAACAATTGAAAAAGTCACAAAAAATTGGGGAGGCCCTTTCTTCTTTGAAATGGGAACACCTTGGAAAGAAGCTGTTAAAGACTGGAAAGCAAAAGGCGGAATAGTTGTTCACCTAACAGCCTATGGAGAAAACATCCAAACAAGCGACATGCTGACAGAGGATTAAAGAATCTGGGAAAGACATTGTAGTTATTGTTGGAAGCCAAAAAGTTCCAAGAGAATTTTTTTTGGAGGACTTTTTCCGATTTTAATGTGGCAGTTGGGAATCAACCCCATTCGGAATGTGCTAGCCTAGCTGTTTTTCTAGACCGTTTATTTGAAGGAGAGGAAATGAAAAAAAGTTTTGAGAATGCAAAGGTAAGGATAATCCCTCAGAAAAGGGGCAAGAAAATTGCAAGTTTATGATCTTCGATTTGATAAAGAGATTTAAATTAAAGCTTACATATATATTATAGAGAAACGAGTGTCAACAGTTGAGCAAAAGGTTCACCATGTTATCGACCATAGACGACATAACCTTAATGAAAGTTGCAGAAGCATTAGGCGAAGAGGAAGCTGTTAAATTAATCGAGATTCTCAAAAATTCAGATGAAACAACAGATGATGAAATAGCCAACAAAACGGGCATAAGGCTAAACTCCGTTCGCAAGATTCTCTACAAACTTTATGACCATTCTCTTGTTAGTTTAAGAAGAACGCGCGACCCGAAAACCGGATGGTTCATATTCCACTGGAAACTGCAACCAGATCAGCTTGAAGGCTTCATACTAAGCCAAAAACGCCGAGTACTCGAAAAGCTTAACATCAGACTGGAATACGAGAAAAACCACGACTTTTACTATTGTCACACTCCAGGATGCAGACGAATTCCATTCGAGGAGGCTGTGGAACTTGTCTTTCGATGCTCAACATGCGGCAAGCCTTTAATGCATTATGAAAACGGCAAAATCGTTCAATCGTTAACACAGAAAGTCGAACAATTAAGGAAGGAACTGGGTGAGTGAAAAACTTCCATCAAGAGAGCAAGCGTTGCAATTTCTCCGTCAAAGTGGATGCTTAAGAAACGTAATAAAACATTGTGAAGCAGTAGCCGAACTTGCCGTAGAAATAGCGAACGCCTGCAAGGAGAAAGGATTAGAAGTTGATTCGGAACTTGTGGAAATAGGAGCCCTTCTGCATGACATTGGACGGGCAAAAACTCACAGCGTCCACCATGCAGTAATAGGAGCCGAAATTGCAGAATCATTGGGGTTACCGGAAACGGTTATTTCAATAATAAAAAGGCATGTTGGCGGAGGAATTACAGCAAAAGAGGCGAAGAAGTTGGGATGGCCTATGGACATTTATGTTCCACAAACCCTTGAGGAAAAAATTGTTTCCTATGCGGACAAGCTGATTGAGGGTTCAAAACGGGTTCCAATAGAAAGGGCTATAAAAAATTTTTCTAAAGAGTTACCACCATCCGCCATCGCAAAGATACGAAGGTTGCATAAGGAAATGTTGGCTTTAGTTGGCGACTGTAAATGCCTACCGTGACTTTGCTCGCAAAAACCTATGACAGGTTTCAACTAAAACTCGTTGACAAGTTTTTAAAATCCACGCTTAAAGGCTTGAAAGTTGAAACTAAGATTTGCGGAGTTACCCCTCGCGGGTGGATTCAAATAGCCGTTTCTGGTGAAGACGAAAAAGTGGCGTTACGTTATTTAGCTGACGAGATAGGACTATGCCCAACATGTTTAGAGGATGTAGAGAGATTCACAACAATAAAAGGCCGCATAATAGCCATGGACAAAACCAGAGGCGAACTCTACGTAGACATAGGGATCTTCTCACCTAAAATCATTGATGCTACGATTCCTCTACAACGTTTACAAGCACAGCTCGTCGATGGAAGAAAAGTTGCATTTAAAAAACTCGTTGAACTCTTTGGTTTCTGTGAAAACTTGCCATTAACTGTTAAAATTCTCAACATAGACAAAGAGAAAAATCATGCTGAAGCCATGCTTTCGGAAAAACAGCTTACTCAGTATGGAAATTGGACGAAATCTCTGCTGGACAGATTAATAATCTTAGGCTCAGCCATTTATGATGTTAGATTGGCCTTAAAAAAAGCAGGTTTAAACCGAGACGTATTAAACATAGAGACGTTGGGATTGTTCGAGCTTGCCGTCGTATGCAAGCTTGGAACAGATGCTGCAGGCTTAATTCCGAAAATTGGTAAAAACCTACGAAACGCAACCTTCACGGTATTTAATCCCAAAAAGGTGCTAGAATTTCTAGACTATTCAACTATATTCATTTCCTAGCAACCAAGTATACTCCTATAAAAATTAGAAAACCTCCTGCAAGAATAAACATGCTCAATTTTTCTCCCACGAACATAATCGCAAATAACAGGGTGACTAACGGTTCTGCGAACAGGAACGAACTAGTAATTGCCGCTCCCACCTGCTTCATTACATAGAACCAAATGTAATAGCCTAACAGCGAACATGTAACGGCTAAAAAGAGAATTGCCAACCAACCGCTGAGGCTCATTGTAAAAATTTGACAAAAAGAGTTCTCAGCCAAGGAAAAAGGAATTAGACACAAGCCCCCTAGCACATTTACGTAAGCCACAACGAGAAAAGGACTATACCTATCCATTATCTTCTTTCCAACAAGACTGTACGTAGCCCAAAGAACAGGAGTGAAAAGCAAAATCAAGCTTCCAAGAAGGAATTCTCGGTCACCGGAAAGCTTATGGTGCCGCCAGTAACAACAATGATAGTACCCAGTGCAGCAATTCCAATTCCGAAAACCTGCTTTTTCCCTAAATGTTCCTTGAATATTATAGTAGAAAGAAGAGTTATGAGAACTGGCGAAAGTAGGCAGACTAAGATAGCAGCGATGGAGGCTCCTGCCATTTGAATACCTGTATACTGAGCGGTAAAGAAGAAAGTTACACCAGTAAGAGCGAGAAATAATAGCATTGGAAAATCTTTCTTTTCAACAAGAAGCTTATAGTTTCTCCTTATTTTTTTCTCAATTAGAATCGTGATAAGAAAAAGTCCGCCTGCAATGAGAAACCTGAAGGTTGCTATTGCAATAGGAGTCAATCCTTCTCTCAGCGCTATTTTCACAACCACGAAAGAGCTTCCCAAAATAAAATCACAGTGAACATTAGGAACGCATTAAAGCGACTGGTACCCCTAGTTTTCATGAGAAGAAAATTTCTTTGCACACCTATAAAGAATTGGTTCGGAAAAACGGTAAATGGCGTGCATTGCTTATGA
>CAVZKK010000016.1:0-75058 GCA_963775925.1 Candidatus Bathyarchaeota archaeon | reverse complement strand
CAACTGGAATTAAACTTCTGCGCCCAAATTTGAACGTTGTTGTTTTCGGGGGAGACGGTGACATCGTTGGAATAGGCCTAAGCCACTTCATACATGCGGCGCGAAGAAACCTAGACATTCTTGTTATAATGGTTAACAACATGGTTTACGGAATGACTGGCGGACAAGTTGCCCCCACAACCCCGTTTAAAGCAAAAACGACAACAACACCCTACGGAAGCTTTGAACATCCATTAGACGCGGCACGGCTAGCTGTTACCGCAGGAGCCAGCTATGTCGCACGCTGGACAACAGCCCACCCAAACGAACTAAAAGAATCCATGAAAAGCGCGATTGAAATGAAAGGCTTCAGATACGTAGAAGCCGTAAGCCAATGCCCAACAGCCTTCGGAAGAAGAGTAGGGTTTAAAGACGCTGAAGGAATGTTGAAATGGTTCAAAGAAAACGCCATTACAATTAAGCAAGCAGAAAAATTAAGCGAAGAAGATTTAGCTGAAAAAATCGTTGTAGGCGAATTTGTTCAGAAACAGGGACCAACACTCGTCGAAACTATATACAAAGTAATTGAGGAGGCACAAAAGGAAATTGAAAAAGATTGAAATAAGAATTAGCGGACTCGGCGGGCAAGGTGTAGTTCTGGCTGGACAAGTATTAGCCAGAGCTGCTGTCTATGATGGAAAAAATGCCGTTCTAACTCAAAGTTATGGAGCCGAAGCAAGAGGAAGCACAGCAAAAAGCGAAATAATAATATCAGATGGCAAAATTGGTTTTCCAATGGTCAGAAAATGCGACGTACTGGTTGCAATGAGCCAAGAAGCAGCTGAAAAAAACATCTCGGACTTAAAAGAAGACGGTATACTCTTAGTTGACAGTAGCAACGTGAAAAAAGTTCCCGAAACTAAAGCACAGACATTCAAAATTCCAGCAACAGAAACTGCTGAAAAGGTATTTGAGGCAAAAATTTATGCAAATATGATTATGCTAGGAACTTTAACAAGTATAACGAAGATAGCGAATGAAAAATCCTTCACAAAGGCAATAAATGAAACAGTTTCCAAAGAAATCGTAAACACAAACCTAAATGCTTACAGGAAAGGGTTAACATTAACTGCTTAACAATTTATTCATCCTCATCATCACATATCAATGTTGATCTCTTTAATCTCTAAAACTTGGCAATTCTATTACATAACTTAAAAATTTGTCTTTCACCTTCAAAACGAAAATCTGAACAATAACAATAATTAAAACGAATAGAAATACTGCTACTTGATAAGCTACAAATCCGTTCGTTGCGCTGATTTCAGATATTAAACCAGCAACTTGGGTTAAAACCCATGATAGCGAAGACCAAATATAACCCAATGTGGCAGCAAATATCAAAAAGAGAATTGACAAAGCAAGATAGTAATTGCTCAGTTTTGGCAAGGCATTTTTCAATGTTTGAAAGGCTTTTATGTCACCGACTCCTAAATCGGCTCGTTTGTGAACAGCTTTGATAAAAATCTCAGCATTTTGATAAGTTTCGGACGCAACATCTGTTAGCATCAAATTTAAACAAACAATTATTATAACAAGACTTAACAAAAGACCGTATTCCAAAATCTTCAATAAGAAAACAAAGAAAACCACACTAACAAAAACCGGGATCAGAGGCAATGCCGATAAGAAGTTATGAATAATTTTTCCATGTTCTGAGTATGGATTTAAAACGTTAAAGGTTTTATCAAAAATACTAGCTGATAAGTTCTTTGGAAGGTTACTTATCCTATGATATTTCAAGTGAAATGATACAAATAAAACTAAAGTTAAGCAACCCATTGCGAACAGCGTTAAAGAGGAGTAGAAAAGATATGCTTCTGCCATACTTACATCGCACACCATATTACATTATATATTTAAATTCTTGTCGCAGAAACCTATTCGCCTTCGAATTCTTTAGACTTTGTTGTTATTCTTGCATGCGCGCGTTTTGATAAATAAATGGTGATTATTATGAAAATTGCTGTTAGGGCTACAAGAATGTAAGTTAGGTTTCGCATATTCTGCATTTGGTCGGAGTAATCTAATAAATGCTTCAGATAAGAATCGTTCAAATCATGAAAGCTCACTTGAAGTTGAGTATAATTGTATAAGAGGATGTTGTAGTTTTCAAGAAGAGTATAATAGGTTTCGTTCAAATCATAAAGATCCTTCTGCAACTTGAGATATCCATCAAGTAGTTCAAAATAAAGAGCGAGCGTTTTAGAAGAGATTATTGTGATAGCATGATTTTTTTGAAGATATGTAAAGTACAGATAAGCGTATGCCTCATTTGAAAGATTAAGTAATGTTGGAGTGATTTCCTCACCATCAACCAGCACAATATATGGATAATTCATCAACTTAGTAGGAATTTTGACTCTACAAAAACCTACTGCGCCATCTTCGCCAGTGGTGTTAAAATGCATTATTTTGTTTCCTGTTTCAGATCCGATTTGAAATCTGAAACCAGAGATTGTTGAATTGCTAATAACGGTGACACTGTATGCTTCTCTTTCCAGGGTGGCGCTAAAATTAAAAAACATTCCCATCAGGGGATTATTATCTTTGTTAGCTACGTCTATGTCATAGGAAGTTTCACCTATTCCGTCTTTGTTTAAGTCTTGCCCAGTGTAGTCACTCCAGTAGTTTCCTTCATCACCATAGTTCCAAACATTCGTTTCTGTTGGTTCAATCCACACTTGATCTGTATTGTTAAAGTTGTTATGGTAAATAGTATTATTACTACTTGAAAGAGCAAGGTTAATTCCGGGATAGTTGCTTAGGATAGAGTTGCCACAAACTACATTACTACTAGAATAGTAGAGGCTCATTCCGGCGTTATTGTTGTGCAGGATGACGTTACCAGAAACCACATTGTTGCTAGAATAATAAAAATCAATTCCGTCGTAGTTGCTCGAGAATATTGTGTTACCAGAAACCACATTGTTGCTAGAATAATAAAAATCAATTCCGTCGTAGTCGCTCGAGATAGTGTTGCCACAAACTACATTACTACTAGAATAGAGGAGGCTAATGCCTTCATAGCTGTATATTACTTTATTGTTGATTATAACGTTGCCCGTAGAATGATCTACCAATATCCCACTGTACGTACTACCGCTTTTTCTTACAGTGAAGCCTTTTACGGTTACATTATTAGCCCTTATATAAATCACATTGTTGGTGTCATGACCATCAATAATTGTGAAGTTATTGTCTTCTCCAACGAGTGTAATGGTCTTGTTGATGACCACATTTTCATAATATGTCCCTACGTACACAAAAACCGTGTCGCCTGAACTTGCGTTGTTAATAGCTTCTTGAATATTATCGAAGTCTGCTGGTCCATTATCATCCACAGTCCATGTCCGTGTTGTTGGACTTGCCTTCACAGACGTTTCAAGATTAATTAGAGGCGATGCAAATAACAAACATACGATTATAAATAAAATCGCAATGGCTTTCTTCAATTTAACCCTCCTTTCTTCTTGTCAAAATATATTATTAAATGTTAAGGTGCAATAATTATTCGTGGGATAGTGCTTTTCCTAGTATTACAGAAAAAGCGATGGCACCGGAAAAGGCGAGAACGAAGATTATTGGATTAATAACATATTGCATCAGAGCCCACACGCTTGTTGTGTAGAATGCAGCTACTATTAATATAAGCATATAAATCCTGATCTTGTTTAGTTGAACCATGGGCGCTTCTCGCTGATTTGATATAGAACGCAACATGTCTTGCGCTTGCTTTATTTGATAGTCCGTTGCAAAGGTTACAAAATTTTTGTCAACGTCTTGAAACTTGAAACTTGTAAGCGCATATCTTTGTAAATCCCACGGCTTTTTCTTTGGTACAATCCGGACAATGTTGCTTCTTTCCATTTTTTTTAAGATTGTTTGAATTTTACGGATAAACTGGATGTCACTTGCTTTTTCTTCTCCATACAATCCTCTGATTATGTCTTTAACGTCCGGAAAATGCAGTTCCAGTTGAAAGGATGCAATTGCTTTAGCAAGAGTATACTGATATTCACCTTCCCGCAAACGTATATTGCTAGATCCATAGTCTGCGCTTAAAGCCTCTTGCAAAAATCGCATTTCACTGAGCGCCGGTCTATGTTGAGCCAACCTGTTGCCTCCTATTCAATAGTTTCAATTGAATAAGATAAAAACCCTTCGCGTCCAGTGATGTATATTTTCAACAGTTTCAACAATTTTGCCCTACCTTTCAACGAAGTCTACCGAAAAAACCCGTAATCTTTTCAATCATCAAATAGTATTTGTGGTGCGGGCTCATGATAGATTATACGAAAATGCTTGATTTATGTTCTTCATCTTCGCATGTAAAAAATGATTTATTTAGTTGGCCGTTGCACAAAAAGTATAGAGGCCACTTCGAAATTATAGCCCTGCTATTAGAAGCTGTAAAGGATAATGGTGCAACTAGGTTTTCGATTATGAAGCACGCAGGTATTAACTATAATCAGCTTAAGAAATATTTGCACAGTCTCACTGAAATAGGCTTCATTGAGATAGATAAAAAAGAGGATCAGTACCTTTACAGAACTAGCGAGAAAGGCCTTGATTTCTTAAGGCAGTATTATGTTTTGCTTGGGATGCTTTTAAGTGCCTTGGCGAAAAATAAGCCTGCCAGCATTGTTTATGAAGCGGAATACGATGCAACAAGCGTGCAGCAACAATCTGCAACACAACTTGTAACAAGTTTACAGCACAATCCTTAACTAAGGGAGCAGAGCAGAAAGGCAAGCGGAATATTCGTCTCGCTAATACGTTGCTTCCCCTTCTCCTTTAGGCTCGAAGCAAATTCCGCTTGCCCTGCTCAATACAAAAGCTTAGTCGTTACTAAGGCACGGCGATTTTAAGTCATAACACAAAAACAAAATCGTTATCTTGATATTTTTAAGAAAGATTACATATCAATCTATAAGCGAATTAGTGTCCACATGTGAATTAAGGGAGGAAGGCTGTTGACACGAAAATTCACCTACGCCGACGTTGGAGTTGACAGGAAGTTAAGGGCTGAATCTAAAAGAGCACTGCAAATTTTGAGGAAAACCTATAGGTTTAGTCGTTATGGCGAAGTTGTCCAGCTTCCCTATGGGAACATTTTTCCTTCTGGAAAAAATCGCTACTTGGACTTGGTTATTGAAGGTGTAGGTACAAAAGTGCTTGTTGCGCAACTAGCTGAAAAATACGACACCATAGGGATTGATGGTGTGGCGCATGGCCGTTAATGATGTTATAAGGTCTGGCGCCAAACCTCTAGCTATTGCTGACAATATTCATGCACAAGTTTCAGACCCAGCTTTGGTTAAAGAATGGATAAAGGGCATAGTGAAAGGTGCAACTGAAGCCGAGTGCGTTGTACCAAGCGGGGAAATAGGCGATGTTGCAGAATTGATAAAAGGTCTTAGTGAAAGGCAAAGGCTTTGACATGGTTGTTGCGACAATAGGTGAAGTTACCAGTGAAAAAATAATTTCTGGAAGAAACGTAAAACCTGGCGATGTTGTGATAGGATTGCGAAGCTCTGGAATCCACAGTAATGGCGTATCACTTGGCAAGAAAAATCCTCTTCAAGAAGTGGGGCGGAAAATACGAGCCTTATGACATTCCAGATGGATTAGACAGAGAAATTATTTATGAAGTTCTGGAGCCGACTAGAAATATACGTTAAGCCATTGCTTACAGTTGCGGAAAAGCTTAAAGTCAAAGCAGCAGTGCACATCACTGGCGATGCTTACCTAAAATTTGACAGTTTAACAAAGTTTTCGAAAGGTATAGGTTTTGAATTTGACAATTTTAATCCGCACCCGATTTTTGAGTTAATTCAGAAAACTGCCTCAGAACTTGGCTGCGTGATAGCTGACGAGGAGATGTTTAAGACCTTTAACATGGGATGGGGATTCGCAATAATAGTGGATAAAACAATGCGGACAAAGCGATTAAACTTCTAGAAAAAGCTGGGTAAAAGCTGAACAAATAGGCCATGTAACCGAATCTATGAGGAATTAAGATTCTGTACAAAGGCAAAGAAATCATTCTGAAATAGCGGTTTGCTTTGTTGATGATAAAAGTGTTTAAATCCTTGAAACTCAAACTTAACCTATGAGATATCGTTTAAGAATTGAAGTCAGCTTGAAGCCGGGCACAGTGACCCTGAAGGCGAAACAACAGCAAGTTACTGAAAGAACTTGGCTATAAGGTTGAAACCGTTAATGTCAGCAAAATCTACAATGTAGTTCTTGAGGCTGAATCAAAGAAAGAGGCTGAAACAAAAGCCGAAGAAATGTGTAAAAGACTTCTTGCAAATCCAACAAAAGACAACTATGCAATTGATGATTGAGGAGGAAAAATGACCGCAAGCCTCTACATCGAGAAAAGCGCCGTTTCCACTCTTCGAAATAAACATACTTGAAGCCACAGATGGACAGCTTCTGGAAATAAGCCATGAACTAGGCATAGGCTTAAACCTGCAGGAAATGAAAGCCGTCAAGAGTATTTTAGAAATAAAGGGCGAAACCCAACGGATGTTGAACTTCAAACCATAGGGCAAACATGGTCAGAACACTGCTTCCACAAAACCTTCAAAGGCAAAATAAGATATGAATGGAAAAGAAATTGACAGCCTCTTCAAAACTTACATTGTAAAGGCCACAGAAGAAAATCAACCCTCAGTGGTGCTTTTCAGTTTTTGAAGACAACGCGGGCATAGTCGATTTTGATAAGGGCTATGGAATAGCAGTCAAAGTTGAAACGCATAATCATCCTTCAGCTATAGAACCTTTCGGCGGTGCAGCCACAGGCACAGGCGGAGTAATCCGCGATATTCTAGGCGTGTGGGCAGACCCAATCGCATGCACAGACGTTTTGGGGTTTGGACCAGTTAGATTTTGATTATGAGAAACTTCCGCTGGGAGCGAAACATCCGAAATATGTTTACATGGGCGTTGTAGCTGGCATAGGAAGCTATGGCAACAACATGGGAATCCCAACAGTTAATGGAGCAATATACTTTGATGAAAGCTACGTGGGAAACGTTGTTGTCTACTGTGGATGCATTGGCTTGCTTCCGCTGAAAAAGTTTAGGAAAAACGCTAAACCAAACGATATAATTGTTTTAGCAGGCGGAAAAACAGGACGTGACGGCATACACGGTGTAACATTCGCATCTGCGGAACTAACAGAAAAATCAGAAGAGGTTTCAAGACCAGCAGTTCAAATTGCAAACCCAATTGAGGAAGAAAAACTGAAAAGAGCCATAATCGACATTCGAGACCTTGAACTTGCATCAGCAATAACAGACTTGGGCGGCGGCGGCTTATCATCAGCCGTAGGCGAAACAGCAAAAAAGTTTGGTTGCGGTGCAGATTGAAGCTTGACAAGATTCCGCTGAAATATCCAGGCTTTGGCTCCTTGGGAAATTTACGTTTCCGAATCGCAGGAAAGAATGCTTTTGACTGTGCCCCCAGAAAATCTTGAAAAGGTTTGGAGATTTTTGAGAAGCGAAGATGTTGAAGCCACTGCTATTGGAAAATTCACTGCAGACAACATGCTTAAGAATTTATTACCAAGGTGAAAAAGTTGCTGAAATGGATATTCCATTTCCTTTTTAAACCTCCAAGAGCCACGAAAACAGCAGAAGTACAAACCTGCAAGTTTCGAAGAACCCTCTTTCCAGAGCCAGAAAACCTAACTGAAACAGTCCTGCAGATTTTTTCTTCGCCTAACATTGCAAGCAAAGAAAGCGTAGTACGGACTTATGATCATGAGGTTAAAGGAAACACTGCGCTTAAACCTCTTACAAGGCGAGTATGGTGGACCAAATGATGCAGCCATCATAAAGCCTCTGGACAATTCTTGGAAGGGCATAGTGATCTCATGTGGAATGAACCCGAACTATGGGAAAATTGACGCTTACTGGATGGCAGCTTCTGCAATAGATGAAGCAATAAGAAACAATGTCGCTGTTGGTGGCAGAAGAATCGCCTTACTTGACAATTTTACTTGGGGCAGCCCTGAAAAACCAGAAAGACTTGGCAGCCTTGTAAAGGCATGTGAAGCATGCTATGATTTTGCAAATGCTTTTAAAACGCCGTTTATCTCTGGAAAAGACAGCCTCTATAATGAGTCTCCGCTTGGGCCAGTGACGCCGACGCTTCTAATCACGGCTTTGGGCATAATTCCGGACGTTCGTTCAGCAGTTTCGATGGACGTTAAAGCCCAGACGACCCCATCTACATTGTTGGGCAAACGTTCAAAGAGTTTGGCGGCTCAGAATATTATAGGCTGAAAGGTTTTATTGGAAAGAAGCGTGCCGAAAGTGCGGTTAACCAGGCCAGAAAAACGTTTAGGGCTATTACCAGAGCGATTGATTCTGGGGCTGGTTAAGGCTTGCCATGACTTGTCTGAAGGCGGCTTGGCTGTTGCCGCTGCAGAGATGGCTTTTGCAGGTGGATGCGGCATTGAACTGGATTTGCGAAAAGTTCCAATAAGAGAATGCAAACCGCAATGATTTTGTCTTGTTCTCAGAATCTAACAGCCGGTTCTTGGTAGAGGTTTCACAGGAAGAGCGAAGGAAGATTTTGAGGCTTTGATGAAAGGACAAGGTCTATGCTGATATAGGCAAAGTCACGAAGACTCCTCGATTATGCATCGTGGATTAGATGGCAAATTTGCTGTAGATGCCGCGCTTAGTGATCTGCTGGCATTGGAAGCAAACATTCAAGTAGTGGGGCCTAAGCCATGAAACGAGAAGAGATTAAAGTTTGCGTTTTGCGTGTTGGCGGAACAAACTGCGATGCAGAGACTAAACGGGCTTTTGAAGATTTAGGCGTTAAAGCTGAAATTGTGCATATGAACGAAATAGTTAAACGTCGAAACCTTCTGGAATATAATGTTTTGGTTTTTCCTGGTGGCTTCTCTTATGGCGATTATGTGCGGGCTGGTGCTATATGGGCTAAATGGATATTGGCCAAATTGGGCAAGGAGTTGAAAGCATTTGTTGATGAAAATCGCCCCATCCTCGGCATTTGCAATGGTTTTCAGGTGCTTGTTGAGGCTGGTTTGCTTCCTGGTTTTGATGGAATAAGCCATATCCAGAGGCTGCATTGGCCACTAATTTTCCGCCTGGCTACAACTGCCGCTGGGTTTACCTTAAACATGAGAACAATGGGAAATGCATATTCACATGGAAAATTCCAAGAGGAAAAGTTCTGCGGATTCCAGTGGCTCATTCAGAGGGCAGATTCATGTTCGCAAAAGAAAAGGAGAAAGCAGTTTTTGAAAGGACTTTACGAGAATGACCAACTTAGTTTTCCGTTACTGCAATGAAAACGGTGAATACGCAGAAGGCAGTTTTCCAGCAAATCCAAATGGTTCTTTCCATGACATAGCAGGAATATGCAATCCAGAAGGAACGATTTTTGGTTTGATGCCGCATCCAGAAAGAGCCTTCTACTGGTGGCAACAGCCAGACTGGACAAAGCAAAAGCAAATGCCAGAATATGGCGATGGAAAACTAATCTTTGAAAGCCTAATCGAACATCTAACAAAGAAGTTTTAAATCTTTGAGATATGGGAGCCCTGGTCTGGCACCCATTTTCATTATGCATCTTGAAGCGACGAAATTGCCAAATTTCCCACACTCATAGAGGCTTTTGCCAGAAATCAAACCGTAAAGAAAGCCAGCACAAAAAGCATCACCCGCGCCTGTTGTGTCAACAACTTTCACTTTAAACGGTTCTACATTGTGGTTTTCCTTCCCATCTGTTACGTAACATCCTTTGCTACCCAATTTTACAGCAACTATTTCCACACCTTTTTTCAGCAGAACTTCAGCACCTTTTCTGTAATCAGCCGTTTTGGTTAACAGCTCAAGTTCGTTAAGATTCGGCATTAAAACAAACGTCTTTTCTATAATCGGCTCCAATACATCGAACCCTTTCTTGCATACAATTCTCCCGGGTCAAAGCTCAATTTGACAGTCTGTGGAAGCGCTTGAATCAGCCTTTTCTGAGTTTGATAGGATTTTTCTCCAACAAAGGACGTTAAATGCAAAAAGCGTGTCTGAAACGCATATTCCATGTTTATTTCGTTGAATTCTATTGTGTCGTTTACGCCAGGATCAACATATAATGCCCTATCGCCTTTTTCGTCCACAAAACCCATGACTGTCCCGCTTCTGTCGTGCTTTGAATGCATTATGCCGTTTGTGTCCACGCCTTCTCTGCAAAAATCTTCAACTAACATTTTGCCTTCTCTGTCATCAGCAACTTTTCCAATAAAGCCCACCTTGCAACCGAGCCTTGCCAAGCCTACGATAGTGTTGGCTGCTGAACCTCCGCAAGCCTCTTCACAATCTGTTATGAAACTTTCTTCTTCTGCCTTGGCTATTTTATTTACTTTGAAAAGTTTGTCAACGTTTAAGCCGCCGAATCCAACAGCATCGAAAACGGTCATGAAAACAGCTCACGTAAGTAAATTTTATAATCGCCCAGTTTTCCACCGTAATTTCCAGCGGAAATTTTTACCACGCCATCAACGTCTAGTGTTGCCTCTATGCCGGCTTTCATTGCTTCTTTAACGGCTTGCAGCGAAACACCGTTAATCACTATTTCTGGAATGTAGTTAACGCCTTCAGGCACCGTTGATGTCTTTGCCCAGTTTCTTTTTTAATGATGGACAGTATGGATGGTTTGTTGTTGGTCCTATTAACGGAAACTTTGTTTCAGTTTTTGAACCAGCTGAACAAACGTCAAAGGGTGTTATTACACCTTCAATCTGGCTTATGGCTTCCAGTGCCTTTTTCCCAGCATCCATTACCGCCTTCTTTGTTTTACACATGTACCAAAAGTTGCCGCCAGATATCCCCCGTGCATAGCCAATGATATCGCTCTATAAGAAAGTCAGGCACCATAATTGGAACAACAATCATGTTACGTCCATAAAGTTGCTCTTCCCACTCGAATCCGTCCCCGCAATGACCGACTCTTTCCATCATGTCTATTTTTCCTTCAGGCTTCACGAGATAAAGCATCAAAAAACGCTGTGAAAGGCTTAACGAGAATGTCTTGACGAATCCGATAAGAAAGCTCTTTTTCAAAACGCTTAACCAAATCTTCTAAAGGCTTTCCCTTGTCTAAACCCTTCCAAAATTGTAAAATTGCTCCTTTTCGCTTGTCAGGCGTTTCTCTTTCACTTAGCCATCTTTCAATTCCGCTGTCAAGCCTGCCTATGACCCCTGACGGTGTCGCGGTGGCATCTTCTGCCGCCTTCTTTAATGTTTCTTCGTCATCTGCAGTGACAATAACTCGGCAGTAGAGACCGTCAAAAGCTTCTGCATATGTGTCTTCAATCTCGACTTTCTTAACCATTTATCCCAGTCTCCCGATGGTTGCTCCTCTAACTTTTTTTCTGAATTCGCTACTTTCTTTTGCTAGAATCTCCATATTTTCGCTTGTTATTATTTTAACTTTAGGCAATTCTCTGGAATATAACGTGAAAAGACTGTTGAGCAAAGTTTGGTCTGACTGGACTTTTCTTTAAGGCTTCGCGGTTCCAGTTTTCAACAAGACTTAGGGCTTGCCTCTTTCCAAATCTGCTAAATACATCTGCAATCACAGCGGTTACTATGCTATTTTCGGATAAGACGGCAATTTCAGCGTTTTTTATAGCGTATTGATTACCGTTAAAAGAGACTGTTAAGCCACCGTTCTCTCTTACAAGCTTAAAGGCTTCAACATCTGTTATGCTGTCGCCAACATACATGACGTCAGCCAAAGCCACGCTTGCCTTTTGAACGATGTCTTTTATAGATTCAGCCTTTTCGCTACCGCCCATGGGATTAACTTCAGAAAAAATTCTCCCACAATCGGTACATGCTATTTCCTTCCAGAAAATCTCGTCCAATCGCCGAATTGTTTCTTGGTCTTTTTCTGAAAAATCTTTTATGGATTTTGCATTTAGGGGAATTTCAATCATGGGCATTTGCGATATTTCTTTTGCGATTTCCTTCAGCTTGGTTTTTTCTCCTCCCGTCATGTGGTATTTGTCGATGCTTACTTTCGTGCAATAGGTGTTTTCGTAAGGGAAGCCTAAAGCTTGGCATAAAGCCTTTATGTAGTGTTCGTAACTTGTGCTCACGATAAAGGCATAAGCCACATTCCTGACATGCCGCAATGTATCTTTTATGTTTGAGATTAAAACTAGGCTTTGAGCTGAAAATTCCCGCATTTTACGGTCTGTAACATCATATGCTTTGAGGAAGGGCAAAATTAGCTTTAAGGTGCAGCCAGCCTTGTAATTCGGTCTTTTTAAAACATCTGCCAACACATCATCATATTTGCTTATAACCGTGAAAAGTTTGTTTCCGTCTGGAACGAAATGCGATGTTATTTCGAAGGCATTGTCATTCTTTGAGATGGGTCCTTCACAGTCTGAGATGAAAACCCTTTTCACTGTTTGCGCCTCAACTCCTCCATATGCTCTTATGCTTTTTTCTATGTGCTGTTTGGATGCTATGTCTGTTCTGTGCCAAAGGGCTCCGCCTTTTATGGCTTTTATGCCTTCCAGAGAGATTTGTCTGGCGGTTTCGATGTTTTCGCCTACACCTACAACGCCAACAGCTCTAGATTTAAGGGCGTACGTTTCGCCGTTGCGCAGTTCCATAGCAGCTGGATAAACACGGATTTTATCACCATACTTCTCAGTTAGTTCATACGCCTTAGTTAAGTCAACTGGCTTGCCAATTTCACCCTTATCTACAAGTTGGGGAAAAGTGTCCATGTATCCGCCATAGTTTGGTGGAACTTTGTAGGTTACAACTGTTGCTTCCTTTTCCACCTCTATACGTGCTAGATTGCCTTCTAATATCTTAAAACATATGTCAACAAAGTCATCTTTCAAGATGGGCAGAATGTTAATTATTTCGGGGTCTCCGGGTCGGCTGTTGTTTTCAAGAATTTTTGTTTCCTTGCCAGTATGCATAAAAGCCACGTAGAAGGGCATACCTCTTAACCTCACATGTACCCCTTCCCTTCCATTTTTTGAATATCCTGTTTACAATTTCCATTTCCTTGATCTCTATCTAGCATTGGTTGCGAAGGGCAAGACGTCGCCAACATTTTTGTATGAACCCATACCTCCAGTGTTTGGTCCTTTGTCATCGTCAAAAGCCCGTTTATAGTCTCTCGTGTCCGGCAATGGCACTAGGTGTTTGCCATCGCAGAAAGCTTGGAAACTTGATTCTTCGCCTTCAATTTTCTCTTCTATTATGACTGGCCCTTGTTGGAAATTAGCCATAAAATGTTCGAATAGTTGCTCGCGAGTTGTAAAGTGGTCGCCCCAGACGCCCACGCCTTTTCCAGCTGCAGGCTGATCTGGCTTAACAACCGCCTTATTCTCAAGTTCATCCAGCCAATTGTAAACAGTTTTTTTCACTTCTTCTTGGCTTTTGTAATCTTTTGGATTGAAAATTTTGAAGCGGGGGTTTACTTCTGGCACTATTTCTTGAAACAATAGTCGCTGTTGGACTTTGCTTGCTTCTATGGCATATTCCTTTGTTGGACAAATCATAGGTATGCCTGTTCGCTCTTCCACAAGGTCTCGTACGCCCTCTATTATTGGTTTTTCTGGTCCAACTATGCCGAAGTCAATTTTGTCTTTGTTGGCTTCTGCGAACTTGCAGATTTCCCCCACGTTCAAGTCTGGAATGACAACGTGTTTCGCGGCTTTTTTCACGTTGAATGGGTTTCGCTGTTTGTCTGCAACATAAATTTCGACAAGATAGTTTTGGCTTCGTGTGAAAGCATCAATCATTGCCGCTTCTCTTGCACCATAGGAAACGACAAGTACGCCAACCTTCTCCATAACGAACTACCCATCAAACTAGAGATTAGACATGAAAACCCTAATTTACTTTTGCCACTAAACGTTTTGAACTGCTTCCTCTATCTCGTAAAGTCTCCCTGTTTCCTCATAGCCTTCTAAGAATCTTTTCTTCATTTCGTCTGCTATTTTTTGCGCCAAGCGGTGTTGGATATTTTCCCTGTTACACAGGCAAGGCATAGCTGGTCTCGGGTGAAGCCTGTTGCTCTTACAAGGTTTTCTACTGACTGGTAGCAGACTGCATCTGCGCCTATGATTTCCGCTATTTCTTCGGCTGTGTGCTTCGAGCCTATTAGTTGACCGTAGGTTGCCATGTCTATTCCATAGAAGCATGGTCCAATTATGCGTGGAAAAGTGACGAATAGGTATACTTTTTTGGTTCCCATTCTGCGGAGTTTCTCTATCACAACTTTTGTTGTGTCTCCTCTGACTATGCTATCTTCTGTCACTATGACGCGTTTCCCGTTAACTTTCGATGCTAGGATATTGATTTTCCTATCTATTGTTGCATACCGCTCTTTGTTGAGAAGAATAAAAGCCCTCTCTGTTACGTAGCGATGTCTGCGGGAAGCTCTTTCCCATCTTAAGCCAGACTCTTCATGAACTCCCATGGCCGCATCGTCACCAGTTTCTGGCAAGGAAATAATTATGTCTGCATTCTTAACTATGTCATGATTCTCCCTAACGAGGTTTCTTCCAAACTCTTCACGAACCTCATAAACATATTTCTCATCGAAACGCGAATCTGGTCTAGCGAAGTATGCATATTCGAAAGCACAAAAAGCCCTGCATCCTTCGACTAGTTTTTCCTTGTTGAAACCGTCTTTCGAAACGGTTACGAGTTCGCCGGGTTCAATTTCAAAGTCTCTTTGGAAACTGTTTATGTCTAAGCCTACAGTTTCTGATGAGAAGGCGTAGGTTGTTCGGTCTTCGCTGTGGCCAGCACATAATGGTCTTATTCCGCATGGGTCTCTGAAGGCGAAGAATTTGCCGTCTTTTGTTATGCCAGCCACTGAGAAGGCTCCTTCGATTTCTTGCATGCATGTTTTGACTGCTACTTTCAGGTCTTTGCTTTTCATGAGTTCGATTAAGAGTTTGTGGCAGATTAGTTCTGAATCGCATTCGTAAGAAAAGCTTGGGAATTCTCTGCATATCTCTTTTTTAAGTTGGAATGTGTTAACAACGTTACCATTAAAGGAAACAGCCAGTTTAAACCCGTTTTTTGAGGCTGTAACAGGCTGTGTACCCTTTATCAGCGATTTCTCGTCACATTTCCCAGAAGTTGTGTACCTAACGTTTCCTATTCCAACATGCCCTGGTAATCGCCCATACCATTCTTGGATGGCGCTCGTTTTTATTTTAGGTATGAGGTCTAGGCTTCGGTGAATGTGAAATTTTCCATCATCGTAGGTGAGGAAGCCGTGGGACTGGTGGCCCCTGTGATTTTGAGCTCTTAACCCCCAGTATATGAATGGGAATATGGGTTGTCTTTCGAAATTTAATGCCCCGAATACTCCACAGCCTATTTTAGCTCCCCTCCTTATGGTCGCAAATAAAGAAGCGGATATTTATCAGCTTTTATGACATTTTTAACTAAAAAGCATGTTAACTTTTACAGAATCAATGCGAAGTGAAGCGCTGAGCTTCTATTATGTTAGATTATTCCACTGTGCTTGAGGTTATTGTTAGCTCTGCGCCTGGAACTACGTGAATCCACCAGTCCAGCGGCACGAAGGAATTGTCGTAATAGACGATGCGTCTTGCCACAGAGTCTATTGGAGCATCGCATGGCACACTGCCATTCCATGTTAAAGTTTTCGTTTTACATGGCTTAAGGGTTAATGTTTGTGGTGTTCCGGTCCAAGTCCATTTTTCGCCTTCGAAAGCTATGTTAACAGACCATGTGCCCTCGGTTTTTCCAGTATTTTTGAATGTAATTTTCACAGTGAAAGCCTCGGATTGTGCTTTATCAACAACGCCACGCCGCCACACGCAAAACAAGTCTAGAAGATAATAATGGAAGTTTCACCAGAAAACCAAAGTTCAACCTATATAAGGGAGGGGCTAGGCTCCACAGAAAGCAAGAGCGAACAGAACTGAAAAACCTAGAGGGGCATAGCCTTATTGGCTTGCCGCAACTCCAAAAACTTCATGGCGTGAGTCTGAATTTGTCTCTTGGATAAAGCGTAACTTCTCTAATGTTCCTTTTCCCAGTCAACATCATCGTTAACCTTCCCAAACCTATAGCCCAGCCTGCATGAGGCGGCATTCCATAATCAAAAGCCTGCAAATGATGTTTAAAAGATTCTGGGTTTAGCCCCTTCTCTTTTAATCGTTTAACCAAAAGCTCTTTTGCGGCTATTCTCGTGCCGCCTGAAACCAGTTCTAGCCAAGACCACATTAGATCGAAGCCCTCGCATATCTCTGGATTATCGTCTCGCGGCTTAATGTAGAAGGCTTTGGAGTGGGTTGGCCAGTCAGTTATGAAGTAGAAGTATGGGTGAATCTTGCCTAAAGTTCTCAAGGCTGGAGTCGGTAAATCCTCGCCCCACGGAATTTCTATACCTTCATGTTTTAAGTCTCGAAGAATCTCATCGTAAGTTAAGCGTTTAAAGGGTACTTCAGGCACTTTCACCTTGTGTCTTAGCGTCGCCAACTCCTTTTGGCATTTTTCAGCCACAGTTTTGCAAATATATTGCATCAACCGTTCAAGTAATTGCATTACTTCTTCAGCGTCTGCAAATGCCTGCTCAATGTCTATAGAAACAAATTCGCTTGAGTGGATGCGTGTATGTGACTCTTCAGCCCGGAAAAAGGGTCCCACCTCAAAAACCTTCTCAAGACTCATCACAAGCTGTTCCTTATACAATTGTGGACTCTGCGCAAGAAACGCTTTTCTCTTGAAGTAATCGAAAGAAAAGAGGGCTGCGCCACCTTCGGTTGCTGAAGCGATTATACGGGGAGTATACACCTCGATAAAGCCCTTTTCAAATAGAAAAGCTCGTATTGCTTCCAGGGCTGTGTGTTGAATTTTGAAAACTGCTATGTTTTTTTCTTGTGAAAGGTCCAAAGCCCGTGCGTCCAGGCGAACTTCCAGGTTTGCAGGTGTTTTCCCAGCTATGTCAATGGGCACTTGAGGAGCAGCTGTGGCGAAAATCTTGATTTCCTTCGGTATCACTTCGACTCCTCTAGGCGTCATCTCAGTCTTTTTCACAACCCCTTTAACGCCTATGCTATACCTCTTCTGCAAAACATCAGACTTCGACAAAACTTCGCTGTCCACCTTTTTACGCAAAATCGTAACTTGAATGGTGCCCTCCCTATCCTGCAGTATTATGAATCGGATTGCACCCAAATCCCTAATCTCTTGAACCCAGCCAAAAAGAGTAACCTCTTCACCGTCCATTTTAGGCTTAACATCAACAGAATAATGCGTCCTACGCCAATCGCCAATGGAATCTAACTTCATAGATTCACCGCCAAACCTAGTCTGTAAACTCTACACGCAAGGTCATGTTGCGAACTTTACTGGCAATCTCCTTTAAAGCTTTTACATCAAAAGGCGGCTGAGAACCACGCCTTTTTCTCAAAATAACTCTAGTCTCAGTAGTTCCATCGGGCAGCCAAATCGTGTTAATCGTCAAAATATCCAACGGAGCAAACAAATCCTCTAAAAACTTTCTGTCATCAACCCCATATTCCAAAACGCGAATACTTTTACCAGTTTCCTCACCTAAGGCTTTAATGATTTTCCCACCAAAACCTAAAAGACGGGGAACATCCCCCAGCCCGACAACTATTGCCAAAGTTTTGCCTGCGTCAACTGCCCCATGAAAATACACATTCTGAAGTGAAGGATACTTTTCCTCCAAAGACAACAATAAACGGGCGATTTTCAAGTCTAATTCGCTTACTTCGCCAGACTCAAGTTTACCCAAACACTTTTGGCACAGCATTCCACTCTTTAAACAGAAACTGCATAATACAGTTTTCACTTGTAAAGGCGCCCTCCACAAATAAAGGAGGGGCGGCGGAGCTCTGAAAGTTTATGCGAAACGTGCTCTAACGTCCTAGCGTTATCTCGATTGTGCTAACGTTTGTAGGCGTGCCACCCTCTTCTCTGGGTGCCATCTGCTGCGTTCCAATGCCAACTTTTTTGATTTTTACGTCCGGTAAGAATCGGCGTCTGACAACTTCAACGACATCAACTGCTATGCTTATGGATCTTCCTCTTGCTTTAACATTCACTTCTTTTGCTCCGCCGTGAAAGAGGGTTATGCAAGCCAGTACATAGTTCATTACTGGCTTATTCCCGATCAACACTGCGTTGCTTTCTGACATTCTGTACCGCCTCACTCCTAGTTTTCACTTTTTCTATGGCTTCATAACCATTTTTATCGATAAATAAATACATTACGGTTTGCACCTTCCATTCAATAAAAACTACGGGCAAAATTGCTTATCCTTTAAGGCTTTGTTGTTGCTAAACGTTTAAATATGCCCTACTATTGTAAAGCTCAAACTTAACAAAATATTATAATCGAGGAGAATGCCTTGGAAGCACTTACGAGACGTTCAATGCAACTGCTACGAATGCTTTACGAAAAAGGCAAGTCCACGAACACGTACACACTTCGTGTAAAACAGGAAGAGCTAGCAAAACAACTAGGCATAAGCAGACAAGCATTAAATGTTCATCTAAGAAAACTCAGAGACCTAAACTATATACGCACTGGCAGAGGCTTCATAGACGTAACCGAGAATGGACTGAACGTGCTGGGAATAGCCTCGACCCCCGCTTTCATATTCATCAAAGTGTCACCCCTCAAAAGAATGTACGCTTACGAAAAAATCAAAGAACTCACGGTCCAAAGAGCCTTCAGAATAGCGGGCGACGTTGACGCCGTTTTGATAGTTGATAGAGAAAAACTTGACGAGGCACTAAAAAGGTTATCTTCTATTGATGGTATACAAGACACAAAATCCTACGTCACAATAGAAACCATAAAGTAAGGAGAAAACCACAATGAAACTCTTCGAATATGAAGCAAAAAACATACTAACAAAATACGGAATCCCAACACCTAACGGCGGACTAGCAACCAACCCAAGCCAAGCCCACGAAGTCGTATCTAAACTAAAACCACCATTCGTAGTTAAAGCACAAGTGTTGGTTGCTGGAAGAGGAAAAGCGGGCGGAATACTATTCTCCGATTCTATTGGAGAGGTGGAAAAAGATGCGGAAAAACTGCTAAGAATGCAGATAAAGGGCATACCAGTCAAAAGTGTATGGATTGAAGAAAAAATACAAATAAAAAAGGAACTTTACTTCGGCATAACAATTGACAGATTTAATCAGAGCTACGTTGCAATTGCTTCCTCGGTTGGCGGAATGGAAATAGAGGAAATAGCCACAAAAGCTCCAGAAAAAATAATCCACTTCCCAATAAATCCTCAACAGGGTTTTCACTCTTTCCACGCCCGTCAAATGGCAAGAAAAATGGGTTATGCAGGCAACCAACTTTCTGAACTTGGAAGAATTTTTGAAAGACTATATTGTGTTGGCATGGATTATGACGCAGAACTGATTGAAATGAACCCTTTAGCGGAGACCGTTGATGAAAAATTTGTTGCAGCCGACGCCCGTATAATATTAGACGACAACGCCCTATTTCGCCACCAAGAATACAAAAAGAGGCTTTTAGAAGGCGAAAGTGAACTCACCCCACAAGAAATAGAAGCCATGAAAAACGATTTGGCTTATGTCAAATTAGACGGAGACATAGGCGTGATAGGTAATGGGGCAGGACTCGTAATGGCAACACTAGACACAATTCAGTACTATAGCGGACAACCAGCAAACTTTCTAGATGTCGGCGGAGGAGCACCCGCAGAAAAAATAGCCATAGCCCTCAAAATAGTGCTTTCAGACCCAAAAGTAAAGGCACTTTTCATAAACATTTTAGGCGGAATCACCCGCTGCGACGAAGTTGCACGGGGAATCCTAGAAGCAAAGGCAAAAATTGGAGTAACAAAACCAATGGTTATCAGGCTCGTAGGCACAAACGAAGAAGAAGGAAAACGAATACTAACAGAAGCAGGAATACACGTACTAGAAAGCATGGAAGAGGCCGCACAACGAGTCGTTGAAATCTCTAAGCATGGAGGCAAATAAAGTTGGGAATAATAATTGACAAAAACACACGCGCAATTGTACAAGGCATAACTGGAACTCAAGGAAGCTTTCACACCGAGCTTATGCTGGAATATGGAACAAAAATCGTTGCAGGCGTAACCCCTGGAAAAGGCGAAACCCAAATTCACGGCGTTCCAGTCTATGATACAGTTGAGGAAGCCCAAGAAAAACATTCAGCAAACGCTTCAATAATTTTTGTACCCGCTCCATTCGCCGCAGACGCAACCCTAGAAGCCCTAGAAAACGGAATAAAAACCATTGTAATAATAACGGAGCATATTCCAATAAAAGATGCAGTCAACGTAATGACATATGCAAAACAAGTCAACGCGACAATCATCGGACCAAACACCCCAGGCATAATAACTCCAGAAGAAAGCAAACTCGGAATAATGCCTGCCCACATTTTTAAACCTGGCACCATAGGCATGGTTTCAAGAAGCGGAACCCTAACATATGAAATAGCAGCAGGTCTAACCAGAAAAAACCTAGGACAATCTACATGCATAGGCTTGGGGGGAGACCCAATAACAGGCTTAAACTTTCTAGATGCACTTAGAATGTTTGAAAAGGATCCACGGACGAGAGCCGTCGTTTTGATAGGGGAAATTGGTGGCAACCTCGAAGAATTGGCAGCTGAATACATCGTAAGGGAGAAGTATTCAAAACCAATTGTGGCATTTATAGCTGGACGTTCTGCTCCGCCCGGAAAACGTATGGGACACGCTGGCGCAATAGTGATGGGCAAGGCAGGGACGGCTGAAAGTAAGATTGAAAAATTCAAAAATGCTGGGGTAAAGGTAGCTGAAAAACCAAGCGACGTACCGGAATTGTTGATAAAACTTGTTAGTAACTAGAAACAAAATGAAAACTGCCAAGCTTTACAAGTTTATTAATAAAGGGAAAAGGAATTTTGCGCAAGAAATTGTGAAAGAACTTTGATTACTGGCAAAAAGTATATTTTCTAGCAGACTATCTAGTTTTAGCCACAAAAGAGAGGTTAAATAGATGCCAATTATGGACCCGCTTAAGAAGGCCATAGCTCAAAAGCATAGACTCTACATGAAAATCTGCAGAGAATGTGGCGCAAGAAACGCTGCAACTGCGGTTAAATGTAGAAAATGCCGAAGCAGAAACTTACGCTGGAAGAAAAGAGAACTCGTAAAGTGATTTCAGAATTTTACCTAACGTGTTATCAGATGCGAAAGTACATGCATTCAAAACTCTTTTTTACTGAAGAATGTTAATTAAAGTTTCAATGCTAAAAACGGTGTTCGCACAACCATTCTTTATTAACGGAACAGCTTGACCAGCCACACTCATCCCTTTCAATATTTCCCCGCTCATTTTTATCTCTTCACCGCAGGCAACTCCAACAATACCTTCATAATGCTTCGCATCCAAAATTTTAGGAATACAAGAACCGCCAGGCAAGATATAAACGTCATAACCTTTTTTTTCGGCAAAGGACACCGCCCTATTAATTGAGCAATCTGGCGAACAGTGCGCACAAATGTAAGATGGAATATTCGGGTCAAAAACTGCTTTACAACGACTATCCATATATTTTCTAGAACAATGCGGCAGAAAAAGCGCTCTTTTTCTTGTTTGTACGAATTTTTCTCTTTCTAACAGATTTCTAGCTTGCATGTCTATAAGATCTTCGAGAAGAAGCACAGCATCAGATAAGTTGAGGCCTGTTGTCTCTTGAATTCTGAATTTTTTTATCATTTCCTGCGCGGTTCTGCCAACTTTTTTATGCACACCTTTTTGATAGCTGACCTTAGCGATCTCTGTGAAGAAGAAACGTGGAATCCTCGAAAGGTCAAAGGTGAACTTATATGGCATAAAATACATGATATAAGGACAAACCTTTAAAATTAACTGTTGCTTATTTAAGTCTCAAAGCTAAAAAGGGTTGAACACCAAGGAGACTTGATGTTGGGTTTACTGGGCAGGTTTAGGAAGAAAAAGAAAACAGACGTAGAAACCACAAAAAAACAAAAATAATAAGCGAACTTGAACAGCTTTGCGGAGACGATAAAGAAACCTATGAAGCATTATTCCACACGATGTTTCTTGACCCTAGGAAAGTCGGAACTTCAATGAAAGAAGCCGCAGACAACGCCGAAAAATCTGAAAAGGAAAAGGATTTCGTAAGAGCTAGAACGTGGTATGAAATTGCCGGAGGTTTGGCGATTTACGAAGGAAATGTTAAAAAAGTTGTGGAGTTTTTCACCGAATCGAAAAAATCTCACCAGGATACGAAGTACACAATATTGAAAAACCCGGAGAAAGCCGTAGCCAAAGCTCAGGAATATTACAAGCAATATCTAAAAGTCTAATTGCTAAAAATTCCCTGAACAATCTAATGGAAAATGAAAATTAATTATCTATTTGTTATTTTCCTGCTTCTTCAGTGTAACCCAGAAGATCTCTAGAGATTTCACTTCTTCCCGCAACATAGTTACCTCGCTTTCAAGAGCATTGGCCTTTGATTCGGCAACTTTCTTTAGTTTATCAATTTCAATCATTAAATTTGCACGTTCAGTCTCCAAAGTCTTTATTTTTTCACGAAGATTCTTCAAGGTCTGCATGAGCTCTCCCTTTATACCTTTAATTCTTTCAACCATGTTTTTAATACTTGCTGTCTCTTCAATTTTGGTTTCAACTTCTAAGGCGGCTCTAAACCTCGCTTTACAGTTTGGGCATTCAAATATTCCCATAGCAATTTTAGATTCTTCGCCTTTTTTTGATGGCTTTCGCGCAGGAATAGGCCAAGTCTTAACTGGAGTGGATACGTCAACCCCGCATTTTGGACACTTAACCAAATTATAAACCCCTTTTATAATTATCCTCTTAGAGTCTAAAATGTGTTTTGTAGTAAACGCATAATAGATTTTGGAGTAAATTATTAATTGCAAGCATGCAAAATGTAGAATCGGTAGGTGAAAAAATTATGCAGGTTATCGAAATGAAAACTAAACTGGAAGAAAAAATTAAGGCATTAGAAAAGGAGAAAGGCTTGCTTTTGGAGGAGGTTAGGCAACTTAAAGAAGTTGTGGAATTAAGCGAGAAAGCAAAGGATTTAGAAAATGAGGTTAACAAATTAAAAAAGGAAGTTGAAGCGTTAAAAGATAAGATTCCGCAGGAACTTCTTCAAGAACTCGGCGAGCTCGCATCTCCAATATTGAAGGGAGACGAGGAAGAGGAAAAGTTTGGAGAAGAGTGCCCCGGCTGCGAGGAAGAAGAATTACTCTAGAACTGTTGATGGAGCGCCAAACAGATATAAGAAAAAGAAGGGTTAAACGGTTATCTGGAACATTAATCGTTCAACAAGCTCTTTGTAACGGTTTCTAATAGTAACTTCGGTCACTTGCGCTATCTCAGCTATTTCCCTTTGCGTTTTTCTTTCACCAGTCAACACCGAAGCTATGTAACTTGCGGCAGCCGCAATGCCAGTTGGGCCGCGACCTGAGGTAAGTTTTAATTCTTTTGCCGCGGCTAAAATTTTATGGGCGATTTCTTCGACTTTTCCTTGCATTGTTAACTGGTTTGAAAACTTTGTTATATACTGGCTTGGTTTGACAGGCGGTATAGAGTAGTCAAGTTCTTTGATTAGAAAACGGTAGCTGCGACCGACTTCTTTTTTGTTTACACTTGATGCTTGAGCTATTTCTTCTAATGTCCTAGCTAGTCCGCATTTCTACAAGCCAAGTAAATTGCTGCTGCAGTTACGCCTTGAATGGATCTTCCACGTATCAGCCGCTCTTTTACGGCCTTTCTGTAGATAACTGACGCGGTTTCAAGAATGTTTTTGGGAAGACTTCAGGTTGTTGGCAATTTTTGTGATTTCAGATAATGCGAAGGCAAGGTTACGTTCTGTTGCATCTGAAACTCTTATACGTCGCTGCCATTTTCTAAGGCGATAAACCTGTGCCTTTTGTCCAGGCGATAAACTTTTTCCGTAAATGTCTCGGTCATGCCAATCAATCATCGTTGATAAGCCTTTGTCATGAATTGTATAGGTTAAGGGAGCACCAACCCTTGTTCGTTTCGCCCTTTGTTCATCATCGAAAGCTCTCCATTCAGGTCCCCTATCAGCTATTTTTGCGGCTACTACAATCCGCAGTCCATGCAAACTATTTCGGCACATTCGTAATCACGCATTAGTCTTGTACTACCGCATTCTGGGCAAGCATGAACCTTTACCGATTCAATGTGCTGCGCTGGCAATAATGGGTCGGAATCTCATGGCCCTCTTCATCATCACTCATTTATATTTTTCTCCTTTCTCCTCTTTGAGGGGAAATGTACAGCGTTTTATTCGTCAATTTCTCAGGTTTTAGGATTGTAGGTCTTATTGCTGCGTAGGGCGAGGAGACGGGCCCAAATAGGTCAAAAATCTTTCCAACAATTCTTCAAATTTTCGTCAACAACTGTTTCACCGATTCTCGGAATGTTTTCGATTTTCACTATAATGTTGCGGCTTGGACTTATATGAAGGACTCGGCCTAGTCTCTGCAAAATTTTAAATTCCCCTTGTTAGAAGCGGCATGGTTCAACGTAGCAGTTTATTTAAACCTTTCTACTTAAATTGCAAATGAAGCTTCTTGATGTTTGATTTTAGTCGAAACCTTCATAAATAAGAAATGTTGATAAGACTGTGCATTTGATGGGTGAGGCTTATGTCCAAACCATTCTACGTAAAATTTGAGGTTTCAAAGGAAATCGCAGATGCGGCCTATGAAGCCCTACAAATATCCTCAAAAACAGGCATTGTTAGGAAAGGCACAAATGAAACAACAAAAGCCATTGAAAGAGCTCAAGCAAAACTTGTGGTTATAGCTGAGGATGTTGACCCTCCAGAAGTTGTGGCTCATTTGCCACTACTATGCGAAGAAAGAAAAATTCCATACATATTTGTTCCAAGCAAAGAGAAAATAGGCAACGCTATAGGCATCGATGTTCCTGCAGCTTCCGTATGCATAGTTAAAGAAGGAGACGCTGCAGGATTAGTTAGAGAAATAGTTGCAAGAATTGAGCAGATGAAAAGAGGAGCAAAGTGATGAGCAGGGAAGAGAAAGAGACCGCAGGGGAAGAACTTACTCCAGCAGAAGTAATTCAAATCATTGGACGTACAGGCGTAACTGGTGAAATCTCACAGGTTAGGGTGCGCATCTTAGAGGGAAAGGATAAGGGACGCATCATAACACGCAATGTTAAAGGACCAATACGGGTTCAGGATATCCTAATGCTAAGAGAGACTGAAAGAGAAGCAAAAAAAATCTCTAGATAACTTAAAATCAAAATCATTCAGAGGAATTACCTTTGCCCAGACCCAGGAAATGTTCATTTTGCGGCAACGAATTTCCAACCGGCACAGGCATGATGTACGTTAAAAATGACGGATCGATCTTGTGGTTTTGTTCAAGCAAATGCAGAAAAAGTTCTTTAAAATTTGGAAGAGATGCCCGTAAACTTAAATGGACAACATACTTCGGCAAAGAGGAGAAAGGAAGAGCTTAACTGTTTCAAAACTTTAAAACTTGCGTTACGGGAAACTGCGGAGAAAAAGCGGCCTAGGTTTTGTTTTGAGATTTTAGTTTCAGGTTTTTTATATCATTTTTTGATACGTATCAATCCTTGAAAGAACTGATTTATTAAGACATGCGACAAGCATCTCCAGAGGGAAATAAATGGGTATAAAAAAATAAAAGAAGCTTAAAAAACTGGATCTGCTAGAAATGCCTAATCCTGAAAGGATTAAATTAATTAGGGAAGTTAGGGAAAAACTTCGACAAAAAATGGCAGAAGCAAAGTTATGGCAATCATTGCTTGAAGCTGAAACCCTGACCATTAACGGAAACATAGTTTGTAGAGAAGATGAGCAATTCAGCAGATTTTACTTTGATAATAAATGAGTAAAATTCCCTCACCTTAATTTTTCAACGTTGAAACCGAAAGCTTTTCATCACTTATATCTTCTCTAGCCAACAAAAGTTGTGGTAGCGGGGGGTCGATTTGAACGGCCGATCTCTGGGTTATGAGCCCAGCGGGTTAATCCTGGCTACCCCACCCCGCTGCTTTTATGCTGAATTCATGCTTTCTTAAATCTTTTTGGGAAATATAATCTTATCATTTATTAATGTGTTTTATTGTAAAAACATTTTAGTATCACACGCATATTATCGTGCTTGGTGCAAGCAGAATGGATAAACCTTATTTCCTTCAGATATTCAATCCTGTTCTTGAGAAGCCGATTTTTGTACAAGGGCTTCCAGGTTTTGGGAATGTTGGGAAGATAGCGGCTCACCTTTTGATAAAGTTTTGTGGGGCAAAACCCTTTGCAGAATTGTATTCACCTTCTTTTCCGGATTACGTTTCAGTTAATTCAAAGGGGATTTGCCGCTTGCCAAGATACGAGTTTTACGCCGCGCCCATGGAGAAAAACGATTTTATTATAATGACGGGTGACACACAGCCTTCTTTTGATGATGTTGTTGCACATTATATGCTCTGTGGTGAAATACTGGATTTCGTTGAAAAACAGGGGTGCAGCTTCATCGTAACAATTGGTGGAGCTCCGATCACAGAAGAGAAGACGCAAGTATACGTGGCTGCTACTTCACCTAGACTCGCCCTTGAGTTTATGGAAAAAGGTGCAGTAATATACAGCAAAGGAAGAATTGTTGGGGCTACCGGCTTGATGCTGGGGCTTGCAAAAGAACGCAACTTGGAATGTGTATGCCTACTGGGTGCAACAACGGGCTTTAGGGCGGACCGTGGGGCAGGCTTTTCCGTTTTCAAGTTTCTGATGAAAGCTCTGGGCAATGAGGTGAAGGAAGGGTTATAAGAGAAAACGCTAACTTTGAATCATTATTGGAGCGTGAGGCACATGACTGAGAAAAAACAAAAGAGCAAAAGTACTAGGTTGGATTTGAATTCAAAATTCTGGAAAACATTCTTTATAGTATTGGCGGTTTTTCTAACATTCGCTGGACCAACTTACATAGTTTATGTAGTATTTCTAAAAATTCTTAAAATGAACTATGCTTGTTTCGATGGCCTCTGGATTTGCCCTTTTCATAGTTGGCTTAGTGCTTATGTGGTATCTGATTAAGAAGCAAAGTTATTTCTTAAATAAAAAGCGAGTTTTGCCTCAGATACCCCAGGGTGCATCATCTTTTCAGACAAGTAAGTTCTTCATCGGCAATTATAAAATGCATGTGCCATGTTAAAAATTGTTCGGTTGTGGATTGCAAGTTAGAAAAGCATATAAAATATGCTGAAGGATATAACAACTATGCAGGAAGATAAAGAGAAAAAACTTGAAGAAATGATTAAGAAAAATGAAGAATCAGCAAAAAGGACAACTATTATTCTGGAGAAAGAGGAAAGAGAATTCATTGACTCCTTGATTCGGGAAGGAAAAGAGCCGGGCATAAAACCCCTCATATCCAAAATGCTTGACGTTTACAGAAGCATGATGATTTATGATTGGCGTTTTCCCGGCGAGTATTACTGCGGCATAAGCCGCATAGCCTTCATAAACTTGGAGTTCATTAACATCCTCATCCAGTACACTCCAGAGGAAAAATGGCGCGAAATAGGAAGAAAAATGGGTGAAGCCGCAAAAGTTTCCATGGAGGCAACCCTTGGCATTCAGACGGCAAACCGTGAAAAATGGCAGGAAGTTTTTAAACGCTTAAGGGTACAAGGATTTGGCGACCTCTACCTAAGAGACAAGTATATCCTCATAAAAACACCTTTTATCAACGAAACTGATATTTGGGCTGGCTTTTTGGAAGGCCTTCTCAACATAGAATTGGATGTGAAGACATCTTCTCCACCACTTGTTTTTGAAATCAAGGAAAAACCTGATTTAGCAGCAAATGAATAAATCATGACTAAGAACCAAAAATTTACATGGAAGATCTAAGTTTAGAAATTTGAAGGAGGAAATTAAATGTCATCATCATTGCATGAAGCAATGCTTTACGAAAGACTGGAGAATAAGAAGGTCAAATGCAACTTATGCGGGAGAAGGTGCATCATAAGTGACGGCGGAACAGGCTTTTGTTTAGTAAGAAAAAATGAGGGAGGAACACTTTTTTCGCTTGTTTATGCCAAGGCAATATCAGCATGTGTAGATCCTATAGAGAAGAAGCCGCTTTCACACTTTAATCCAGGATCTTCGGTTATGTCTATTGCCACAGCCGGTTGTAACTTCCGCTGTCAATTCTGTGACAACTGGATGATAAGCCAAGAGAAAGAAATAACTGGCAAACATTTCTCTCCTGAAGAGGTTGTTAAAGCCGTAAGAGATAATGGTTGTCAAGGGATAAGCTACACATATACGGAACCAACTATATTTTTTGAATATGCTTATGATACGGCTAAGCTTGCCCGTCAAGTAGGATTTTTCAACACTTTCGTGACGAACGGGTACATGACACCAGAAGCCGTAAAAACTATAGCGCCCTATTTGGACGCAGCAACCGTGGACTTCAAAGGCGGCGGAGACTCGGAATTTTACAAAACCTTTTCATCGGTTCCATCAGTCGAACCAATCTACGAGTTCTTAAAGGAAATGAAGAGAAATGACATTCACATAGAAATCACAAATCTGGTTGTACCAAAAATCGGGGACTCAACTGAGAGGATAAAGGAGCTTGCAGCTTGGATAAGAGATACGCTGGGCAAAGAAACACCTTTCCACTTACTGCGCTTCCATCCAGACTATAAAATGACTACAATTACGTCGACTCCAATCGAAACATTGGAAAAAGCCTATGCCACCGCAAAAGGTGAGGGGTTAAACTATGTTTATATTGGAAATGTACCGGGACACACTTGCGAAAACACTTATTGTCCAAACTGCAATGAGTTGCTGATTAAACGTTTCAGCTTTGAACTTACAAAGTGGAATTTAACTAAGGACATGCGCTGTCCAGTATGTGGACATGAGATTCCTATCAAAGGCAAATTGCATGCAAGTGGATACGCTTATCCATACGGCTTGTTTTAATAATTCCGCAACATAGAGTAAAATTGATTGGAATGTGGAGACTTCTCCGTCCAGATGCTACAGCAGTTTTAAACGATGAAATGGTAAAGAAAACTTTGGCCAGATACTTCGCTGTTACCCGAGATGAGAAAGCAGCAAAATTCATAATAGCCAAAAAAGTTCCGGCAGATTTCAGCGAAAGCGATTCTTTGGAAGAGCTTTGGCAAAAACACACGAGGCTTATGCGAGAATTTTACAAAATTGAAGGAGAAATTGATGCAAAGCAAAGAAAATTGAAGGAAATGCTTACTTCAGAGAAATCTTATCTTGATTTGAAAATTGAAATCGCAAACAGAATTCTTCACAGTTGCCATTTCTGCACTCGCAGATGTGGGATTAACAGATTAGAAGGTAAGGTGGGCTATTGCAGATGCGATTCAGAAATAACAGTTTCAAGCATTTTTGAGCATGTTGGTGAGGAACCTGAACTGGTGCCTTCTGGAACCGTTTTCACCATGGGCTGCACAATGCGTTGCCATCACTGTCAGAACTGGACGATTTCTCAATGGATGGAGAAGGGAGAAGTCTACAAGCCCGAAGAATTAGCCAAGGAAGTTGAGCACTTACGCATGAACGGCTGCAGAAATGCAAATCTCGTGGGCGGAGAACCAACACCATGGTTGCAACAATGGCTTAAAACCTTCAAACATGTAAACGTAAATATTCCGGTTGTTTGGAACTCAAACACTTACTACAGTCCAGAAACAGCCCAACTCTTAGCAGGATTCGCTGATGTTTACCTATTAGACTTTAAGTATGGACCAAATGAATGTGCCGAAAAAATTTCTGATGCACCAAACTACTGGGAAGCATGCACACGTAATCACTTAGAAGCGAAAAAATACGGTGAACTTATAATACGCATACTAGTTTTGCCGAATCATCTAGAATGCTGCACAGAACCAATCATAAAATGGATAGCTGAAAATCTAGGCACAGAAACGAGGGTTAACGTCATGTTTCAATATAGACCGGAATGGCGAGCATATGAAATTCCAGAACTATGCAGAAAACTGACAAGGGATGAGATGGAAAGAGCCATTAGATTGACTAGAGAATCGAATTTAGCAAACTTCATAACCTAAATGCACTCAGTTCACTGGTTTCGGGAGAAAATGAAAACAGCAAAAGAATATTAGATTGGCATTCTCCTTATGAAATATGAAGTTGGCTACCAAAGAAAAGGAAGAGCCTTCGCTAGCGTTTGGTGGACAAGCGGTTATAGAAGGCGTTATGATTCGTTCCAAAAAGCACATGGTGACTTGTGTTAGACAACCTAATGACGAAATACTGACAAACGTAGAGGAAATAAAATCGGTATCTGAAAGGCACAAGGTCTTGAGACTGCCTTTTCTGAGAGGCATCGTAGCCCTCTTCGAAACTATGTATATAGGCATTAAAGGGCTCTATTTTTCTGCAAATGCAAGTCTAGAGGAAGAAGAAAAAATTAACCCAAAAGAAATAGTGTTAGCAGTTGTCGTGGCTCTAGCCTTAGCAATATTCTTGTTTAGCGTCTTACCATTTTTGTTGACTACCCCCTTGGGTCTTGGGGGAGTAGTTTTTAATGTCGCAGAAGGTGTAATTCGGCTTGCGATTTTACTGCTGTATTTAGCATCCATATCTTTGGTTGGAGAGTTCAAAAGGGTATTCCAATATCATGGTGCAGAACACACGGCTATAAATGCTTATGAAGCTGGAGTTGAGCTAAATGTTTCGAATGCCAAAAAATTTTCTCGATTTCATCCAAGATGCGGAACATCTTTCATATTTATCGTTGCTTTGATTAGTATTCTGTTTTTCTCAATCATGCCAGATTCAGGGTTCTTCATGAAACTAGCCTATAGGATTCTTCTTATTCCTGTAATTGGCGCCGTTTCCTACGAAGTTTTGAAGCTTAGCGATAGATACAAGAAGTCAAAAATTATGAAAGTCTTATTAGCGCCTGGTTTGGGGCTTCAATACTTAACAACGAGAAGGCCAGACGAGAAGATGATTGAAGTTGCCTTGGAAGCTGTAAAGAAAGTAAATAGTCTAGCGGAAACATCTCGGTAATAGCACGAAGTTGTATATTGAATTAAACATGAGAGACAGGCAACGTACGTTGAAGTCTTTATTAGAAACTTTTGACTCCTGTTGCAGTAAGGACGAGAATGGGAATGAAGTTTACATACACAGGCATTAGAGTTAGATATTTGAAACGCTCCATTGAATTCTACACGAGAACGATGGGTATGAAAAAAGTGCAAAGGGGAAAAATGCGAGCAGGCGGTATATTTGTGCAGTTAAGAAGCAAAGGTTCTGAGCAGACGTTGGAATTGAACTATTACCCGCCTAGGAAAAAGTTCTATGAGGAATATGCGGAAGGTTCAGAGTTGGATCACCTTGCGTTCTGGTGCAAGGATGTCCGAAGAAGCTACGAGAAAGTACTGGCTGGCGGCGCGACTTCAGCTGTCCAGCCTTGGGATGAGAGTGGATATAGTTTAGCGTTCGTCAGGGATCCAGATGGTGTTTGGATTGAACTGATCGGTAAGAAGGTCAAACGAAATCAAATGAAATAAAAGCCGCTATAACAGAGAGCCACAGAATAGGCTTCTAATCCTATTGGCGCGCTTAGAGTTTATTATTGATTAAGTTCAAGTGTGGAGACGTCACCCGCAACTCCCCTTTTTTTCTATTTTTTAGTTCCGCGAGGCATAATCTTGACAGTTCTACGGTTGCAATACAAGTCAAGCTAGGCTACCTCCTGAAACCCTTGGCGACGTACATTCTAACCCTTCCTAGAGATGTACTCCGCCATGGCCTCCTGAAGAATCAGCATCCGGATGAGCCGTACCTTCCCGGAGCGTCTGGACCAGCTGATGTAGCGCGCGCGTTGAAGTTGAAAACATACTAGACGTATTTTTGGCATTTGTGGCAATACCATCTCTGGTATTGCTGGATATAGCTTAGCGGACCCTTGCATGTTGGGCATGTCGGCTGAGTTGGCTGAGCGGCTTGTGCTGGAGTCGACGGCTCAGTTGCAGCTGGCTTCAGAATCACAAAGTCTCCTGCTCCTTGAATATTTTCCCAAGCGATGTCTCGAATCTCGTCGTCCTTGTCTTCCACACTCAGTGAGATCCCGGCCTTTCCAACTGTGAAGCCCACATCCTTAACCGTTCCCACAAGGTTTCCATCCGCGTCAATAACTTTCATGCCTATGAGTCTGTCCTTGGTTACGCTCTTTTCTTTCTGCGGTTTAGCCAACAAAACACCTCAGAGATAGTATCTAACGGTATAGGATTTTATAAGCTTTGACCCAGCCATGTAGCATAATTAGTAAAAAGAATTATGCGGTTAATAGCGTGCGCTCGTCAATCCTGATAGAAAGTGATAATAATACCTTGCGAAGAAATAGCATCTGGGATTGTAAAGATGGTAACGGGAAGCAGCTCAGAAGTCGATATGAGTCATTGGCTCTTTCGCTTTCTTGCGCTCCTCATTGACAGCATAATAATCGGCATTCCAGCGTACATCATATACTTGTACTTCGTAGGAATCCTCTGGCCCGTTCCCGCCTATCTTGGATGGTATTGGGGCGGATGGGCGCCATGGTGGGCGATGTGGCTACTGTTGCCATTGCTGTTAGGCATAATCGAATTACTTTACTTCGCGTTTTTAGACACTTCTTGGGGTGCAACAATAGGTAAGAGGGTCTTAGGATTACAGGTACAGATGGTAAATGGCAGCAAAGTGACGTTTAACGCAGCACTCATCCGTAACATAAGCAAAATCATTTGGTTTTTCCTTCTACTAGACTGGATAGTGGGAATCGCTACTCCTGGACCTGACCGACGCCAGAAATATACCGACCGTATTGCAGGGACAACCGTCGTTCAGGTGAAGCAAGCATTCCCATCTGTTGCGCCGCCTCCGCCACCTCCACCGCCAAGCTAATAACCCACTCGCGCGCGCTAGCGGACTTGTTTGCAGAAGGCGAGAACGAACTCATCTATGTTTTGACACTTAACCCCCAGACAATATCGGCAGATGGGCGAAGAAAAGAATAAGCGAGTAAACAAGCGAAACCTATTTCTCAAAGCATATTCACTTCTAGAGACAGAAAAAGTGATTAAAATGCAATATTGCCCAGAATGCGGTGGCGAAATGCAATACATGATAGCCACCAAACACCACGTGTGCAAAAGCTGCGGGCTGTCTGTAACACAACAAGAACTGATGGAACTAAGAGAGAAGCTGAGACCTTCATTTGAAACTAAGGAAGAAGAACAAGAAAAGCGGAAAAAAGAATACTTGAAATGGTGGCTTAGCAAGAAAAAATAGAACCATGCTCCAGCTTTTTAGATGGTAAGTTAGCAAACGGCATAAAAAGGGCAAAATAATTTTATTTTCAGTGCTTAAGGTGGAAATGTGAGAAATTGAATCAGCAAATGGAAATAGTCTGCGTGGGTAACGAACTGCTAATAGGTAAAACGTTGAACACAAACGCCCATTGGCTGGCTAGGCGTGCAACCTCGTTAGGAATGATGGTGAATAGAATAACAGTTGTGGGTGATGATGTTGATGAAATTGCAAAGGTTATACTCGAAGCCCTAAAACGGAAACCTCGGTTCATAATAACAACAGGCGGTCTAGGCCCAACCTTTGACGATAAAACGTTAGAGGGAATAGCCAAAGCATTAAACCTCAAATTGGAAGTTAACGAAAAAGCTTTGAAAATGGTTAGGGAAAAATATGAAGCTTACGTCAAAGCAGGAAGAATTGAAAAGGTTGAGTTAACACCACCTAGAGTTAAAATGGCAAAACTTCCGGAAAGTGCAGAACCATTGCCAAACTCTGTTGGCACGGCACCAGGCATAATGATGAACGTTAAAAAAACATTTTTAATAGCGTTGCCAGGTGTTCCATCGGAGATGGAAGCTATTTTTGATGAGTCTGTTGCGCCGTTGCTTAAGAAGGAGGCTGGAAAAGTTGCGTTTTTTGAAACAAGCATATATGCAGATAACATTATGGAGTCAACTTTGGCTCCTTTAATCGACCAAACAATGCATGACAGCCCATACGTTTACGTAAAATCTCATCCAAAAGGTGAAGAGAAAAAACCACACTTAGAAATCCACTTTTCAACCACCGCAAAAGACTCGAAAACAGCCAAAGAACGCCTAGAAAAAGCAATAATTCAGTTATCAGAACTTGTCCAGAAGAACAATGGAAAAATTAAGTTTCAAAACAGGAACTATTGATTAGCAGTTCATAAATGCCTTAAATTAGACTTACAACAAAATTTTCTATGAAAAAACCGAAGACCTTACTGCTAGTAATTGTTTTACTTATAATCTCTTATCTGCTCCCGCAAGGTTTTTCAGAAAACTACAGCCAATCCTATCAGCTTTTAGATAAACCAGACGGTTCAACGTATTATAGGCTGAATGTTACAGTTCAGCAATCGCTTTACGAATATTATACCGAAAAGAGCCATAGTCTAAATTCAAACAACGATTTCGCCAAGTTTGTTACGCCCTATGCTTTAAAGTCCATTGCCGACTGCCTCTTAGAAATTTACACAGACGATGAAGATTTCGTAAATGGGGTGCTTATGATTGTGCATCAAATACCTTATAATGAGACTCCAGCAAAGTATCCTGTAGAAACAATTGTGGAAAATAAGGGAGACTGCGACCTTTTTTCCTACGTTGCAGCTTCAATTGTGAAGGCTCACGGGCTTGATGTTGTACTTCTGTACTATGAAAGTCAAGCTCACATGAACATCGGCGTTAGCCTTTCACATGTGCCTCATGATGCAAGAGAACAAGTCTACTACGTAACGTACAATAACATCCGCTATTATGTGGCTGAAGTCACTGGGGGAGATTGGCAAAATGGATGGAGAGTTGGCGAATGCCCAGACAAGTTAAAAAATGCTCCAGCGCAAGTGATTACTCTTGAGAACTGTGAACAATCGACTTATGGACAGATTTCTGCAAGCTACAAAACCTTAGCATATTCAACAATATCGCTAATCATTTCGCCTACATACTTTATCCAAGGAGGCACGGTCACACTTTCTGGACAACTTTCACCACCCTTGCAAAACAGAACCATTACCATTTACGTCAAAATCAACAATTCACCTTGGATAGTCTTAGACACAACCACGACGAATCATGGATATTTCACGTACGCTTGGAATACAGAAGCCACTGGCATATGCTATATTCGTTCAAGTTGGTCTGGAAATAATGATTACGCTGGAGCGGACAGCACAATTCAAACTGTAACAGTCTTATCCACATTCTTCGTGTTGTTATTGGTGATCACTGCGATTTTAGTCTGTATTGGCATAACGGTGTTTATCATGTCAAGACAAGCTCAACCAAGTATCCCAGAACCACAACCACCAGAAATTCCATATTAAAAGAAAAGGTGTCAGCACCAAAAATAGAGATATCTTCTGCAATCCCTAATTTTTCTCGAATGTAAAACATCGTGAGAAAATTCTTCTTCATCTTCCTCTTCGTTGCTTTCACTTTTCAAAAAGCCTATTAGATAGTGGAACCGCACTCCAGAATCCTATATATAAGGGAGGGCTAGGCTTCGCAGGGAGTCAGCAAAAAAGCGTCCAAAGACGAGGTATTATAACGAATAAATAGGGAAAGTTTTTACTTGCCGATTATGTGGTGATATTTAACACGTTTCACAGTTGAAATTTAGGGATGAAAAGAAGATGCGAATAGTCTTCATTATAGGAACCGCTGGATCTGGAAAATCAATGCTCACAGCAGCCTTTAGTGAATGGTTGAAAATATCCAAACAAAATGTCGCGGTCGTGAACCTCGACCCAGGGGTGTTAACGCTTCCATATTCGCCTGATGTAGATGTTCGTGATTACGTAAACGTCGAAGATTTGATGGAAAAATATGGTCTAGGTCCAAACGGCGCATTAATAATGGCTGCTGATTTGATTGCAGATGAAATTGAACAAATTTCAAAGGAAATTGAGGAATTAAAGTCAGACATCGTTTTGGTTGACACTTCCGGACAGATGGAGTTATTTGCTTTTAGAGCAAGCGGTCCCTATATTGCTAGTGAACTTACAAAAGAGCCAAAAGCCATAGTTTATTTGTTCGACGCTGTTTTCTCGGTCAACCCGCTTAACTATGTTTCAAACCTTTTCCTTTCAACAGCAGTCTACAACCGTTTCTTCCTACCCCAAGTTCATCTGCTCTCAAAAAGCGATTTGCTCCCAAAAGAAGAAGTTGACAAAATTGTGGATTGGTCAGCCAACCCGAATGCTTTAGAAACCTCAATTGAGCAAAAACTTGAAGGAACAAAACGTTTGCTGAGCAGAAACGTGATGCGGGCAATCTATCAGCTTGGTTTAAAATTTTTACTAATTCCAATTTCAGCCAAAACAAATGAGGGAATAATAAACTTTAACACATCCCTAGAACGCATCCTAGCTGGAGGAGAAAAATACACATACTAATGAAAGATACGCGCCTATATTCCTTGGCAGTCATTCAGAACTGTCCATGCTGCTGCTAAAGTGCCGTATTCGGCTTTTCCCAAACTGTCAGCACTTCCAATTATTATTACATCGTTTTCCTCTGGCTCCAGAAGCCTAACTATCTGGTTTGCCTCGTTTGGAAAATCCTTAGCCACATCGTCGCTCACTGAGGGAATTTTTAAGCGTCCTTCTTTGAACATTATTGTTGTAGCGCCTTTTGCACCAGCCATTACTGCCGCATCACGTTGCTCTACACCTGATTTAACCTTATGCCCACGATTTTTTATTAAGATTGCAAAATTGTAGTTTGCGAGTGTTAGCTCATTTTTTCCAATTTCAATTTTCTTCTTAAAAATTGATTTATATTCTCTCCAAAGCCTTAAGCCCTCACTTGTAGAGGGTACATCCAGATTTGGAGGTTACAACCAAATCAGCGTATTTTAATCGATTTATTATAGTACGCACAGCCCCTTCCCCCACATTTAGATTTTCAGCCAGCTTGCTGCGGCCAATTGTTTTCTCCGATATAAGCTCTATTGCATGCAGTAGGTGGAACACAGAAAATGATGGAGACGGACCTGGAGCCTTTTCGCTTGCTATTTTTTCTAAAAGCTGCTTAAATGTGTAGGGCATAAGTTTTCACAATTATAGTTTAAGGCTGTTGATTATTAAATTATTATAGGTCAGAAATACGTGGATTTTGAAATATTCAGTGTTTAGAACTTGCTTTTTGCACCGTAGTATTCTTTGACTATGCCAGCTGTTAGCGCTATCAGACCTACCGTCAGCAAATAGATGAGTGGGTAAATGAAAATTGAAAGCAAATTCTCATATGTCACTCCATTTGGCAACTTTGGAGTGAAAAATAATGAAATCCACACTATGACAAATGTTGCGATGCAACCAATGCCGAGGCCGACCGCAAGCCCATGAATGAAATTGCCTCTATCTTCTCCTTGAATATTTATCCTTAAACTCTTGTTTTTTGCCTGTTCTATTTTTTGCTCTGTTGGTTCTTCGGCATCTACGTAATCTCTCTGTTCAGCCTCTTGTCCAATTTCTTGTTCCGGCTCATGGTTTACTTGATAAATTTCTTCCTCGTTTTGTATATCTTCCTTTGTTTCTTGCTCGGCTTTCATAGAGTTCGCCTTTCTGTTGTTTTGTTGTTGTAGTGAATTAATAAAATTATTCAATTTTGAATTCGTATTGTAAATTAGAATTTAAAATGTGAAATTACGCAAGAAGACTATTTGGGAACAAGTTTGGGTGTTAGCTGTTCTATGGCGTTCTTAAGTTTATTCCATTCATCTAGATTCCTTATGTTAAACTTATGCTTTCTTTTCCATGTTCCATTTCTGTTCTGCCAAAGATACAAACCAATCGACCGCTTCCCGAAGGATTCGAAGACAACTATTGCTTCCCACCATTTCTCGCTTTTAAAAATTGTAACATAATCGACGACCTTGTAGAATTCGGATATGGGTAATTTCTCACTTGCTTCAGCCATTGCTATCCCACTTCCTCATATTTTTAATCCTTAATAATTTAAGCGTTTTAGCCGTGTTGAGCTATAGGTGTTGAAAAACTCCGTTGACAACAACCTCACATGATTACAACGAATGCCAAAGTTTCAATGATATAGTTTCATTTTTTACACTTTAAACAAATGAAAATTTGAGGAAACATTATGCCTAATTCAAAACATGCAACTTTGTTCCAGAATTAATAGGTTTGAATTTTTCCTTGAGCTAGTTCCATGCAGAATTTATCTATGTTTTCAAGTTCACAGTCCAGTACTTCGCTTATTTCGCGCCTAGCCTTTTCTAAGGAGTTGTTACCCTTCATTATTACTTGGGCTGCCGCAACAGCTGGCTGATCTATGGGACTACCTATTTTGCTCAGCAACCAAATGTAGACTTCCTCAACTTCCGGCACGTCTTCATAAACGTGTTGGGCTATTTTGTATGTCAAGACATTGTAGATTTTGCCAACATGGCTGACTGGGTTTTTGCCTGCTGCAGCCTCTGAACAGAAAGGCCTATTTAGTGATATTAAGCCATTTACACGGTTTCCCCTTCCAACTTGTCCAGAGTCGCCGCTATCTGCGCTTGTACCCAAAACGGTTAGATATATGCCCCCTAAACCTCTTCCACGCACATCCAAAGTGTTTAGCTGTACGCCAACGCTTTCAAAATCAGTACTAGCCGAAACAAATCGGTTAATTTCTTCAAGGATTTTTGCTTTCTTCTCAAAATAGTCTTCTTCGCTACGTACAAAACGATCTACAAACGCCATTGAAATTGTTAGGTTTAGGTTATTGTTGATTCTGGAACCCATGACTTTTATGTCTTCGCCGGATTCAGGAAAACGCTGCTTAAACTCTTTTGAGTTCAGAAACTGTTCGGTTTTTAGGACTATTTTTTCTGTTCTGGTCATGGGTGCATAGCCAACAGCCGCCGAGGTGTCATTGGCTCCTAAAACTTTTCCTTTCCGTTTGAAGATGTCTACGAGCCCTGCTGAGCCTGGCTTCAGCTCAACTTGGTATTTCACATGTTTTTCCGGGTCTATGAAGCGCATGTTCTTCCTAAACCATTCTTTGGCAACATTTATGGCTATTTCGCCAACGTTTATTTTTGTGCCGTTGAATTCTGATGTTGCTCTGTCACCAAATACGAAAAGCATTGGTTGTTTAACTATGCCCCCGTTGAATCTTGGTTCAGTTTTCCAGCCACAAGTAGAGCTTTGTCAACGTTATGGTGCAGTATTGAACCTGCCTTTTCTAAATATTCTCTGCTTAAACCTATGAGAAATGTTATCCATTACTGCATCGCATATGTAGTCCGGATGGCCTAGGCCTTTTCTCTCAACTATTTCTACGCGTTGTTTTTCAAGCGGTGTCTGCTTTAGGTCTTCAACGATTATGTTCCGCATGTTAAACCCTTCCTTTGTGAAGTTTAGGGTGTATGCACAACAATAAATATATATTTTACTGTATGAATTTATATAGGAAAATAACTGGTGGTTATATTTTGTTAGCAACAGGCACGTCGCTTAAAAAGTTAAGGATAGAGGCAGGTTTAACCCAGAAAAGGCTAGCAGAGCTTGCTGGTGTATCGCAAGCCCACATAGCAAAAATAGAGCAGGGAAAGGTTGACCCAAGGCTCTCGACAATAAACAAAATCTTGGCGGTTCTAACGGAAGGTAAAAAGATGAAATGCAAAGACATGATGACTAAAGGCGTGCTTTTCGCAAAGCCGAGCAACAGCTATTCTGAAAGTAAGTGAAGTCATGGTGCGGCATGCCATTTCTCAGATGCCAGTGCTGAATGGAAGCAGAGTTGTTGGAACGATAACTGAGGAAGGCATAATCAGAAATCTGAGTGCAAACATAGCAGAAGAAAAAGTGCAAAACATCATGGACCCGCCTTTGCCAACAGTTTCAGAAGAAACATCATAGATGCAATCCGTCCGTTACTTGAGAGACACCAAGGGGTACTAGTCACAAGGGGCAAAGAATTTGTTGGGATAATAACGCGGTCAGACCTACTAAAAACAATAGGTTAAAAGGCGCTACTTATGCAATTGGAAGATTTTAAAAGCAAAGCGAATCAGGCTATCACAGAATTAAAAGCAGTAAAGCCTAAAGAAGCCATAATAGTTCATCACGACGACGCTGACGGTTTATGCTCAGCAGCAATAACCAAGAAGACATTGGAGCGTGAAGGGATAAAGGCTAAAACGTTTTGTCTGGAAAAAGTTTACACAGAAGTTATTGAAGACTTACATTCAAAGTCTGTGCAAACAATTTTTTATGTGGATATTGGGTCAGCGCATGCAGACTTAATCTCTGAACATAATAAAAGCAGAAACCTAACAGTAATATTGGACCATCACGACCCAAAGCCATCTAAAGACCCAAAAGTTTTGGACTTGAACCTTGAACACTATGGATTTAGAGGCGAAACAGACTTTTCTGGAGCTACGTGTTGCTATCTCTTTGCAAAAGTTTTAAGCGAAAGCAATGTGGACCTAAGCTATTTGGCTTTGGTTGGAAGTTGTGAAATTCCAGATGGTTTTATGGGAATAAACAAGATAGTTTTGGAAGAAGCCTTAAAAAACGGAGTGATTCGGCAAAAGGGCAAAAGTTATGAAATAACCAAACTTAAAATGCGCGTAGATGCGTTCTTTTCGAAGCTTCAGATTTTGGGTGCAGTAGGCTATTATGATGGTGGACCAGAAATTGGGATAAACGCTTGCCTAGAAGGATTAAGCAAGGAAGCAGAAGACAAGGTTAACGTTTTGGAGGCTAGGCGCAAGGAGGCTAATCGTCGGGTTTTGGGAAGGTTTTATCGTGAAAGGCTTAAGGAAACTGAGCATATCCAATGGTTTGACGCTGGAGACATGTATGCAGGCATGGGGACGAAGGTGATAGGGCAGTTCTGCTCTTTTCTATCTTATCAAGCGCGCTTAATAAAACCAGACAAGTATATTCTTGGATTTGTGAATGTGCCGTCAGAAATTCCTGGTTGGGGAAAACTGGAAGAAAAGTTTGTTAAGGCTTCTGTTCGTGTGCCTAAGGCTATGCAAACATTAATTGACGGTGGAAAGTTGCCGGGCGCCGTGAATTTTTTGGATAGGGCTTCTGAAGGCTTTGGTTTAGCTGATGGGCATCAGTATGCAGCAAGCGTGATATTGCCAATAGATAAGAAGCAGATGCTAATAGAAAATGCGGGAAAGATAATAGACGCACACTGATTGGTACCCTTAACCAATATGAGAACTCTCTTTTGCTCTGTGAGTCTTTAGCCCCCTTATATATAGGTTGAACTTCTAATACACTAAATATTATAAAAGAGCTGATTATTGGAGATTTTCAATTGCAAAGAGAATAGACTCTCTCTAGGTTTCGATAAAGAAAATTTATCTTTTTAGTTCGTCAATTAATTTGACTATTTCTCTTATGATGTGGTCGTTTATGAGCTGCCCTTTTTCAGCCGAGGCTGCTTTCGGGTCGCCGATGATTCCGTCTGGCAAAAAGTTTCTGGGATTCGCAATTATTTCAAACCTCGGGAGTTTTTGAAAGTTCTTCCTTCCTTTTCCCTTTATAAGGTCTGGTCTTATTGCCATTACACGAGAAGTTTCAATAGTGCCTCCGTGTCCATCTTTTTCGTTAAAGTATTTTCCTCTAAGCTCATATGCAAAGTCGTAATCGGTGCATACCATTATCCTGATTTTTCGCTTTCTATTTTCTTCTTTGCGCCTCCATATTACATGCTGTGCAGCAAGTCTCAATGCAGCCATTTGTTCCTCGTCTGCGTGTCCACTAAGTATTAAGAACCTTTTGAAACCGTTGCGAATAAATTCTTCAATGATCTCACGGGTAATTCTGAGTAGGGAGTGAAAACTTATCGAAATTGTTCCTGGAAAAATACGTGTAACATTGCAGATACCGTATTTCAACGGAGGCGCGACAAGGCTGTCAGTTTTTTTGGCCACTTCCAACGCAACGTACTCAGGCTGTATGCTATCTGTGCAAAGTGGCAGGTGAGAACCGTGCTCTTCGACACTTCCAACAGGAAGAATAATAACCTTCCCTTCTTCCACAGCATCTTTTACCTCTTTCATGCTCAGCTCGGCAAACCATACCTTAACTTTTGAACTAATCATTACTATCCTGTTTCTTGTTAACCAAAATTAGAGAATAAAACTTTTGCTATTTTGTTCACTAGTTAAAAGGTTAAAAATGGTCAGAATCCAGCTTTTATCGGGTTGCGTGGTTTCACGAGTTCTCTTAGGAATATTGTTGCGTAGGAGCCACGATACAACGTAAAGCTTACTTCCGCCTTATGTTTTGATGGGTTTGCTGAATCCTCTGAGACTTCATTCAGCGAGAAATTGTTCAACGGGGTTATAGCGGTTCGCAGTTCTCCCCTTCGCACTGATTTCTGGCACGGCTGGGATTTTGAAGCCTTCTTGACTGATAGCTTCTTCTTCTAGGATTTGTTTTTCAATTTCTCCTTGAACACCGAGCGATGTACGCTGTTTAAAACCAATTAAAGGAATTGCTAATCGCATTTTCCCAGCTTCGATTGCCTTATTAATCTCTGTTAACGCTTCAACACTCGCAATCTTATGCATTGTAAGCATTGGCAATCCAGAACGCTCCACATTCACAACATAATCCCCAACTTCAGCCCTAACCAGTGAAAGCCCACACGCAATTCTTCTGCTTAGAAACTTGTTGAAAAGGTAAGATTGATAGGCTTGAGGGAAAAGTTCTCGCAACTTTATTGGCAGTCTTCTAAAGGCGCCTACATAATCGTCTGGTTTTTTGGCTAAATGCCTAAGCATTAAACGTTCGTAACGTAGTTGTTTCGGAAAGTTTTTCAAAGCTTGTTTGAAATCTTGTGTGGCGCTGCAGTTGCTCTCGGGCTTGTCTAGATTCTGGATGCTCATGCAGGCTTGGTTTAGCCAGAAAAAGCATTGCAGCTTTTCTGAAGTTTCCTTTAACGATGGCTTTTCCAACTAAATGTGTTATTGGGCGAGTTGTGCCGAAGCGTTGGTGACCGAAAAAATTTGGAACACCGCCTATTGCCTCGAGTTCTTCGATGGTTTTTGTTATTCGTTTTTTAATTGTGGATTTTGGATGGCTTATGGCTCTGATGGCTATGTGGAAATTGTTTCCAAAAAGAAAGTATGATGAGAGCTTGCTTCGAAAATAGCCTATTGGACGAATTTTTATGTCTTTAATTTGAACTTTTTGAATTTCTTCGGCTGTTACGCCTTCAACTGTGATGTGTTGGGCGGTAACGGCTTTGGCGTCTTTTATGCCTGCAATCTGAATGTGTTTGTGCTTATGCCCAGTTGTTCAGCAACAACCCTAAGTGCTTGAAACATGTCCCAGTTCCGCTTAACTAAAACGCACAGCAAATAACGGTTCTTTAACAGGCGATGACCCTAACACTTGACGCTACATGCCTCAGACTGGTTTATTTCTGCTTTAGAACCATCCACAAGCACTTCCTCAACAACAAAATCATCCACAAACTGTCGAATGATTCCGCCAATGCCTAAAGAACATGTGGCATAAACCTCTATGCCGATTAGCCTCTCCAATTTAGGAACAAGCAAACCCTCAGCCTTCTAAACGAGAGGAAGCATACCAGTAATTTTGTCTATCTTTTCAGCGGGCGCAGGACCAATTCCCAAACAAGTTACTGTTCCCGGAGGAATCTCTGTAAGACCTCTGTCTACTGATTAATGCGCAGGGCAACGCCAAATCCTTCGCCTGCTTTTCCAACTCTAAAAGTTCTTTTTCGCTTTTTACTTTAACGGCTATTTTGCACTGCCCCTCTTTCATCCACGCTTCCCACCATCCTTTATGCCGTTTTCGGGCTTCCTCAGCCGCTGAAACTGCAGCATGTCCCGCCTGAGCCGCAATTTTTCCCTTACTCAACCTCAAATCAGAACGAAAAACAATAACCTGTTTGTAACGAAATTCAGACCATTTCTCTATTTCAACCGTTTCTTATACAGTTTATTATTTGAAGATTTTAAGGATTTGCAGAAAGATAGAGGAAAAAGAAATAGAAAAGAGCCGTCAACATTCTAGGGTTTGGCAAAGGCGCAGAATGGATTGCCCTTGAAAATCTATGTCTTTAACGTTTTGGAGGCTTTTGTCCAAGTTAAGTTTTTTGCATAAACCAATGACATCGTCTATTTTCTCGTCAGACATGGTGTCAAGCATTTTCCTAATTCTAAGCATAACTTTTACATCAAAACCCAAGATTTCTTTGCATCGCTTTTGATATGCGCTTAGAAATTCCGAAGAAAAATCGTTTTTACTCAAAGCCTCGTAAGCAACCTCCGCTGCAACTCTTGCACAAGTCATCCCAAAAATCACGCCGCCTCCTGTTGTAGGCTTCACTTGTGAGGCTGCGTCTCCAACGGCTAAAAACCCATTAGAATAAGTTTTTGTTAATGGTCCCCCAAGCGTTAGAGGGTGAAACCCTATTTGAATGATTTTTGCAGTGCGCAGCTTCTTTGAAGCAACAGGATGTTTGAACATAAGTCTTCTCAAAAGCTCTTTTGGATTCCCAGTTTTCGTGGCCAATCCAACTTTTGCTTTCCCATCACCTATAGGGATAAGCCATGCATAAAAGCCCGGAGCATAGTCCTTCCCAAGAAAAACTTCAACCATGTCTGGTTCAGTGTCTTTAACATTTTCGACTTCCGCTTGCACGCCATTAACAAGCATATGACGGTTAAGGGCTGATAAGCCAGCCAACCTCAAAATTCTTGAAGATATACCCTCAGCATCTATAACAATTTTAGCAAAAGATTTTTCCCTTGTTTTCCCATCTTGTTTGATGCTTATTCCTTTCACGAAACCGTCTTCAATAATTAGGGAGTCAACCCGTGAATTTAGATGATATTGTACACCGGCATCTTCAGCCATTTCTGCAATGTACTTATCAAAAAGGACACGATTAACAACGCAGGTTACTGGCTGGGAAAAACGAACTGAGAAACTTTTGCCTTTTGGTGAGTGAAAGATTGCCCCGTAAAAGGTGTTTTCAACGATTTCTTCGGGAAGCGGATACAGTCCTAATCGTTTTAGACCTTTAATGCTTAAGTGGCCAGGACAATGAGATGGAACACCGATCTCACCATGTTCCTCGAAAACCGTTACGTTAGCCCCTTGTTTTGCGAGGTTAAACGCCGTGAATGAGCCGCACGGTCCGCCTCCGACGACTATTACGTCTGAAAAGTTTTTCATTTACCGCACACTGATAGTTGGCTGGATGGCTACTTATGTTACAAGTTCAATCCGTCTTTTTCCTCGAACCATTGAGGCTGTGCGTATTGTTCCGCTAATTTCTAAACGCATTAGCAACTCGTTAAAGTCCTTGAAGCCTAAATCTTTAAACTCTTCACTTAGCTCTTCAAAAAGTTCCGCATCTGTCAAGGCGCCTTTCTTTTTCAAAATTTCCAATAGAAAGTAGTAGGCGGGACAAGTTTTCCAAGTTTTAATTGGCAAGGCCATATGCTCCTAAGCAACTGGTGTTGCCGGTTTCTGCACCTGCCGAACCTGTACTATAAAACTCTTGTACCATTTTTCCATGTCCGGCGTGATTGACGGCCCAATGCTTTTTATTGCTTCCTGAAAATCTATCATCGTAACCTCTTTGGCGTTAACATCCCTTCTTAAGGCGTGCATACCTGCTTCTCTGCAGAGGGCTTCTATGTCAGCGCCTGAATAATTCTTAGCTATAGCAACTAATTGCGATAAACCTACGTCTTTAGCCAACGGCATGTTTTTTGTGTAAATCTTGAATATTTGAAGCCTGCTTTTCTCATCGGGTTCCGGCACATATATTAACCTATCAAATCTTCCAGGCCGAAGCACTGCTGGGTCCACAATGTCAGGTCTGTTTGTGGCTGCTATAACAACTATATCCTCTAAGGCTACTATCCCATCCATTTCCGTTAAAAGCTGACTGATAACACGTTCCGACACTCCACTGTCTCCAAAACCTAAACCTCGACGAGGCACAAGAGAGTCCATCTCGTCAAAGAATATCACCGAAGGAGCTGCCATTCGAGCCTTTCTGAAAACTTCCCTTATGGCTTTTTCAGATTCTCCAACCCATTTTGAAAATACTTCTGGACCCTTAATCGTTATAAAGTTGGCTTCGCTCTCAGTTGCAACAGCCCTAGCCAAGAGAGTTTTACCACAACCAGGAGGTCCGTAAAGAAGTATTCCCTTAGGCGGCTTTATGCCGAGCCTCTCAAATATTTCTGGACTCTTAATCGGCCACTCTACCGCTTCTTTAAGCTCCTGCTTTACTACTTCCAATCCGCCTATGTCGTCCCAGTGGACCGTAGGCACCTCGATGTATACTTCACGCATGGCTGTCGGCGTTACTTCCTTGTAGGCGTTCATGAAGTCCTCCATCTTTACTTCCATTTTTTCCAGCACACTTGGCGGTATGCGTTCTTCTTCAAGATTTATTTCTGGTAAATATCTGCGTAGGGCTTTCATGGCGGTTTCTCTGCACAAGGCTGACACGTCCGCACCAGTGTATCCATGACTCATTTCCGAAAGTTTCTTCAGGTCAACATCTTCTGCCAACGGCATTCCACGAGTATGAATTTGAATGATCTCGTATCTTCCTTTCTTGTCTGGAACGCCTATCTCAATCTCTCTGTCAAATCTGCCAGGCCTACGAAGAGCTGGATCAAGGGCGCCAGGCCTGTTGGTAGCGCCTATTACTATGACGTTTCCTCTACCCGATAGACCATCCATTAAGGCAAGAAGTTGTGCAACCACACGTCTTTCAACTTCACCTGTGACCTCTTCTCGCTTAGGTGCTATTGCGTCGAGTTCGTCAATGAATATTATGCTTGGAGCATTCTGTTGGGCTTGCTGGAAGATTTCTCTAAGTCTAGCCTCTGATTCCCCATAGAACTTGCTCATTATTTCAGGTCCGTTTATTGAAAAAAAGTTTGCTTCCGACTCATTTGCTACGGCCCTAGCTAAGAGGGTTTTACCACAACCAGGAGGCCCATGAAGCAACACTCCCTTTGGAGGCTCAATGCCAAGCCTTTGAAATAGTTCCGGGTGCCTTAGCGGAAGCTCAACCATTTCCCTTACTCTTTGAATTTCCTCCTGTAATCCTCCAATGTCTTCGTAAGTTGTTCGTGGCAGTCCCTTTCCTTCCAGCGCTGGTTCGTTCAAAATTGTTAGTCTTGTTTCTGTAGTGACCTTTGTTATGCCATGTGGGCGAGTTTTTGTTACAGTGAAAGGTATAGCATGTCCGAGCATCATAACCAAAGTTGTGTCACCCTCAACCAATGTTCTTTCCATCAGACGGTTTTTCACAAAATTCGTGAAATCTTCGTCAACATTTAGGCGCATGTCTACTGGCGCCAAAGTTATGCTCAAAGCACTTTTAACCTTGGCTGGTCTTACAAGGACATATTCGTTTATGGCCATTCCTGAATTTTTACGTGTGAACCCGTCTATGCGTATCATGTCCCGGTTTTGGTCTTCGCTGTAGGCTGGCCATGCTATGGCTGAAGTGGTTCTTTTGCCAACTATTTCTACCACATCGCCTGCTGATATGCCCAGTTTCTGCATTGCCCTTTGGTCTATGCGGGCTATTCCTCTTCCAACATCTCTTTGTCTTGCGTCGCCAACACGTAATTGCACTTCACTCAACTAAAATCCTTCCCGTTATTATAGCATAACACGTTTCGAAACAAGAGTTCATTCCTATATAAATCCTTTCATTTCACAATATCATTGCTGTTTATTAATTTGTTGCGTGTCTTTCACGTGTGAGAATCATGTCAAGTAAAAGTTGCTTAAGGATTATCTGCTTGTTCTACGCACCATAACTGACTGTATTTGGCTTATTTCGCTTATTCCTTCCAGTTTCTTTTCAAGCTCATCAAGCACGCCACTTTTGTCTTCTGGGAGTTTAATGTGCACTATTAAGGCTTTCAAGCCGAAAGCAATAGGCTCTTCGTCATACCCCATGACAGAAGCAAACTCTGGCAAGCATGCCTCAATTTCTTTCTTCAAATTGCTGAAGTCAACTATTACGTCCGTTGGGAATATTTTGTATGATAATATCACACTGCCCATTTTAAACCCTCTTTCATTTTTATGGTCCGATAAAACCGCATTTTGGACACTTATATTGACGACCAAACTTTCTGCATTTTCCGCAACGCCTTATCAGAATTTCTCCACAGCTTGGACAAAGAAATTTTGTGGCATCCGCTCCTGGTTGAACTGGTTTACCGCAACTTGTACAAGTTACTAAAGTCAAAGTCGCTGCCCTTTCAGCCATTATGATTCCCCAAGTGATGGCTCTGTAATGGTAAGACTTCCTTATATTTTATATGCTTTTAAACCATAACAAACGGATGAGGTAAAGAGTATGATGTATTTTGTAATCACAGAAAAATTAACTCAGGAAGGAAAAACTTTAAGAAAGTACTGGATTGGCAGAAAAGGTTTGATGAATGGCTTATATCCCATGGTGCGACATGGAAATCCGTGAAGCACTTCGTGACTTTGATAGGCGAACCAGTATATGAAACTTGGCTTGAATATCCAAACTATTCAGCATTAGATGAAGACGATGAGAAAACCAAAGATTTTGCTAAAAATCCAGAATGGCAAGAACTAATTTCGAAAATGAACGTTTATTTCCAACGGATAAACAGCAGAACCATGAGAGAAATTTAGCATTTTAAAGATAATCTCGAAATGTTAAGTATGGGTGTGTTTTGTTTTAAATTGAATTGAGCGCGCATGGCTGTTCCTAAATTCGTCCGGTCTTGGGTAGCTTATGCCGCTGGTCGTGCTTCTCAGGTATATTTGGATCATATACTAAACCCCGGGGGAAGGCTATGAGCACACAAACAAACCCCTTAGCCAAAGAGTCAAAAACAACATCAAAAAACCACCCTCCCACCACGTCAAAAGCAAAAAGGGAATTTAGGAACACACATGCGCGCTAATTTCGCAAGTTTCTTATTGCAGTTCAATGCCTATATTTCACGGGGTTGCTTTGGGCGTAAACCTCCGCGACCTTGTTCCGAAAACAATTGTTAGACTTGAGGATTTAAGTGAAAAATCCATAGCAATTGACGCTTACAACGCTTTATACCAGTTTCTAGCCATAATCCGTCAGCCAGATGGCACACCATTAAAGGATGCCACCGGAAGAGTCACAAGCCATTTAAGCGGTCTCCTTTACAGAACAAGCAACCTTGTAGAAATGGGCATAAAACCAATCTACGTTTTCGATGGAACACCACCCGCGCTTAAGGAAGTTGAAATAAAAAGGCGCGTGAAAGTGAAAGAAGAAGCCCTGATAAAATATGAGCAAGCTTTGAAAGAGGGCAAAATTGAAGAGGCCCGCGTGTACGCTCAGGCCACATCACGTTTGAAAGATTACATGGCAGAAGACAGTAAAAAACTCCTAGATTTGATGGGAATTCCATGGGTTCAGGCTCCAAGCGAAGGAGAAGCCCAAGCAGCCCACCTAACAAAACGCGGAGATGCAGACTATTGTGCAAGCCAAGACTATGATAGCTTGCTTTTTGGCGCGCCAATGCTTGTGAGAAACGTGACAATTTCTGGACGGCGAAAGCTTCCCAGCAAGAACGTCTTCATCGAAGTTGTGCCGGAAGTTGTTGAGCTTGAAAAGTTCTAAAAGAATGTGGAATAACCTATGAACAATTAGTTGATGTAGGCATACTGATTGGAACAGACTTCAATCCAGACGGCATAAAGGGTTTAGGACCGAAAACTGCCTTAAAACTGATAAAAGAACATGGAAACATAGAGAATGCTTTGCCACATCTGAAAAATGCGGAGTTTCCGGTTGAACCTCAAAGAATCAGGGAGATATTCCTGAATCCAACGGTAACAGACAACTACAGAATAGAGTGGAAAGAACCAGACGTCGAAGGCGTGGTAAACTTCATCTGCAGAGAAAGAGATTTTTCAGAAGATCGTGTTAGAAAAGCCCTAGAGAAAATGCAAGAAGGCACTAAGAAGCTAAAAGGAAAGACCACTCTGGAAAAATGGTTTGGCTGACGTCTCTACAGCAGAGAGAATGGAAATCTTTAACTTAAATCTTGTCCCAATAAGAAAAGTCTTCTAAAAAGGTGATAAATCATGGAAAAAAACCAAATTGCGCTACCAATAGATGAATTGCCAACCAAATGGTATAACATTGCACCTGATTTGCCAGAACCTTTGCCTCCACCAAAAGAACCTGAAACAGGTCCCTCACGCATGGAGTTTCTTGGAAAAACTATGGTGCATGAATGCTTAAGACAAGAAATGTCAACTGAACGGTGGATTCCAATTCCAGAGGAAATAAGAGAATTATACATTCAAGCTGGGCGCCCTCGTCCGCTCTATCAGAGCCAGAAGACTGGAGAATCATTTGGGATTAAAAAAGGTACGACTGTATTATAAACGTGAAGACTTGTCGCCCACAGGCTCACATAAAGTCAACACTGCTTTAGCCCAAGCTTATTATGCAGCAAAAGAAGGAAAAACAACCTTAGTCACCGAGACTGGAGCAGGTCAATGGGGCAGCGCTCTTTCATATGCAGCCACACTCATGGGACTAGACTGTGTAGTTTTTTGGGTGCGAGATGTATATAACTGGAAGACTGATCGGCGCACATTGATGAAACTTATGGGAGCAGAAGTCTATGCTTCTCCAAGCAAAGAAACAAACATCGGACGAAACACTTTTAGCCCAGAACCCAAATCATCAAGGATCATTGGGCATAGCTGTTTCAGAAGGTTTGGAATATGCTGAAACCCATGATGGAAGCGTCTACTGCTCTGGGTTCCGTTCTCAACCATGTTCTCATACATCAGTCAATCATCGGTTTAGAAACCATAAAACAGTTTGAACTTGTTGATGACTCTCCAGACTTGATTGTAGGTTGTTTAGGCGGAGGCTCAAACTTCGGTGGAATAGCCTTGCCTTTTGCTGGCGAAGTTCTGCAGAAAAAACGCAAATGCGAGTTCCTAGCCGCTCAATCTGAAGCTGCGCCAAACCTTGTTAAGGGTGAATACCGTTACGATTTCGGCGATGTAGCCGAACATACGCCTTTACTCAAAATGTATACGCTTGGGCATAAAACTGAAATGGTGCCAATAAAGGCTGACGGCCTGCGTTATCATGCGGCGGCTCCATTGATTAGTGCTCTTCGGACATCACAACACTTCTAAAAGCCGTAGCCTATCCAGCAAACGAAAAAGCAATTTTTGAAGCCGCAAGAATTTTTCTGCAAACTGAAGGATGGCTTATAGCGCCAGAATCAAGCTATGCAGTGCGAGCTGGAATAGATGAAGCATTGAAAGCTGAAAAAGCTGGCGAAGAAAAAGTCATATGCATGAACATAAGCGGACATGGCTTCTTAGACTTGCAAGCCTACAAAGAAAAACTTTCAATAGAATAACTCTAAAAATTGTGACCATAACGTCCAGTTAATGGGACAAAAGCTACTCCGCCAAGGTTTTCCTCCTCTAGTTTTTCCGTTGACCCCCTTCGTAATTTTTATGAGACTCTGGAACAAGTAGACGCTACCTACAGGGATTAGCATGATCCCGCTGAGTTTTAACTGTTCAATTAAAGGCTTGGGAATGTCCGGTGCGGCGGCTGTCACAAGAATTCGGTCGTAAGGAGCCTTTTCAGCATACCCCATGGAGCCATCTGCACAGATTATCGTTACACGATCGCTATATCCAGCGTTCATAATATTCTTTCTCGCAAAATCTGCCAATCCCTGAACAATTTCCACAGTATATACGTGCCCCCACTCGCTTCTAGGCGCATCGTTGGGAGCAATGATCTCAGCTATTGTAGCCGCATGCCAGCCGCACCCAGCTCCGATTTCTAACACTTTGTGGCCGACTTCCAATTGTAGGGCTTCGTTCATTATTGAAACCATGTTTCGCCTAGCCCAGCACAAAGCAGAGGCTATGTGGCGCCGAAACCGTCTGCCCCAAACCAATTGGAAGCGGCGTATCCACAGCGCTATAAGATTGCATGTTCTCTGGAAGAAACTTTTCTCGTTGCACAGAACGCATGGCTTTGATAACTTTTGGCGAGCGGAGAATTCCTTCTTTTATTAGATTGTCAATGAGCCTTTCCCAATCATTTTTCTCCAAATCAAAGCACCAAATGAAATAATTGTAGAATAGGCTTTTAATGTATTTGTCTTTTGAAAAAGTGGGTGGAATAAAAATGGCTATTTTACGGTGACAGACTTTGCTAGATTCCTAGGCATGTCTGGGTTGTGGCCTCTTTCAACAGCCATGTAATATGCCAGAAGCTGTAACGGGATGACAAAAGGTATAGGCGACAGAACCTCTGGAATCCCTTTAGGAACCTCAACGTAGTCATCAGCCAAATTCTTGATTTCTTCGTCGCCCTCCTCTACAACCGCAATTATGGAGGCGCCTCTGGCTTTCATCTCCATGATGTTACCAATCACCGTCTTGTGAGTCTCATCCTTCGGACAAACGAAAACAACCGGAAAGCCAGGTTCCACTAGGCTTATGGGTCCATGCTTGCTTTCTCCTGCTGGAAAGGCTATGGCTGGCACATAAGCTATTTCCATAAGTTTAAGCCTACCCTCATAGGCTGTGGCTGTGCTTATTCCACGCCCCAAGAAAAAGAATGTTTTAGCATCCCTGTATTTCTTCGCAATCTGCTTCACCTTGTCTTCTTGCGTTTTAATTATTGTTTCAACAATGTCTGGAATTTTCTGCAATCTTTCCGCCAGAAAATCCATTTCATCCTGTGAAACTTTACCTCTCTTCTTTGCTAGTCTTAGGGCTAGCTGAGCTAATACGGAAAGCTGAGATGAGAAAGTTTTTGTTGCCGCCACCCCTATTTCTGGACCAGACTGCTGACCAATGTAAACCCGTGAAACCCGCGTCAAAGTTGAGCCAATAGCATTAGTTAATCCAAGTATTGTTGCTGCTCTTTGTCGGGCACAGTTTACCGCGGCTAAAGTGTCTGCTGTCTCGCCGGATTGGCTCACTGCCAAAATTGTGCTGTCAATGTTTACTGATTTGCCATGCTGCTCAACAAACTCTGAGGCTATTACGGGGTAAGTTGCAAGAAAGCAAGTTTAGAAAACATGTAGGAAGCAGCCAGACAAGCATGATAGGATGTCCCACAAGCCACTAAGAAGACTTCACGAGCACGGTCAAGAAAAGTTGCCATCAAGTCAAGGTAATGCTCTTGCAGTCTAAGCGTGTTTCGGAGACAAGCGGGTTGCTCATGAATTTCCTTCAGCATAAAATGTGGATAACCCTGTTTAACAGCCATTTCAGGCGTCCAATCAATGAGCTTCGGCTCCCGTGTCACAAGGCTTGAATCAACGATTTTCCTAATTTCGAATCCTTCCAGCGAAATTGTGACGAGTTCTCCATCGTTAACTATTACTGCTTTATTAGTTAGGGGCAGAAATGCGGGGATATCAGACGCACAATAAATCGCGTTTTCATTTACTCCTATGACTAGAGGGCTTTCATGTCTGGCACATATTATTTTGTCTGGTTCCCTTGATGATATTACGGCGATTGCGTATGAACCGTCAAGCCTTTTTACAGCTTCAAGAACAGCATCAGCAAGGCTTAAAGAATGGTTAGCTCTTCAAATTTTCCTCAATAAGATGCATATTACTTCTGTATCAGTTTTGGATTTGAAAACATGACCACGATTCTCCAGCTCCAGTTTCAACTCAGTAAAGTTCTCTATAATACCGTTATGGACGATGGCTATTTGTCCACTGCAATCAATATGTGGATGCGCGTTAATCTGCAACGGCGCACCATGCGTAGCCCATCTTGTATGCCCAATACCTAGGTTTCCGGGCAAATCGTCTAGATTGTGGATGTTGTGAACTTCGTCTATTTTTCCCTGATCTTTCTTTATGTAAAGCTTACCGTTGTATAGAGTCGCTTCTCCAACTGAGTCGTAGCCACGATATTCAAGCCTTTTCAAAGCTGCATGAATTACTGGCGCAGCTTTTCCATCCTTCAAAATGCAACCGAATATGCCGCACATTTCTAAGCCTCATTACCCATTTTTAACTTCTACAAGCCCTATTCATGCCTTTTTGAATGTAATAAGCTTTTTTAGGAGAAAACTTACAATTCTAAAAAATTTTTAAGACCATTCCTATGTTGTAATGCGAAACTTAGACCAGAAATTGTCGCTGTTTTATTAAAAGCTTTAATAAAATTCTTTTAACGGTGCTTTATTTCAAGACTTTTCTGGCTAATTCAGCGCCCAAAACCATGCTTTTCAGTTTCTGAAAACTAATATTCCACGTTCTTGTTCTTAGACCGCAGTCCGTACTAACATATATTCTGCTCGAGTCGCCAATAAGCTTGGCTGCATGCAAAATTCGATCTCTAACAAGCTCCGGCGGTTCGATAAAATCAGTGTGCACGTCTATTACTCCCAAGCCATAGTTTCCGTGGAAACCATAATCTTCAAACAATTTTATGTCTCTATAACCTGTTCTTGCGTCTCCGATTCCGGTTTGTCTGCTGTCCCTATTCGCGCAATTCCAGAGCCAGTTGGCTGCAATTTCGCAATTCGCAGGCATATCTCGCTAAAACTTCATAGTTGCTATAGCAATTGTGTAAACTGAAGATGCAGTTAAAACCCTTAACAGTTTCATTAAAGGATTTCACAAACAGCTCCATTTCCTCATCCGTTGGGTTTGTTGTTGCTGCTGGTTCGTCTATTTGAATCCACATCGCCCCGGAATCCACTAATTTGCTTATTTCTGGTCTTATTACCTCCTTTATTAGGTCGAAAAGAAGCTTCTTCTTAGCCTCGAATTTTCTCCCGCTTAAGGTCCTTAATTTCTTCGCTAAGCCTTTTTTCGTAATACTCGTTAAACGTCCAATCAACAATCGTGTAAGGCCCAGTAAAAGGCACCTTAACCGCTTTTCTGGTGTTTTCTTTAGTGAACATGAACTCATCAAGATAGAAAGGTCTCACATATTCTGGTTCATCTGTGCATGCTGCTTTGTTGAAGTATTTGTAGTCAAAGGATTTCACGTAACCTAAAAATTTGAATCCAGCTACATTTTTTATGACATGCGCATACATTTCTGACCTCCATTGTTCCCCGTCAAAAATTATGTCTAAACCTGCCGCCTCAAAGAATCGAATGGCAAATTTGGCGGACCATTGGAGTACGGCTTTTCGCTTAGTTGGAGAATCTCTCTCACTCAACAACTTAACAAGCACGTTTAGATTCTCGATTTCCAGTTTTCTCCCCCAGTTTACAACTTCAGCTATTTCCTCTTTTGAGAGCGGTTCTCCTCTGTAGCCTTTAACTCTCCATATGGGCTTGGATAGGCTTCCTATTTCCTGTGTTGGGAACAGTTTATCCATAAAATTCCTCTGTAAGAATCATAGCCACGCTGCTGATTGCTTTCATTTTTTCCTCTGCCTTTTCCAACGGCAGAAACTCCAAATCACAGTTTGGGCAAATAAAAATCTCTCTCAAATTTGAGCTGTATATGGAGCCAATGATTTCTTTGGCAACTCTAACCAATTCATCTACTTTTTCAACTAGTAAACTTCTTGAATCCACCAAGCCTAAGGCGACACCTTTTTCAAAACTATATTCTTTCAACTTTTCAAAGTTTGTTTCGTATAAGTCGATTCCCAAATGGTCTACGGGAAAGTCTAGGGCTTCAGGTAAAATCTGTGAAAAATCTCCGAAAAAAGTTTGAAGACATGTTTTGATGGGTACCCCTTCAACAGCGACTCCTAGTGCTTCGCTTATGACGTTCAGTTCATCTCTTGAAATGGACACGGCTGTTGATTTATAAACTAACGCTGGGTCGCTTAACTGAACATATTTAAAGCCTAGCGTGGCTAAGTCCTTAATTTCTTCTCTCAATATTTGGGCACATTTGAACATTAACTCCGTTTTGCTTTTATAGAAATAGTTTTCAGAAAGGCGGGCAATTGTGTATGGTGCAGGCAAAACGGCTTTCCAAGGAAAATTACTGGGCAAACATTTTATGTAGGTTATTTCCTCGACTACGCTTTTATCACGCCATATATCATTCACTATGACTGGTTTTCTGTAAAACAGGTTATTGTTAAACCATCTAGTCAGACTTCCCATTTTAACCCCGTTCAGATTTTCCGTGAATGGCCTAAGCAGGTCTTGCCACTTAAGCATCCCATCGGTGATGTAGCTGAAACCAGCAGATAATTGGGCATTTATGACATTCAAAGTGGCGTCTTCAAAAGCCCTCTCAAGTTCTCCTTCACCAACCCTTTTTCTGTCGTAGGCTCTTGTGACCTCGACGAGCTCTTTTGGTCGTGGAAGTATCCCGGTGATGTAGCAACCAATCATTCTCATCAACTATTCAGCTATTAGAGTTGACTTTAATCAATCTGTTCGCTTACCATAATAAAAATTTTAATAATGGATGAGCCTTTATGCTTATGAAAAGCCATGAACAAAAAACTGCTGCTACACGAAGAAAACAAAACACAAAAAGTAAAAGAAATTGCGATAATTGAAGACCCGCAAAAGCTGAAGATGATTCTAAATAGGCTTAGCTGGAAGATTTTGGTCATGCTTTCTGAAAAGGAAATGTACCCATTAGAAATAGCAAGAAAACTGGGCGTTCACGAACAGAAAGTCTATTACCACGTAAGAAAACTGGCAAGGGCGGGAGCCATAACTGTTGTCAGAGAAGAAGAGAAGAAGGGGGCAATAGCAAAATATTACAAGGCGGTTTCGCCAGCGTTTGGAATAGAGCTTCCACAAGGATATAAGACAATACAAAGGCTTTCGCTTATAGGCATGGATGAACAAATCCAAAAATTCTTCAAAGAGTTCATAGGAAAAGACGGCGCATTTGAAGGAAAAATAGTTGTGGGAAGCCCAACACCCCACGGACCCTTCAAAACAAGCGCAAGAGACGGCCACTACGCTTCCCACCTAACATTCTTTTTGGGGCAGTTCGCCAAAATGCCGGAGGAATTTGCGATAAAGCTTGATGTTGACGTGAAAGCCGAGAAAGAAGAGAAAAACAACCTCATCCTCGTGGGTGGGCCTGGAACAAACCTGCTGACGCAGGAGTTGAATGAGTATTTGCCGATAAGATTTAACATGCAACCTTCGGAACAGGGCTTCCTATTCGGCGGTTTAGTTTCCAGAAAAACCTCTAATGTTTATACCGCGGATGCTGTTGGGCTAATAGCTAAAATCGTGAATCCATGGGACGACACTAAGCGGATTATAGTTTTGGCTGGAAACAAGGCAGTTGGCACGAAGGCTTGTGTTTTAGCCTTGACAAACTTTTGGAAGAAAACTTTGAAGGGCTATAATGGCGAGGATACGTTTGCAAAGGTCATACAGGGGTTTGATTTGGACGGCGACGGAAAAGTTGATTCGATAGAAGTTCTTGAATAGTCAGAGTTGTACATTTATGGAAGTAACGGAAATTATTCTCGGATATGGACATGAAAATATCCAAGCTACGCACAAAACAACTTTTGAAATTACCAAAGAAGCTCAATTGTCAAGGAGAGGTGACTGCATTATCGCGGTTTCAGCGGACAAAACCATGGCAGATTTCAGTTCAGAATTTAAGGAGAATTTGCATAAGGAAAAAGCTAAAATAATGATTTTAATTGAGGCTGGAGACGCCGCGGAAGTGGTGAATGCTTTTGGAAGCCCACGACTGATTTTGACGCATCCCACAGACATGGTTGTGAGGAAAAGCAATTACATCTGCAGCCGAACATTTGCAATTCAAGCGGATAAGGCTGCATGCGATTTGTCAAGGGATCTTGTGAAAAGACTTAGAAATTCGAAACAAAAAGTGAAAGTTAAATTAACTGTTAGAGTTTAATTTGGTCTATAATTGATGCACATAAAAAAAAGCAGGTTAGGCTTCTACGACCTCCACCTTTTCCACCTGCTTCATCCAAGGAATCTTCGGTAAATCTTCGGACAAGCCATCAAATATCTCTTTCATAATCTTTTCGTTCGCGCTTTCAGCGCTTTCCTTGACAAGCGAAATTTCAATCACGGCTTTTTTGACCATACTTATTACACCTCTTCCACTGTAAACCAAACTGAAAAAAAGCGAAACATTTCTCCGCCCTATATAAGGATTTATCAAAGTGCAGGTGGAAAACGCTGATTAGTCGGCGAAAGTTATCTTAAATAATGTCCAACCATTCACATCATTATGCAGATTTAACAATCACGATGCTTTAACATATTTTACCTGAAGTTCAAAAGACAGTTCGGTTTCATCCGTTTACATGTTTCATTGCGGATAGTCATCGCTTGGGATTCAGAAAGGTTTGTTCATTCCGAGTTGTTTTGCAATTGAGCGCAGATCTTCAATCACCTTAGAATTCAAAGGAACTCCCTCCTTTTCCAATCGCTTAGTCTCTTCTAACTCCTTTTCTCCATGAATGTAGATGCGTTTAGCTCCCTCAACCTTTGGAGCTTCTTTCAAACGGCGAATTAGATCATCCATGTCACGCTTGAACTCATCCTTTGGACGGAAGGCATCGATACGCATAGCGCCGAAGAAATGGCCTATTCCAGACGGTAAGGGTTTTCCCTCTTTATCTTTTGGGTAGACTCGATTTGCATAGAGGCGCCTGAAAGCAAGGCGCTGAAGATTTCCACGGCAACCGCCAGTCCGTACCCTTTGTGACCGCCAGACTCTTCTAAAGCGCCTCCCAGAGGAAGCAAACCTCCTCCGCTTCGTTTGACGATGTTCTGAAGAACGCGCGCAGGTTCATTAGTGGCAACGCCCATCTCGTCTGTAGCCCAGTTCAGCGGAATTGGCTTTTCCATTCTGGCATAAACCTCGAGTTTGCCTCGAGTTACTGTGCTTGTGGCCATATCCAAGACGAAAGGCCGCTCCTTGCCCGATGGCACAGCGATGGCTATTGGATTTGTGCCCAGTATGGCGTTTCGGGCAAATGTTGGTACCACTATCACTTCGGTGTTGGTTGTGCAGATGCCGATCATATCTTCAGCCAGCGCCATCATGGCATAATAACCAGCGATTCCAAAGTGGTTGGAGTTCTTGACAGCAACAAATCCTACAAAGTGTTCGCGCGCTTTGGCGATGGCAAGCTGCATAGCCATATAGGAAATTGGCTGGCCAAGTCCAGCGTCTCCGTCGATGGTGGCTGTGCACAGGGTTTCATGCACTAGCTTTGGTTTTGCTTTGGGTCTCATCATTCCTTGTTGGATGCCTGTAACATAGCGGCTCATGCGTGCCACGCCGTGAGAATCAATGCCCCGCAAGTCAGCTTCTACTAGCACATTAGTGGTTGTCTGTGCGTCTTCATGTGGCACTTCTAACCGTTCCAGTGCTTCTGTGCAGAAAGACTTCAACTTGTCAGCCGGAACACGTTCACTCATTTCGGTCACTTTCCCTTCACCTTTTATCTTATACGATTATATGGTTATCTCTTGATTTCGTTTTCGTATATTTCGGAAACAAACTCGGCTATCGCAGGCGCTGCGGTTAAGCCTGGAGATTCTATGCCGACGAGGTTTATGAACCCAAACAAACCCCTGTCAGCTTCATGCCTTATGACAAAATCTCTGAAACTGTCTTTTATCCCCTGAAGTTTCGGTCTTACTCCAGCTGAGTCGGCTTGTATTTGACGCCCACGAATGAGCGGCAAGAATCTTTCCACATCTTCGCGGAACTCTTTCTCGTTTGATTCAACCCCGTAACTGATGTTGTTCACGTAGTAGGCGTTGGGTCCCAACCTGACTGATCCACCGAGGTCTGGTGTTAGATGGATTCCGAGGCCAGCTCCCTTAGGAACTGGATAGACGAGCATTTTGACAGGGGGCTTTCCAGCTACTCTGAAGTAGTCTCCTTTGCAGTAATGTATCCTATAGCCCAGTTTGTCTATGTCCAGCCCAAGCATAGCAGCGATCTTGTCAGAGCAGAGGCCTGCACAGTTTACGACTGTTTTTGCTGTTATGATGAACTTTTCGCCAACACTGATTCCGCTTATCTCATACCCGTCATTCACTTTCTTCAGGTTTGCAACTTCAGTTTCAGTGGCTAAGACCGCATTGTTTTTGCGGGCTTGCGCATAGAAATGGTTCATCAGCTCGTCGGGCTCAACGATGCCTGTTGAAGGTGAATAGAGAGATTTTTCAACCTCAATGTTAGGTTCTAGCTTCTTGACGTCTTCTCCTCTTAAGAACTTTAGGCCTTCAACTCCGTTGTCTTCTCCCATCTTCATCAGTTTCTCAAGCTCGTCTATCTCTTCTTCGGTGATTGCGACGGTTAGCTTGCCCAGTCTCTTGTATGGAATCCGGTATTTCTCGCATAATTCATAAATCATGGAGTTACCTTTCACGCAAAGCCTAGCCTTGAGTGTGTCTTTCGGGTAGTGAATGCCTGAGTGGATTACTCCGCTGTTGTGGCTGCTGGTTTCCTGTCCAAATTTCTGGTTCTTCTCAAAAATGTACATGCCTCCGTTTTTCTCCGAAAGTTTTGCAGCAACAGCTAAGCCTACGATGCCGGCTCCTATGACGACTATGTTTGTGGTTTCCATTTAGGAACCATCAAAAAGCGTGCGCTAATAAATCTTTAGGCGCACGAGCACTGTGTGGCTTGTCTATGCAAGCTATATATAGAAACGACTATGAGAAAGTTTAATGGATTTTTGCGTCTATAACCACTTGCCACTTATAAGGAGCTGTTGCGCGGACAAGTCTAGAAAAAAAGATTTTTTCCACTTTCCTCCCACATTGTTCAACCGCTTCTATAAAACGGAGTTTCACATTTTCTAATGAATCAGAGGCACTAACAAAACTGTAAAAATGCACTATGCCACCAGTCGACTTTATTGCTGTGCATGCAGCCTCCACGAATTCCATGGCTTTTTCTGGCAAATTCATAATCACACGATCCGCAACCCCAGAAAGCCTCTCTTCAACAACTTGTTTCGCATCTCCCAAAATCGGATGAACTTTGCCTTCAACCCTGTTAAGCCTAATGTTTCTTTTTAGAAACTCGACAGCATTCGGGTTCACATCTATGGCGTAAACTTTTACATTTTCATGAGTTTTTGCAACTTGTATTGCGAAAGGACCCACACCAGCGAATAGGTCTATAACTGTTTCACCTTCTTCGATTAGAGACGCAACCCTTTTGTGCTCATGTGAAAGCCGTGGAGAAAAGTAGGCTTTGGCAAGGTCCACATAATACTGACAGCCATGCTCTCTGTGGATTGTTTCGGTTTTAGGTTCTCCAGCAATTACGCTGAACTCTCTCAGCCGATAAGTTCCACTGATGGCGCCTGCTTTGGCAAGCACTGTCCGCACATTTTTATGCGTTTCCAGAATTGCTTCACCAATTATACGTTTATAGGCGTCAAGCTCTGGCGGAATCTCAATTATGGCTATATCACCGACAAAGTCTATTGCCCGCGGCAAACTAGCCAATAAATGCGGAGAAAGCTTGTCCACAAACAATTCGGCAAATGTTTTTACTCGTTTTTTCCTTTCTGGAAAAGTGTAAGTTAAAATTTCGGAACCTGGAACTTGTTCTTTAAGTGTTTTCAATTCGCTTTTTGATGGTTGACGAATAAGCGGAATGTAGATGAAGTTCTTGTTTTTCTGGATTTCCAGTTCTTTTTTAACAATTTCCAGTTTGTTAGCTAAGATGATGGTTTTTTCGCCGTGAATTTTCGGAACTTTAACACATAGGGATTCTTTAGGCATCAAACCACTAATGCTTGCTTTCTTTCAACGCTCCTGTTGTTTCCTTCACCTTTTCTTTAACTATTTCGAAAAGTTTCGTGCTTATGAAGCCATTTTCTAAGAGCAGTTTTGTTAAGGCTGTGGTGTAGTTTCCTCGAATCTTCGCTTTCATCAAAGCTCCCGTCGCCTTCATAGTCAAACAACTTTCTCAATCTTGTAAAGCTGGTTTACTTTCTTAACCTCGAATTTCACATTCAACATTTTTTCAGCAAGCCAAATGTTTGTTTCTAGATGCTCTGAAATTGCCCGCGTTAAATAAGTGGACCTTCCTTCCGCCAACGCTACATAGGGAATTAGCATGTCAGCCAAATGCACATCAACAGTAGGCTTGGTGGAAATTTCCGCATGGAGCTTTTCGGCAGCCTCTCTTCCAACAGTTTCGCTTGTTTTTCTGAGTTCGCCGATTGCGTCGGCTCCCAAAATTGCACTTGTGTCTGTTTCAGCCCATAAAACAAGAGAGCTGCCTTTCTGCAGAGGATTTGATTTATCATTTATTATTTGAATATCCGCCGAGCAGCCTTTTTCCTTTAGGTAGTCGTTTGCCGCTTTTGCTTGGCGTTCAGCAACCTTTCTGTCAGCAAGGAACGTGCAGACTGAAACGCCTTTTATTGCTTGTATTTTGCCGAAATTTTCTAGACATAAAGGCTTTAGACGTTTGCATGGCTCCGTGGTTATTGTTACTTCTCCCATGCCTTTGGGATAATAACCATACTTGTGAACTGTTAATGCTGCACTTATTTCCATGCGCCTCAATGTTGGCAAAAGCACATGCCTTATGTAGTTGATGGTGGGGGAATTCTGAACATCTGTTCCACCTTTTGAAACATGCAAATGCACAGTATTTTCCGCAAAGACGCAGATGGGCAGAACTGTCATCAGAAGCATTGGAATGCTTCCAGCAGTGCCAATCTCAGCCTCAACTTTCCCACCTCTCACCTTTTTGGGCTTGAACCAGAGCTCACGCGAGTCAAGTTCTGCTCCTTCTAGTTCAGCATCACAGAGCCTCGCAGCCGTTAACACTGCTTCTAAGTGTTGAGGTCTCAAACCTGGTTGCGGCCTATTCTGTCTAATGTTGTAAATGTGCAAAGGCTGTCCCAGTATTGCGGCTAGGGCAATAGACACTCTGAGAATTGTGCCGCTTCCACTTTTTTGGCTCCCATCGATCTCGATCAAGTATTGTAGACTCCTTTTGTCTAGTTTCTTGCAATGTTCATAAATTAATGAAAGAGTCGCAAACAATTAATAAATGCGTTGAGTATTAAGGATTTGGAAGGAAGAAAGCGTATGAGCGAAGAAAGAAAGAACCTTGAAAAGCTTGTACAGAGGATTGATGAGCTTCTTATGGTCTTAAACCAAGTTGCAGAAGACCTCCGACAAGTTTCAATATCCCTAAAATCCATAGCAGTTTCACAGCTTCCTCAGCCATTGGCTACCCCTCCAACACCTGTACCTGTATTGCCCAAAGCTCCTGAAAGAGTGCAGGCAGTAGAAGACATTAAAATGATGTTTCCAGAAGATTTGGAGAATCTGTTAAGTTTTGAAGAAAAGGAAGACTACATAATGATAAAGCCGCGTCAGTTTTTAGGTTCAGAAAACTTTGCCAAAATAGCTTCTGTAGTACGCGGAATAGGCGGAGACTACGTAAGCGCTGGAAAGGCATCACACTTCAGAGTGCCTAAGAAAAGAGCGTAAATCGAAGAGAAAATTTTTAAATCTAGCTCTCTCAGAGCCCACTGCCCCCTTATATAGGTTGAACCAAAACTTCAAGCATCAGAGCCAAGAAATTAGAAACGGTATCCGTACCTTACCTCAAAATTTCTAAACTCGCCTGTATAATTCTCCCATATTATGTCTACGTCTGTAACTCTTGCTCCCGGTGGTCCCCGTCTGCAGAACTCTATGAGTTCTTTTACACTTTTTTCTTCGCCTTCAAAAACGGCTTCAACCCTGCCATCAGACAAATTGCGAACCCAACCTTTTACACCAAGTTTTTTGGCTTCGTCTCTTGTTTCCGATCTAAAGAAAACCCCTTGCACCATGCCACTTATGAACACGTGTGCTCTAACTTTCATTGGATTCACCGCTTGCGCTGGATTTTTCTGAAATTTTTATAGGTTTGAGGTTTATCAAGTTTCACTTTCACTAATCTCTCCCCGCAGTTTAGACATGTCGCTTCAACGCTTGTTTTAAAAGTACTTGCGCGCTGTTGGTTTTTGGTGGATCGGTATGTTGGAGAACTCTAACGGAAAGTTACTGATTTATGCCTCAAATTTTGCATTTCGTGAAAAGCGGCTTAAATCCGTGAGTATGGCTACCGAGAAGATGGCTAAATTGTTAAATTTGAATTTTGAAGTCATCACTTTTGGGGAGAAAATCACGCCAATATATGTTTATTATAAAAACGGCGATGAAGAACCAATCCCGCTTTATTGTAATAGTGGCGGAAAAGCCAACGTACAAGAGATTTATACGGCTTTAAAGAACATGATGTTTGTTTTGTCTTTCCATCCGAAACATTTGGCTTTAAGGCAGATAAGAAAGGAGATTATAAGGTTTTCTTGAACTTTATGGTTTGATTTTCCAGCTTTATCTCATAGATTTGGTTTACATCAAAGTCTATGTTTAAACTTTCATACTCCTGTTCCGTTAAGAACAAGATTATTTTTGGAACAGCCAATTCTGCCCTTGCTGGAAACATAGGCAACTGCTGCTGCAACGCTTGCATTACGTCTTGCACAACCTTCGCTTCCTCTGTCTGGGGTCTAACCACAAAACGCGGAATCTGCCGATCCTCGATCAACTCTATACGTTTTCCAAGATTGCCATCTAAGTCCTGAATGGATTCGATTTTATGCACCCTGACACGAAACATGGTTCTTCATCAATGTAAATTTCAAGAGGCTTTATTATCTTTCCTAGTTAGGCTATTCCATTTCGATGGTTGCTGGCGGTTTTGGAGTAACATCATAATAAACTGTTGACACGTCAGGACATTCTTTGATTATCTCTTCTGCAACCTTACTTAGCGTTACCCAAGGTATTTCCGAAACTTTTGCCGTCAAAAAATCTTTTGTTTGCACAGATCGCACGCCTATAACATAGGGTTTTCTCTGTGCCAAATCCTTAATAGCATAGAAAACCCTTGTGAATGCTGGTCTTTCAGTAATTATTTTTGCTTGAAGCGAGACCAAATCCTGAATGGCTGTTTGATGAACTTTTCCGTTCAGAGTTTGAACTTTTAAGCCCACTATTTCGCCGTAGCGTCTTTTTCCAGCCTCCACTCCTGTAGCCTTGTCCGTGAAAATTTTTACATGAACGTTTCTTGAGGGGACATTAAAAAGCCGTGCCACAGTTTCTTGGATGTGGGAGATTCCAGATTGCTGATCAGCTTCTTCATTGTCGATAATTGTAGCGAAGTATTGGCTGGGCTTATGTTGAGTAAGCTCGCGTTCCACGATGGCAGTTGCCTTCTTTACTGTTTCTAGCTTATCTGGGCGAATTTCTCCAACCACACGAACCGACAAGCCTGGTCCTGGAAACGGTTGCCGTTCAGAAAATTCGCTTGACAATTCAAGGTATCTCGCTATCATTCTAACTTGTTCCTTGAATAGTGCCACAAGGGGTTCAACGACTTTGAAGCCGTAGCGTTCCATAGGATTTATACCCATCTGCGCCAGAACATTGTGTTGTGTTTTTACGCCACCTACAGTTTCCAAAATGTCTGCGCGAATTGTGCCCTGCACAAGGATTTTGCAGCCTTCTTTTCTAGCTGTTTCGCTTAAAACGCGATAGAAAGTTTCACGGAACATTTTACGTTTTTCTTCAGCGTTTCTTAAGCCCTTCATGGCTTGTAAGAAACGTTCACGAACGTTGACTATTTTCATTGGAACGTTGAAAGGCGGTTTGGAGAGGATTTCGGCTACGTGTTCAGGTTCACCCTCACGCATGAAGGCATCGTCTAATATTACACAAACAAGATTTTCGCCTATCGCCCTATGCGTTAGCACGGCGCATGTTGTGCTGTCAACACCTCCGGAAACAGCAACCAGCGCCTTTTCGTTACCGATACTCTTTCTTATTTTCTCAACTTCGGCTTCAACAAAAATTTTCGGGTCAAATGTTTCCAACTTCGCCACTACTCCTTCTAAACTTTTAATTGATTTGCTGTTTTGCAATTTATGTATTTGCTCGGCATGGTATAGCTGATAGGGTATATAGGTTAACAGATAAAAATTTTAGGTAAAGTTTCAGCTTTACTATTCACAACATTTCCACTAAACAATAAAACAACTAAGACAAAACGGTGAATTTCCAAATATCTTTTAAAAACTGAGCGATGTTACAGAAAAGAAAAGCATTAACTGGGAACATTTTAAGGAATTAAAGTTTTTCTGGTCTAGTATTCCTATACTAAAGAACGTTAAGTGTGGCTCAAATGAAAAATGAGGAAATAAAAACTTGGGCTGACGCCTTAAAGGAATTAAACGAAAGCTACATGGACGTAGTACAGACCATAAATGAGACTACTAAAGAAGTAAAAGCAACAAAGCAGTTGTGGCGAAAAGGAAACAATTCAATTCTGATAAAACTTGGTTTAGCACTAATTGCATTTCCGGATCCAACAATAAGCGACATAATAGGCACAGCTTTGGTTGCTGCAGGAACAGTTCAAATGGGAATTCGCCGTCGCACAATCTACGTTGAAGACGTTTATAAAACGTTTCATGGCACGTTAAAAGATATGTGGACTATCAAACGCAGCGTTTAAAGATTCGAAAGTTTGGTCAAGTTTTATATTTGCAGCATGTTATATGCATAACATGTTTAGGGGGAAAGTAACATGAAACTTGTGACAGTGTTGTTGCCTGAGGCTTATTTGGAAGGATTAGATGAGCTTGTTAGAGCGAACATGTATCCGAGCAGAAGTGCAGCCATAAGATCATCGGTTAGAGACTTGCTGAAAAAAGAGCTTTGGGAAAGACGCGAAAGATAAAACTCTCTCTTATTCCTATTTTTCGATTCAAGCCTATTCTAACTTGGCAAAATTTCTAATTTCCCTCGCTGATTCCTTGGGGTTTTCCGCCTGCGTTATCGCTCTCCCCACAATAAGATAATGAGCTCCAGCCTTCAGAGCGGATTTTATTTCTCCGCCTTGAGCGCCTATTCCAGGCGAGTATATTGGAGTTTTTTCGCCAAGTATTTCGTGAACTTCCCTTATTTTTTCTGGATATGTGGCGCCAACAACAGCCCCGTCAGCTTCCAGTTTTAAGGCTTTTTTCGCAAAGGAAACATATTGAGGCATCTTTTGGCCTGTTTCAGCATCATAGATTGTTTGTCCATAGCCTTCGCTTGCTCCCTTGTGGCTCATGTAAACGAGAAGAATTACGCCACGCTGTAATCTACGGGCAACTTCGAAAATTGGTTTCAAGCCTTCTTCCCACCCTATAAAGGGATTAGCGATTAAAGCGTCGAAGCCAGCTGCGTAATAATACTCAGCAATAACTTGGTTTGTTGAGCCGATGTCATTTACTTTGCAGTCCATTATCGCCGTAAGCCCCAAGTTATGGGCTTTTTTCACAAGTTTTTGAACGCCATCAAACGCGCCAAGGGGAAGAACCAGATGGTGGTTGAATTTCACAGCACAAATATAGGGATGGGCAGCATCTAAAACGCGTTCTGCCTTGGAGAAGAGATTCTTTCGATTTTCTGGTTTTTCAAAGGGAAAGTCTAACGCTAAAACAATGTTGGATTCTTTATTTCTGGCAACTTGTTCTATTTTAACGCGGAAAGACACTTTAGACACCACTTTCTATTTAGGTGTGGAACTAAAAACTTTTACCATCTCAGTTTCTCCGTCAGAAACCAGTTTAATGTATGAAAGCGTTGTTTCCACAGCTTCTGTTAACTGCTGTTCGGCTATTCCCAGAGCGCCGTAACCAACTATTAGCACGTTTTCCGTTTGCTCAGTAATCTTTGTATAATCCAAGTCTCGGTATGGGTAAATGCACAAAACTTGTTTTTCATCCGCTAAAACAAGCATTTTATCCGTCAAAGCCATATGCTTGCTCATGCCAATTCCAGTAAAGGTTTCGCCATCTTTTGCAAAACGAACTTGAAATGGCGGATTCAAACAGTCTTTGTCAAATCCGCTTATAGGAATTATTGTTTTCATTGAAGCCAAATTATAGGCATCCACAACAGTTGATATGCATGGAAGCTCATCTCCATGTAAAACTCTCCGCAGCAAGGCTTCGCCTGAAGGCCTCGTTTTCGTCGGGTCTATGTCAAGCCTCCAATAGAAGTCTCTGTAAGCTCTTACTGTTGGATTGTCTTTCAATGTTTCAATGTTGTATTTGGCTCTGACTTCTTCATAAACAGCTTTTTTAAGCCTTTTAATGTGCTCATTCTCTTTTTCTACGTGGACGCTGTTGATTATGCCGATGCATATGGAGAGTTCAGGAAACCTTCTGGAGACTTCGGAATTCCAGTTAACATGGATTTGCAATTCCAACACGCCATTCAATTCTTATGAAGCCGTTAGGTATTTAACAGCATAGAGCAAAATCTCTTCCTTAAAGGATTCAGGAGACTGCGTGAAACAATGATAGGCGAACTTGCAGCTTTAGGTGCAGCCATTTGCTGGACAATATCCGCCATACTGTATAAGGAAGCATTGCTTAAAGCCAAGCCCGTTTCAGCAAATATTGTGCGTCTCGTGTGCACAAGCATAATTTTAGTTGCTTGTTTAGCAATAATCGGCAAATTCGGAGTTTTAATGAACTTGCCCGCATATGCTGTCGTTCTCGCATGTGTCAGCGGCATAATTGGTTTAGGCTTTGGTGACACCTTATACATGATGAGTTTAAAGCTCATAGGTGTTGCACGAGCCGTTCCAATAACATGCGTTTATCCCCTATTCAACCTCTTATGGGCAGTTTTCCTAGTAGAAGAGCCTATCACTTTATCAGTAATTCTTGGAGCTGTCACAATAGTTTTTGGAATTTGGCTTCTGAGGCAAGAGACAGATGCAGGTACAGCTGAAACGGAGAAGAAAATTTTGGTTAAAGGTGTGGCTTATGCTCTGGCAACAGCTGTGATGTGGTCTGTGAGCATAACGATGATTGACATGGCTGTAACCCTCCCAGAAACCAGCAGTCTAGACCATGCTTTAGCCATAAACACTATTAGAGTAACAGCAATCGCAGTTTCCTTGCTGGTTTCAGCTCCCATAATTGATAGAGACTTCGGTTTCCTGAAAATGCAGAGAAAAACGCTGACTGCACTAATCTTCGGGGGAATAGTGGCTCTAGGATTGGGATGGTTTTTCTTAACTTACAGTTTCATAAACACTTTAGAATCCCGAGCTGTTCCAATATCTTCGACGACGCCCATCTTTTCAACGTTGTCGGGAATCGTTTTTTTGCACGAAAAGGTCACGGCAAGAAATGCGGTAGGATCGATAATGATTGTTGTTGGAATTTTTCTAATTTTCGTTGTTTAGGAAGGGGAAGGCTTCATACTGCTGAGTATAGTTTTTATAGTGCATTATGTGTTAAAGGGAAACTTGGCGGACTGGAAAGGTAGCGTTTACATGTCTGTGTCTCCAAGCGTTCGCGAAGTTCTTGCAAGAAGAATCGCCGGGGAGATAATTCTCTCAAGCAAGCCTGGAGGAACCATGCGGAAGTGGCGGGAACTCTTCGCAGTTTCACAGATAACCCTCTCAGACAACATGATACTTTCATCATCCGTTATCAGCGACTATGAAAGCGGAAGGCGAAAAAGTCCAGGCACAAAGTTTGTTAGAAGATTTGTCTGGGCTTTATTGAAAATTGATGAAGAACGTGGGAGCCGCTTTATCCGTGAATTCGCTAGATTGACAAGCTCGCCAAGCATGGCTGTACTCGACCTTCGCGAGTTTCCAATACCAGTTCGCGTGGAATACTTGTGCAAAGCCATTAAAGGCGAAGTTGTGGCATGTTCCAATAGTTATGTTAGGGAAGTTTATGGCTATACAGTTGTGGACGGGAAAAAGGCTGTTGAAACCCTTTCTGGATTAGAGTATTCTCAGCTTTTTGGTGCTACAACCGAGCGCGCATTAATTTTCACAAATATAGGAAAAGAAAATTCGCCAATGATGATTGTACGCATAAACAACCTAAAACCCCGTGTGGTGGTTTTCCACCGCGTCAAACCTGATGAAAACTCTATAAGGCTGGCGGAATATGACCGAATTCCACTTATATATTCCAGTTTACCCAGTGTCGAGCAATTAGTAAAAACTTTAAGGAAACTTTATCGTATCGCACTTCGAAGGAAATTAGGCAGACCAGTCCGTCCACCCCCAAAAATAAGCGCCTAAAAAAGAGTGAAAAATGTGGAGCTGGAAGGTTCTAGAGATTATATTCGCGTGAATAAATGGCATTGGAATGCGATAGCCAAGAGTGACCAATCTAGAAAAGCGGAAATGCTGAAGCAAATTAGGGATGGTGCTCCTTATCTCGAAAAGTGGGAACCAAAAATAGCTTCTTACCTAAAGGACATCAAAGGAAAGAAGATAATTGTGCCCCAGTTTGGTGATGGTCTAGTTATGTTGGCTTGCGCAAAGAAGGGAGCCATTGTTACGGATAGACTTTTTCCAGCGAGCAGATTCGCCTTGTAAGAAGCGGCAGCAGCATATTGCAGTGTTAACGTAAACTTGGTAGAGGCCGATTGGCAAAATCTCCCTGAAAGCGTTCCAAATAATTACTTTGACTTGGCTGTCACCGAATGCGGCATCTTTATTTGGACAAAGGATTTGGATGCATGGGTGAGAAATGCATACAGAGTGTGAAAAATGATAGCAAGTTGATAATTTCGGATTTTCACTTGATATCTATGATTGCAGAGTTGAAAGATGACAAAGTAACCTTTAGAAGGAGCTACTTTGATCAAAGCCCTGAAGTTTGCCAGTCAGAAGAAAATGCGCCGCCATCGATCGAGTTTCGTTGGAAGCTCAGTGACATCATTAATGCGACCATTCAGGCTGGGGTCCGTGTCAATCGTGTGGAAGAATTCTATATTGAGGAAACTGCAGGTATTTCATTCATTCCAAACAATTTTCTTCTAGTTGCAACAAAGGAATGGCATGACATGATTAAAGTTTGTTAAGCATCTGAATTAGAGAGTGAAGCAAAATGAGTTTGAAAAAGCATTTAGCCAAAAGATACATTCCCTCATCAACTAAATGGAAGCTTGTTTTGAAAGGGGTTGACAAAGTTTACCGAGCAGTATACGATGAACTCGAAAAAGATGATAGGGGTTCTTCGGCGAAAGCGTTAGCTGATGCTTCCTATAGGGTTGGATTGGATTTTGGAGAAACTTTGAAAAAAGATTTTGGGCTTGGAAACTCTATTGAGGACGTAGCATTTGCTATGGAGATTGACCATAAGATATTTGGTGTCAAGGCGGTGGTGGCTGAGAAAGACGAGAGGAAGATTGTTTATCATTGTTATCAGTGTGCATGGAGGAAGTATTTTACGCCGAAATTGTGTATTGCCGTGGGGCAGGCGGAAAAGGGGATAGCCCATGCTCTTAATCCAAAGGCTAAGTATCATGTTCTTCAAACGAGAACTATGGGCAAAGACCGATGTATTATTGCAATAGAAATTTAGGCTTGCAGAAACTGTTACATGTTAATTGCACGCCTTGCAAGTTTGTTTTTTAATAGCTGGAAATCATGCTGCAGCGTTTCCTTGTATTTTGCGCTGTAGAGGGCTGCGGCTGGGTGGAATGTTGGAAAGATTGTTATTTGCATGTCTAAGATGGTTGCTTGGTAGAATTTTCCACGAGTTTGTGTTATGCCGCTGAAGGCCAGATTAGCTTTTGAAAAGATGTACGCTGTTGAATAATTTCCGAGGGTAACAATGAAATGTGGCTTTATGATTTTTATTTGTCTGTCTAGGTAAGGTGTGCATGTTTGAATTTCGTTAGGCATGGGTTCACGGTTTCTTGGCGGTCTGCACTTGACAATGTTACAAATGAATACGTCGTTTCTTGACAAGCCTATTTCGGAAAGCATTGTTTCGAGAAATTTTCCAGCAGCGCCCACGAAGGGCTTTCCTTTAATGTCTTCCGATTGGCCGGGTGCTTCACCGATAAACATGACTGGGCTTTCGGAGTTGCCTTCGCCTGGAACAGCATTCTTGCGAGTTTTCCAAAGCGGACATTTTGTGCAAACTATTATTTCTGTGGCAACAGCATCCAAAAACTCCTTCTTAGACAAGAGAACAACTCTCCATACAAACCACTTTTTCATTTATTGCACTTATAAATCTCGTAAGTACGAGTCCCTGCATCCATATTATAAATTGTTTCCCCAAAAAAGTGCGAAAAGAGCAAGAATTGACTTCGAGACGAACTAGGTTTAATGTGATTTATATACATGGTTTTTATGTTCTCATTCTAGTGTTCCAGCTTGCTTCAATCGATTGATTGAACAAAAGGAAGTCAAGCAAAATCGTCACCTAGATAAAGGAGGCAAATAATGGAAATTGAAAGAGATAAAATAAATTATCGTCGGGCTAATATCAATGACATTGAATTCTTGGTTGGTTATCGAGTTCGATTTTTGAATGAGCTTTACAATCATCCAGAAGATGATGAGACTGAAATTTTAAGAAAAGCATTGCGTCAGTATTTTTCTGAAGCAATCCCTTCCAATAATTTCATTGCTTGGTTGGCAGAATACAATGGAAAAATAATTGGCACAAGCGGGATGGTTGTGTGGCGAATGCCAGCAAGGTATGGGGGACTTGAATCTGGAAGACTTGGATATATTCTCAATCTATATACAGTCCCCGAAGCAAGAAGAAAAGGCATTTGCACTCGATTGTTAAACGAATTGATCAAAGAAGCCAAGTCATTAGGACTGAAATACTTGCATCTTCATTCTTCTGAAGAAGGGATAAATATCTACAGAAAAGCAGGATTCGTTGAGCCTGATCAAATAGAGCTAATATTGAGAATCTAAATGTTACATGCGCTTTAAGGCTTCGCTACCCTTCATTCCAACCTCGGCGCCAAAACTTTTCGCCTTAGACGTTATTGCTTTAACCTGCGCATTAAGCACATCTTCGAAAGTTTTCACTCCGCTAACCATTGCAGCAGCCACACCTAATTTTTCAGCAGTCTCCACATTCAAAAACCCACACATAGCAAACCCTTTCTCTGCAATCACCAGAAGCAACGGAGGTGAATCAGGAAGCTCAACCCTCACTCCCAAACAAGCTTTGCCGTCAACCTTCAAGGACATAATGCTAATCACGCTAAACACCTTTTACTAGCAAACTTATCTTTACACATCCAGTTTAAATAAGAATTGCTAACATAAAATTGAGAGAAAACCCCATGCTGACAAAACTTAAGGAAAAAGTTCAGCAAATGCTTACAACAGAAGCAAAAGCAGCCCACAAAATAGGATTAACACCCAACACCATCAGCGCGATAGGCATAACCTTAGCTTTTCTATCAGCCCTAACATATGCAGAATGGCAAAACCGCCTCGCTTATATTCTGATTGCAACTGTTCTACTCCTACTATCTGGGTTCTGCGACGCCCTAGACGGCATACTAGCAAGACTCTACCAACAAACAACGGCATTCGGCGGCTTTCTAGATTCACTGCTGGACAGATATGCAGACGCTATCGTGTACGTAGGCATAATCGTAGCGATGCCCCCTCTATGCGATGCGATATGGGGATTAGCAACCCTGACGGGCTCCTTATCGTAAGCTACAGCCGTGCCAAAGCAGAAGCAGCCGGAATAAAAATGGAATCCATCGGCATAGCAGAAAGACCAGAACGCATAATCATACTATCCATAGCAAGCATAACGGCAATCTGCTGGCTTCAAGCCCTAAATATAGGCATAATCCTGCTCGCAATACTTTCAAACCTAACAGTCCTGCAAAGAAGCATATACGCCTATAAAAAACTAAAGAAAACTGGAAACTAGCTTAAAGCTAAAATCTTCTTCTCGGACGCATGTGCCTTTCGTCTCGAGCCCTAACCTTCACAATACCACGATGCACGGCACATGAAACACAATAATATTTTGTATCAACCCAAGAAGACATATACGTACCTTTCTGACGAAGCTCCTTAGCTAACTGGGGATCAACAAGAGACTTCCTACTAGTAACCTTCTTAGCCTTATCCCGAGGCACTATCTGCCCGCACATAGCACACTGAACAACACCGCTGCTGCCTTTACTGCCTTTTGACCTTCCACGACTTTTCCGCTTAAACGGCAAGACAATTAACCTCTTTAAATCTCAAACCAAATAGTGCAACCGCTACCTTATATATCTGCTCTTAACTTCAGGATTGAAGCAATGTTGGCTTTAGAATCAACCTTTGGAATGATTTTACCATTGGATGATGTGAAAAGCGTTGTAACTCCTGGTCCGTGACCGGACGTTACACAGTTTGTGTGGACAACTATGCCAACGGATACAGCGCCCTGCTTGTATATCCTTCCATAAGAGTGATCCGCGTCAAGTATAGCCACTAAATCGCCAAGCCTCAAACCGTCAAGCCTATACTCCTTTCGAGCATCTTCATCGAAAAGTTGAATGTCATAATCTCCAGAATACGTCTGGTTTGCTCCCAAACCTGAACCCATTATCGCCGCCGGAACAATATGCGTAACGGGAATCTCAAGTTTATCACCGTTTGGCTTGAGGTCTATGGCCTCAAGAAAACGAGGATCAATGTTCATCACCTTGATTTCTGGACAATCCAGAAGTTTCAAGCCTACACCAAAGGCTTTCACAAGCACTTTGTCTCCGAGCATGAGTTTTCTAAAAGTTTCCGATTGAAAATCCACTAGCACGTGTTCTATTCCACCATGTTTTCCAGTTACAACTCCTTTTGCACCCTTCGCATCACCCGTAACAACCACAGCCTCGTTTCCAACACACGAAAGCACATTTAAGGCTC
>CAVZKK010000015.1:0-19116 GCA_963775925.1 Candidatus Bathyarchaeota archaeon | reverse complement strand
AATTTTTCCCTCAAGCATTAACAGAACTCTTGGGTTGCATTCAGCCACAAACTCAACGTCATGTGTGACGATGATTATTGTTTTCTCTCTGAGTTTTCATCTGCAAAATGAATTGTCTAAGCTTCTCTTTCTGTTGGTAGTCTTGTCCTATTGTCGGCTCATCTAGTATCAGTATTTTGGGATTCCATGCCAGAACCGAAGCTAGGGCTACTCTTTTTCTTTCTCCGCCGCTTAGCATGAAAGGTGAGGTTGTTCTGTACTGGGTTAAGCCCAAAAGGTTTAGAGCCCATGTTACTCGTCTTTTTGTAACGTCTTCTTTGAACCCGAAATTTCTTAACTGCGAATGCTATTTCGTCTTCGACTGTTTCGCTGAAAAGCTGATGGTCTGGATTTTGAAAGACAAAGCCCACGTTTCTGGCTAAGGTGGCAACGCTGACTTTTGTCGTGTCAACTTCGTCGACAAGCACCTTTCCTTTGGTTGGCTTGAGCAAGTCCATTAAAATGTTTGACTAAAGTTGTTTTTCCAGCACCGTTTTGTCCCATTATAGCTACGAATTCGCCATTTTGAATGGTTAAGGATACGCCCTTTAATGCTTCTACACCGTTTGGATAGGTGAAGTAAATGTCTTTAGCTTCAATCATTAGGTTTTGAAAGCCTCCTTCAGCAAAGCTGCCATCTCATCTGAAGACAAGGGGAATTTTGTCGCCGAGTTTTACTCCGTCTTTTTTGAAGTATTTGATAAAGGCGCGTTGCCTTCGGAATTCCAACTCCGATTAGGCGAGCTTCTTCAGAGCGTAAGATTTCGCGGGGATCACCGTCCAGAACGACTTTTCCTTCATCCATTATGATTATGTGGTTGGCATATCTTGCTGTCAAATCAAGCCTATGTTCAACAAGTACGACGGTTATTCCGAGGTTTCTGTTCAGTTCATAGATTACTTCGAATATTTTCTTTGCGCTTAACGGGTCGAGGAATGAAGTTGGCTCATCTAGGACTATTACTTCTGGCTGCATGGCTAAGACAGATGCTATTGCAACGCGTTGTTGCTGTCCGCCTGAAAGTTCATGAGGCGCTCTCTCCCTTAAATCATATATGCCTGTAAGCTTCAGTGCCCAATCCACTCTTTTGCGCATCTCTTCCCTTGGAACTCCGAGGTTTTCAAGTCCAAAAGCCACGTCTTTTTCAACTGATAAGGCGAAAAGTTGGTTTTCTGGGTTTTGGAAAACAAGCCCAACGTGTTTTGCTAGTTCATGAATTGGATGTTCAGTAACGTTCAGTCCTGCAACACTTATTTCGCCTTTCAATTCGCCTTGATAGAAGTGTGGAATTAATCCGTTGAAGCATCGGCAGAGGGTTGTTTTTCCGCATCCGCTTGGGCCGGTGATTAGTGTGAATTCGCCTTTTTCTATTTTTATGGAAACATCTTGTGATTGATGGTTTTGTGCCACCTGGATATGTGTATGTAAGGTTTTTGGTTTCAATTATTGCCATGCTGGTGTTGCCTGCCTATGTTTTAAGCGGGTTATCGGCTCATTTAAGAGTAGCTACTTAATATTGGTTAACTAGCTTTTGCTTCAAAAGCCGCAGACAACATTTAAGTCCAGTTTCAACGTCTCCTACGCCGTTAACTCCGGCGGCTGTGGAGTGTCCGCCACCCATGCCGTGGAGATATTCACCCAAAGGCTTGGCAATATCTTTGCCTAGGTGTATGCTGGTTTTTTCGTGAAATTCGCGGGTGCAGCGTAGGCTAATCTCTATATTTTCATTTTTTTGTCCAGCTACGGCGGCGACATGGGCGCCCAGGTCGATTATGGCTCTCGCCGCTGAGGCTTGGTAGGCGCTGACATGGGAAAGCGCAATTATCCATTCTCCAATCTTGAAAAGTTTGGCTCTTCTGCAAGCCTTCAGCCTTGCCACACGCTCGGAGAAAGTCAATGGGTAGAGAAAGCAGAGGCAATGTTTCGTGTGCGTTTACGCCCGCATCAATGAGTTCTGCAATAGTTTTTAATGTGGATGAGTTGGCTAGGATGAAATGGCGTGTGTCAAAGGTTATGCCCAAAAACAACGCTTTTGCCTCATTTTCGTTTGCTTTGATGTCCATTTCTTTAAAGAAGTTGTAGACAATCTCGCATGTTGACGATGCTTCTTCGTTGGTTATGCAGAGTTTTGCTAATTGTTCCGTTTCTGGATGGGCTGCATGGTGGTCAATCACTATGATTGGTGCTTTTGAAGTTTTTACTTTTTCAGCCAGATTATTCAATTGTTGAATTGTGTTGGTGTCAAGCAGAACTATTGCGTCTGCCTTTTCTACGTTAGGTTGTGTTTCCACTTCTATTGGCAAATATTTAAGAAGATGCCTTGAAAGACGGCTTATTCCTTGAGCCGCTCCGATTTCAACCTCAGCTTTTGGTCTTAAGTATTTTAGTAGGTTTGCGAAGGCGTAGGCTGAACAGATAGCGTCTGGGTCTGCATTATGGTGACATAATAAGACAACCAGTTTAGCGTCTGATTCGTCCAAGATTTTGGTTATTTCTTTGAATGACACTTTAGTTCCCTCAAATATTTTTTAGCGGATATAAAAGCCTCCGCCACTGCTTCATCGACAAGCTTTTGCACATCAAAGTCTTTCATTAATGGTGACAAAGCAATATCTATGTCAACTGCTAGCGTCACGGGTTTTGTTCCTTCAGCCTCAGACGCTTATGTTTAGTGTTTCTATTCTTTTTGAAGGAACCTTTGATAGGACGTGTTCTCTGGCGGCTTCTTCTGCAATTGAGCACAATTCTTCTATTTGTTCAGTGGTTAACTCCGGTAAGCCTAACTCTTCCACAAGTTCCACCTAAATAGGCTACGGCTGGGATGGAGAAACTGGACTTAGGTCTTGTTGGAGCTTAGTTTGCAAATCCTTTATTTGGGGGCGCAAGCGTTGCTCTTGTTTTCCCAAAACTGTGGCTCGAGTGTTGAGCAGTTCCTTTCGCTCGTTTAAATCAGCGGTTATTTTTGCTTTTTCTGCTTTTACCAAAAGTGAGCCAATAGCCTTGTATATGACTGCATCGTCAGTCATTTTTTGCAATTCGCTTAATGCTTGTTCAATTTCTGTTAGTTCAATTTCTACCTGCTGTTTCTGGGCTAAGACTGATTGGAGTGTTTGTTGAAGTTGCTGAAGCCTTAATAGGCGTTCTTGAATTTGAGGTGGAAGCCTCGATATTTCTTCACTCACTTTGTATCCTTCCATTCTGCACAGCAATAAGTCAAGCCCTTAATAAAGCATTTTCCAAAACAAAACAAAAAAACGTAAACTTAAACCGCTTATGTTTTAAAATTTTAATCCCAAACCCCTTTTGAAAGCTAGAAGAAATCTTTTTCAAGTTGTTTAGTCAATCTTTTCATGGGGAGTTTCAGTTTTCTTCTTTCTACCTTTTTGTTTTAATTTTCTTGTCGTAGGTTTTGAAGAATACTTCCTTTTGAAAGCTTCTATAGACAATATCGCCAACAGAAACGGAGTGACCGTACTTATCGTTATTAGGTTTGGGGTTTGGGTTTGGGATAAAACTTTACCCCCATACACACCTCAAGAAGTTGGTTGGTGGATTAAAATTCAATGAGAATCGATTTCTGAAAAATAAAATAGACTCTTTTTGGCGGGCAAAATGATTTTTCTGTTTGGCGACAAATCTACAGCTATAAACCAAAAACCTAGAGGGGTCTATCCGTATTGGTTGATTTCACCGCCAAAATCTCCCTAAAACCGCAAACCTATGTAGAGACTAATCATAAGTTCTATCTATTTATAGAGGGGCTATAGTAACCGCAGAGCAAAACAGAAACATCAATCAGCATTTATTGTTTCTCCAAAACTTCCAAAACATTTAATGTCGAGTTTATCCATCTCAAATAAGCGTTTAATGCCGCGCGCAAAGCCACAGTATCTCTTGCTTCAACCTTTAAAACTAAAAAATTGTCATCTTTCTCCAATTTGGCTCTAGAACGCATCGTAGCAGGCTTATCAACCTCTGGTTTAAGGGCTTTAAAAACTATTTCTAAACGTTTTTCAGAAGGAAACTTCTGACGTACAATAGCCGTCGCTTTCATAGGTCTTCTAGTCAATACCTAAATCACTCAAAGCTGGGGAGCACTACTCAACTTCTTCTTTTTCCGTTTTTAATGCTTCCTCTATGGGTGCTCCTTTGGCTATGCGTCTTGCCACTATTCCAAGCTTTGTGGTTGGGGTGTACGCTCCACCTGTGAATGTGAATCCACATTTTCTACATCCCCAAACGCCAACGCTTACTCTTTTGACTCGTGGAAATCCGCACTGCGGACATCTATGGGGCTTCTTCATTTCCGTAACTACTTTGCTGTAGCGTTTTCTAACAGTAGATCCGTAGCGGACTCCTAATCCGCGTGTCGGTCCTACTTTTTTGTTCTTCCCATCGTTTCTACAACTCTAGTTTTTTGTGCATCTCTTCAGCCTTTTCTCTAGCTATTTTTGCGACTTCTAATACTTGTTCAGGTGCAAAGTATCCACTGCCGCCTTTCTGTATTGCGCATATGTTGCCGTCATCGTCAATCGCCATCGAAAGCCTAGCATCCATTACTTGTTCTTCTTCCAGCCACGGGTCAACAACAAGCGTGTCATTTATTTTCGCAAAAGTAACTGTTATGGGATGTCTTCTCATCGGAAGCGGGGTATAACCCGACTTAATTTTCACTTCACCTTCTTCAACTTCATAGTTGGACATTTTTGTGTTAAGTAAAGCAGCCAAAGCGGCTAGAGCCGAAGCATCTATCAAGTTTCCATCGTGGTTAAGCACGTAAACGTCTACAAAGACAACAAAAACTTTTTTTCCGGGCTCAATGCATAATTTCTCTAAATCAATGGCTTTAGACTCCCTTATTCCTCTGTCAACAACCCTTGCAATCTCGATAGAGTTTTCATCAGGCGGTCCAGGTTCAAAAGTCGATGAAGCCAAAGGCACCAGTTCAGTATTTACCGTTAAAACGCCTTCATTAGGCGTGTCGGAAAATGGCTGGCCGATTTCGATTTTTATTCCAACCAAAACTTCTGTTCTTCCAAGCAGCACTCTTGCTGAACCTTCTGCACGCTCGATTATTCCCTGTTCAACTTTTATTTCACGATAATCCATTAGACCTCTACCATCCAAACGTTTTCCCTTAGCAATTAACTGTACAATCTGTTTCTGCTTTACACGAGTAACCACTGACGCCATTATTCTTCAACCTCCTTGACGCTTACATACTTAGCCCTTAGAGCTTCCTTTTGCATTGCGTAGATTTTTCGGCATCCTTCAAGTGTTAGATTCAAAGCCTTCTCAAACTCTTCAAGTGTTAATATCCCATCCATCTGCAGCAACGTTATGGCATTAAGATTTGGCATTAAAGCCGCAGGAACATCCGCAGTTCCCATTTTGTCTTCTGTATCCATCAAATCCAACACTATCGTATCGTCCACTTTTCCAGCTGCACATGCAACCACTAAATCCCGCATTGGAATACCTGCATCCGCTAAAGCCAAAGATGCCGCTGTTATACTTGCGCATCTTGTTCCTCCATCAGCTTGCAAAACTTCAACGAAAACATCTATACCAGTTCGCGGATAATATTCGAGGAAAATTGAAGGTTCAAGGGATTCTCGAATGACCTTTGAAAGTTCTATCTCCCTCCTTGAAGGCGCTGGCGACTTGCGTTCTTGAACAGAGAAGGGTGCCATGTGATAACGGCATCTTATAACCATTCGGTCTGGAAGCGCCAAGTGTTTTGGATGGAGTTCTTTTGGTCCAAATACAGCGGCTAAAATCTTATTTTTTCCATGTTCGATGTAGGCTGAACCGTCGGCGTTTGATAAAACGCCTACCTCAATTTTTATCGGCCGTAACTCATCTGGTTTTCTCCCATCGAGTCTCAAGCCTTTTTTATCAATTAACTTTTCAGTTTTCTGACTCATTTTTAATCTCCTCCCTTTTTACTTTTTCCTCTTTTAACATCTGAGTTACACGGTCTGTTAAACCGCTTGTGTGGGATTCTTCCTCAATCTTGTGAATAGCCATAATTGCCAACTCTTCGTCTTCAAGGTTTTTACCCGTGATTAGTACAACTCCGTTAAGTCCTAAAATTATTTGGCAGCCTGTTTCCTGTTTTATCATGGATATCATTGAACCCTTTCTGCCAATTACACGGGGAATCTTTGTCGGTGTGATTTTCACTATTTGTCCACGGGTTATCTTTCCTAGTCCAGGTTCGTCAACTGCTAATTGCGGGTTATGTGATCTGTCATAAGCAACTATTTTTGCAACAACCAAATCTCCTATTTCAAGTACTTGGGATAATTCGTCTTTTTGCGGTTTGAAGGGTCTACTTAGAACATCTGACGCTCTTAGAAGGGCTTCATAAGGCGCGTTAATGTCCACAATCCACCCGTTAAATCCCACTTCTACAATTGTTCCTATAACCATGTCTCCCACTCTTGGGATATAGAATGCCCTTAGGGCTACGACATTCACTTTTTTATTTTCGTATTCCACCATTCCAATTCTTGATGCATAAATTTTGTTACCCTCTGCATATGCGTTTTCGCCAGCTATGTATTCGCCTTCTGCAATCAAATCTCCAGGTATTACAAGCTGTCTCCCTTCAAAAAATGTTGACATAATTTTACACCTAACCGTTCATAATAAATATTTTAGGAGATTATTTTTGCTTCTCCACTTCCTTTTGTTATTTCTCCAAGTTTTTCTAGGAATGGACGCATATAAGCCTGCTGGCACTTCCAAGACTCCGTACCATGAACCGTCTGCACGCCACTCTTCTCGTTTTATTGTTCCAAAACCTTTAATTGTTCCGTAGGCCCGTGCTGAATATTCTGCTGGCACATGGACACCAATGGATACTTGCTCCATTTTTAATGGCAAAATCGGTCGCAACAGTTTTATTATTTCTTTCGCTTGTTCCTCCACTGGCTTAAAGGGTTCTATTGAATAGCGAATTTGTTCCATGGCATTTTCTATGCGTAACGGTGGATGCGGAAGGTTTGTTTTGGGGTCAACGCATTGCCTTGATATGAAATCTACTATTTGCTTCCTTTTGTCCTCAACCATTTTTCTCCGCTGTTCTGTAGTTAGTTGCAGCGTTCCCTTTTTCAGTATTATCTCCGCCACTTTCAGTGGCTCCGTTGTTCCAAAGGCTTTACGTAAGTCTTCTTCTGATACTTTTGTGCCTTTGTTTGCATCTGAAAATATGGTTTCAGTGACTAAAACTTCGGTTATTGCCGCTATCTTTCCTGTGTGGTAGTCTAATGCTTTTTGAGGTTTTACGAGAACTTCGAAGTGTTCATCGTCCTTTGTTATGCGTGCAATGGTGTATTTTTCACTCATCACTATTTCACTTGCCCACGCCTAACTCTTTCACATAACCTTCAATTTTTTCGTCGCTTAACATTTCCATTTTTTTGGTTTCCGAGGGAATCACAGCTATTTTTATTCGTGGTGGCAGTTGTCTGGCTTCTAAGGCTTTTGCTAGGCATTTCACCGCGAGTTTCGTGGTTTCTTCGAGGCTCATGTCTTCTTTATACTCGTCTTTTAATATGGCCAGTACTGTTTCTCTTCCGCCGCCCCAAGCTGTAGCCTTATAACCTCTGTACGCTCCGCTGGGATGGGTTCCGAAAAGGCGGTTTCCTGTCTTGTCTACTCCGCCGAAGATTATTGAGATTCCGAAGGGTCTCACGCCAGCGTGTTGCGTGTAGAGTTGCATTATGTCGCACACTCTTTTGGTTACCACTTCCGTGTCAATCGGCTCGTCGTAGGTTAACCTGTTACTTTGAGCATATACTCGTGCTTGGTCTATTAGGATGCGGGCATCTGAGCTTAAACCTACTATGGCTGCGCCTATGTGCTCGTCGACCTTGAAAATTTTCCATGAATATTCTTCTTCTTCAAGGAGTTCAACATTTTCTTCTGCTCCTAAAACCACTCCTTCGGAGCATCGAATTCCTAAAATTGTTGCTCCACGGTTAACTAATTCCATCGCATATTCAACTTGAAAAAGCCGCCCGTCCGGTGAAAAAACGGTTATGGCACGGTCATATGCTCCTGGTGCTGCAAACACAGACATAACATCTACCTCACACTATTCCTAATCACGTTTGCAAACTTTCATATAACAACTAAACTAAAAACCTTTTCCTATTGATTCCCGCTTTTATTAGTGTTCCTGTTCTTGAATGCTTTCCTTTTGCTCTCTGAGTGAGCCTACCCCCCTTATATAGGTTGAACTCTTCCTCCATTGGCTATTTAGACTTGTCCAGAATAAGAGAAGCATCTATCAAAAACAGTTATGCATGCCTTTTGAAATTTTTGTTTATCACTGGAAAAAAGAATGGTTAATTGAAAATTAAGGCTACCTTTTCCAGTCTAACAGTCTTTTCTGTCCCTCAATCTTCTTAATGTTCGTCAAATCCTGTGTAACTTCCATTGTTCCCAAATATTTTCCATTCTTGTCTCTCACTGCGAAGTATCTTATGTGAATTAGGCGGTTGTTCATTGGAATCCAGAATTCAGACACATCTTTCTTGCCGGTCTTGAAGGCTTCAAGAATCTTGTTCACTATATGGACGCTTTTCTGCGGATGACACAACTGCACCTTTCTTCCGATAACTGCTTTTGTCCGAACAAAAATCCTTTTCTCAGCCTTGTTAAAGTATTTGACAGCATCATTTGCATCAACAAATGAAATGTCAACAGGAAGCGCGTTCAAGATAGCTTCAATCTCTTCTTTAGATAGAGAACCTGTCTCAAACTGCAGTGCACTTTCAGGCGCTGGTGCTGTCTTTTTTAAAATTCTCTTCTTATCTTCGCTCATCATGATTCCTCCTTAATCTTCTTGGCAAGAGTCTTACCTATTTCAATTATCTTCGTAATGTCGTTTTTCGTTGGCGGACCATTAATTTCCATTGCCCCGACAACTTCCATTTTTAATGGCCCAAGAACTTCTTGGACATGCTTTACGGCTCCTCCTCCCCATCCGTATGAACTTAGAACTACTCCATATTTTAGTGGGGGGCGTAGGGCTTTTACTAGGTAAGTAGCGTAAACGGCTAGGGGATGCATGCCGCCTAACACTGTAGGTGCGCCTAAAACTATTGCCCTCGAATCAACGAGGTCTTTTGCAATGTCGCCTATGTCTGCCAAAGCTAAATTGTAGAGAACTATTTCAATGCCTTCGGATGCCAATGTTTCTGCGGTTGGTTGAATCATCTTTTCTGTGCTGTTCCACATACTCACATAAGCTATCATGGCCTTCCGTTTTGTTTCTCCGTTTGCCCACTTTTTGTATGCCGTCAGGATACGTTCAGTATTTCTATGTATTGGTCCGTGGCTCGGTGCGATCATTTCAATTTCTAAATCTTTTATCTTTTCCAGTGCCCTTTGAGCCATAATTCTGAAGGGCATCATTATCTCCCCCCAATATCTTTGGGCGTGAACAAGCAAATCTTCCACTTCATCATCGTAAAGTCCAGTTGCCACATGCGAGCCGAAGAAGTCGCACGGAAAAAGAATCTTGTTTTCTATGAGATAAGTGAACATTGTTTCTGGCCAGTGGAGCATTGGCGCTTCTATGAAACGGAGTGTTTTGCCGCCCAGATCAATAGTTTCTTGGTCATGAACCACTTGTATCCGTTCTTCGGGCACTTTGTAAAATGTCTGTGCCATCTTGGCGCCTTTGCTTGTGGTTACCAGTTTAGCTTTGCTGTTGATTGACATAATGTGTGGAATAGCGCCTGCATGGTCAGGTTCGGCGTGATTCATTATTACATAATCGATGTCCGCAGGGTTTACAACTTTGTTGATTTTTTCTTCCAATTCTTTTTCAAAACCTGGATTTACAGTGTCAATTAACGCCTTTTTGCTTTCGCCAACTATCAAGTATGCGTTGTAGGTTGTTCCCTTCGGAAGAGGGATTAAAGCGTCAAAAAGTCTGCGGTTCCAGTCTCTAATACCAACCCAATAGACGCTTCCAGAGATTTCAGCAACATTACGCCAACTCATTTTTTCACCTTTTAATCACTCACGAAACATTGTGTAATCGTAAATAATAGTGTTAGAGGTTAAAATTTTTATTGCACGAATTACTAGGCAAGATGTCTCGGATGTATGAGTTGACTATATAAAAGAAATAACTGCGTTTTTGTGAAGAAACAACTGTATGTTTGTTGGGAGGTGATGGATGCCACCGCATTGTAATATGGTGAATGGTTTCAACAATTTTCCTAGAATGATAATCCTTTATAATGCCAACGCTAATTCAAAGCATGGTGAACTCCAAGGTATGGAATATTTGGCTACATGGAAGGTTTTGGAGGAAATGATTACCGATTTTCGAAGAAGGGGAATAGTTGTCCCAGCAGAAATTATGAGTGATTTAAAGTCTGCAAAGACCTTGATTAATGTCTTAAAGGCTGACCCAAGCCATGTAGACACCAGCCAAAAAGTTGAGGCATATCTTCTCAACGTGGAATCCTACCTCGTTTCTGAAGGACAGAAAATATTTGAAACTGGATACGTTGAAGAATGGCTTAAACGGTTGGACGAAGCGAGCAAAAAAATATTGGAAAAGGAGAAAGAGAAGACATTTATTCCTGGAGTTCCACGAGAACATAAGTGGATTCGGGTGAAACCTTCAACTGAGTTACCAATCGAAAAGTTAAAGACGTTAGCTGAAGAATCGCATCTTTCATATAATGTTCAAAATGATGGTTGCCTGCTTGTTTATGGCGAAGATGGACGCATAAAAGAGTTTATCAAGAAAATGGCTACAAAATATGGATTTAAAACTGAAAAATAGCGTCAAAGAGTACATAACCGTTAATACTTTAAGATGCAATACTTTTATAGAAAAATCTTACAGAAGTGTCTATAATAAGAAGATCTCTGTGTTTCCATAAGGTGAGGGCGTAAACTGAATGCCCTACATTAAAAAAATCGAGCTTAAAGGTTTCAAATCGTTTGGGCCGCAAACTGTTAAAGTAGTCCTAGATAAGGGTTTTACAGCCGTCACGGGGCCAAACGGAAGCGGGAAAACAAACATTGTTGACGCAGTTCTATTCGCTTTATGCGAATTAAGCACTAGAAGGCTCCGGGCGGAAAATGCAGCCAAACTGATTTTCCACGGTTCTGAGAAGGCTGGACTAGAAAGGGCGAAAATGGCTAAGGTAATAATTCAGTTTGACAACACTGATGGCCGCATACCAGTGGACACAACTACTGTTACAGTCTCACGGGAAGTCTATAGAAACGGTCAAAGCGTTTATAGGCTTAATGGCAGAAGAATCTCAAGGGCGCACATTTTAAATGTTCTTTCCATGGCTGGAATAAGCTCCACAAGCCAAAACATAATTCTACAAGGCACAATAACCCGTCTAGCAGATATCTCTTCAGTTGAACGTAGGAAAATTATTGAGGATTTGGTTGGAATAGCCCAGTACGACGCTGAGAAGGCAGAGGCTGAAGAAAAACTGCGGGCAGCAGATATCTCCATACGCACAGCCATGGGCAGAATAGACGAAGTCCAAAAAAGAGTGGATGACCTAGAAAGAGAACGCAACGAATTGTTAAGGTATAATTTCATCCAAGAAGAGATAAAAAAGTTTGAATCTGTGAAACTTTCGCATGACATGGCACAGATACAAAAGAAAGTAGAGGAAACTTCCCTACAAGCGGATAAAGTTAGAAGTAGAGTTGAAAAATTAAGGCAGCTACGTGAAGAGCGTAGGTCAAAAAGAAGAGATGTTGAAGGGGAATGGCGAAAACTAAGCTCAGAAATCGTTGAGGAAGGCGGTTCACAAGTATTAAAAGTGCAAATAAGAATAGGTGAATTAAAGTCAAAATTAACAGAATTAACAACCAAAATAACCTCGGGAAAAACGAGCCTTGAAGGCTTAAAGCGAATTAGAGAAAACAATCTTCAACAGTATCAAGCCATTCGAAATGAAATTCGTGAAAACCGTCTGAGAATCAAACAGTTAAGAAGCGATTATGATGGAATTTTCAACCAGATAAACGCAAAACAGGCTGAACACGATGTTTTAGTAGATGAAACTGCTCAACTTTGGGAGAATCTGGGAGAAAACAGCAAGAAAATCCGCGAAATTGAGCAACAACTCGACAATTATTACAAAAGGCTTACATTTTTAAGGTCTGAACATGTAAAAAGCCAGACAGCCATTAAAATTAGCACAAGAAGATTCAAAGATCTGAATGAGCGCGAAGGAAATTTTGCATCAACATTAAGCGAACTCGAGAAGTCGCTTGCTGAGCTTGAAAAGGTGCAGAAGGAACAGAAAACACAGCTTAAAAACCTAGAGCGTATGCTTGAGCGAAGAATTGCGCAAAAAGAAGCCATAGCAGGGGAAATATCTGAAGCTGGAAAAATAGCTGATTCGGCACGTACAGCAGTCATAGAGTTTGTGACGCAAAGGGAACTTGCAGAAACTGTTGCTTCAGAGGAGAAAGCTCTAAGAACCATAGAAGAACTTGGCGAGTTAGGTGTAATTCCAGGCGTGTATGGCAGACTTCGCAACTTAATCAAAATTGACAAAGCTTATCAACTGGCAATAGAGGCGACGGCGGCAGGATGGCTCGACGCAATTGTTGTCAAGGATTTTGACGCTGTCTTTCACATGTACAGAAACATTAAGAAGAATGAAGCTGGGAAGAATTAAGATAATTTCGCTTCAAGGAACATTAAACCCTAAACCCTTAAAAATTCCTGAAAAAGAAGGCGTCACTGGTGTAGCCTCCTTTTTCATAAAATATGAGAAGAATTACGAGTCTGCAATACACTTCGTTTTTGGCGACACATTAATCACGTCAGACGACAAAACTGCTTTCGCCCTATCCAGCGAAGGCTACCGCGCAGTCACAGTCAACGGAGACTTGTACGAGATAGGCGGAGCATTCGAAAGCGGTTACTACCGTGCTCCAATAGATTTTTCAACCATAATCCCAAGCGAAACAGCCATTAAAAGCCTCGATGAAGCCGTCAAAGCCCTACAACAGCATCTTTCAAGAAGAGGCAATGATGTAACCTCTTTCGAGGAGGAAATCGATAAAACTCGGGTTGAAATTGCACATCTGTCGGAGGCTATAGTCACCCTTGACAGAGAAATAGCTAGAGTTAAAAGAAGTGTTAAAAGAACAAAGTCCAACATCAAACGAGTCAATCATTACATTGAACGGCTTAAGAAAGAAATTGAAAACGAAAAAACGCAGATGTGGCTCCGCAGGGCTGAAAGAAGTTCGATACAGAAGGGAATGCGGAAACTTCAAGGTGAGTTAGCCACTCTAAGACGGAAAACAGACCCTTCACATATTCAAGAAATGGAGGTTAAAAGGGAGCGACTCGCCGAAGAAAGTATCACTTTAAGACAGAAACTCGGCACAATTCAAACAGAAATCTCAACGCTTCAATCACAGTTCGACAATGTTTTAAGGGTTGGATATCAAAACGCGAAAATTCAACTTGCTAAAGTTGAACAACAGTTAAGAAGAGTTGAGAAGGAAGTAGAAGAGGCGCTTCAAGAGCGGGAATCACTAAAGCAAGATTTAGCAGAACTGGAGAAAAGCCGCGTTGAACTTTCTAAGACCGTGTTGTCTTCAAGGGATGAAGCCAAAAAATTCACCGCCCAAATAGACGACATAGACAAGGAACTCCGCAAGCTTGATCCGGAGTATGAACAAGCTGATCGTTTGTTAAATCAAGTTCAGCTGAACATTCAAACTTCTATGCTTCAGTTTGAGCAGTATCGGAATCAGCTTAGGCAGTTTGGTTATGAGCAACCATTAGCTGTAACGCCGAGACAGGTTGAAGAAGCCGAAACATCTATGAGAATGATGCAGTTTGAACTCGAAAGAATAGGCGCAGTAAACCAGCTTGCCCTATCACATTATGCTGAGCAAATTTCGCGCTATAAAGAACTCTCATTAAGAATGAATGAGCTTGAAAGAGAAAAACAAACTATAGTGCAGTTTATGGATGAAATTGAACGTAAGAAACGCAATGTCTTCACAGAAGCCTTCGAAAAAATCAACAGTAATCTTGCAAAATATTTCTCAAAACTCACCGGAGGCGGAAACGCCACATTTAAACTTGAAAATCCTGATGAACCCTTCTCGGGAGGCATTGACATGCTTGTTCAGTTTCCCAATAAGCCTTCAATAGTTGTGAGCGGAGTCCAGTGGTGGTGAACGTTCAGTTGCAGCTGTTGCTTTCATATTCGCCATTAAAGAGTTTACCCCTGCATCTTTCTACATCCTTGACGAGATAGACGCCCATTTAGACGCTTTCCACGTGTCAAAACTCGCCGACCTTCTATTGGAGGAGTCGGAGAAAACCCAGTTTATAGTCATCACCTTAAAGCCCGAAATGGTGAATAAAGCGCAGAAAGTTTATGGAGTTTATGAACGCAACGGGGTTTCAAACGTTATCTCTGCCCGACTCCTAGAGGTGCCAAGTTAATGGCGTCTGCAATTGTCAAAAAACCGTTTTATTTGCGTCCTCCATGGAACATTCTCTTCGATTTTCACAAGCTTGAAAAGCTTACACCTTGGAACATCAATGTTACCTATTTGCTCACATCTTTTCTTGAGGAGATGGAAAAGACTGGTCAGATAGATTTCAGGGCTTCTGGCGTAGCTCTTGATTCTTCAGCCCTCATATACTTGATGAAGTCGAAGCTTCTGCTGAAACTTGAAGAACCGCCGCCACCGCCTAAACCTCCACAAGATTTTCTTCCTCCGCCCCTTCTTCTGCCACTTAGGCATGAATTAACTTCAACAACCATAAGGCATCTGCTGGAAGTATTAGACGACGTCTTGAAAGGTGAGAAATTAGTCCGTTTTGAAAAAGCTATTGCAGAACCTATTCTTCCAACACCCTCGGAAATTCTACCGCAATTGGACATATACCTTATGGAAATTGAGCTGCAAATGGAAAAGCTCTACGCTTCTCTTTCGGAGAGGGTGAAAGGCACAGGAATAATCGAGTTTTCAACTTTGATAAAAGGAGCGGGGCGGCTGGAAGCCATCCGCACTTTCATTCTCCTATTATTTTTAGCGCAAGATGGAAGAGTTAACTTGTTGCAGAATGAAGAAACTGAGGAGATATACATAACAGTTGGGGATTTAAACATTGCAGAAGGCGGAAAAGCAAGCGCTTAATCTGGATACTTCTGAAGAGAAGCACGCTACAGAGAAAATGCAGTATGACCTAGCTCTATTGGAAGCCGCTTTGTACGTTGCTGGTCGCCCCTTAGACTTAAACGAGTTATGTTCAGTTTTGAAGACTCGCTCAAAAAATAAAGCAAGAAAACTTGCAAAGATGCTTATGAAAGAATATGTGAGTAGAAATACTGCTCTTGAAATTTTAGAGTTAAAAGATGAAAGATATGTTTTGCAGTTAAAAGCTGAATTCACACCTTACGTTAAGAAACTTGTCACTAGACCGCTGCTTTCTACGGGTCCATTAAAAACGCTTTCATATATAGCCTATAGACAGCCAATATCCCAAAAAAGAGTTGTTGAAGTACGAGGGCATCATGTCTACGGTCACATAAGACTGCTGAAGGAAATGGGTTTAATCGCCGCCGAGAGAAGCGGGCGTTCAACGGTTCTCAGAACAACTGAATATTTTGCTGACTACTTCTGTTTAAGCCACGATGTGGTAACCATGAAAAAAGAGTTGAAACACGTTTTTGAAGACTTCTCAAGACAAGAAACGCTTAGACCCTGAAATGGATAGGTTTATATTGCAAAATAACGGTGATAGTGAACACTTAGTTTAGAAACTAAAAAGGGAAATTTGACATGTCGGTTTGGCACGGCGATCTTCGCAAGAAAAAACTGTCGGGAGGCAGAAAAAGAGCCTACAGGCGAAAGAGGAAATTTGAAGAAGGAAGATTTCCAGCCGAAACCATCCTCGGCGAACCGAAAAAGAAAATCGTTAGGGGAAGAGGAGAAACCACGAAAATCAAGGCTTTAAGCGACAAGTACGTGTGCGTAACTGATCCGAAAAGCGGAAAAACAGAAAAGGTTGAAATTATGCGGGTTGTTAAAAACCCCGTCAACGTTGACTACGACCGCAGGGGCGTAATAACGAAAGGCGCAGTGATAGAAACTTCTCTTGGTTTGGCGCGTGTTACTTCTCGTCCGGGACAAGATGGAATAATAAACGCCGTTCTAATCAGAGAAGAAGAAAAGAGTTAATCTGTCCTGTCTATTTTGTTGCAGCTGTGCTCCGAATCTTTAACAGTTGTTTTGCGACACTTTTAATTATCCGGTCTTTCGTCTCATTTTTCTTCACAAGAAGCATACCAGTTTTCAAGCACGGTGTCTTTGGGTAACCAGCATCACCGACAAGTTCATACTCTAAGCCAATCTTTTCCGCAGCATCTTTTATCTCTAAAATCTTCGGAGAAGGCACAGCCAAACTTTTAGGGATTCGCCTACCATCCCTTCTTGTCTTTGTCGAATCGAAGTAGGCTGGCCAAATGATCATTTTATCTTGTTTACGCATGTTTTCTTCTCCCATCACTATTTGTGAGCATAGTAGGCTGTCAGTTTCGTGTTAACCTTGTCGATTCTGACGAAGCCAAACCTTTCAAACTGTATTATGCTATTAGGCTTTAACTGTTTACAAGCGCTTTCAGCAATTCCTTCCGCTACTGTTACGTCGGGCATAACGACTTGACAGGGCATGTCCTCTCCAGCAGGTATCCAATGAATTAGCTGCGACTTAGTCTTTCTTACCTCTTCATACGATTCGCTGATGAAAGATGCTTGAGCAGAATATGCGTTTACGTTTTCGATTTCTATGTTAAAAAGTTCCATGAGGCGAATTATATTTCCAATTTTTGAATCATCTACATCCTTCTTTGAAACCCAGAAACCTGCGGAACTGTTGGCTCCTTGAGGCTTTATTGTGTATTCTCTGAACCCTCTTTCAGGCTGGTCTGGATGCAAATGAAGCCTTGCCATAAAAACTTTTGGAATCTGTTTCACCGTCAATTCTATTGGGTTATGCACGAAAAAGTATCTATCAGCCGTTGGGTCTAAGATTTTGCGGTTATACGCATACATATTTTCCCAGCTTAAAATAACGTCTGAAGTTTTGGGTCCAACATCAATTATCATTTTCTTAATGGCTTCCGGTGTTATTCCACGTCTTCTCAAGGCTGCAAAAGTTGCCAGACGAGGGTCATCCCAATCCTTGTATAAGCCTTCCCTTATTCCCTGAACAATTTTTGACTTGCTTAGTGATGCCCCGGTTATTTTGAGCCTGCCATAATGTATAGCTTCTGGATATTGCCAGCCTAGATACTTATACATATATTCCTGCCGAACCATGTTGGTTAAGTGCTCTTTTCCCCGGATTATGTGGGTCACTCTCATAAGATGATCGTCTATACCACATGCGAAATTGTATAGTGGCCAGACACGATATTTACTTCCAACCCTTGGATGCGGATACTTTTCGGCGTCTATAACGCGGAGGGCCGGCCAGTCTCTGACGGCTGGATTTGGATGATTCAAATCAGTTTTCACGCGGAATACCACTTCGCCTTCTCTGTAACTGCCTTCAAGCATGCGTTGCCATCTTGTGAGATGCTCGTTTGGCGGCAAATTGCGGCATTCACATGGCTTGCTCGCTAATATCTTCTCTCGAAATAGTTCCGGCTGGCATGCGCAAATATAGGCGTTACCATCCCTCAACAGCTTTTCAGCATACTCATAATAGATGGGAATTCTGTCACTTTGAATGTATTCCTCGTCTGGCTTGCATCCGAGCCAAGCCAAATCCTCTCTGATACGGTCATAAAACTCTAAAACAGGCCTTTTCAATTTAGGGTCTGTGTCCTCAAAGCGCAGAATGAACTTGCCCCTATACATTTGTGCGTACTCATAGCATAATATTATGGCTCTTGCCGAGCCCACCGCTGTAAATTTTTTTAAGCAGTCTATCGACCGGAAGTTTTGCTCGGAGCGCAGCTTTAATCTTATCAAAGATCGAAACGCTCTTCCATAATATCTTCTATGAAGACCATACCGGGAACGCGGGGACAATTTATTTTATTTAAGGAGTGCTTTTGAAGTAATGATTGTTTTAAAGGCGCATTTTTTCTGTGCATATTCGCAATTTTGCGCCGCCCCTGTAGAATAATTAATCATTACCGGAACCCGCCCGCTCATCAATGCGCCAAGAATAGAAAGTCGCACACCCTGCCGATGTCGGTATCATAATACCTATAAAGCCCTTCTTGTATTTTTTAAATTTATCCGCCAAGATAAGAGAAGCAATGAGCGCCTTACCATATGTTACTTTTTTATTGGTTGTACCGATCAATAAAGGCGAGTTTGTCTTCGTATTGTTTTGCAATACTAATAAAGTGATGATGAAGAAGCATATCTTCTTTCCCCGAGATCTTTGGCAATAAACCTATCTATATATGATGTAGAACATCATAATTTGCGATAAATTTACAGATTTCATTTCAAGATAGAATAAGTTTATATAGAACGGCAAGAAAAAAATTTCTTTCATCGCTTGTTCGGATTAAAATATTGGGAAAAAAATCCCCAGACGCACTCCAACCGTCAGGGACTAGGGAGGCTAACTATGTGCCGCCATATAGGAGAGAGACGGCACTAATAGAAAATATATAAAACCTTACACAATTAGTCAAATAAATTCGGCTCTTTTTTTTATTCAATTTTCAACAATATATCGCGTTTTGAATACTATCGTCAAATAAATGATTGTACACGAAAGCTCCAATTGCCGAGACACTAAATGTTACTGTTGGTGAAAAGACATACCATAACCATCCTGCCCAACTGCTTGCCAAAGGATTTAAATACTTTGCATACCAGTATAGAATCCAATCGCTGTTGCAACTTTATTTTTCGGAATAATATTAGATATCCAAGCTTTCGAAATTCCTTCTGTACTGGCAGCATAGATGCCGTACAAGAAAAATAAAATGAAGAGCGCCATCAGTTGAAGAAAAAAGATGATACCACCATACACAACAGCAAATAAAAACACT
>CAVZKK010000014.1:0-10372 GCA_963775925.1 Candidatus Bathyarchaeota archaeon | reverse complement strand
ACGCGTCTTCCTCTTCTGCCGCCTGGTCTTCTTGTACCGTCGTGGGGAATCGGTGTGACCTCTTCGATGCGTTCTATGCGGAAACCAAACCTCGCGAACGCTCTTATGGCGGCTTGGGCACCTGGTCCGGGCGTGCGTGGACCTGACCCTCCTGGAGCGCGAACTTTGATGTGTATAGCTGTTATTCCCTTATCTCGAGCTACTTCAGCTGCTGCTGTGGCGGCGCGCATGGCCGCGTAAGGTGAAGATTCCAATCTGTCCGCCTTAACGAACATTCCGCCGGATGTACGAGAGATGGTTTCTGCGCCTGAAATGTCAGTTATATGAATTAACGTGTTGTTGTAGGAGCTAAAGATGTGGACGACTCCCCACTTCTCAGTTCTTTTGCTGCTACTCAGAATCTGCCCCCTCCTCTTCCGCCTCTTCTGCCTCTAGGCGGCGGCCTTACTATTGGTTGCTTAGCTGGAACCGTCATCGCTTGACGCAAGGGATGCGTTTGGTTTGCAAGCGCGCTTTGCGGGGCGTACATAATTTGGTTTTCTTCTTCTTTTGACACGATGTAACTTGGCACTGTTACTCGTCGGTTTCCTATAATTATGTGCCCGTGAGTGATAAGCTGGCGGGATTGGAAAATTGTCTTTGTTAAGTTCTTTCGGAAAACGATTGTTTGAAGTCGTCGTTCAAGCAGGTCCTCTATGGCTAAGTCTAAGACGTTATCTAAAGCCGCGGTTTCTTGGAGGACCCCAAGTTTTTTCAGGCGTGTTAAGAGTTCGTTTTCCATTTTTTCGCGTTCTTCAGGCGTCTTGCCTATGAGAGAACGGGCTATACCTCGTACCTTTGATAACATTGTTTCGTGGCGCCAAAGTTCATGCTTGTTTCTTAAGCCAAATTGGCCTAAGAGCTTAAGCTCCTCTTGCAGAGTGTCTTTGCGCCAACCAAAGCGTGGAGTTTCATATTTTTTTCGTTGTCTTTTCGGGTCGCCCATCTTTATCTACCTCATTGCTCTGGTGGAGGTGCGGCTCCTGGTCTCTGCATGAGCGTTTTCTTCTTGACGCCTAGGGCTTTTCCTGCTCTTCCTGTGGTTTTTGTTCTTTGCCCCCGCACTTTCAAACCGTAAGCGTGGCGGTATCCGCGCCAAGATCTTATTTCCTTGGCTTGGTCTATGTCCATTTTCGTTCTTAAAACAAGTTCTGAACTTGTGAGATGTGTGTCTTTTCCTGTTTCCGCGTCTTTTCTTCTGTTAAAAAGCCAGTTTGGAAGATTGTATTGTGTAGGGTCTTTGATTATTTTTTCTAATTTTTCGATTTCTGCTTCTGTGAGGAAACCTACTCTCACATCGGGGTTTACCTCTGCCTTTTTTAGTATAGCGTTGGAGAGGCTAAGGCTTATTCCTTTGATTTCGGTTAAAGCGTAAGAAGCCTTTAAGGTGCCAGTTACATCTGCACCTGCGATGCGGAGTATGTGACGATATTCTTGTGACATTCAATTTCATCCGTTTAAGCTTGAAGCTAACTACGAAATGAGGCATAATTTATTTAAACCTTCCTTTCCCAGACAAGCACAAGGTAAACTGAAGTTCAAGCTAACAGCATGAGGTATAGACAAGCAAACACCGTTAGTTATCAGCGCCCTTTGACAGCCTTCTGGAAAAGAACTTTCGGATTTCTTCGGCAAAAACCACGATTAGGGCAAGGGAAACCAGAAATGCCCAGTCGCCAAGCGCTGAGCGCGGTTGTGCCGAAGAACTGCTGCATTAACGGAACATAAACCAGAAAGGACAAGATAGATATCTGCGCATACTATTCCAAGCAAAATCCACTTATTGGTTGAAAGGCTGGTTTTGAAAATCGAAGTCTTGCTGGTTCTGCAGGCGAGAACGTTCCCAGCTTGAGCCACAACTATGCCAGCAAAAGTCATAGTTACCCCTTTGATGTAGACGTTGCTGTCGGAAGGCAACGGCATTCCCAAATGCCAACCACCAGCTGTCCAAGCGCTTAAGCATCCGTACATTGCGCCCGTAGCAATTATTGCACCTATGAAACAGCAACGCAAGAAAACTTTAGTTGTAAACAGCCTCTCCTTAATGCTTCGAGGCGGCTCCTGCATGATTCCTGGTTCTGGCGGTTCACGGCTAAGGCTAGTGATGGGATGACGTCTATGGCGAGATCTATGGCTAAAACCTGCACCACAAGCAAGGGCAAAGGTATGCCTAACAAGGCGTAAAGCACGTAGGGAATCAACTCAGCCCAGTTGTGCGAGAAAACGTATACTATAAATTTTCTTATGTTTTCGTAAATTGCACGACCGGATTCTACAGCCTTAACAATTGACTCGAAACTATCGTCGAGCAAAACTATGTCTGCTGCTTCCCGGGCAACGTCTGTTCCGGAGGCACCCATCGCTACGCCAATGTCAGCCTCTCTTAAGGAAGGTGCATCATTTGCTCCATCACCAGTGACAGCAACGACTTCACCGCTCTTCTTAAGAACTCTGACTATGCGAAGTTTCTGTTCGGGAGAAACACGGGCGAAGATTACATTTCCTCTCTTAACTTCCTCTACAATGCGCTTCATCACTTAGATCTTCCAAGTCAACGCCACGAATTATGCGGCAACTGACTTGATCTACGATGCCCACTTCTTCAGCTATAGCTTGAGCTGTTGGACCGTAATCTCCAGTTATTATCACAGTTTTTATGCCAGCCTGCTTAGCCTTCTTCACAGCTTCTTTAACTTCTGGGCGAGGAGGATCTTGCATGGCTGCAAGCCCACCAAAATCATGTCTTGCTCAATCGTCCTCATCTTTGAATACCCCTTTTTCGGCAACTTTTTGTATGCTACAGCTATTACGCGTAAGCCTTCGTTCGCAAATTCACGAATTTTTGCTTCAACCGACGCCAATTCTCTTCTGTCAAGTCCTCTACTTTGTCGTCTACAACTATTCTTTGCATACGGAAAGGATGCTTCTTGGAGCACCTTTAGTGTATACGGAAATGTTTACCGTTGACTTGTGGATTGTCGTCATTCTTTTCCTTTCGAGTCAAAAGGAAAGATGTGACGATTATGGGTTTCTTAGCAAGAGCATCTGAACGTTTAATCCGTACTTTAAGGCGGCAACAAGCAAAGCTCCGTCAGTCGGGTCACCAATGACGCTCCAAGACTTGTTTCTGTCTGAAGGCGGTTCAATCTTTGCGCTGTTGCAAAGAGCGGAAATCTCTAGAAGTTTCTCAACGTGCTTTTTCGGCTTCCCTTAACGCTTTGCCATTCAAGGTGAATTCTCCAATCGGAGTATATCCTACGCCTGAAACCTTCGACAACTCGCTCTTTAACCCAAATCTTGGCAACGTCATCTCGCCTTTGGTTATCGTGCCAGTTTTATCAGTGCATATTACTGTTACGCTGCCCAATGTTTGAACTGCTGACAAACGTTTGACAAGAACGTTTTGCTTCACCATTTTCAGAACGTTTATTGCCAACGCGCTTGACACGGTGACTTGCAATCCTTCTGGAACACATGCCACCATAACACCAATCATGAAAAGTATGCTTCTGTAAAGTCAAATGAAGCCAAATTAAGCTGGCTAGGAAAAAGACACAGCCAACAGCTACAGCTAAAATAAAATCGTACTTTGCAGTTAATCGCAATTTCTTTTTGAAGAGGACTTTCCTCTTCACGGATTGCCTGAGTTAAATTGGCAATCTGCCCGAATTTCGTGTTCATGCCAGTTGCGTATACAACGGCTTTTCCCTGCCCCTTAGCAACGCTTGTACTCATGAAAACAAGGTTAGGCGAATCCAAATACGCCTCCAACAGTCTTCGCTGGTTTCGCAGTTCTTGGCTGCGGTTCAGATTCGCCTGTCAAAGGAACATTGTTCGTCCATAAGTCGAAGGCTTCAATTAAACGTGCGTCCGCTGGAACACGGTCACCTTCTTCCAAAACTATTACGTCGCCTGGAACAATTTCCTTCACTAGTATTTTTTGAAGTTCTCCGTCTCGAATGACTTTGGCGTACTCAGGCATCCAACTTTTTAGTGTTTCCATGGCTTTTTCTGCTCGCCATTCTTGGAATAGGCTGAAAAACGTGTTCACCAATACGACGCCGAGAATGATTAAGCTTAGTTGCCACATACCGCCGATAGCCGAAAGCAAACTTGCAAAAAGCAACAGTATGCCGAACAAATCTTTAAAATGCGTGATAAACTTGTAGAAGAACGGATGCTTGCTTCTTTTCAACAAGTGTTTGAACCGTACTTGTCGAGTCGCTTTCAGCCTCTTCACTGGTTAATCCATTAGGTGACGCCTCTAAAGCTTCAAAAACTTCGTTGACATGCATAGAAACATCTTTTTCCAATAAAATCCCTCCAAAACGTTCAGAAATATGCTAGTTAGGGTCCTTTGAGAGCAATTTTGATGAAACGGAGACGTAGCTAAGAAAATGTTAAGCAATGGAATGTTTTTTCGTCTCAAATCGGTTTGAAATCCATTCATATCATCAGCTATTAACCCTCTTTCAGCGAGTTTTTCCTTTGTAAAGTTTGCTTTAGCAAGAACAAGCGGTTAGATTTAAACTAATCGGAAAGTAAATCACTTTGGTTTCGATAAGTTTTCCTTAAACCCGCCCTGATAATGCTCTAGCAGTATGGTTCGATGAAGGAAAATGTTTTTTATGGAGGAGGCAGCCTCCTCTAAAAACACTTCGCAATCTTCTTTTACGATTGAAAAACAGCTGTTCTGAAATTGCATGCGAAAAGTAAGGCTGCTTTGGATGAGACGGTTATATGTTCACAAATAAGGAAAAATATCAGATTCATTCGACAAGCAAGGCATAAGATCCTTTCAAGAAGCCAGCTAAGCCGATACCACTTAATAACGTTAATGTTCTAGGTGTGAAGAGACAGGGGAAAGGCGCTTTTACATTAATAAGGAAACTCAGACAAGCCGATTGCGCTCATGACATAAAAGGGATCAAACAGTTTTGAATCGTCATTGCAACAAAAAGTTAATAGGTCACATTTTTCACATCCATGTAGCCTATCTTCAAGAGTGAACTCGAAAATGCTTCAAAGAGCCATAACAAAAACTGCATGTATTCATGATCATTTAGTTAGATTAGAGAAGGTTTAGTTATGGGACGCTATAAGCAAATTGAAGACATTGTTAAACTTATGAATAGTCCAGAGATAATAAGGAACGCAAGCATAATAGCCCACGTAGACCATGGAAAAACCACGCTTTCGGACAGTCTTTTGGCTGCGTCAGGCATAATAAGCGAACAAACAGCTGGCCAAAAACTTTTCCTTGATTCTTGGGAGCTTGAACAGAAGAGGCAAATGACAGTTTTCGCCTCAAATATAAGCATGATCCACATCTATAAAGGAAAAGAATACCTCATAAACCTCATTGACACGCCTGGGCACATAGATTTTAGTGGAGCAGTGACGAGAAGCTTACGCGCTGTTGACGGTGCGCTTGTGGTTGTGGATGCTGTAGAAGGTCCTATGACTCAAACAGAAACGGTTCTGATGCAAGCATTACGCGAAAGAGTTCAACCAATTCTCTTCATAAACAAGGTTGACAGGCTCATAAAGGAAATTAAATTAACTCCTAAAGAAATACAACGCAAATTCGCAAAAATTATTGTTAGAATAAACAGTCTTATAGAAAAATATGCGCCACCTGAGCACAAGAAGGACTGGCAAGTTAAAGTTGAAGATGGACGTGTAGCGTTTGGTTCAGCCCTTCATAAGTGGGGACTAAACCTACCTCATATGAAAGCAAAGGAGTAACACTTTCAAGGAATCATCGACGCATATGTAGGGGAACATGAAGAAATTGCAGCAAAAGTTGATGCGCTAAGCAAGAGAGCGCCATTGTATGAGCCAATTTTGGATATGTTCTGTGAAAAATTGCCCAACCCGCTTGAAGCTCAGCCGTACAGGCAAGGTCAAATTTGGCCAGGAGATGCAGATAGCCCTGTAGGCAAAGCAATGGCGAAAGTTGACCCTAATGGGCCGCTACTTATGTGTATAACTACAATTGAGGTTGACACGCACAGCGGAGTTGTTGCTATTGGACGAATTTTCAGCGGTACTGTGAAAAAGGAAAAGTGGTCCAGCTAATAAACAGCCACCAGAAAGGCACTATTCAGCAGGTTTACATGAGTATGGCTACAGACAGAGTTATCGTGGACAAAATCCCAGCGGGAAACATTGCTGCACTTTCAGGGTTGCCATCGATTCATGTTGGCGAAACGGTTGCGGAAGAAGGTGTGGAAACGCATTCGTTTGAAGGGTTAAAGTATGTTTCAGACCCTGTGGTTACGGTTGCGGTTGAACCGAGACGTTAAAGACCTACCGCTGTTTGACAAGGTCGTTCATAGGCTTACAACCGAAGACCCTAACCTGCATTTCATGATGAACAAGGAAAGCGGCGAGTTCCTATTAAGTGGTATGGGTGAACTTCACCTTGAGATTACAGCTTATCGGATGCAGGAAGCTGGGTTGAAGGTGAAAATTAGCAAGCCCATTGTGATTTACCGTGAAACGATCAGCCACGACTAGAGAGGCGCAGCAATAATGGGTAAAAGCCCGAACAAGCATAGTAAGCTATGGGTTACAATGGAAAAGTTGCCGGAAGAAGTTATCGAGGCAATCAAGTCGGAGAAAATTCGCGAGATGCAAACCCGCGAAGATAGACAAAAGACCTGAAACCGTTAGGATGGTCAACGGACGATGCACGTAACGTTATAGCTATTGAGGAAAACATACTTTGCCAACAGAATCAAGGGAAGACAGTACGTTGAAGAAGTAATAGACCACGTGAAATCTGGTTTCCGCGAAGCCGTACATACTTCAGTTTTAGCGAAAGAACCTGCATACGGGTTGAAAGTTAACCTGGAAGACATCACTGTTCACGAAGACCCTGTGCATAGGGGACCCGCTCAGATTCTTCCGATGACTTGGCGTCCTATATGGTGCTGTTTTCTGCTGAGTGATCCGAAGCTTTTGGAGCCTTTATTAATTTTGAATGTAAAGTTCCGAACCATTTTGTTAGTCCCGTTATCGCCATAGTGCAGAAACGTCGTGGGAAAATCTTGGACATGGCAAATGAGGAGGATTTGGTTATCGTTAAGGCTGAGATGCCTGTGTCTGAATCTTTCGGGATTGCCGATGAATTGCGCTCATCAACTCAAGGTAGAGCTTTCTGGGCGACGCAATTTAGCCGGTGGCACCTGTTCCAGAGCAATGCAGGCTGATGCGATAAAGCAGATTAGGGAACGCAGAGGTTTATCGCCTGTTCCGCCAAGAGCCAAAGAGTTCTACGAGGCAGAATAGCCTCAATTCCTTTCTTTCTTTTCGTAGCTTTAGGTGTTTGTTAGTTGTTGTTAGAGTTGGTTATCAGGGCAGTCGTGGACTGTTGTGTGATTTTTGACGTATACCCCCTCTATTTATAGGTTCAACCAGTGTTTGCACATACGGGCTTTCTATTGGCTCTCGGTTTTCAGACTCTAAAATCAGGAAATTAATAAGGTTCTATGAGGGATTTTCTGTGGTTTTTGAACGGTTTTTGATTTTTAGTTTTGAGATATTTACCCACAGAAAAAAAGTCCAAGGGTTTTAGTTAAGGCACTTTTTCCGAGCCTCTGTCGGGAAATGAGGATGGAAAATTTTAAATCGTAGAGGGTAGGGGACATCTGAAAGGCTACTTTAACTGTTTCTTCTTCCCATTAATACTAAAGCCGCTAATATCGCACCAGCAATTACCGTAATGACTATGATTGCAAGCCAAACATCTGAAAAGTTGGATACATTAACGCTTATTACTTGACTCCAAATGAATGCCCATGCGACAACGACAACAACCACTATCAAAATTAGAATAACAATTAGTGCGCCTATTCCTCTTTTGTTCTTAAAAAAGTCCCTAATACCTAACAACCTTATAGCTTCCCCTCGATGCCCGTCTCTGTTTTCTTTTTTGTGCATCTGATAATTGAGAATTTCCCGTTTTTACTTCATATGTCTTAGGCTTACCTATTTTTCTTCCAAACATGCCTCTCTCTTGAACGACAAAATCCCTACCCTTATGGATTTTTCTGCACTCATTTCCTTGCAGAGTTTGGTCAAGCGCAAAACTGTCCTCTGCCATTCTTCCCCTCATTCTGTTATTTGATAATGTAAGGGATTTAGAGAAACTTCCAAGTCCAAAGAGGTCGTTATCGTTTGAACGTCTTCTTTTGCCCAAACTTACTCAACCCTATTTTTGTTATTGTTGAACCACCTATTATAATTTTTCAAATGCAAAAATTAAAAAGTTAAAACAGACAAATAGAGTCAGGTGAAAAAAATGCCGAAAAAAGGAACAAAAAAAGTTACCTTCTACGCTAAGAAAAAGAAGAAGTAGCAGTCTGTTAACTCCATTGATGCAAGTCTTTTGATAAAGAGAGTACTCTAGCTATCAGAAGTTTTTAGAACAGTGAAAATGTGTCTTTCGGTTTTCGCTTCTTGTCTGTTTTTCTTAATCGTTCATTGTGCGTAATAATATCATGGCACTCTGAGCATAAAGCCCTTCCATTTTCTTTTATCGTTCTTCCACCAGATGCCCAAGGTTTTTTATGGTCAAACTGTGTCGCTCTCGGGTCTAATTTTTTATGGCATCTTGCACACTTGTTATCTTGCTGATAAAGAATTTCCTTCTTTTGAGTTGATGTGAAAGACCTTCGTGTATCCTTTTTGGGTTCTACTGAAATGTCAAAAGGGTTCTTTGAGGGTTTAATTTCAAAAGGATTTTTAACGTTTTTTCCTAAAATGAAGTCACCGACGGAAGAAGAACGTTTTTTTGTTTTAACCATGTGTTGATTATTGGTTTGTTTAGCTTAAAATTTTTGCGTCTCTCAGTTTTACGAGTTCTTGCAATAAGATTCTTATGCAGATTTGATGATAGAATATTTGGTAAAGAGATGCTACAAGGTTTATTACATGAACCGAAAACTTTTGCTGATTTCTGGAATTGTGGTTGTAACTGTTATCTTATTAGGGGTTTTTGCTAATCCTGATTTTTCGCCTCTTCCCAAGGTTTCTCTTAAAGTTGACAATTTTCAAGCCACTTTGGAACAGGCTTTTATTTATCAAGGTGTTTATTCAAATTTTGTTACAAATGCAAATTTCACAATAACAAATATCGGAAGCAAGGATTCTGTTTCTTTCACCATTTTTGTTGAAACAATCGGAGTGAGCCGTTCCACTTCAATAGACCCGATAGATATACAGCCGTTAAAGGTGGGAGAAACAAGAGTTGTTGCCTTGGAAGTAAATTCAGGTCAAGGATACCCAACTTTGATTTTACAGTATGAAGACGACTCGCATAAATTCCTTTTTGGCGACAAATTAACCATTAACTCTTTTGGCTAATTTCGAAGCATCTCAAACAATCTTTTTCCAGCATGAAAATACGATTTAAGAGAATGCTAATCGTTTGGGAAAACTTTAATGCACATCAGCTATTATTGATTCTCTGATGAGTCTTTATGATAGTTGGCATTTGCGGAAGTCCGCGACAATCCAAAAAGTATTTATATTCTGGATTATCCAGATAATATTGGTAATCTGTCTTGACAACAATTCTAGTCAAAAACCTCCCCGAAGACTTGCTCAAAGAACTAAAAAAACTCAAAGTAGAGCTCGGCTGCAAAACATGGGCAGACCTCCTCTCAGAACTCGTAACCGCAAAGAAACAATCCTGTTAACTGAAGAAAAAACAAGCCAAATGCAAACAAGCGTCAAAAACTTCCTAAACCTCAAACACGAAGTCTCGACCAAATGGTCCGGTCCCCCAACAGTACTCGAAGAAACCCGCAGGTCAAGAAAACATGAAACCAAGTAACCACCTCTTAACCTTAGACTCAAACGTCCTAATCGCCGCCCTAAAAACAGACGAATCCCAAAGCGAAAAATGCACAGCATACTCAACCAAGTGCCCAACCAATTCGTCTTAGCAGAACCCAGCATCATCTACCAAGAAGTGTGCGGAACCCTAGCCAGAAAAACAGACCTAAACACAGCCGCCAAAGCAAAAACACAACTAGACAACATGATACTCCCACAACTACTCACCAACTGCAACAAAACCCTATGCACATCAGCCTTTCCCCTCTGCGCAGAATACAACATCTACAGCATCGACGCCCTCTACCTGCAAGTAGCACTCACCCACAACTCCATACTGGTTTCACTCGACAAAGAAGACTTCATCAACCGACTGAAAAACAAAAAACTCCCCATAGAAACCTACGCGGTCTCCAATTCCCCTACTAACACCCTTTTTTCAACAAAAAAACCACTGGAATATAGTTTAAAAAGAGCCGCTCGCTTG
>CAVZKK010000013.1:0-9378 GCA_963775925.1 Candidatus Bathyarchaeota archaeon | reverse complement strand
CGATTGCGCTGCTTTGTTCAACCAAGATTTCTGGTTTTTTGGTATAAACAGCGAGCGTTGACCCTTCATATTCTATTCTTGTCACTTCGGCTTCTTTGGGAACGTGCTCTAATATGTACTGGCTTATTTCTATCTTATCTCTTTCAGAGCTCGGCGCCACGATTTTAACTTCCTCAATCGGTTAGAAGTTTCTTCTTCCCTTCATCAGTCAACTCTCTGATAACCCTTCTCATCTATTACTGCAACGTTAAAACTGTCTCCACTTGCCGCATCCCGTTTCATAGCAGAGTTAACAGCTTTGACAATTATTGGCAAAAACTCCTTAACGGATATGTCTTCCTTGTATCTGTCTTCTAGGATACCATAGGCTATTGGCGAGCCAGAGCCAGTGGCAACGCATTTTTCCTCTGTCAAACTGCCTAATGGGTCTATTGAGAAAACGTGTGGTCCAGTGTCGTCCACGCCACCCACTAGAACTTGTGTCGCGAATCTATATGGAAAACAAAAGATTTGCGATTAGTCTTGCCGCCGAGCTTATAGGCAGAGGCCTACCCATGCTCAGTTTGTAAAGCTGTGCGTTTGCCGTTAATATATCGACTGTCCTCTGTGCATCAGCAAGCGATCCAGCAATAGTCATAGCCAAGTGATCATCTATTTTGTATATTTTTTTCCCATGTTTGTGGGCTACGTAGAAACCCATGGTTACACGGGTGTCTGAAGCCAATATGATGCCGTCTTTACATACGACGCCGATGGTTGTTGTTCCCTTTAACACTAATCGATCAACTGCATCATTATTCATCATTTTGTTTTTCTCCCAAAATCTAAATGCATCGCGAGTTTACTTCACCAGGAAGTAGCATCATGTAATCATAACCATGACATTTATTAATATTACGGTTCTGTAACAGTAAAATAAAACAACAGTTTTAATCAGGAATTGCTGAGTTTAAAAAGGTTTAAACACACATTGCTACGAAATTAAAGAAGACTATAAAGTTGAATAGTGGTTGATTTGCCTCTAAAACATCATTGGATGCAGCTTCCAAGGGAAGTGATGGTTGGAAATGGAACGATAGAGTGTGTTCCTGAAATCTCGCTAAGATTGGGATTTACGAAATCTGCGCTTATAGTTGCGGGTTCAAAAACTTATGATATTGCTGGAAAAACTGTTAAGGCGCTACTTGAAGAAGAAGGGTTGGAAGTTAACACTTTTCTTGTTGAATCAGCAACGGTTGAAAATGTGGAAGCTGTTGAAGAAAAAATAAGGACCTTAAAGCCGCAAGTTGTTTTTGGGGTAGGCGGTGGAACAAAGATAGATGTCGCAAAGTTGAGCTCTGCTCGCCAAGAAATCCCGTTTATAAGCGTTCCAACAACAGCTTCTCATGATGGAATTGCGAGCCCCCTATCTTCTGTCAAGGGCTTTGAAAAACCATATTCTATTATGGCTCAAGCACCAATAGCCATCATAGCAGACACAAACATAATAATGCAAGCGCCTTGGCGCTTCACCGTAAGCGGTTGCGGAGACGTAATCGCAAAATTCACAGCTGTGAGAGACTGGAAATTAGCGCATGAGGAAATAAATGAGTATTATGGAGGGTACGCTGCAAGTCTAGCTTTCATGAGCGCCAAACTTGTAATGCAAAACGCTGAACTGATTAGGCCAGGAAGTGAGGAAGGGTTGCGGGTGCTTCTAGAAGCCTTGATAAGTTGCGGCGTATCCATGAGCATTGCTGGAAGCAGTCGCCCATGTAGCGGTTCAGAACATTTGTTTAGCCACGCCCTTGACATGATTAAGCCTAACCATGCCATGCATGGCGAGCAATGCGGTGTTGGAACAATAATCATGGCTTATCTCCATAGAGCAAACTGGAGACGTATAAAAGATACCTTGCAGAAGTTAGGCGCGCCAACAGATGCTTGTGATCTCAGCGTAGAAAAAGAAGATGTAATAAAAGCGCTAGAGATGGCTGCGACCATAAGACCCGAAAGATACACAATCCTCAAAAAGCTGAAATTAAACCGAGAATTTTGCGAAAAGACTGCAAAAATAACAGAAGTTACACAGAGCTAAGTTTTAGTTTCTGTTTTAGGTTCAGCCTTAAAAGTTTCAATGAATTTAACAGCGATTATTTTTGGGAAAAATTTTTGTATATCCATGGCTATGCCTCTTTTCGCCACTTGAATTCCCTCTAAGTAGAAGGCTTCTTCAGGCATTTCGATATTAACAGTTTTCTCTTTAGCTGCAAATTTAAATTTGGTTTCTTCTACAGCTGATATCCTGCGGTGGATAAGCGTCGCAATTTTTTCTTTTATTGTTTCGAGTTTCTTTTGGACTGTCACTTCATAAACTAGCGTTTTTCCGGCTAAAGGAGGATTAAAATCCAGTAAGACACGCCCAGCACCTGCTGCTCGAACGGTAGCCATTTTGCTATCATATTCAATGCGCATCCCAAGAGTTGGGGTTATTCCTTTAGCGGTTAAATGTTTTAGTGAAACGCGTTTAACCTTTTCAGGGTCTCTTTCTCCAAAGGCTTTTTCTGGCGGTATTTCAACGGGAGTTGTTTTGCCAATTTCCATTGTTGCTAGGCTTTCGTCTAACGCTTTAAGAACCCACCCTTCTCCTATCACTACTAGTTTTGGTTCGTAGATTTCGCCTTCTTTGTATAAGCGTTCTTTTTTGGCTGTTTCTTCAATGGTCGTGTCGAAAGTTTCGTTTGTTTCTTTCACTTTAGCAATATAATTTATCAGTATGAAGTCGCCTTTCTGCAAAGCCATATTGTATCATCTTTTAAGGGTATTGCCAAAGTAAGTTTTGAACTTTAATAAAAGCTTTCGCTAGTTGAATCCTTGCTCTATATCTGCTTATGCTGTAGCAAACCAAATAAGCTCAAGTTTAATGATTCCTCAGTTTAACCACTTATATATCAAAACAGTTTAAGATTAGCAGAAAACAAGAAGGTTTGAAGTAAATGTTAAAAGAAGCTCAAGAAACGGTAAAGAAAGTTTCTTATGCCGCCCATAAAAAGGAAGTTTTCACGTCTAGTTTCTTCATTACTCTTCTAGCAGAACAAGTGGGACAGGTTGCAGAAAAATACGTTGGGGAAGGAAGGCTCGGCAGAGACATAGAAGTGGACATAGCAGACATAATCGTGGTAAGTCTAGCCTATTTGAACTGGCTTGAAAAAGACGCCTCGGAAGCCTTTAGAAAATCCTTAGAAAAGCATGCAAAGGCAATATCACGTTTTACGAAATAAACGAAACAGTAGCGAAACGATTGAATAACTCTAGCTGGCGGTAAGAATGCACCAAGAGGCAAGTTCAAACAGCCGTAAAAATGCCTATTTTGGCATTCTTCTTCTTGGAATTGTAAGTTTGATGGGCGACGTTGTTTATGAAGGCTCTAGGGGCATAGTTCCTAGCTATCTTGAGTTTTTAGGAGCTACAGCATTAATTGTAGGTTTGGTTGGGGGATTAGGCGATTTTCTGGGTTATGCTGTAAGGCTTGTTAGCGGATTTTTAGCTGACACGACCCGTGCTTACTGGCTCTTTATATTCTTAGGCTACGGTCTAATCGTTTCAATTCCACTTTTGGGACTTCCTCTAGGCTTGGGAATAGCGGTGATTCTTGTTTTGCTGGAAAGGTTTGGGAAGGCTTTCAGGGCTCCTTCCAGAGATACAGTATTATCAATTATAAGCAAGGATGTAGGAGCTGGCAAAGCCTTTGGTATCCATGAACTTTTGGACCAGATAGGTGCTATTCTTGGACCTTTAATGGTAGCTTTTTTAATGCTTTTCACCAACAATTATAGTTTTACTTTCAGCTTTCTTTTCTTGCCTTTCCTAGCGCTTTTAGTGGTTTTAGCCTACACCCATAAGAGAATAGGCTCTAAAACAATTGGCATTGAACCGCAAAAGATCGAAGGGAAAAGGGAGAAACTAGCAAGACCCTTCTATATTTACACTTTTGCCGTTTTGTTAAATACTGTTGGGCTTATACCGTACACGCTTATACTGTATAAGGCCTCAGAAATTCTTCAGCCAACTCAGCAGTGGATTGTGCCTCTAATCTACTTGCTTATTCAGGGTGTAGATGCGCCAATGGCATTAATTGCTGGTTATGCCTACGACAAGTTTGGGATCGGAGTTCTAGTCATGCCGTTTCTGCTTTCCTTGTTCCCACCATTACTTACCATGGTTGGTGCCGAACTGTCAACGCTTATAGCTGCTGCTATAGTCTTCGGCTTGGTGCTTGGAACGCAAGAATCAATTTACCGCGCAGCAGTTTCAGAACTCACACCAATTTCTTCGAGGGGCACGGCCTACGGCATATTTAACACAGCCTACGGTGTCGGCTTCCTCATCAGCGGCGCATTGTACGGCTTACTAATGGAGTTAAAGCCACCTTTCATTGCAGTAATATTTTATGTTTCTGTAACGCAGATTATAGCAACAGCCTCATTACTCAGTATTCGCTCAGAATTAAAGACACAAATAACCGGCAAATACATATCCTAATGACAGCCCAAGATATGTTCAAATATCGGTTTAAATTATCGGGGTTACAACTCGATTTTCTTTCCTTTTTGGAAAATATCCAAAAATTGAGAAGTAATTCGACAACAGAGAGGCTTGAGAGAACAAAGAGGTTGAAAAAGAGGTAGACTATTGCGGTCTTTGTATGTTGTTTGATTGACTATTTTTTGCCTTTAGTATGCTTTGTAGGGAGCGCAACCTGCTTTCGCTGTTTCCTTTTCATTTCCTTAGCTCTTTGCAATTGTTTATGCTGTTCCAAACCTGCAGCTTTCTCTTTCTTACTTTTAGGCATATTTTAACCACCGAAAGGCATTATGGCATTATTGACATCCTTTAAAAACATTACTATTCTTTTTCTGAGGTTACAAAGAACTAAGAGGCTATAGAGAGGTAGACCGGTTAAGGTTTAAGTTTGTTTGGCATCAGATATTGGATTATGAGCATTCAAATATCAGATGCAAGTGAGAACGACGTTGAAAGTTTGATAGAAGTCTACAGTTCACCAGACCTGTATCATAATAGAGAAGAAGCTTTGTGGTTTGTGAAGTCTTACTTCGATTATCATCACATAAAAGTGGTTAAACAAGATAGTAAGGTAGTTGGTGCAATATTTTGGAATGTTGTCGAAGAAAAGCATCATGGACTTACGAATATCCAAGACCTTTGGATAGACAAGAGCTTCAGAAGAAAAGGATTAGGAGAAAGGCTTCTTCGTTCATCAATTGAAGACATGAAAAAGCTTTATGCTAATAATCGCTACGCACTTAGAAAAGTCTTTGTTACAATTGGCGAAAACAACAACCCAGCGAGGAATCTTTATGAAAAAGTTGGATTTCACCCAGTTGCAGTATTACCTGACTTATTTTCAAAGGGCGAAAATGAACTTGTCTACATTTTGACACTAAATCCCTAATTGCATCTTTCTGAGACACACCAGAGAGGCTTAAGAGAACTAAGAGGTTACAAAGAGGTAGGCCAGGCGTACGTGGTGCGCATACGCCGATGAAAAAAGGACAATAGAAGAACTATGACAAAACCTGAAAAATACTCCGAAATTGGAGAGGTCTGAAACCTCTCAGCTGTACGACGGGTCGGACAACGTCTTAGTGCTTTGAGATCTCAAAACCTCTCCAAAGTAATACTTCAAGAGAACTTCATATTAACGGTTATCTAAATACTCATGCTGAGAGAAGTTTGTGGAGAGAACTGAGAGGCTTGAGAGAGGTAGACTTTGAGTACGAAAACATGCGCCCTACAATTTAAGTTTAGGATACTTTTTCTCTAAATTGAATAGAGCTAGTGGATAAATCATTCTTTGCAATAGATTAAATTGCGCATTTAATAGGTATTCTTCTTTACAAATTCTGCAATGTTAATCAGCATTGAGTAGTCTTTTTTACATAATACGGTTTCCCATAAATATCCATTTACAACGCCAGCTTTTAATCTGTTTCTAAAATGGTTTTTTGCGAGATTTATTGCAGCAGTCAGACCCGAAAGACCAGCACCTAAAATTCTTATCCCTGTCATAACAATAGCATTAATAAAATATTATAGACTTGTATCGCTTTTGGTACGCCATATTTTGCTTTTGCTCCAAGCATCAAATTGTATGTACTTGGCTGTTTTTGATATTGATTCTGAATTCACAAAGCTAATTATGGTTCAGCCTGAATCTCATAATTAAGCGCATGCGCGGTGGCGTGTGCCCCCAGAATCAATCTGGGAAATCACGCACACCCTAATAGGGGTGTGATTAAACTTATTGTACATAAACTATGGACCTGTCAGTATTGTGTATTTACACTTGAATTTTCTAAATTCTGAGTTAGCTTATTTTTTAGAAATTTCTTTTTTATCTGTTTAGAAATCAGGCATGCTAAGAGATAAATCTTGATCATTTATGTTATTCTAAGATAATGACTACAAATGGAGGCCAATGACCATGTACTGGCGCGAACTATTGATGATCAAAATATTCCGACTGGTCAAGAAGCTGCAAATAGACAAACTGCTAAGCATGGACAAAATACTGCTCGTCAAAGGTGAAACATACCCATTTATCGATTACTTCAAAGGTTTAGAGAGGGTTAAGGCTGTAAGACAAATCTTTGGCAAAGAAACTGAGGAAGTACTCCGCAGTCTCAAGGTGGAGTTCACCTGGATAGGAGGCTATATGTGGATCAACAGTACAGACGGGCATCTTATTGTTAACTCCCGCTACTTGAATAACGGCGATAGAATCGACATATATCTTGACTTAATACATGAGCTTGTCCATGTGAAGCAATTTATGGAAGGGAAGAAGCTTTTTGACACAAATTACAACTACACTGAGAGACCTACTGAGGTTGAGGCTTATCGACACGCTGTAGAAGAGGCGAAGAGACTAGGATTAAATGATGCGCAAATCTGTCAGTATCTTAAGACAGAATGGATGAGTTATGAAGACTGGAAAAATCTAGCAAAGACTCTAAACGTTAAATGTACATAAATCTAACGCGCTACAAGTGATAGCATGAACAACAGTAGCAGTTGAGAAGCAGTTCTGCAACAGAGAGGCTTGAGAGAGGTTGGCTAAGGAGCGCGAAGAGCGCAGTAACATTTTTTGTGTGTGCTTAAGCCTTTACACAAACCATGGGCTTTCCGCAACATACAAGAGTGCCTTTTCCAGCTTCCAAAACCTTCACTTTGTTACCGCATATTTTGCAGAGATAAATTTCATCAACTTTGGTCATTTTTTCATCTCTTAGTTTGTGAGTTTATAACTTTATAAATGAAAGAAAAGGAGTTTATAAAATCTTAGCCTTTTTATAAACCATAAAGTTGGAAACTATGTGAAATAAATGAAAGTGCTATTTGTATGCTCCGGTAATGCGCATCGCAGTCCATTAGCAGAAGCATTGCTGAAGAAATTCAGACCTGATTTGGAGGTAGATTCTGCAGGACTCCGAGTTGCGATTCCAATTTCAGAAGACACAAGAGAATATTTGATAAAAGAAAATGCTGACCAGTACCTCAAGAAAGCTCCTGAAAGTTTAGATGTTAAGAAACTCGAAGATTATGATCTTATCGTAGCTATGCAAGCAGGACACAAATACGCAGTTTTGAGCAGATGTCCAGAATGTGAAAGCAAAATAGTCGTGTGGAATATTACAGACCCATATTTCTTGGAACGTGAGGATGCTGAGAAGGTTTACAAGCAAATTGAAGAAAAAGTCAGAGAACTAGCTGAATCCTTGTGAGTTTTCTTTCGAAATTTTCTTATAATGGCATTTAATTGTCAGTAAGGAAAATAGAAAGAAAAATCGCGATGTCAAATCTATTACATATATGGTTGCCTGAGCGTAAAGTGGACTTATCGTATCGGGTGAAGGTTAATAAAGGAAAATGCGGGAAGTTGAGCAAAGGATGGGATGACAAAACGAGTTTGAAACTTGGGTTGGACAAAATTCAAGAAGCCCTAGTGCTAGCGCTTATGATAGTTTTCTTTGTCGCAGTTTTTTATTCTAACATCGAATTTTTATACAAAATCATTGTTTCCGCCATGGTTTTCAGCATCATCTTTCTTGTTGGGTTGGTTAATCAAACTATTAAACAAAAAGAGAACACGTACGCACGCTAAGCGCGCGGAAGCATGCGCTATGTAGAAGGTATCTTTTTATTTTTTCTTATATAATATTATCATAAGAATTTTTCAAAAGATAGTGGTCTAGAAGAATTGAATTGAGGATTCTTCCACAAATCATAAAAACCGAGGTATATACTTATCAAATGAGGTATTATATATTATGGATGAACTGAAGTCGATAGATTATAAACTTCTGGGGGAGCTGCTTAAGAATAGCCGTAGAAGTGATAGAGAATTAGCGAAGGCTTTAGGAACATCTCAACCCACAGTCACTAGAAGGAGAGCAAATATTGAAAAGAACTTTATTGACGGATATACTGCGATACCCAAATGGGAAAAAATTGGCTTTGAAATTGTTGCCTTCACGTTTATAAAGCATAATATTAAGTATGCCAAGCCTGAAGTAAGGGAAGCAACTTTCAGGAAAGTGGAAGAATGGATGATGAAACAACCAAATGTTGTCTTTGCCATAGACGGACAAGGAATGGGATGGGATGCCATCTTTGTTTCATTCCACAAGAACTATTCAGACTTTACAGAGTTCATGAAAAAGCACAACAGTGAGCTTTCAGAATTCTTGATCGATTGTGAAAGCTTTATTTCAAACATTAGCCCAACAACTATTAAAAAACCATTTCATTTGAAATATTTAGAAAAAGCGAAATAGTGCGCGTCCATCTGACTATGCGAGTTCCCATTATTCCTTATTGTACCATTCTTCTTATTATTCTTAGCTGGAAAGTGTTGAGCACCAAACTTATAACATTGAAAGTGCCCCCGCAAGCACTCGGGTGCAAATGCAAAATGAACAACAAAAGAAACGTAGTATTATATCTCGACAAAGAACTAGTCGAAAAGACTCGTAATTTGGCTTCAATCTTTCTAAAACTGTTGAAAATCACTTAAAAAACTTAATAAACTCCTTCTCAACTTTCAATCCATTGAACAACAGTAATTCTCACTGTTTTATTGGTAGCCCGGGATAGCTCCAAATTCTCGGTTCAAACTTTTCCTGAATACCATCAATCTGCTAGTGAAAACTAGCCAAATTGCGATTGAAACGGTAGTTTTTACTCGTTTTTTCGCTATTCACCCGAGAGCTCGACTCTTTTTCGTGCTCATGTTATGGCGTGCGTTAGTGTTCTAGAACGCTTATGCTACGTTGGATAAAACGGTACCTTTGGGTTTGGGATAAAACTTTACCACAA
>CAVZKK010000012.1:0-109076 GCA_963775925.1 Candidatus Bathyarchaeota archaeon | reverse complement strand
TATCTTTTTCAGAAAAATCATTGATGCTAACTGCGTTTTCGAGAATCTCTATCATTGGCATGGCAGCAATTTCTTCTCCTAAGTTGTTTCAATTTTTCTTTTTCTTTTTGCTTACTTGGTATTTGTCAATGTTCAGTTTTGTGCAGTAGACATTTTTAAATGGGAAATCTATGACGTCGCATAGAGCCTGCATATACTGTTCATAACTCGTGCTTACGATGAAGGAAGGCATAATGCTCTTTACAAACTGTAATGTTTCTTTAGCGTTTGGAACCAGCAGGATGTTTTTGCAGAGAATTTCTTTATCTTCTTATTTGTCACTCCATAGGCTTTAAGAAATGGCAGTATAAGCCTCAAAGTGTCTCCAGCCTTATAGCCCTTTCTCTTGACAATATCTGCTTGAACATCATCGTATTTGCTTATCAAAGTGAAGAGGGCTCGCCGTTTGGAACAAAATGCCTGTAAGCTCGTAGGCGTTGTCGTTTTTTGATATTGGACCTTCACAATCTGTTATGAATACCTTCTTGTACTGTCATTATTTTTGGCTCCTCAGCCTTCTTATGTGCTCTACGCTTCTGTATATGTTCTTTTGAGGCTATGTCTGTTCTATTCCAGAGGGCTCCGCCCTTAATGGCTTTAACGCCTTCTAAAGAGATTTTTCTTGCGCTTTCAATGTTGTTTTCTATGCCGACTACGCATACTGCTCGTGAAGTAAGTGCATATGTTTCTCCGTTTCTGATTTCCATTGAACCTGGATAAACTCGAATGTTGTCTCTATATTTCTTGGTCAACGCTTTTGAGGCATTCAAGTCCACTGGATTGTTGATGTCATCCCATTCAACTTGCTGGGAAAAACATCTTTGAATCCACCATAGTTTGGCGGCGCCTTGTAAGTGGCAACCGTGGCCTTTTCTTCAAGGTTTACTCTGGTCAAGGTTGCCTTCAAGCATTTTGTAGCATACATCCATGAAATCATCTTTCAAATGGGTAATATGTTCAGTATTTCTGGGTCGCCTGGTCGGCTGTTGTTTTCAAGATTTTTGGTCCTTTACCTGTGTGGATGAATGCTTCATAGAATGGAATTCCTCGCAAGTCAGTTTTGCTGCGGTTTTTCTCAGTTCTTTGAAAATTTTGTTGACTATTTCGATTTCTTTGGTTCTGTCAGCGGTTGTCATGAATGGCAGTGCGTCGCCAACGTCTTTGTAAGAGCCCATTCCGCCTGTGTTTGGACCCTTGTCATCGTCAAATGCTCGTTTATTGTCTCGTGTCTCAGGTAAAGTTGTCAGTGTCTACCGTCGCAGAAAGCTTGAAAACTTGACTCTTCGCCGTCGATTTTTTCTTCAACTATCACTGTCCCGTATTGGTAATTCGACAAGAAATGCTCGAAAAGTTCTTCTCGGGTGTTAAAGTGGTCACCCCACACGCCTACGCCTTTTCCCGCCGCTGGGCGATCAGGCTTAACAGCCACTTGGTTTTTTAATTCGTCAAGCCAAGCGTAAGAGGGCCTTCTTTACTGCGGCAACGCTGCCATAGTTTTTCGGGTCAAATATCCTGAACCTAGGGTTTGCTTCAGGCACAGCTTTTTGAATAGGCGTCGTTGGGCGACTTTGCTTACTTCGATGGCATATTCTTTGGTTGGGCAAATCATTGGTATGCGTGTTTCTTTTTCAATCGAGGTCTCTGATGCCTTCGATTATTGGTTTTTCAGGTCCGACTATTCCGAAATCGATTTTGTCTTGTTTTTTTGCGAATTTGCAGATGTCGTTTATATCCAAGTTAGGAATGAACAACGTGTTCTCTTGCTCTTTTAACGTTGAATGGGTTTTTTTGCTTGTCAGCGATGTAAATTTCTGCCTTGTATGTTCGGCTGCGGGAAAAGACTCAGCTATTGCGGCTTCTCTGGAACCATAGGAAACGATGAGGATGCCGACTTTTTCCATTAAATCACACTCGCAATGCCTAGCAAATTCTAGTCAACTTTGTCGGGTTTAGGGGCTTCAATCCTTCATTATGCAGATAGAATTTCGCTTTCAATCTCATATAATCTTCCAGTTTCTTTGTATCCGCTCAAGAATCTTTCTTTCATTCTATCCGCTATTTTTTGAGCCAGAGGGGTTGGATACTGCCCAGTTATGCATGCTAGGCATAGGTCTTCTTTTGCAAATTCAGTTGCTTTAACAAATCCTTCATTAGATTGGTAGTTTACTGTGTCTGCGCCAATTATTCTCGCTATTTCTTCAGCGTTATGTGTGGAACCGATTAATTCGCTGTAAGTTGCCATGTCTACGCCATAGAAGCATGGGCCTATTATTCTTGGAAACGTTACAAAGATGTGGACTTCTTTTGCACCTTTATTCCGTAGTTTTTGTATAATTGTTTTTGTTGTGTCTCCTCGTACTATGCTGTCTTCTGTTACTGCAATGCTTTTTCCATTGAGTTTGCGGTCGAGAATGTTGATTTTTCTGTCAATTGTCTTGAATCTTTCTCTCTTTAACAGAATGAATGCTCTTCTAGTTACGTACCTGTGCCTTCTTGATGCTCGTTCCCATCTTTTGCCTGTTTCCTCATGCATGCCATATGCTGCGTCATCGCCAGTTTCTGGAATTGAAATAATAATGTCCGTCTTCTTTGCTATTTCTGGATATTCTCTTGCCAAGTTTCTTCCGAATTCTTCTCTTATTTCATAGATATGCTTGTTTCCAAGTGTTGAGTCTGGTCGGGCGAAATAGGCAAATTCAAAGGCGCATAAAGCCTTTCTTTTACATGGAACTAGTTGCTGTCGTGTGAAACCATCTTTTGTGGCGAAAATGAATTCGCCTGGCTTCACTTCAGAATCATATTCGAGACCATTTATGTCCAAACCGACACTTTCGGAAGAAAACGCATATACGTCTTTGTCTTTGCTGTAGCCGCAACATAATGGTCTTATTCCATATGCGTCTCTGAAGGCGAATAGTTCTCCATTTTGAGTTATCCCCGAAACTGAGAAGGCACCGTCTATTTCTTCGATGCATTCTTTTGCCGCTGTGACTATGTCTTTTTCTTCAAGAAGCTTCATGAGAAGTTTTCTGCAAATAAATTCTGCGTCGCAGGCGTATGGAAATTGACCAAACTTTTTTTCGATTTCTCTTTTTAACTGTGATGTATTGACCACGTTGCCGTTGAATGAAATTGCAATTTTCTTTCCTTCTGCTTCGGCTAAGGTTGGTTGCATGCCGGTTATTAGTGATTCTTCGTCTGTTCCGCCAGAGGTTGTGTATCTAACGTTTCCTATTCCCACATGCCCAGGTAACTTTTCTAGCCAAGTTTGAAGGTCCTTTTGCCCTATTTCTGGAACTAAATCTAATGCTCTATGAATATTGTATTTTCCGTCAAATGTGATGAAACCATGTGATTGGTGACCGCGATGATTTTGTGCGACAAGTCCCCAATAAATAGGGGGAAAGACGGGCTCACGGCTAAAATCGTGTATTCCGAATACGCCGCAAGCCTCTTTCAACTCGTCGGTCATAATTGACACTAAGCTCAGAGAGTATTTATTTGTTTTTTGGTAAATTTGCAATCTAAAATTTTAAAATAGACATCTTTATGTTAAGCGTTTGCCCTGATGCGTGTCCTTTACAAAAAGCATCAAAACCGTCGCCACGGTGGCTAGTCCGAGGGAAAGTGTGAATGGAGCAAATTTTCCGAAAGTATCCCACAGAAATCCTGCTACAAGGGAAGCTGGCAACGCGCATATTCCGACAACGAGTTGAAATGCGCCCAGCATGCTCACCTCTGTATCTTTCGGGTGACAGTTCGGATACTAGAGTTTTCTGGACTGGTTCAATAGCGCCTCTGTGCAAACCGTATAGGACAAATAGCAAGGCGATTCCAACTAGTGACTCGACAAGTATGAAGCCCACGCACATTAAGGCCCAGATAACATACGATAGAATCATGACCAATTTTCTGCCAGCAATATCGGCTAGTTTTCCAAATGGCAGCGACGTCAGAGAAGCCACAACAGTGAAGACTAGGTATAATATTGGGACAAGTGTTGTCTGAAATCCAGCGGATTGCGCAAAAATCAGCAGGAAGGAGTAGCTAAACGAGCCAATAGCGAAGATGGCGCTTAGAAGTAGAAATAGTTTGAAGTTGAAGGTTAAATCTTTGAAGGATATTCCTTTGAAGATTCGCTCTGTCTTCTTGTCCTTTATGAATAAGATTACAAGGATAGCGGCGATTATTGAAGGAATAAAGGCCAGCAAGAAGAGATTAGTATAGCCCAAAAAATTGACTAGCAAGATGCATGTGATTATGCCGCACACTGCGCCAAGATTGTCCATGGCTCTGAGCAAGCCAAAATGTGTTCCCCTATTCTCATTTGTAGAAACGTCTGCAACAATGGCGTCTCTGGGTGCCCCTCTCATCTTTCCGGATCTATCTAGGATTTTGAAGGGAACGAGATGTTGCCATTGAGATGACAGGGCATAGCCTATTCTTGATGATGAGCCGAATAGGTAACCTGTCCAAATGAAAATCTTTCTTTTTCCTGTTTTGTCAGAGAAGTATCCTGAAATTGCTTGTGAAACAGAAACTAGAGCGTCTCCCAAGCCGTCTATGAAGCCGAGAATAGTCTTGTCTACTCCAAAGAATGATAGTACGAAGAGTGGCCAGATGGGATAAATCATGTCTGAGCCGAAGTCGTTTAGGAAAGAGGCTAAAGAGAAAACAGTCATAGTCCTCTTGGTTTCGCTGGAATTCACACACTTCACTTCACATTGACTCAGCAACTTTAGAGATTACTGCAATATATAGACTGTTTTTTTTGGCTAAGACATCTGGTCAATAGTCGGAAGGTGAAGTATAGAATGAGTTTGGTTTTTTTAAGTTGAGTCCATGGAGTTTTGATCCTTTTAGATTTCGTTTATGTTGGCTGGTGGTGCATGTGATCTTTGGTTTGTTTAATATTCTTTATCATAAGGTTTGAGTTTGAACAGTTTAACAAATTCCTTTGGTGTTATATATTCTTCGATTTTTGCATCTTTGTAGTCTTCATCATATGCTACGAGATGTTCTAGGTTTTCGTGCCTGACTACGGCTAGATTTTCTAAATCTTTTGCTTTAATCTTGTTTTTTAACGAATCCATTTCTCTCTTCATTTCGTCTCTTTTAACAATCCGTGTGGATAATTCTTCGGCGAATCTTCGTGATATGTATCCGGCTTGTCTGCCAAAGTTTTCTCTAAAGAATCTCTCTATTTCTTCGATTACTAGTTCGGATGTAACTACTTCGAATTCGCCGAGTTGAGCTAAGAACAATATGAGTCTGGAATTGCATTCTTCGAGTCTGCCAAAAATGAAGATCATGGAGTCTAAGTAGGCTTTTTTAGGTTTCTTGTTCAAGTCTTGTTAGGGCCTTCATGATTTCGTTGTGTGTCATTTGTTTTCCAGTTCTTTTGATTTCTTCGCTTAGTTCTCGCCAATAGTGCATGGAGTGTTTGAATAGGCCAAGTTTTCTCCTAGTCTTAGTATGCCTGCACGTATGGCTTCGGATTTTGTGGCGAAGTATCCTCTTCTGACAAGTTCGTTTAAGATGTCTGCGGTAGTGCCGCTTAACCTAACTAATAGTTTTTCTTGAACCATGATTTTTCACTTTTTGCTAACAAAATTATATAAAAAAGTTATCTCATAAGCGTTTTCTTTTGTGGAAAAAAGTTGTTTCTGCGAATGGATAAGCGAGATTAGTTTGATATGGCATCTGTGTCTCTAGTCTGTGGGAAAGTGAAGTAGAAAAATTATTTTTTCTTCTTCATCAACACTGAGAATGTTGTTTTCGAGTTAACTAGATATTTATTGTTCGTAGACTGTCCTTCGGTGACCGACCGTTCTGATTATTACCTTGTTTTCTGAGAGTTGATAGATTATTCTGTAGTCGCCGATTCTTAGCGAGAATAGTCCTGTGAGGTGTCCAGTTAGTCTTTTACCAGCGAAGGTTTTCATTTATATCTACGCTCTTTGAGGAGTTCTTTGAAGCCTAGCAGTCTGCCTTCTTGGGCATCTTTTTCGCTTTTTTTGATGCTTTCCATGAGATCCTCGTCACCGAGGATTTCTATGGTTTCTATGATGCTTTCTACGAGGGATCGGAGTTTCGGCATTTCTTTGGCTAGAGTTTTTAGATTGTTTCTGTCTTCTTCGGTGAAGATAACCTCTACCAACTTTGTCACCATGATGTTGCTTTCATGATTATACTTCCCTTCTACGTCTATTAAAATTTCTCTCTTAGATGTATACATTGCATGATTGTTATAGCCATAAGCTTACGCAGACCTAGAGACACAACTAAAAACACATAAGAAGAAAAAACCAGTCTTTAGAGAGAGATGAAACTGATGCAGTATCAAGTTATTTTTGGCGACTTTAGACAAATAATGCCCCGTTTAAAGGTTAAGCCCAAACTAGTAATCGCTGACCCACCTTTCGGAATCGGCTTCAAAAGCAACATGCAAACCTACAACAGAGACGAAGACTCAATCGGCTACGTAGAAGTCCAGCCAAAAGAATATTCTTCCTTCATCCATTCTCTGCTGTCACTTAGCAAGGAAGCGTTAACAGAAGACGGCAGCATGTACATATTCAGCAGCTGGAACAACCTAAAAACCGTACTAAACGAAATAGACCGAGTAGGCTTTCATGTCTTAAATCACATCATATGGAAATACCAGTTCGGAGTCTACACTAAAAAGAAATTTGTTACAAGCCACTATCACATACTGCTACTGGTAAAAGACCCAAAAAACTACATATTCAACAAGCAAAAAGACTACGACGAAGACGTGTGGACAATCAAAAGAAAATATAATTTCAAGACTAAAACAGCAGGAAACGAACTACCAACAGAATTAGTCAAAAAATGCATACTAACCTCAACGAATGAAAGCGACTTGATACTAGACCCAGTCTTAGGTTCAGGCACAACAGTAAAAGCATGCATAGAAACATGCAGACCATGCATCGGAATAGAACTAAACAAAGACCTCGCTAAAAGAATCAAAGAAAAATGCAGAGAAACACAAATTACCTACATTAACACTTAAGCCATCAAGCTTCTTCCAGTTCCGTAATCACACAACAAAAAAGGCGCCCTGACGGGGCTTCACTTCGTATCGCTTCGCTTGTTGATAAATTTGACTCTATCTACGCTTCTTAGATGTTCATCATTAGTTACAATTTCAGCGTTGCATGCTTTTGCAGTGGCTACAATAATGGAGTCTGCCATTCCTAAGTTCAAGGTTATGCTGATGTCAGCTGCCTTTAAGGATATGAGACTTGTTAATTCAACGATTTTTGTGCGAGACAGTTGAGCATAAGCCTCTAATGCCTTCTGTTCACCTTTCATGCTCTTGATCTTTCTATAAACCTCATATATGACGATGGTTGGAGTTACGGTTTTTTCTGCATCTGCCTTTTCTATAAAGGCTGCATAGCTCTCCGCTAATGGACCGTCTGCGAAGTATTCTATCCAGCCGTATGAATCGATCAGAATCAAAAACGATCCTCTTCGTTCCTAAGCTTATGCGTATTTATTCCCTTTACAAATCCTCGCATTTCTTTTATTGGTTTTTGAGGTATTAGATGAACGACACCGTCTTTTTCAATGACAACGATTTTTTGCCCAGGTTTCAATTCCATTTTTTCCCTAACATCCTGTGGTATCACAATCTGATATTTCGAAGAAAGCGTTACCACTCCCATAAACGATACCTCTACTGTTTAACGATTTACATATCGATATATAAATCTTCTTACGAAGACAATTCACGCTATGACAAAGAAACTAATGGCGCCCTGGCCGGGATTTGAACCCGGCTCTTGTCACAGAGCGTTTTTCTCTGTAATGTCTAGCGGGCGACAGCCGCTTATACTAGACCGGACTATACTACCAGGGCTGTCAATGGCCAAGACGCCTAGAAGCATAAATAAAAATTTGCTTAATTAAGTTTGTCTTAGCAATCTATTGTTGTGTTTGCAAGTAGCGCAAGTGCGGTTTTGGGAGCTGGGTTGTGAGACTTGACCAGTTTGGGTGCTATCCCTGAGAGTCTAAACCATTTCAAGTGGTCCGAAAGATAGAAAAGGATTGATTGCAGAGTGTTTAAGTGGTGATTTAACTTGGACTTGCCGACTCATGCCGTCTTTGGTTTTGCAGTAGGGCTGGTTTTCTTTGGTCGCCCCGAGATCGCTCTGCTGGTAAGCTTGGGCACGCTCATACCTGATCTAGACAGAGAATACTGGTTTATCCCAATGAAAGTGTATCGAGATGAACAATACCACCGAGCCTTATTCCATAATGTGTTTGCAATTGCATTGGCTTATCTTGTTAGCCCCTTCTTGTCACTCGGCATATTTCTCCACATGTTACTAGATTCGTTTACCACTTCAAAAGATCGAGGATGCGAATGGTTCTTCCCACTCACAAGGAGAGTGAAACGTGGGATATATAATGCTAACATGGAGCCACAGCCTCTAGACCCAAATGAACAGATCTACTTCTATCAGGAAGATCCACACGCTGTAATAGAATACCCAGAACCAGAACTCCCTGAACCCGAAAGTCCGTGGCGAAGAGTCTACGGACCAGCATTAAACAGTAACTTGTTAGACCGTGGATTCCTCTGCGGCGCCATCGCAATTATCCTAGTATGGTTGCTGGCTCCAGATTTCTCAAATCTTAGGCTCTTCTCAGATAATCTTGCAAAATGTGTTCCACAAATTGTGGGATACTTTTCTATAGGGATACTTTTTTTGGCTGGAGAACTTGACAGAAGCGATCAAGAAGCACCTTTCGGAAAAACACAACTTGGATCTTTGAAGAAACTTACTTTTTGAAAATCCCCCTCATGATAATGAGCGGTCTCTTATGCATCATATGGTTTGCAATGTATCGGAGCGAAATACTGACAAATCTTAAGGCAATAGGCTCTAATTGGGTTTCTATACTCTTCGGAGCTCTACTAATTACTATGTTTGGTCTTGCAATAGTGAAATGGCAGACTAGAAAAGGCAAACCTCCAGCTATTGTCTGATCAAGTCTTCTTAGCAGACAAGTCTTTTCTTGAAAGCCTAAGAAACCACCAATAAGCACATTATAACACACCAATAAGTATGTTAAAAACCCCACAAAACAGAACCCAAAACAACGACAGAAACAAAAACAAAACCCAAAAAACCAACAGTTTAAATCCTAGAAAAACACAAAAAAATTTTCTCAACACAGAGAGAGTGTATACCTAGATTTATCTAGACTCGCATTACTCCAAGCAACCGTCCGCTTAAAAACACTTAAAGGCCAAAAGGATATTCCATAAAAATGCATAGCGTTCTGCGATAGCCTTTTATCCACAATCGTCTTTTCCTTATCTTTCCAAAATTTGAGTTATGAAGGCGAGCATGTGCCAATCATCCAAACTACAAACTTGACGAAGAAATTTGGAAAACTTACAGCCGTAGACAATTTGAACCTTGAAATAGAAGAAGGCGAAATCTTTGGCTTGCTTGGACCCAATGGTGCAGGCAAAACAACAACTATACTAATGCTCACAACGGTAATACGACCAACTGAAGGAACAGCCACAGTAGTAGGATTCGACATCAGGAAACAACCCGACAAAGCCCGTGAAATGATTGGTGTCTGCTTCCAAGAACCCAAGCTTCTCTGGGTGAGCACTGCATGGAATGTTCTCAACTGGCATGCAAAGGTCTGTGGACTTTCCACTCAAGAGCGTAAGAGGAGAGTCAAATGGGCGTTAGAAGAAGTGAGTATGTGGGATGACCGCCACAAGAGTGTTCATGCTCTGTCTGGTGGAATGAAAAAACGTGTGGAGATTGCAAAAGTTTTGATTCAGAGACCAAAGATAGCCATCGTTGACGAACCTACCGCCCAAATCGATGTGGTCGGAAAACACAGAATCTGGAATATGCTTCGCGACTTGAGAAAGGAAGGTTCTACAATAATTTTGGCGACAAATGAACTCAATGAAGCTGACGTCCTTTCGGATAGAGTTGCCATAATGCATAAGGGCAAACTGCTCGTGTGCGATACGCCTAAGAAACTGAAGGACAGCGTACCAGGCGGCGACATCATGGAAGTTCATTTGGAAAAGGAAGTGCCAGACAAGGTTTTTGATGAACTGCAAGCCTTCAAGGAAGTTGTCTCAGTCAAAAAAGTAGGTTCCACCCAACTGATGTTGTACTTAAACCAAATGGAGGCTGTGACACCCAAAATAACAAAACTGTTCTATGACCATAATCTAAGGATATCCTCTATTCACATGGCTGAGCCCTCCTTAGACATCGTGTTTTCTCACTTTACAGGCTTGACTCTTGAAGAGGCACAGTACGTGCAGTAAATGAGGCTATTGCCGTGGGCTTAAAAAAACTCTGGCTTGTGATTGAACGTGACTTGCGCATGTTCATGCAATACAAGTTTCTTTTTATTATGCGTGGAGTATGGTTCGTGGCACAAGTAGCCCTTTTTGGACTTGTTGTTAACCAAATGGTTCAATCAGCCGCTGAAGTGTTGGACATAAGCTACTTTAACTACTATGTGGCTGGCGTAACAATAATAACATTGTATTCAACATCTATGTTTATTGGATACGACATTTTTGAGGAAGCTGAACACGGCGTATTTGAGTATTTGCTCACGCTTCCCATAAGCCGAAGAGAACTTGTGTTAGGGCGGTCAATAGGAGGAGGCCTACGCAGTTTCATCTATGTTGGACCCTTGCTAGTGATTGTTTTGCTTATCTTGGGTGTTTCAAATCCACTTTATTTACTCGTTGCGATTGCTTCTCTTTTCTTGTTTGCTTTCGGGGTTTCTGGTATGAGCATCACAATAGCAGTGACCATGAAGTCAGGCGACAAGTACGACATATTCATCGGCGTATTAGACGCGTTGATTGTGCGATTAAGCACGACGATGTACCCGATGCTTTATTTGCAGCAAGCCATGCCCTCATACGCTGCAATCGCTAACTTTAATCCGCTCACTTACGCTTCTGACATGTTCCGCTGGGCTACTGGAGTTGGAGGCTCTATCCAATTCAGTCCGTTTGTCGGTGTTCTTGGACTTTTCATATTCTTCCTTTCCTTCACGTTTGTAGGCGTGGTTTTCTACGAGAGGCGGCTTGAAGGAGGTAGCTGGCAGTGAAAGTGAAAGCCATTTTGCATGTCATCGAGTACGATTTCAAGAATTTCTTCCGTTACAGATGGTTCATTATTGGGCTTCTTGCCATGAATTTGGCTGACTTATTCATTAGTGCCATCGTTTTTACTCAGATGACGAAAAATATCCCTGGTTTTGACTATTTTCAGTTCTTCGCTCCAGGTCTCGCTGTCGTTGGGCTTTTTGCTTCGGCGTTCATGATTGGTAGAGAAATCAACATGGAAGTTCGCCGAGAGATTCATCATTATCTACTTAGTTTGCCTATGACTCGGGCTGAGTTGGCTATTGGACGAGTGCTTGCAGGCGGATTGAGAGGGATGCTTTACATGACACCATTATTGATAACTAACTTCATCGTGCTTCATTTTCCAACTCTGCCTGAACTTTTGCTTATATTGTTGACGCTATTATTGTTAGCCATTGGGATTTCTGGAATCAGCATTTCAATTGCGGTATCAACCACGAGTTTTGAGAAGTTTGTAACTGCTAGGAGCGTTGTGTATTACATGTTGTTCTTCTGTAGCACGGTATTCTACCCGATATCGGTCATTCAAATACTCGAAACAAAAGGACTTGGGTTCTTAGTCATTTTTGCGGAAGTTAACCCATTAACTAACGGTTCCGACATGATTCGTTCCTTTTTACTTCCCGCATCCGATGGCTATGTCTTTTCGCCACTTATGCTATTGAACGTAGCCATCTTCTCTGCAATGTTTGCATCTCTCGCGATCTTTGCATACATGAAGATTCTACAAAGGCACTAGACTGCGACTTATCCAAAAAAAACTTATAAACTGAAAGAAGTAACAAACAGCTCAAGGTGAATTGATTGGCAGAAAAACCTACCACTGCATTCATTGTAACCTTGATCGGAGGAATCCTTGAGATTCTTCTTGGCGTTGCACTTGCTGCAAGACTGGCGGTGCTAATCTCTGGCATGGATCCTAACACGAATGTAATGATTGGCGCTTACTTCATAATACTCGGATTAATAATGATACTTGGAGCAGTCATGATGTACAATAAGCCATCTTCTGCACACACTTGGGGCATCATTATTGTGGTATTGTCAATAATTGCCGGACTGAATATCATTACTCTCATCGGAGGTATTTTGGCTCTCAGATGGAAACCCAGTGGGGCGACACCCCCACCACCGCCTCCACCCCCATAATTCTCCTTTTTTCTTTATTACCCATGCCTTTGAAGGTAATCATAATATAGGTTTCCAATATATTTTGAAAGATTGGCCATTCTTGTGAGAACACTATTCATGTTTTTTGGTACAGATCAACCTGCTTTAACCAATGGTTCAATATTCTTCGTTCTAACCGCTTTAGGTTTCAGTGTTGGTTAGAAAATCCTTTGCTCTTTTCAATGCTAACCTATAAAATATGTAGGTTATTACAGAGGCTATGAGCCCGCTTGCTATAAGCGAAATGTAGAGGTCAAAAGGGGGCACTAAAGATATGGGCAAACCAATTTTTGTAGCAACATGTGGCAAGAGAGGTGCCAGTATCACTAAACCAACTATTGAGCATAAAATGAAACTGGTAATTGCTGTCCAAGTTTTTATCATTCTCGGTCTTGGAATCTCAACGAAGTCTGCTCCTCTTATTCCAGATTCGATAGAAATCATAGCTAAGGCAATAATCAAGAAGATGGACTCGATTAGGGAAACCGCGATGACTTTCACTGATGGCTGAAATATCACTATGCCAATCACGCTACAAATAGCTGCTACTAGGAATGAGAATGACGCCACAACCGCATACTTGCATTTGAGAAGATTACCCGCAGAGAGTGGCGATGAAAAGAAATGCCACACTGCTCCACCTTCTTCGCCAAGAATCATATCTCCCATGATCGCAGCCATAGCGGGACCAGGAATCAAGAGGACCCATGCAGAAAGGAACAGTTGAGAAAACGCTGAAGAAGGAGTTGTCGCTGCATTGAAAGACTGCATTAACGGCACAATTACTAATACAATGGGCATTATGAAAATATACATTAATTCTTTGCGTCTCGTGAAAGCCTTGAAATCTTTCCTGATGATTGCTGCTTCTAGGGAAGAGAAACCCAACTTTGCTAAGAAGCCAGTTTTTGGTGAATAAACTCCTCGAGAGATAGTAATTGCAGGAGGCTCATATAGCCCATATCTTGTGTTCAGTTTAACCGCTATGTAAAATAGGAGTAGAATGAAGAATATAGATGCGATTGAGAAAATGAGTGTATCAAAAAGTAATCCATAAGAGAGGGAGTATAAAGCCATCCCTAGCCAAACATAGGGAATAAACCAAACCAGCCTTTGCCAACTGCTAATTGCCCCTATGAAGGCAATTGAATTCATTCCAGAAGCAATTGAAAACCAGATTAAATAGAAAATTACGATGAAAAGCATTGACCCTATGAATCTAACCCAGACTGCAGACTTTGCCAGAGGATTTGTACACTGCTCCAACTAGTCTGAGTTGCAAAACTCTGAAAATCTCTGTAGTAGTGCTAGCCATAAACGCACTAGCAAAAGACGCTAAGATAGTGAAAATCGCCAACTGCACTTGCCCCAGAAAGATGGAAAGCACCGCAACTATTGAACCAATTAAAAGTATTGAAGCAAGCGGAATGCCGAGAAGGATAGCGATAATCGATGCAAGAGTATGCTCACTCCACGTAATAGGCAACCAATAAGGCGGTTGAATAGAGACTTTTATCCCCATTCGTTGAAGTTGCCCCATCAAAGTTAAAACAAGGCTGTAAATGAAAATCAAAGACGGAAAAGAAAGGAACAGTGCCATGATTCCATCATGAATTACTTGTCTCATCGACGCATCTGCTATAGCCGCATATACGCTCAAAACAATTACTGCAACTGCAATTCCTACTAAAACGGCCCCAATATAAAGCAGATATGTAAGAAACTTGTTTTCCCGATATTTTCTAAACTCTCTACTCCTCATCAGTCTTCCTGACTTGATGTCAACGCTTATGAGCCTAGCAACATTTTTCCACTTCATTTGAGGAGTGCCTCAACTACATCTTTAATGTCTTCTGTTCCTGTAAGTTTTAGGAAGATGTCTTCCAAATCTGAGCCGGGCAGTTTTGCTTTTTGCCTCAGCTCTTCCATGTTGCCTAATGCAAGGATTCTCCCATTGAGCATAATGGCTATGCGGTGACACATGGCTTGAGCAATTTCTAAGATATGAGTCGACATAATGACTGTTACCCCTTTTGAGGCTAATTCATGAAGTAGGTCTTTTATGATTCTGGCTGACCTCGGGTCCAAACCAGTCAACGGCTCGTCTAGAAGTAGCAGTTTCGGCTTATGTATAAGAGCAGATATTATGGCTATTTTCTGTTTCATTCCAGCGGAATAGCCAGCTATCATGTCGCCTTCTCTTCCTTCCAAATCAAGCGCCTGCAAGTATTCGGCTATTCGTTCCTTCTTTTCTGTTGGTTGCATTCCATAGATGTCGCCGATAAAGTCAAGATACTCAATTCCTGTCAAAAACTCATAAAGATGTGGCGACTCTGGAACATACCCTACCTGCTGCTTCACAGCCACAGGATTCTCTTCTGCATCTATGCCTAAAACGTTGGTAAAGCCAGAATCAGCCTTAACCAAACCTAAAATAATCTTCAACGTAGTTGACTTGCCTGAGCCATTTGGTCCGAGAAGCCCAAAAATTTCGCCATATCTTACATCCAAATTAACATTATCTAGTGCAGTAATGTCGCTATAACGTTTGACGACATTACTCAATTTTACCGCAGACCCAGAACTTGAGCCCATAGCAACCACTACGCTGAGAAGAGAAGCTAGCAGAAAATATTAAGCTTAACCCTTTTTTGAAAAGGGCAAAATGCTTGAAAACATTTATCAACTCCTATCATAGTTATCAAACCCAACAGAACCCAAACCAACGCCTATTTCAAAATCAGAAAACAAAAGATTCCCTCAGCAATTGATGAAAAAACAAAAAATTTTTCCAGTTTTCATCAGAAGAGAGAAGGGCAAAAGTTGCGCGCGATATCTCAAACATGCAAACAAAAAAAGGAAATGTTTAAGCCTATTCAAGAGAATATTTGAACCCTCACTTTCAAACTAGGATTTCTAGGAAAGAGGCAAAGTCATGAATGAAGTGAATTCACTCTTCGAACCAAAAATCGTCTTACTTATTGGGTCTGGCAAAATTCGAGAAAAAGTCGGAATGACATCTCCTGAACTTTTTGAAAACGTTGTTTACAACATGAAGAAATTCTTTCAGGGACAAACTATCCTTATCGACATTGAAAAAGAAGAACGCAAGACTTTGTTGAAAGTGCCAGATTTAGGCGTAATCATGCTTCCACCAAAATTGGCAGTGCAAGAGGCAGAAAAATGCGCTAAAATCGGAGTCAAAGCATTAGTCATGGTAACTGGCGGATTCAAGAATGAGCAAAGACAACAACTAGCGAGCATTAGGAAAGAGTATGGCATACGCATACTTGGACCAAACACGATCATGGGAGTCATAAACACATCCAACGGGTTAAACACAACCTTCGAAAAAGACCTAATGCCCACGAAAGGTAACATTTCAGTTATCTCTCAAAGCGGAGGAGTCGGCGCATGCCTACTAGACTGGGCATATTGCTACAGCATAGGCGTAAGCAAATTCGTTTTTATGGGAGACAAAATCGACATCGACGACGTAGACTTACTACAATACTTTAACGAAGACCCAGAAACAAAAGCAATATGCCTCTACATGGAAGGAATCGAAAGAGGACGAGAATTCATAGAAACAGCCCAAGAAGTTGTTAAGAAAAAACCAATTCTGGCATTGAAAGGCGGAGTAACCAAGGAAGCGGCTCAGAAGAGCACTTATCGCATACGGCATCAATAGCAGGCTCAGACATCGTGTTTGACGCAGCACTGAAAAAAGCTGGAATCATCAGAGTTGAAGATGCCGAAGAACTGCTCAACTCCGCCATTGCCCTAGTGAAACAGCCGCCCCTGCGTGGAGACAACATAGCGATTGTAAGCAATGTAGGTGGACCAGCCATCCTCGCTGCAGACGCAATTGCAAGAAACGGCTTAAAATTAGCAACGCTTTCAGAAAAAACAAGAAAAGAAGTTGAAAGGCATTATCCTGGAGTAGAAGTTATCAACCCTATAGACTTGATTGCAGACGCAAGAAGTGAAAGATACTCAACCGTTTTAGCCTTAGTCTTAGCAGACCCAAACGTGGACGGAGTTATGGTCATAAACATGCTGAAATCATGCTTCTTTGAACCAGAAGATGCTAAAGCGATTGCTGAAACCGCAAAAAAGAGTTTGGGCAAGCCTGTGGTTGATGTTCCAGCTGGAGGAGAAGACTTCAATATGGTCTATAAGGTTTTGCAGGACACTGAGATACCTGTCTATAATTTGCCTGACAAGGCAGCAAAGGCGTTAAAGGCGTTGCGAGCATACTATAAGATGGCTAGATGTGACAGATAAAATGTCTAACTTAATTTTTAGAACAGTGCTTTCTCAAATTGCTTGGGGAGAAATTATTCGTCTATTGGGGTTACGTGAACGAACCAAAGGAATTGGAGATGGAAAAATTGGTGGACAACGATTTACGGTAGTTCAGCGAGGAAATGAAATCTCAATAGTTCTGCCAGATTATATGCCTCGAGAAAAATGCCATGAAATAGTGAAGAAAATCTTGTCAAATATTGCTCCAACATCTAAGATTGGATGTAGCAACCGTAGGCTATGCTTCATCTCACTGCAATTACTGTCTACAACCAACTCCACTGCCCTATCAATGCACCAGATGTGAAGAATGGTATTGCCAAGACCATTGTCTTCCAGAAGAACACAACTGTCCCGGAGAGGAGGGAAAAACGGAAAAAATCGTTAGACGCATTAAACCTAAAAGAGAAGAAAAGAAAAAGGAAATAGTTGTCACAGAAATTCCATGCGGCTAAGAATATGGAAAATACTATGAAAATGCAGTTTAAGAATGAAAATCTAAACGAGAACATATTAAGCGTCTGTAAGCGTATTGCTGGCTCCCGCGAAATAGTAGCTGCATGCTTCTATGGTCCGCATGTATGTGGATACGCTGACGAGAAAACCGATGTAAACGTCCTATTGGTGATTGATAATTATCGTTCTATATTGAAGGGTTATTTGAAGTCTCTAAACGAAGTTAGAGCATTCATTTTAGCGGTTGATAAAGGTTCGTTTGAAAGAGATGTTAGGCAAGGGTGGCTTGGAGAATTTGTCGTAAATAAACTCATCATCCCATACCAGCCTCTGCTAAATGAAAGTTACTGGCAGAAGAAAGAAGTGGAGGCGAAAAAAAGAATAATTTGGGAACTTTTAGAAAATATTGTCTTTACGTTTCCAGAACTCTCTCAAGAACTACTCATCGAAAAAGAATACTTCATGTATGAGGCTATGATGCAAAGAGCTCGACTGTTTCCGCCAGTAGCCTACACGTATCTAAACATGATGAGAGAGGACGTGAAAAGAAAAATGTCGATTGCATGATGAAAGGATATCAAGCGGCACTTACCGAATTGGCAGAAGAAAACAAAATAATCTTCATCTAACGGTTATGTGAAAATTACACGGAACTTCATAGACACCGTTAGAAAACGAAGAATCCGAATTCCAACTTTCATTAAAGCCGTTCAAAGGGCAGCTTTGCTAAATATTTTGAGTGTTCTGCCGAAAATGATGAGACCCTACATGAATGACCAAGAAATCTTGCTACAGACCCACAAGGATGCAGACGTTGAGAATTTAGTTTCTCAACTTGAAGACCCTAGAAAACATGTTTTTGTGCCGACACCGCTTGGACCAGTTTCGTTCTCAGATAAGACTACCATCGAAGACTTTGTAAGAAAAACTGTTCCCAGCGGAGAAATTCTTAATATGGAATTGAAACCGATTGGAGGCGTCTTAAACGACGTATACCTTCTCACACTTGAAAGAAGTCATGAGGCACAAAAGATTGTAGTTAAAAGGTTCAGGGATTGGGCAAGCATCAAATGGTTCCCTCTAACCTTGTGGTCGCTGGGAACTAAATCCTTCGCAGTTCTTGGAAGAACAAGACTGGAAAGAGAATATGCAATTAACCAGTTTTTACATAGTAAGGGAATTTGTGTTCCAAAAACGTTGTATGTCAGCCCTCAAGAACGGCTAATTTTCAAAGAGTTTATTGAAGGAGAAAACTTTGGCGAAATTGTCAAGGAAATGCTTTCTGGCAAGAGGGAAACATTAGCAAGAGTAGGTTTGATACGGGAGGTTGGTGGGAAAATCGCTGAAATTCATAAATTAGGCGTCTCTTTTAGGAGACTGCAAGCCCGAAAACGTCATAGTAACAACAAATGGAAAACTATGCTTTGTAGATTTGGAGCAGGCAACCAGAGACGGTGACCAAAACTGGGACATAGCCGAATTCCTCTATTATTCGGGGCATTATGTTCCTCCGCTTTCTACAGCAAACGCTCTAGAGCGCGTCGCTAAAGAGTTTATTGAAGGATACCTAGAAACCGGAGGAAAAAAAGAAAACATAAAGAACGCTGGGTCACCAAAATACACAAAAGTTTTCAGCATCTTCACCCAGCCCCACATAATCTTCGCTATCTCTAACCTCTGCAAGAAAACAGGAAAAACAAAATAACCACATTGCTTCGTGCGAAAATGCTTAAATGCCGATACATTTAAGCTCCATAACAAATTTCTGGAGGGGTACCCTTGACCGATCTAAGAGAAAGATTAAAAATCAGAGAGAAAAATCTGAAAGAAATAAACGATCTTATTCTAAACGAAGATAACCCTCTTGTAAATGGCTATTAAAAATCGTTGAAAAACACGGTGGCGTTGACGAGATTAATCGCAAGGCTAAGGAAGCCCGCAATCTCGGAAATATCATGACTAGACTTGAACGACAAAAATCTCCTTACATAAAGGACTTGAATGGCTGACTAAACAGCGAGATAAAGGCGCATTCATTAGCATCCCAGAGTATCGCAGAAAAATTTTAGGTAAAAAAAGTGACTCCATGAAATTTGACGACTCTTTTGCGGTGACGCTTGAAATAAGTGCGTTTAACTTTTTCCCATGGCTTATAGAAGAAGCAAAGAAAATCTATTGGAGAGCAAGGACCTTATGCCCGGTCGCTACATTCGTGTCCGCTCTATGAAGGAACAAGTTCAAGACGACGACCTTCTCGCATCTGTGGCAGCAATGCAAATTATCGGCGCTTCTTTCGTGCAGACATTAGACACAAAAGGAACAATGCCAGGGCCAGATGGTCAGCCAATCAACGTTCATTTAGGAGGCCCCGAAACAATCACAGGCTATTTTGGGGGCGTAGGAGTACCAAACGAGTACACTTTGAAATGGGTTGACGAATATCTTCACTACTACACTGAATATGGCGTTCAACAAGTATTGAATATTAACACTGGCACGGTTATGCTTGGATACTGGCTATACAAACTAGGAATCGACATAGAATTCAAAATCTCAGTTTTCTTGGGCAATGATAATCCCTACTCATGTCTATGGACTCTTATGACCGCTAAACTCTTCAGTCGAGACGATGGAACCACACCGCTAATCGGCTTTAACCTATCAAACTCCACAAACAACAAAACAATCGAACTCGCAACCTATGTAAGGAAGAATTTTGGCTTTGAAGACATTGTCCGCATTGAACATCACATTACAGAAACCTACAAAAGCATTGTCAGACAGCCCTATGATCGCCTAGATGAACTCTTAGAAATCGCATGCCACGTCAAAAACATCAGTGCCAAACATGAAGGCGGAATCCCAAAAGTTGAAGAAAAGCGAAAACATCCATCAGCCATTCTAGACTATTTTATTCCAAAGAAAGAAATAGTTGAAAAAGGACTCATGCCAGACCTTCTAACAAATTATCTGGACAAACACGATGCAGTGAACAGAACAGCCAAAGCCCTCACAGAACGAGGCTTAACATTCATCGCCGCATGGAACCTGCACAAAAAATAACTAAACCAGTATTGGAATGCAACCCCACCTCCGCACCAGCAACATAATCGAGGACGCAAGTCGAAATAAACTTGAAAAGCCCGACTTCCCCATATATGCATGCAATAGTCGTAGTGAGGAATGATCGGAATGGCAAGAGCATCTTTCCAAGTGCTCGTGTATCCTTATCGCAAGATTGGCGTTGGCAAATATGAATATATGCTTCTGAAGAGATCTGATGCTGGATACTGGCAAGGTGTAGCGGGTGGTGGGGAGAATGATGAGACACCTCTTGAAGCAGCCAAGAGGGAGACTCGCGAAGAAATTGGTTTGCCAGAGGATTCACTGTTTGTTCAGTTGATAACAGTGTTACCTATACCTGTTGCAGAGTTCAGGAACAGTTGTCTTTGGGGCGAGAGCACTTGTGTTATACCTCAGTATTGCTTTGGCGTTCTTGCGGACGATAGACAAATTATACTTTCGTCTGAGCATACTGAATACAGATGGCTTGAATGTGAAGAGGCTCTCAGTTTGATGAAATATGAGGGAAACAAAATAGTACTGTGGGAATTGAATGAGAGGTTGACGACAAATCCTCGTTCTTTGTTTCCCCGATAATCGAGGAACCACTTCTGTCCCATTTCACCATGAATGAAAAAAGAGGGTTGCGGGAAACGTTGCCACTAGGATACATGTGCACCAATATCCCCTCACGAGCATCAATTAATCTCTTTTATTGCTTTCGTGCAAAGCATATTAGCCACTAGATGGTTTAGAATCGATTCTTGCCCACATGGATGGTGTCAATGATGAAGAAGTTCAATTTAGAAGGAATTTATCCAGCGTTAGTCACGCCATTTAAGAATGACGCGGACATTGATGAGAAAGCGTTAAGGCGATTAGTGAATTTTGTCATAGGCGAAGGTGTTACTGGAGTTGTGCCCTGTGGAACGACAGGCGAATTTGTTTACATGTCAAAAGAAGAGCGCAAGAAAACTGTTGAAACAGTCATTGATGAGGTCAAGGGGAGAGTTCCAGTTATTGCTGGAACAGGCGCAAGCTCTCACTCTTGAAGCAATAGAATTGACGAAACATGCAGAGAAAGCAGGCGCAGACGCAGCTCTTAGTTGTATCGCCATATTATTTGCGTCCCGCAGATAAAGGCGACTTTCAACATTTTTACGAACTTTCGCAAGCCACAACAATTCCCATTGTCTTATATAATATTCCACAGTGTACTGGAAGTTTTCTAAGCAGAGAAGTAGTGGAAGATTTGGCTCAAATAGGCAATGTTGTCGGCTTAAAGGACAGCAGTGGGCATCTCCCCTACATGCTTGAACTCTTGCAAACAGTTGGCGACAAGATTAACATTGTCTGCGGCCATGATGAAGTTGTCTTGCCAGCGTTAGCAGCTGGAGCCAAAGGGGCAATATTAGCCTCTGCAAACGTTATTCCAGGCATTTGGATAAAACTCTATGAAGCAGTAAAAAAAGGCGACCTGCAAACAGCCAAAGAACTACAAATGAACGCACAGAAGCTGGCAAGAATTTTTGTTAGGCATGGTGGTGCAGTGCCAGTTAAGGCTGCATTAAAGATGATGGGATTAGACATGGGCAAGACTCGGAGACCACTAGTAAGCGGCGGCATCTTAACCATGGAGGTCAAAGAAGAAATGCGAATGGAACTTGAAAAACTAGGAAAAATAGAACCCATGAAAGCCAAAGCGGTCTTTGAACCCTCAGAAGCCTTAGAAGAAAGGTTCAAAGATTTAGGCATCACCTCTCAAGACATAAAGCACTTCAAGTTGGCAACTACAGAAGCGTCAACGGGTGAAGGAGTAGAAAAAGTTCACATATCCTTGTTAAGCGGTCTAAAGAGTAGTCCAGTAGGCTATGGTTGGGCAAAGGCTGTAGCAAATCCTGAACCTGGATACGAGGCTTTAACCGCAATCGTTGAGCCAAACCTTGCTGTCAAACCTATCACGCTTATTGTGCCATATGCGAAAATTGAGAGTATGAGGCAAGCAAGCATCATTTATGGACCGGTGCAGTCTGCTGTTGGAAAAGCCATAGCAGACGCTGTGGAAGAAGAAATAATTCCCGAAGAATCCGTAGAAACATCCGCGGTCATTGTCAAAGTTTTTGTTCATTCAGCGGTTGTCAATAGACGCCTATTATACATGAATTCTTATGATGGAATCAAGTTGGCTCTTTTGAAAGCATTTGGACTATGGAGGAAAAAAGAAGCATGAAAGAGAAAAAGAAATTTTGGCCAAGAGGAGTCATACCAGCGCTTGTGACGCCATTTACGAAGAAATATGAAATAGACGAAAAAGCTTTGAGGCGTCTAATCGATTTTGTGGTTGAAAATCATGTGACAGGTGTTGTCCCGTGTGGCACTACAGGCGAATTCAGCAGTATGACAATGGAAGAAAGAAAAAGAATTGTAGAAATCACTGTAGACCAAGTTAATGGTAAAGTGCCTGTAATTGCTGGAACTGGCGACGCTGGAACTAAAACCGCTATAGAATTCACTAAGCATGCAAACGATGTTGGCGCAGACGCTGCCCTTGTTGTTTCGCCCTTCTATCTCAAACCCACGGACAAGGAGATTTTTGAACATTACATGAAAGTTGCTGAGGCTGTTGACTTGCCAATTATTCTGTATAATATTCCTCAGGTAACTAGCCTTGAAGTTCCATGGTGGGTTGTAGAAGCCCTAGCAGAAATTGACAATGTAGTCGGGATAAAGGACAGCAGCGGCAACATGCCCTACATGATGGCCCTATTCGAAAAAGTTTACGGCAAAATTTCAATCATTTGCGGTCACGACGAAATCGCTATGGCTGCACTTGCTGCAGGTGCAGATGGACTGATTTTGGCATCTGCAAATCTGATACCAGACATTTGGCTACAAATCTACAACCTTGTCAAGAAAGGCAATTTCGAAGAAGCACAGGACCTGCAGAGAAAAATCCAGACACTGGTAAGAATCGTTACAAGGCAAGGTGGTGGATTAGCGGTCAAAGCTGGGCTTAATATGATGGGCTTGGAAATGGGAACAACGAGAAGACCACTTATAACTGGTGGCGTCTTCCGCTATGAAGATGAAGACCTGATGCGCTTACATTTGGAAATGTTAGGGAAACTGAAGAAAAAGCCTCTGCAAATGGAGTTCAAACCGAAAGTTGTTGTCAAAAGCGAGTTTTCTGGCGCTATCCCTCAAACGCCAAGCAGAATAAGTGATTTTTCATTGAAGGTCGGTGAAGCCTTTGCCTCGCCTGGAACAGCAGACGTAGCCCACATTGACCTTCTATTAGGGTTAAATGATGGACCAGTTGGCAAAGTTATAGAAGACACCTTAGCTAGTCCGAGGGCTGGTCATGAGCCAGTTTTAGTCAAGTTTGAGGGCAAGGAGGTTAAGCCTAAGACATTGCTTACGCCCACTGTTACGGTTAGGAGTGAGCAGCAGGCTGAACTTGTTTATGTGTATGCGATGAGTGGAGTTGGCAAGGCGGTGGTTGATAGCATAAATGATGGCTTACTGCCCAAAGACGCTTTGGATGAACTAGTGATGATAGCAAACGTTTTTGTGCATCCGACAGCGTCAAACCCGAAACGAGTAAACATAAACAATTACAAGGCTATGAGATTCGCCATAAGAAGAGCAATGGAAGCAAGGCCCTCACAGGAAGAGATATTGGAACGCAAAGCTTCAGCAAGACACCCATTCAGATACGAACCTTAGAATTGACAAGAATTTAGTAAAGTTATTATTCTATTCAGTGCTTTAATGGGCGCTTGATGTGTGTTTAGCCTTGACAGAAAACATTCGTGAAGGCGATGACATTCTCCTCTATTTGGACAGAAAAAGAACCTATCTTGTTAAGGTTGAGAAGGGTAAAACGTTTCATACTCATCGTGGCTTCATCTCATTCGATGACTTAATTGGGAAAGAATATGGAATCAGCATTAGTAGCAGTTTGAATGTTGAATTTGCTGTCTTGAAACCTACTTTACAGGACTATATCTATAAGATTCAGAGAAAAACTCAGATAATGTATCCTAAAGACATTTCGCTTATTCTTATGTTTAGTAATGTTGGTCCAGGCAGCCATGTTGTCGAAGCCGGAACTGGTGCTGGAGCATTGACAACCGCCCTTGCCTATCACATTCGCTCAGATGGGCATGTTTACAGTTATGAGGTTAGAGCAGAATTCATTGAAATTGCAGAGAAGAATTTGAAAAGAGCCAACTTGTCAGATTATGTGACAATTAAGAATAAGGACGTAACAGAAGGCATAGACGAAACAGAGGTAGATGCTGTTGTCTTGGATTTGGCTACTCCATGGCTTGTCATCCCACACGCTTACAAGGCTTTGAAAGGAAGCGGGCTTCTCGTCTCTTTCAGCCCAACAATTGATCAAGTCGTGAAAACAGTTGAAGCCTTGAAAGAAAACCATTTCATAGACATGGAAACAGTTGAATGCATAATGCGGGCAATGCAAACTGAAAGAGGAAAGACAAGACCGCAGACTCTAATGACTGGACACACTGGCTACATTACTTCTGCACGGAAAGCCTTGCTCTGAGAATACATTGGCGGCTACCATTGTGGAATTCTATACATTGGCGATACGTTGGTCGAGGCACTCTTCTTCTGACAATAAGGTAAGCGACCATTGCCGCAATGAAACCTACTGCGAGTATTTGCAGAGATGCATCTGCTGGTTGACCCAGTCTGCGCCTTAGAGTCGTTGAATGCTGGGACGCCTGCTGTTTTTGTCATCTGTGGTCGCCAGTTTTCTGATGCGTCATGGGTTTGAAGCAGATCGAGGAGTCTGTGACTGCCAACATGGTCCTTCTTCATTACGGCTCCTAAAATATGTCCATGATGGAAAAAGCATTATTCCCACTCCTAACACAACTGCTACAAATGCATAGAGAAATGTTTTCTTCATACTTGCTTTCTCCATTTTATAAAAAATATAATGACAGCCTTTTAAATCTACGTTTTAGAACAGTTGTTCGCATTTTAGAACGGTTTCTCCTTCCATAGTCTAAAGGTTTCGTACCATAGGATTATGCTTGATGAGACGCCGAAAATGATGGCAACGAGATTGTGAACGTCGACAGTATGTCCATAGAAGATTATGTAAAATATCAAGCATTGTTGTTAACCATACAGAGTAGAAAAGATAACGTGGGACTAAAAAACGCCCCATCTTAGTAAAAAATCTTAGCATGCCAACTTTGACCTGTTGCACCAGAAAGTATTCGCCTGTCTTCGTTTTCTCAATTAACCCGAGAGTTAGGAGTTTTTCTAGATGGTGGGCGGCAACGCTTGGGCTAGAAAAGCCTAAAGAACGCTGAATTTCACGAACCCCCACCGTTGAGGTAGGAGACTTTAAGAAATACCAGTAGACGAGGAGGGTCTTACCTTTCAACTCCGATTCGATTAGGGCCAAGTCAGATGCAGAGGCTTGAGACATTAAACTCGCCAAAATATGATTAATCACTGCCAATATTAAAGTCTAATTTCTTATCATTTTTGCCGTTTAAGGTAGGCAACTGTAAACAGTCTGCCATCTTCTAGACGAATATTTTGGACACTAACTAATTCCCACCCATCTTTCCCTAAAACGTTTAACTCATTTTGGACGCTTTCTATTACCGGCTTTCTATCTATTGCAAAACGATCTGAGTGAACATGTGTCTTTACCGGAAAGACTTTGTACTCCCATTCCACCAATTTGGCACACCTCAAACATCAGTAGTGTTCAATTAACAGTAAATATCTTTGCATCGTGTAGTGATGATGAAGATGATGAAGAAAAAATATTTTTCCACAGGAGTAGAGAGAGCAAGACTATTTTTCAGTCTTCTTGGCTTTTCTCAAATAGTCTTCTTTTATCTTCTCCGCCAGCTTACTGTCTTCAATTATAAATGCTCCTCTATAACCGCATTCTCTGCATTCCCATAAAGACCACAGTTGCGGCAAGCCATGTGCCCAAAAAATGTTCGTAGACCCACATTTAGGACAAAACTTCACTGCTTTCTGCTTGCTTTTCACTAAGAACTCTCCTAATAAACGGGTTTAGCAAATGTCTCAGAATAAGTTTTCTACCGTCCTGTAGCCACAGAGAAGATGCCACATAAAACTAGAAACGCTCCTACAATGAAGAATGGGTTTGGAATTTCGCTGAAAACAGCTATGCCCAACAATGTTGCGCCGATTGGTTCAAGGAGAGCCATAGTTGCAGTTTCATATGACTTGAGATGTGAAAGTGATGAAAAATAGAAAGTGTGAGCGAAAGCCGTTGGCACAATTCCTAACCCAATTAGGTATAGGATAATTGATGGCTGATTAATTGTAAAGGTCAACGAATTCAATGTTACAACTGATGCCACAGCTACTGTCAATGCAGACATAGAGTATATTGCAATCATTAGAGATGTCAAAGGCACCTTTCCTCTCACTTCCCTACCATAATTCAGATAGAAACCTTCAACAACCGCAGCAAACACCGCTTCCAAGTCACCTTTCAGATGAACTGACAAAGCAGAAGGAGAAGTGTCTGCATATGCAATGATGCCTACTCCGATAAAAGACACTAAAATTCCAGTTACTGCCACGTAGGAAGGCTTTCCCTTAAACAAAAAGGAAGAAATCAACATAGAAAAAATTGGAGTCGTATTCACCAGTACAGTGGCATTCAAGATTGTAGTGTCCCCAACTGCTGACACAAAAAGAATAAAATGAAGCCCTAATAAGAAGCCCAAAATTATGAACTGGCGACTATTCTCTCTGATTTTGTGGAAGTCAAAAGATTTTTTCGAAATAAGTATAACAGCGCCCAAAGCACAGATGGCTATTATTAGACGCCAAAACGCTATGGAATAGACATTCAAATCGCCAAGTAACCGAATGAAAATGGCTGCTGTTCCAAATGAAACTCCCGCAAACATACCTTCTATGAGGGCTATTCTTCTATTTCTCTCGGCAGGATTGGACAAGTCAAAGACGCCTTTTCAATGTCATACTAGAAAGTTAGAGAAAACTGAGTTCCTTTTGTTCTTCTAGGTAGGTTTCGGGGATAAGTTTCCATGCTTTAACGTTGAATTCGCCTCTAGTTTGCGCTAACTGCTTTATGAACGCGCCTGCTTTGGGGTTTCTCCACCATTTCTCTCCATAATCTTCAGAAAGCCTTTCTCTGATTGCAGATACCCGTACAGATGCAATAACGTAAGCTTGGCGAATACAAATCATAGTTTGGCATAATATGATGAAGCAGCCAGTAATTGCCTGGAGTTTCTATGAAGAATCTTTTGGTTAATTCTTGCCATCTCTTAGCGGCTTCTTCTATAGTGTAGTTTTTCTTCCAAAATTCCAGTTTCATAATACTATTTGCTGCATAGAATGTTAGAAAAGCCAAATTCATGAAACGTTTGCGATCAAGAACGTCGTTTACAGTGGTTTTTTCAATTTTCAAATCATCTTTAAGAAACAATTCTGTCTCCAGTACACTTTCGATTAGAGTGCTGAACGTTTCTGCTACTCCTTTTGCGATTAGGTATCTTTTCCATACTGAATCCTTTGGATTGGCGCTCACATCGTGGATGCCATGACCAAATTCATGGAAGACACTGCCGAAATCTGAGAAAGATGATTCTCTGCGGAATAATATTCTGATATCGTTTGGAACTTGAACGCCCCAACAAGATGCGCTTGGGCTTTTATTTTCTCTATCTTCTGCATCTACTTTGATTTTGTCGATGGCAAAGCCAAGTCTTGTGAGGAGTTTCTCAATCTCCTTCAGTGGGTTCATTTTCTCAAAATACCTGTTTAGCGGTCTGTATATGCGACCTCTCCAAGTGTAGAAATCATCATAATATTCTACTTTCTTCTTGCCTAAAATTTCGGGTGCAAAATGTTCTGCTGCAGTTAGGAAGGAATCTCTTGCGCCATCGCCTAATTTCATTAGCAAATTGCGCAAATCATCATAAGCAATGCCTTCAAACTCTAAATACTGATCTAAAGGTGTAAATCCATATCGTTTGTACACATCCTTTGCGATGTCCATTCTCTTGTTGACGATTTGCGCAACAACTGGAGCCTTAGAAACAAATTCGTCGAAGATTTCTTTCCGTTTTTTAGGGTCATCTGTTTGAGAGTTGAATTGGCGCCAGCTTCCCCAATTTACCTTTTTTCCTGCAATCGTATATTTTTCTGTTGAAATTTTTTTCATTCTTTGGTCGTGAAGGTCAAGGTCGATTTCCACTCTTTCAGCATCTGCAATTGTTTCTATGGAGGATAGGTACATGCTTCGTGGTTTCTTGAACTGTTTGAGAAATTCAAGGCTGACTTCGATAAGTTGTTTTGAAAGCGTTTTCATTAATTCTCTGTCATATGTGAGTCCTGCCTCTTGATTGTACTGTTGCTCGGTTAATTTTATTTTTAACTCTTCATACCTTGACGCGATTTTTTCAAGTGACATGATTAATTCTCCAAATGGTTGTCTATCAAGGTTTTTGGTTTAAAGTATTAATAATTTCTGTTGCTGCTTAAGGCTTATATTTTCTTGAATTGCACATACTTTCTTTTTGTGATGAAAAATGGTGATAGGCTCAGAATTTTTAACCGCTTCGTTGCTTTGGTTCGTCCGAGCTTTTGTTTCAAGTCTCATTTGTCTATTCATTGGATACCTGGGAATAAGAAGTTTAGATTACATAACGACCAAGATAACTGAATTCAAAACTATCAAAGGAGACCCCCTAGCAACAAGTCTTTTTGTAAGTGGATTCTTCATTTTTGCAGGACTTGTCGTTTACGGTTCGATGGTTAACCCCTTTTTCTTAGGGCAATCGGTAATACTCGGTGCCTACTTTAACATCGAACGGCTCATAATCGTCTTATTGAGTTTTGGTGCAAGCCTTCTTTTCGGATGGCTTTTCTACTTCGTGTTTGCAAGGTTGACACCTTTTGGAATAGACTTGGACGATGTCAACAAATCTCCAGTTGCTGTTGGCGTCTTCTTATTTGGGTATGAAGTGTTCTTAGGACTTATCATCTACGGAAGTTTGGTGATACCTTTATAGTTAGAAGAGAAAAACTATGAATGGTCTATCTAAAAGAAACCTAATCATAGTAATAGTATTTCTTTTAGTTGTTTTCTCATTAAAAGAAGTTAGCGGACTACCCAGCGGCGGAAGTTACCCTCCAAAATTCACAAGGCGAGCAGATGGAGATTATTATGATAGTTGGAGCTTTGACAGAAATTACTATGGAGATGACAACGGATACATGCCAAACATAGCATACGAAACACTTGGAACCAACAAAGAATTAGCATATAGCATAGGAGAATGGTTCAAAACCAACTATGCGAGTAAGACGCAAATGGCTGTAGCAATTCTCAAATATGTTCAAAGATGGACAGAATATGGATACGACGCTGACAATGTCATAATGGGCGGCACAACTCAAAACGAGTGGGCATGGAACGCCGACGAAATGGCACACATGTTTAACACAATCACAAACATTGTTGCTATAGGCGACTGTGAAGACATGGCTTTCTTAGGTGCAACAATTTATATAGGCGCAGGATTTGATGCAGCCTATAGTGCTTGCGCCTCGTGATGTGCCTAATCATGCTCGCGCTCTTGATTTGGCTTCCAGAATATCCAAATGCCAACTATTACTGGGACATACCTGGTGATGGGAGGGGAAGAGGTTGGATTTGGGTTGAAGCCACGGGTGAGCATAATCCTTTAGGTTGGACTCCTCCCGACTTCAAAGACGGTCTCTGGACTGCTTACCCTTTGGGTTTAATAATATTCGACGTTAACTATACTCCACAGAATCCGCAGGCAGAAAATATTGTCACTGTAACAGCGTCTGTGATTAATACAACAGCCTCTATTAGCCAAGTTTCACTAAACTATTCTATACAAGGAGGACTATACAATACACTATCGATGACGCCTGAAGGCACGATATATGAGGCAGTCATACCGAAACAGCCAACGGGCACAAAAGTAGAATTTTACATCTCCACAATTGACAGCGAAGGAAACACGAAGGAAACAGACAAATTCTCCTACACAGTGGGAGGAGGGGGATTTGAAATTCTAGGCTTCACATTGGAACAGATTATAATCCTTCTAACTATCGGAATCGCCATACTAATTCTCATTATGAAGAGGAAACCGAAATCTGCCTTTTCACATTAGCCTAAAATTATATTTAGGCTTCTTATGCATCATTGACAGAGGGTTCATTATGGATTTCAGCCTCACGCCAGAACAAGAACTATTAAAAAATACATTGCGAACGTTTGCAGAAAAAGAACTGCTGCCAAAGGCACTGGAACTAGATGAAAAAGCCGAATTTCCACGAGAAATTGCAAAGAAGATTGCTGATTTAGGCCTCATAGGAATTGTCATACCCACCGAATATGGCGGTTCCCCGATGGGCCATTTAGCAAGAATGATAAGCATAGAAGAAATCTCCCGCGCATGCGCTTCTTTTGGGCTTTTTCTTCAAGCCACGCCTTTGGGCTTGTGGGCGATACTCAATTTTGGAACAGAAGAACAGAAGAAGAAGTATATTCCGCCTATTGTGCGAGGAGAGAAAATAATGTGCATGGCAGTTACAGAGGCTTCAGGCGGCTCTGACCCACTTTCGATTATGACTAAGGCTAAAGCGAAAGGCGATGAATACATCATTAATGGAAGCAAATGCTTCATCACAAACAGCAGCGTAGCAGATATTTGCGTGTTTATTGCGAGAACAGGTGAAGGACCAAACGGATTAAGCACATTTATTGTAGAGAAGGGCACGGAAGGCTTTGAAGTGGATGAGAGAAAAACATGCTGGACTACGAGCCATGGAAGTGTCAGAACTCATATTCCACAATTGTAGAATACCTAAAGCAAACTTGGTTGGTAGAGAGGGAGATGGGCTTAAGGCTTCATTAGCGACAATTTCGGAAATTGGCAGAACTGGATGTACAGGCGTTGCGTTAGGTGTTGCAGAGGCGGCTTATGAGGTAGCGTTAAAGTTTGCCAAAGAAAGAACGTTATATGGAAAACCTATTACTCAGCTTCAGGCAGTGCAGTTCATGTTGGCAGATATGACAATGGAGATTGAGGCTGCAAAATGGTTAGCCTACCACACCGCTTGGCTGCTTGACAATGGAAAGAGTGGTAAGGAGATTCAGAAAGAAATCGCGATGGCGAAGGCGTATTCAAGTGAGGTTGCCAGAAGAACTGCCTTGAAGGCTATCCAGATTCATGGGGCATATGGGACGTTGCCAGAATTTCATATAATGCGTTTTCTTAGAGATGCTCTTGAAACAATTTCTGCTGGGGGAACAAACGAAATAATGAGAGTTATAATAGGCAGAGAAATAACAAAATAGTTTTAACCGTTTTTCTTCTCTCCTCTCAGCGTCTAGATAAAAAATAATTTTGTTCTTCTCTCTTCATTGAAAGGGTAATTCTTTTAGTCGACACTAGTTTTCATTCTTCAGTTGTTTGGCTCGCCTGAGCTCTTCAAGCAGGTTAAGAAGTTTTGGGCTTGCACTCATCAAATCCATGGAAGACACTATTCCAACAAGTTTACCGTTTTCTATTACGGCTAGTTTCTTGATTTTCTTAGCAGTCATGAGTCTCGCTGCATCTTCAATGTCAACATCTGGACTTGTAAATATGACTGGAGTAGACATTATCTCCTTCGCCGTAATCGCTGTGGGCTCCATGCAAGGCTCAACTATTCTTTCTAAAATATCTCGTTCCGTTATTATGCCGACAGGTCTCTTTCCTTGCATGACAATAATTGAGCTAATCCTAAACTTGTTCATCTTACTAACAGCTTCTTTAACGGTCGCGTCAGTTCTTACTGTTTTGACATTCGTAGACATAAAATCTCTAACTAAAAGAATACCAGTCATAATCATCCCGCGCTAAAGTCTTCTACTAGAAAATATAAATGTTCTTGAACGTTAGCGTCTTGACGTCTTAGCGTTTTAGCGCAAAAGTGACCGTATCAGTTTCTGGCACAAATGAATGAAATAAATGCATGCAAATGCTGCTAGAAAAACTTCCAAAGACATTATCAATTTATTGTTCTCCACTGCCATAAAATAGCCCTTCTGAATTATATCCACAAAAACTAGCATCTGAAGAAAAACAGCGCCAGCGAGACAACTCAACCCAAAACCATGAAACAATTGGTGCATGCGCCAATATACTTTAGTCCTGTTCATCGCAGATCAAAGATAAGACTCGAGTTTAATTAAATTATGATTTATGAATCAAAAATTATGACATTAAATTCATAAGATATTTCTGAGTCCGATCTTAACATGACAACTGATGGGACATGAGCGATAAAAAAGTCCATTACGGAGTACGCTTGCGCATCGATAAGACAAGATACCTTAACGAAGTTGCCAACCCATCAGAATGGATTAGAGAAGCAATAGATGAAAAACGAAAACGAGAAGACAAGAAGACTTGCAAATAACTATGCCTTAGTTTCTCCCTCACCAAGTGGAATAAACTTCTGTATTTCTTCAAGAGGAATCTCTAAAATCCCTTTTCGCAAGGATTCAGGAGCCTTCTTAGCCAACAAAAATCTTATCTGCTTCGCAAGTTTGCTACTGGTCAACTTACCCGGAACTACCTTAACATAAGCATTCGCTTGCTTTACGACTGCTTCAACTGAGCCTCCGATAATTTTTAAGTATTCTTCTTCAGTTTTGATTCCTATCGCGATTTGCAAAGGAATATTCCGAAAGTAGTTTTTGGTTCCTTTGATTGTAAATGCTCCTTTCTGAACGTATTGCCCAGAAGGCGGACTTTTGCTTACTTGTTCTGGCTTGACCCAATAAACATCAACTGTCACTGATACTTCTTTCCAAGCTCGCGAATAGGAAGCAGCAAACTGAGCTGACTCCATCAAAGTCTGTTCGGTGGGAATTTTTCCTTCAGTCTTAATTAGGACGAAGGGCGCACCTACAATGCCAGCGTGGAAAATAATATCGTGAGGCTCCATGTATTTTTTGACAAGAATTTCGTTTGTTACTGCGTCTCTTCCGCCGATTACGAGAAAACCTTCTGAGGAGTTAAACCAGCGGAATTTTTCGTACCATGCCTTTTCTCTTGCTTTACGAAGTAAAGGCTTCTGAGTTTCCTTCATCTGGATTGCCCAATGCTGCTTCAATTCCTCAACTTTGTTTTGGGTTTCCTGCAAGGCTTTGTTAGCGCCTTCTAGTTTCTTTTCAGCCTTCTTAGCCTCTGCATAATAATTTGCTGCATTGTCCTGTATTGAACGTCGAAGGTTTAAAGCAGGTATTTGGTCATCTAGTGAAACGTTTAGGATTAGACCTTTTTGCTGCAGAGAATGGAAAAATGTTGCAGGAGAGCGCCCAGACTGCTTGCCGATTTCGACATCAGACACTATTTGTTCCCACGATTTCCCACTTTTCTTCGCATCGACAATTCCTTGAAGAAGAACATGCAATTCTCCAAAGTGTGAGTAAATTAGGTCTCCAATCTTCTTGTTTAATTCAATCTTTTTCTTCAAATCCTCTATGGTTCCCTGTTGATTCTGAAGAACTCTTTCAAGTTTTGCCAGTTCCTTCTCGAATGACTTGGAACCGCTAACTTCTTTTTCCTTCAAAGCCGCTTCCGCATAATATTCGTCTAAGGCTTCGCTGAAATCTCAAATTTCTTTTGCTTGTAGCCCTCATATTTCCTTAGTTGAATTGGAGTCACATCGACTAATTCGCCTTTTTCATCAACTGTGATGCAATGTTCAGTTTTTCCAGTTGTAGTAAGAGACAGAATGTTATTTAGTTGATTAAAAATTTCGTCCACTTGCCGAGTAGTCAACGACTGGCATAGAGTGTTCTTGTCAATGCCAGCTCTGAGAAGAATTTCTTCAGCGTAAAGTCCTCCAATACCTAAAAACTGTGTAAGCCCCTTAACGATTTCTAATTTTCCGATAGTTCTGACTTTATCAAACTCTTCGAGACTTAGTTTGAGGGGATTTCTGCCACTTGGTGGAGGATGCTGAAAAATTTCGTTTCGAAGAATGTTTCGGTCACGCATTCTCTTATAAGTTAAGGCGTGTAAGATTTGGTTTTGCTGATTTACTAGGATAATGTTTCCTTCGCCGAAGAGTTCACATATTAGCTGGAAATTGCCTTCTCTTGTCTTTACTTCTAATATTATGATGCGCTCAAATTCATGTTGTCTAACTTCAATAATTTTGCCGTTTCTGAGGTATTTTCTTATAGCCATGCAGAAAGCGGGAGGCTTTGATGGTTTACTGACAATGTAAGATGTTAAGTGGAATCTTCTTCCTGCCTCGATGAGCAGGTTGATGGGTGTCTGGCTTGGTTTGCGCAGATTAAACACCAATGTAACAGCGTTGATTTGGTAGATATTGTCGATAAATGTGTCTTTGATTATCGGAGTTATTTCTCGAAATACAGCTGCAATGTCAAAGCTTGTCATTGTCTCTTTCAACATGTTTCCCCTTCAAAAGATTTGGAATTGAAGCCTTTAAGCTTATAGCGCTGAAAAATTAATAAGAGAAAATACGCGTTTTTCTAAGGCAATATTCTACTTAAACGGATATCTACATACGAAAGTCAGGAACACTTGGAAAATTAGATTTCTACCTTCTGAGTAGAAGAGATAAGGCCAGAGCTAAGACAATAAAGGTTAGGATAAGCGAAACAAAGAGAATAACTATGTCAGAGGTTGAATATTTTTTCCTCTCAACAACTTTCTCCATCTTCTCTGACTTCTTAACAGCGTTCGCCTTTTCACGTTTATGGTTGGCTTTTTCAGGTTTATAGATGGCTTTTTGCGCTTCAATAGCCTCTTTAATTTTTTTCGCTATTTCACTAGTCTCATGGTTTACAGCACGCTCTGCTTTCTTGTTCTTCTCAGAAGAAACAGCAAAAGGAATAGCGAGTGGAGTACCACAATAGGGGCAAGTCTCCAGCGTATTGGAAATGATTTCAGCTCGGCATTTTGGGCACTTCATAAGTGCATCCTACTTGTAGCTTCCTATGGTCGATATTTAACAGTTGATAATTAGTGGTCATGAAGCGAAATCAGCATTTACAATCATTTTGCACTAAGGACGAAAAGTATATGGGGGAAGGTTTATCTATAACGTCGTTATAGTAAAACTACGATGGCTCGTAATCAAAAGTGAGGCACCTCGCTATGACAAAAAAGGAGAAAAACTCTATTTCAGAAGAATCCGAAGAATATCTCGAAGCAATCTACAGACTTGAACAAAGAGACGGCTCAGCAAAAACTATGCAGCTAGCCAGTCAATTGAAGGTAATGCCGGGCTCAATAACAAACACAATTGAGCACCTCGAAAAACACAGATTGGTAACGCATGAGCCGTATAAAGGTGTAAAACTAACCGAAAAGGGTCGAAAATTAGCCCTCAAGATAATAAGGAGACATCGTCTGGCTGAAAGACTGCTAACCGATGTTCTCCATTTAGATTGGAGCAATGTTCACGATGAAGCATGCAAATTGGAGCATAACCTCTCAGAAACCATTGTCAAACCACTCGAAAAAGCCTTGGGAAACCCGCAAACGTGCCCTCATGGAAATCCAATACCATCAGAACTAGGAAAGATGAACGAAGCAAAATCAGAACTTCTAATAAGCCTGAATCCAGGTGAAGGCGGAGTCATCAGTAAAATAACGGAAGAAAAACACGATCTATTGCAATATTTGGCAACGTTAGGTTTAATGCCTGGCGCATCAGTGAAAATTGAGGAAAAAGCGCCTTTCAATGGTCCTATCATTGTAAAGGCAATGGGCGCCAGCTACGCTTTGGGAAGAAACGTTGCCTCTGTGATTTGGGTAAAGAGGAGTTGAACAAGAAAATGTTGGCACAGATCCTGTGCAGTGTCGGCATAAACGTCAACTGCAACTCCTCGCACGAGATAAAGAGGATTGAGGGTTGATTGTCCTGCCATCGAGTCATGAAGGAGTTCAAGGAAAAAACTGATTTAACAATAGCATTGGCTGGCAATCCAAACGTTGGAAAAAGCTGCATTTTCAATCAGTTGACAGGGCTCAGTGTAGTTACAGCAAATTATCCTGGCAAGACAGTGGAACTGAACTTTGGCATCACAACGCATGATGGCTTAAAAATTGGCATAATCGATTTGCCAGGCACATACGCCTTAAGTGCGGTTTCAGACGACCAGTGGGTTGCAAGAAATGGGGTTTTAGAGGGGCATCCGAATGTTGTGGTCGTTGTGGTGGACGCTTCCAATTTACAAAGAAACCTGTATCTGGCATTGCAATTTCTAGAACTAGACCTTCCAGTCATAATAGCCTTAAACCTCATCGATTATGCTGCAAAAATTGGACTAAAAATAGACCATGAAAAACTTTCAAAACTTTTAGGGGCGCTAGTAATTCCAACAGTTGCAGTCCGTGGAGAAGGCATTGACGAATTAATCCATGCCATTACCGATTTTGCAAAAGGAGAAAGGAAGATAGAAAAACCAAGAATCATGTATGGTCAAGATATTGAAGAAGCGATTCAATCACTTGAGGAAGCGATTCAAAAGAGTTCAATTGAAATTCCGTATAATTTGTCGGCAAGAGCTTTGGCTATTCAACTTCTTGACGGTGACAAAGAATTCATCGACTTACTGGCTGGGCAACAAACAAGCAGAAATGAAATTCTTCAGTTGGCAGCTAGGTTGAGTAGGCAAATTGAAAAACAACATGGCGAACCTATAGGAATTAGAATAGCACGTGAAAGACACGGTCTCGCAGGAACAATTACAGATGCAGTACAAAGCAAGATCGCTCAACCCGTCCTCTTTTCAGAGAAACTGAAGCATTTTACAGTGGCACCCACAACTGGCATCCCTCTTATGATTCTCGCGATATTGGGAATATTTGCATTCATTTTTTATGTAGGCGGTTTTTTAAGTGAACTTGTTAACAGTTTCTGGAGTTCTCTTGTTTCCCCATCTATGGTAGGTTTTGTTCATTTTGTTTTCGGACCTGGGATTATTTCTAATGTTGTTCTGTGGGCTGTCGACAAGGGAATTTTGGCGTGGCTTAGCGTCGGTGTGCCTTACATAATAACTTTCTATCTTGTTTTATCAGTGATAGAAGATAGCGGATACCTGAACAGCATTGCCTTCTTGGCTGATAACATTATGCATAAATTCGGATTGCATGGAAGAGCCATAATTCCAATTTTAACTGGCGCCGGCTGTAACGTGCCAGCGATAATGGGTACAAGAGTTTTGACAACCAAGAGAGAGCGAATCTTAGCGTCGACTCTAATCGTTCTGGTTCCATGTAGCGCGAGAACAGCAGTGATTCTTGGTGCTGTAGCATTTTTTGTTGGCTGGCCCTATGCAGTTCTCATTTTTCTCATCGAATTAGGACTTATAGCCATTGTTGGCATAGGATTGCATAGGCTTCTTCCCGGCGAATCTTCTGGTTTAGTTATGGAGATGTTTCCTTTCAGAGTTCCTTCACCTTCAAGTGATTTTGAAGAAAACGTGGTATAGATTTAGAGACTTTGCCTTTGTGGCGTTTCCAATTGTAACGTTGGGAAGCCTAGTTTTAGGAGCGCTTTATGAGACACAGTTCTTGTGGGCTATTGCAAAACCTACAGGTCCTTTCATTGAGAGTTGGCTGGGGTTGCCAGCGGTTGCTGGAATCTGTCTAACATTGGGGGTTCTTCGCAAAGAGTTGACTCTTGAACTGCTTGTTGCGTTGGCAATAGCACAATATGGTTCTGGGGCTCAGAATCTACTAGTCTTCATGACTCCTCTCCAAATATTCATCTTTGCTTTGGTAGTCACAATTTACATTCCGTGTGTAGCAACGGTTGCAGTTCTTGGAAGAGAATTAGGATGGAAAAACGCTATTCTCCTAATGCTATTCACAATTGTTCTAGCCATTCTAGTAGGTGGCATCGCCTATCGCATAATCCTATATCTAGGGATACTGAGGTGAAAAGAAGAAATGGTAAGTCAGAAAGAGATGCTTCAATGTCCTCTATGCGGTTACAAATTTGACTTAAAAGAGACGATAAAAGTGTGTCAAACATGTTCTTTCAGGAAAAACTGTGACTTGATTATGTGTCCGAAATGCCACTATGAATTCTCTAAGCCTTAACAAACCAGAGGTATAGAATGAATTTTATATCAAAGTAACACTAAGAGCATTCCTATAAGGGGTAGTTTTATGAAGCGTGTCAAAACTTGGATAGAAGGACTCGATGATGTACTGGAAGGCGGTTTTCCAGATAAGAGTGTCATCTTATTCGATGGAGAACCAGGCTCTGGGCATGACCTTCTTGCCCAGCAAATCATGTATTACCATGCACTTAAGGAAGGAAAAGTTGCTTACTTCACAACAAATCGCTCACCTGATGTCTTAAGAGATGACTTCAAAACCTTTGGCTGGGAGGTTCCGCCGTTAGAGAAAAGTGACCGCTGGATTTTCGCCAATGACTTCATGGAGATACCTTTGAGAATTGAGCAAAATTGCTGGACAATAGTGGATTCGTTGTCATATCTTCTCTTAACTCAGAAAATCAAGTCAATTCTTGATGTGATTGAACTATTGTTGAAAGGTGCACAGAAGTACGGTGGAATCCATCTTTTACTCCTCACACACGGGATGCAAGACAGTCAAAATGAGGCAACTATACAGCATCTAACAGACGGCACAATGGAATTCCTCGCACAAGAGATCGGAGGAGCAGTGGATAGAAGAATACGAATCAAAAAGATGACTAAAGCCATCTACGCACAGAGATTAATCCCATTCCACATAAGTGAACATGGAATAATCGTAGAAACTGCTATACGAATAGCATAAGAAAAGGCTGGAAGGAAAAACTTGGACCTATTCGAGGCAATTAAGCAAAGAAGAAGCATCAGAGCCTATACTAGAGAAGACGTGTCAGAAGAAGAAGTTAAGAAACTGATAGACGCCGCGAGATGGGCACCTTCTGCTGGAAACATTCAGCCTTGGAGATTCGTTATTGTAAGAGGCGCAGAAGTAAAAAGAAAGTTGGCTGAGGCGGCGCTGAATCAAACATTCATCGAAGAAGCACCGATCGTAATCGTAGTATGCGCTGATGAAGTTCGGTCAAGTCAAGGATATGACAGCCGAGGCACCACCTTATATTGCATTCAAGACACTGCGGTAGCTACACAAAACATTTTGTTAGCAGCCCATGCACTTGGTTTGGGCACATGTTGGGTTGGAGCCTTTCGAGAAGAGTTAGTTAAAAAGGCATTAAATGCGCCAATGAATATGCGACCTGTCGCCATTATTCCAGTAGGGCATGCTGCTGAAAGGCCAGAGGCTCCATCGAGAAGGTCTCTCGAAGAAATCGTTCACTATGAAACTTTCTAAAACTAGATAAACGTGCATATTAGTCTGAGTTTTATTGTCTACTCTTTCTTGATAAATTGAGAAAATTTTTGTTTTTTTATCATCAACTTCTAAGGGATAGTTTGGTTTTGGCTTTCTGATTTTAAGACAGACGTCGCCAAGGGTTCTGTTAGGTTTCGCTCTAGTGATAGAAATTGAAAAACCTATGAAAAAATTTAGGCTTTTCTGTCAGCCCCTGCAGTGAGCGGTTTCTTAGTGAGTGCGTCTAAGATAGCTTATTTATAGGTGCTTTTGATTATATTCAAAATAAGCTAGTAAGAACGGGGAGTGAGAAAAAATGTTTGAAGAGAGTATGACACTGCTTTGGGGAATAATCATTGTTGTTCTACTGGTTATCTTTGCTGTTCTTTTTGTTAAGTGGAGTTACGCTGTTGTTCCACCGCATGAAGCACATGTTGTTGTGTCTAGAGGCAAAGGCAAAAAAGTATTCTGCTCTAGAGTGCTAGAAGGCCAAAAGTTTCAAAGTGCTTATTGGCATATTCCTATTTTGCAGCGGAGACTTATCATACCATTAGAGAACATAAGAATCGAAATTGATAGCATACCATTGCGTGACCAACTCATGGCAAAGTTTTCAGGCGATGTCATATGTTTCTTGAGTGTTGTAGATCCACTTCTAGCCGCTGAAAAACTTGGTAGAATTGAGGCAGAAGAAGGAAAAACAGGTTTTCCAAGAATGGAAGCAGAAGTTGGAAAACTAATAGAAGCAATAACAAGGAACGCTTCCATGAGTATGGAAGTATATGAAATCATGAGGCACAGAGATGCGTTCTCTCAGGAAGTCAAAAAGAGAGTTAATGACCCTCTGAAGGACTGGGGAGTCCAGCTAGTTGATCTAGAGGTTATACACTTCAAGGACATCGAAAACTACACTGTCATTAAAGACCTTGAACAGAGGCAAGCTACACTAATAAATGCTGAAACAAGAAAGCAAGTGGCTGATAACCAAAAAGGTGCTAGTATAGTGGAGTCACTAGCTAATAAAGAAACGGAGATGGCAAAGGCAGAAAATGAAGAATTGTACAGGATACGTCAGATTCAGAAAGACCAAAAAGTAGGGCAGTCACAACAGGAAGCAGCTCAGAAAATCGCTGAAGCAGAGATGGAAGCGAACAGACAGAAAGTTGAGGCACAGAGAGTTCTGAACGTAGGAACAGCGCAGGTAGGAGCACAAGCTAAAATCGAACAAGCTAAAGGAGATTCTGAAGCTGTAAAGACAAAAGCGGATGGAGATGCTGAAGCCACTAGGAAGACAGGGTTTGCTGAAGCTGAAGTCAGCAAGGCAAAGCTTATTGCTGAAGCTGATGGAACAAAGGAAAAAGCATTTGCATTGAAAGAATACACTGATGCAGGGTTGTCATTAGAGACCATTAGGGCTGATGTAGACATTAAGAAAGCTCAATTTGCGGCATTGGCAGAAGGTCTGAAAGTTGCTAAGATAAGCATAGTGACAAGCGGAGAAAGCAATATACTAGGAATCCCAGTAAGTGCGAAAGTTGGTGCAGACATAGGACAAATGCTTTACGAAATGGCTGAACGGGGAATAGATGTCAAATCTCTTTTAGACAAGCTACCTCTTGAAACAGCAGTCAAACTAGCGATAGCTGAAAAATTGGGGGTAACAGCAGTCAAAGAAGCACAAAAGCAGATAGAGAAAGAAAAACCAACAACACAAGACAAGAAAGGAAAGTGATAAAACATGAGTGGCAAAGAGCAGACCAAACAACAGGAACCACAGAGCACTGAGGAAGAAAAAAACATAATAACAGTAAGTGATCTGAGTCCATCAGTAGTTGATCTTCTGAAAGAATTTAGGAGAACTTCAGGCGCTAGAGATATACCTAGAGTAGTTGAGGATATAACTTTCAGCGTTTTTGAGTTGATGAAGCTTGTAAACACGTCTAGGGATCCGAGAATATACCCACAAGATGCGGTTAGAGTAATGGATACAGTCAAAGCAGTTCTAGAGAAGTTCACACGATTTGGAAAACCCAAACAACTAGAGGAAGCACAAAAAGACAGCAAAACAAGTTGAGGAGCAAAAACATCGTTTTGAAAACAGTCTCAATTTCGCGTGTGCTGTAACAGTTTCAGCATAATAGAAGCGTAATGGTATTCATCAGAAGTTCATGGATTTCATAGACTGAGGTGTGCAGGACCAAATTCACAAGTAAATATGCAACCCAAAATAGATAACACGAAGCACAGTTGCGGAATAGTTGTATATGAACTGATTGAACAAGAACGCTAGCTATATATAAGGGAGGGGCTAGACCACCCAGAGACTACTCTTCGCCTACGACATCATAATCTCAACCAAAAATTGAACCTGTATATAAGGGGGGTCTAGACGCTTTAGAGAGTTTGTTCTCTCGAAACTCTATAGTTTGTGCAATTCGCTAGAGTTATGAATTTTGTTTTCGCCTTTCTTTCATGAAATCAATATAGATATCATTCACGAATTTGGCTTCAAATGTATAAGGAATAAATTGAAAATACTTAAATTGCCAAAAACCCGAATACACACAAATACTAGGATGGATTGTTCATGAAGGATATCAAAGAAAAATTGAAGATTAGCGAAGACAATTTGAAAAAGATTAATGATTTCCTGTTGAAAAAGGATAATTCCCTCATAAATGGCTTGCTCAGAATTGTTGAGAAATATGGCAGTGTTGAAGAGATCAATCGCAAGGCTAGGGAAAACCATAAACTTGAAAACTTGATGAAACGCCTTAGAAAAAGAAATCACCTTTCGTGAAAGACCTTGAGTGGCTCATTAAACAACGCGACAAGGAAGCCTTCATCAGCATACCAGACTATCGAAGGAAAATTTTAGGAAAAAAAGCTGATTCCATGAAATTTAATCGAATCCTTTTCAGTAACGCTTGAAATTAGCGCCTTTAACTTTTTCCCATGGCTCATAGAAGAGGCAAAAAGAGCAATTGCCCAACAAGACCTAATGCCAGCCCGCTACATACGCGTCCGCAGCATGGAAGAACAGGTTGAGGATGATGACATTCTAGCATTTGCAGCCGCAATGCAGATCATAGGCGCTTCTTATGTGGAAACATTAGACACTAAAGGAACAATGTCGGGACCGGACGGCAAACCCATCAACGTTCATTTGGGAGGACCCGAAACCATAACGGGCTATTTTGGAGGCGTAGGAGTGCCAAATGAATACGCTTTGAAATGGGTTGACGAGTTTCTGCACTATTATACTGAATATGGTCTTCCGCAAGTTTTAAACACAAACTCGGGAACCGTCTTGCTAGGATATTTACTGCACAAACTTGGAATTGACATAGAGTTCAAGATTTCAGTGTTTTTGGGTACCGATAATCCATATTCAATATTTTGGACTTTGATGACGGCGAAACTCTTCAGCCGAGAGGATGGCACAACTCCGCTTATCGGGTTTAACCTTTCAAACTCTGTCGACAATCAAACAATTGAGCTGTCGGCCTACATTAGGAAGGCCTTCAACTTTGAGGATATAGTCCGCATCGAACACCACATTGTGGAAACACAAAAAAGTATTGTGAGGCAACCCTATGACCGCCTTAACGAACTCCTAGAAATAGCAGATCATGTCAAAAATATAAGCGCCAAACATGAAGGCGGAATCCCAGAAGTTGACAGAAAACGAGAACACCCTTCTGACATCTTAGACTATTTCATGCCTAAAAAAGAAATAATAGAGAAAGGACTGATGCCAAAACTCCTGAACAATTACTTGGACAAACATGATGCTGTAAATAGAACAGCAAAAGCCCTAACCGAAAGAGGCTTAACGTCTATTGCAGCCCAAAACTTGCACAAAAAATAAAGGGGAAAGAAACGCTACCAACTTTCTCTGGGTTTTCGCATAACAAGGTAAAGCGTTGTGGCTACGAAGAAAACTGTTGTTACCGCTAAGATGCCCACTGCCATTCTTGTGTTACCAAGTTCATTTGAGCTTCCTTTAAGACCCCAATAAGTCTCGTTCAAGTTAGCCAAGCTTTCTTCCGTAAGGTTCATTTGAAACATCTGCCAAAAAGTCTGATTAAGCTGCTCAAAAATGCTGTTCAAGTTTCTAAGCTGCTCTTCGACTGTTTCCAAGTAAACGTTTTTAACACGGGTCATTGGAAAACCAATAAAGTTTTCATATGGTATTGTTATTGTAGGGCCTTGGTCCATGACGTATTTTACATCGTATGTTAACGTGATTTCCCCATAGGATACACCCCAAACTTGTTCAGGAACTGTAAAAGTATCGTTAAATGGAAAGTTGTTAACAGTTATGTTGTAAATCATGGTTTTGTATGTACCGTTTATGAAGCCGAAAACGCTTAAATTGAAATATTTTATGCAAACTTCTTCCCCAGTGGAATTATGAATAGTTTGATAGTTATGTTTTCGTTTGGATGGGTTTCTGCTGTAGCGTTGACGGTTATTGAATTCCTAGAATTTCATGGTCGAAGAATGTTTGCATGTTTTCCGTCAGTTGTTGCCCTTTGGCTCCATAGAGCGGCGCGAATGTGAGGGTAAAGATGATTAAGATTAAGGCTAGTTTTCTTATGTTTTTCATTATTCCACCTTCAAATTTTGAAAACCATTGACTGAGTTTAATCGAACCTTATTTAATACTTTCTATTACTTCCTTTGCTGCTTAGCGGTTTTCAAAAAGGTTTTTTAAATTTTGATGCTTAACATCGGCTATTTTATTGAGCGGATGAAGCGTTGATATATGTATATGAAGTAAATAAGGGCGAAAAACGTTAAAACTATTTCAAATATTAAAATTGCTGGGTTGTTTTCCGCAGCTATGAAGTATCCATGTTGGAGTATGTCCGTGAAAACTAGGATTTGGAGAAATATGGCGCCGCCTAGGCAGCTTAAGCCTAAGGTGTGGAAGAGAACTCGCATTCGGCGGTCAAGCTTTGTGTCGGCTTTCATTTTATATCGTAAATATCAAGAGTTGATACTTTAACTTATACGTTATGAATCCCCACACACGACAAAACCTAATAATTCACCCTAAATATCAAACGTTAATACTCAACGAAAACAGTGCACACGCTATTCACTTAGTTTCTTTATAGCCTCTTTTATAGTTAAGACAGACTTTTCAAGGCGTTTTTTGGTTTCAGGCATCAATTCGAGCTCCAAAATCTTTTCAACACCATTCCTTCCGAGGATTACTGGCACACCAATTGAAACGTCTGAAAATCCGTATTCACCCTGTAGATAAGTCGAAACACCCATTACTCTGTTTCTGCCTCTGAGAATGGCATCTGCCATAATTCCGATGACTGCTGCTGGCGCATAAGTTGTTGATCCCTTCAGTTTAATGACGTCAGAACCGGAAGTTATTGTTAAGTTAACTATTTTCTCAATTTGTTTTTTTCTAAGCAAACATGTTATGGGTATTCCCGACACAGAAGCATATTCAACAGAGGAACCATGGAATCACCGTGTTCGCCTATAACTAAGGCACGGACATCTTCTCTCGAAACATTCAGTTCCAGTGCAATGTGAGATCTGAAACGTAGAGCATCTCGGATGTTGCCCATTCCAAAAACACGGTTTCTCTCGAAGCCTGATTCCTTATAGGCTATGTATGTAATGATGTCAACTGGATTTGTCACAAGCATAAGCTTGCATTCAGGAGCGTACCTCACAACTTCCTTCACTATGGATTTAACTATCTTTGCATTTTTGTTCGCAAGGTCAATTCTTGTCATTCCAGGTTTTCTCGCTTCGCCCGCAGTTACGATTACGATTTCTGAGCCTTCCATTTCGCTGAAATCGCTGGTTCCTTTGATTTTTCCGTCAAACTCTATTGCAGGCGCAGTCTGCATCATGTCAAGTGCTTCGCCTTTGGCCAAATTTTCGGCAATGTCTATTAGGACAACATCGCTGATTCTATACCTTAAAATGTTGAATGCTGCAGCACTTCCAACTTTCCCGCGCCAATTATAGAGATCATAGTGACTAGAGAGTAAGTTATTTCAATCAGATATAATTAACGCATGCTTTTGACTCTGTTGGCTATGTAGCAAGCACAAATTACTCATGAAAAGAGAAGCGCTCCAGATTGTTGCTATGAAGCAATTTTAACATGTATTCCAGTAATTATACGTAACTCAGTGTGTGTCTCTTGCATAATTTTGGTTTAATTCTGCGAGGTTATAAAATGTCGAAAACAAAATTATTTAAGCTGTTACACGATAAGATAAAATTGAAGAATTGCAATGAGCGATAGGGAGAGTACAATAAGGGATTTACAAGAAAGTTGGAGTAAGTCCGACGTTCTTGAGCACCAAAACTGTCCGAAATGTGGACAACCCATGGAATATTATGAAAACGGTGAAGGAAAAGGTTTTTGGACATGCCAAAAATGCAACTTTGACGTTAAAAAATCTAAGATGGCTTCTCTCACGACCCCATTATGGAAAAAGACGGTGAAATTTTTCGTTCACGGCATTGCCTTCAGCGGGCTGTTCTTTGCGCTTGAAATTGTTTGGGCATTAACTGGAGTATTTTTAATTTTAATCGGCAGTCTTATAGGACTAATTATCGGCATACTTCTTCTCTTCATTATAGTTGGAGTGGCAAATAGCATTGTGTCCAGATTTGTTTGGGGATTTTCTATGAAAGATTCAGCCACGAACATCTTTTTTCATGGACTTATCCTGTTCATCATTCTTCTTGTGGTTGATCTAGTGCTTATGGTTCCCGTTTGGATATTCGTGGGAAATTCAATTGTCATAGCAGCAAAATTCGTTGTTAGTTGCTTCTTCTATGGCCTGATTGGAAAAAAAGTGGCTGAAATGTGGAGAGAATAAAGTATTGCTAAATTTTGTACTCCTTGCACTTTTCTGTTTGCACTGTTTGGCTTTTTAGGTCTCGCATGAACTTGGTGAATAAGTCTGCATTTTCTGTGTGAATGGGAAAAATCTTTTTTGCGCTAATCTCTTTAATAATAGCTTTCAGTTGGAGCGGCATTATGTGCCCCGATACATGGGCATGATATTGTGGTAAGCCGTAATGCTTAAGCCAGTTAACAAGCCTTTCAAAGTCTATTTCCATTTCCTCGTTGAAGGGTTCAGAAGCAGACAAAATGTGGCAGCTACCTGCCTTTGGCTGGATTTCCACAAGTTCCTCCAAATCATAAAAGGACATGGCTAGGATGGCTTTGCACTGTTGCTTCGAAACTTCGAATACATTAACAATCTTATTCGGGTATTCTTCCATGATTTGGCTTTCCCAATTGTCATACTTCTTCTTCGACTTTCGAAAAATCAAGATATTCTCATCGTTTAAGCTCTGGAATGCTCAAGCCCTTATCCTTCCGCAGTGCGTTCATCAAATAGGCTTGCTTAAGTGAAACAGCAAGGCATCGCCCATTCTTCTTGGCTATTCGATAGAATGAATTAAGTCTGTCAACATCCGTGTAAGCAAAATCAGCCAGCACAATGCCATCTGCTTGCCCAACAATACTATTTAATTTGTTTTCAACTTCACCTTCCGAAGAAACAGATGCGCCAGTCATGTTCGTAGCTTCAGTAACAACAGCCACAGGCTCGGCTTCTTTGGCTTTCTCAACAAAATCAGATGTCATTTCAGGTTTCGCCCCGTGAGCCCTAAAATCTCCAGTATAGACAACAGCACCATTAGTGGTGTGGATAATGAAGCCGTAGGCGCCTGGAATAGAATGGTCAACGTGAATTGGCTCAATTTTCAGATGATCTATAGTGATGCTATCGCCTGTTCTGAAAGGCTTAAAAGTTATATTTTCAACGTTGAACTCTAAATCGGCTCTACGCATTTCACTTGATGCTTGCAAAATAATTTTTGTTGTTTCGCCGCAGTATACGGGGATTTCACGGTTTATGAAAGATATGTAGGCAGAATGGTCCATGTGTGCATGCGAAATAAAAACAGCGTCGATTTCTGGAGATTTTTCATCAATGTAGATGCCTTCAATTTTTGGCAGAATCCCAAGCTCTTGTAAACTTTTTTCGCTTTTTGGCGAAAGAAAAGGCGGAGAATAATACTGCTTCTTCAAAGCGAAGGACATGCCGAAATCGAAGAAAACTTTGACGTCTCTGTCTTGAAGTAGGATTTTGTTTCCGCCGATTTCGTTTACTCCACCGTAGAAGGTCAGAGTTGTTTTATGCTTAACCATGTCTATTCCTTCAATTTATCAGCTTTCCTGCAGATGTTGGAAATAACAAAAATTATGTGTGGAAATGTGAATACGCTGAAAACTTTTGTGTACTTCGGATTTCCAGCCTCTTTAACAATTTCAACGTTTCCTCCAGCCTTCAGATAACCCTCAATAAAAGCCTTTGCAATAAGCTCGGCTGACCGACACCAACAAACGGTGAAATGTAATGTCCAGCATAATACAAAAACTCTGCAATATCCCAAACCTTGTCACCATTCCGCGAAGCTTGCTCAAAATCCAGCAAGCAAACTTCACCGTTTTTACCAATCACAATGTTTTCTGGCTTTGTGTCGCCCAAAGCGATGCCGAGAGCATGCACCTTAGCGAATTTTTCACCTACGTTATTTATGATGCTTAAGTCCTTCTTCATTTCGTCAGCGTTTTTCGAAACCATGATTCTTCTTATTGCTTTTTCAAGGTTTTCGCCTTCCACATATTCCATGAAAATTAAACGTTCAGCATGATTTACATATAGAAGTTTTGGAACAGCAAAACCATTTGAATATAACAGTTGGTTTATGGCGCATTCCCTTTCAAGTCTTGAACGCGCCAAAACAGCAAAGGTTCTGGTTCCAACAGTCCATAACGTAAGCGGAAACCATTTGAAACTCGACCAGTCCCTAAACCTTTTAACAACAATTTTTCGCTCTTGACCATTTACTGGGATCTTAACTAAGTAGGCATCGTTTAAAACGCCGCCAATTTCCTCAATCCCAATTTCCGCGTCCTTATCTGCAGAAAGAACATCCCTCGCAAAGGCTTTAATATCCATCTTGTTCGCTAATGGAACAAGCCCGCTGGCGGTAGGAATATACAAGTACTTTTGAGGGTCTTCAATTTGATGGACAATTGAGTTTTCCTCAGTCACTCTACGTAATTTAGGGAGTATTTCTTTGTTTTGGGAAAGAAAGCCCACAATTTGCGGAAAGATACTAAGTAAAGATGTAAATAAGGTCTTCTGTGCGGGTTTAAAGAGGTTTATGAAGCGGGTTTTTCGGCTTCTGGTTTTGTCCAAAAAATGTCCTGAGATTGTCACGTAACCATTTGTGAAATTAATTGATTTTTCTTTTTCTAAATCTTTCAGCGCCTGTGAATATCCGCGAAGAACTTTTTCTATGTTTTCTTTTTTGCTTTTTTCTCGCATAAAACTCAGCAAATTGTATATCATTGGCGGAAAAAGTCGGGCTCTAACGAGCATGGTTTCGTACATGAAATATTCAGGTTTTATGTGAATCTCGTAGGAAAGTTCTGGGAAATCTAAAACAAGGTTTTCTAAAAGTTCGAGGATTAGGCGTTTTTTCAATTTAACCTCTTGAACATGCAAGTAAACTTCGTTCAGTAAAGGTGTGTATGGAAAAATTAATCCGCCAGCCAAGGCTTCGCCCAAAAATCCTCTATCAACATCCATTTCAAAAACCCCTTCATCAACAGCAAGAACAATTATGTTTCTTTCATCGAAAACCTTCAAATAATTCATAAGCCTCGGCTGAAAACCACGAATTACAAGCAAAACTTCCACTGCCGTTTTCGTATTGGACAATCCTAAAGCGTAATGACTGCATATGCATGCTGCCGTAATTTGGCAAGAGCCAGCGACATGTCTACAAAAGTCAAGGATTTGCCCAAATAGTTCCTCGTTTAAGCGTTTTGAATGTTGAACCAATGTTTCACCTAAAGGAAGGCGACAACCACAAATAGAATCTATGCATCTACGAAATATAGTTAATGCTTTTCAACAATTTTACCATAAATTCTCAAAGCTTTTAGAGCCTTAACGGCTTTTTCAGGCAAATTATACAACGGAATCCTCGTACTGCCCAATACCTGGGACACGAGTGCAAAGTCTTCTCCACCGGCTGGCACATCCACAACTGGTTTGTCTGGATATTTTGACGCTATTTTTGGAATGACCTTGGCGTCTTTTGGTTCGAAGAAGCAGGACTTAAGCATGTTTATTATCAAGACACCGTCTACATTTTTGTCTGCAAGCACCAAATCCAGCACTTTCTTGTATCGATCGGCTCTGGCGTCAGCTATCATATCTATGGGGTTAGTTGCGTCCACGCCTGGATACAGACTTTCGATTTCCATTTTTGTTTTCTTCGATAAAGTTGCAAGTTTTAGACTGTTTTCCGCAACAGCATCTGCAGCCAGTATTGCTGGTCCACCTACATTGCTTATGATAGCAATCCTATCTCCTAACATTGGAGGCTGCTTCGAAAGGGCTACAGCTGCGTCCATCAATTCTTCTATGTTTTCAACTCTTATTATTCCAGCCTTCTTAAAGGCTGCATCAAAGATTTCGTCTGAACCAGCTATCGAAGCCGTGTGCGACTTGGCTCTTTGGGCTGATTCTTGTGTTATTCCACCTTTTAAGGCAAGAACTGGGTTTTTCTTAACGATTTTTCTTGCTTCTTCTATGAATTTTCTCCCGTTCTTTATTCCTTCCATGTATAGGCATATAACCTTCGTGTCTTTGTCCTTTCGAAAATATTGCAGCAAGTCAACGTCGTCCACGTCTATTTTGTCTCCCATGAAAGCAAATTTGCTTATGCCAATGTTGTAAAAGCATGCCCAATCAAGTATGCATGCGCCGACTCCACCGCTTTGCGATATGACTGCAATGTTTCCCTTTTTGGGCATAACATTTCTTTCAAAGGTTGTGTTTAACCCATTGACAGTGTTTATTACGCCCATAATCGTGTTAGGTCCCAAAATTCTAATGCCATACTCTTCTTTAAGTTTAAGCAGTTGCTGGCGCTGCTGGTTTTTGTATCCGCCAGTAATCATGACAAGGGCTTTGACGCCTATCTTCGCGCATTTTTCCGCTTGAATAATAGACTGCTTTGGCGGAAGTATTATCACTGCAAGCTCTGGAACTTCAGGCAGTTTATCCAGTTTGTTATAGCCTGCTTTCCCATCTAAGTCCAAGATATATGTTTTTCCACGGAAAAATTTCTCCATGTTGTAACTGACGTCTTTGAAAAGCTGAGGAGAAGTCATTCCGACTTTTTCCCGAATCACGCTTGAACCTATTAGGACAACCTTTCGCGGTTCAAAGATGGCTTTCACTTCACTCATTGATTTAACCTTCAAATCAAACTTGTGGAGGCGGAAGAAAAGAAGATACGTTATTCATATTCATAAATTTAACCTCGAAAATACAGGAAAATTTCAGTGTTTGCGCATTATGTACGTTCTATTATTTCGATATAGGCGAACGCCGCGACAAGTGTGAAAATTGTTGAAAAGACTATAACGCTGAGAATCATGTTTGGGGAAAAAGGCGGGGTACCAAGCAGAAAAGAGCGAATCATGTCTGAACCGTTAGTCAAAGGGTTAACCTCCGCCAAATTCACTAATATCATCGGAAATTTACCATCACGGCCCAAATCTTGGATCAGAGAGAGTGGATAGAAGACGCTGCTGCAGAAGAACAGTGTATAGTAAACTAGGCCTCTTGCCGTGATAAATTTTTCAAGGCTTGATGTGGAGACGGCAATGGCGATGCTTAAGCCGGAAATGCCGATGGCTAAGAAAAACAGAACTACCAAGATTAGAAGCAACTGCGGTACTGTGGGGAATCCTAGGAACACGAAACAGGTCAGCAACAAGGGCGACATGTAAACCATGCCCCGTAGTCCGCCGGAAAGCACACGACCGATACCCAGCTCAAGCCTAGTCATAGGCAAACTTAGCATGTATTGATGTATTTCTCTTCGGCGTTCCATGTTTATCTCGCGCCCAATCATGAAAGCTGAGGCGAACAAGCCTGTTACAGTTAGCCCGGGTGCAAAAAAATTGAAGTAGCTCTTGATTTCCTGCATCACTGCACTGCTTAACATTTGATTGTAAACGATAGCCATGATGAATAAATCCGCTAGGTTCATGCTGATTAAGCCTACAAGCCACCATTTGTATCGGAAGAAGTTCCTAAAATCGTGTTCAACCATGCGGATTATGCCTCTCAATTACTGCCATCCTCCTCCTTCTATGCGTCTCTCGTAGATTATTATACCTACAAAGGTGAAGAGTGAAAAGAACGCAATCACGCCAAGCAACGGCAACAGTGGATTGTCAAGCGTTATTATTGCTGCGCCCCAACGGAACAAATCCGAAACAAAAGTTAAAGGATTTAAACTTGCAAGTCCGCCGTAAAGGGGGTTGGCTGCTTGCACGATTGCCAGAGGATACATTGCTGTGCTTAAGCGGACGATTAAGGCGTCTAGGACGCCCATTAATATGTCGAAGCGGTCGCTAGATTTTATCATTACAGCTATTGTTATGCTCATGCCAGAGACGCCGAAAGAGAATAGGAAAAGTGCAAACAGAGCAACTAAGAAGTTAATCGGATTGATGGAGCCGATAACATACAATGACACGGCTATTAACGGTCCAACGTATATGAATGATCTGAGACCTCCGCCGATTGATCGTCCTATCACCAGCTGTCTTCTAGAAACAGGTAAGCTAAGCAAGTACTCAAAAACGCCATGTTCTGCCTCTTCGTAAATGTCAAATCCGATGAATATGGCGGCTGAATAAAGCGTCATCACAGAAAGTCCAGCCACGTAGTATTGAAAGTAGTTTGGAACGCTCATCATGCGCGAGGCGATGAGTCCGAACAAAGCTATTTGTGAAACGAACCATATGGCTCGCATTATAATTAGAAACTTGTATTGGAAGAATAGGCGTATGTCTCTTTCAACCACTAAGAGAAGCTTGTTCGTTTACGGTTCACTCTCCATTTTTCTGTGCTTCTTCAATGGTTAAACCTGTGTAATGCGCGAATACATCGTCAAGGCTTGGTTCACTCATGCGTATGGAAGTGATTGAGACATCGTTCTTCATGAACAAGTTCATTATTTGCGGAACAACCTCCTCAACCCGGTTCAAGTAAAGGCGCAAGTTAGTCGGCTTAACTTGCATGACATCGACAACTTCTTTTAGACTTTTAAGCTCTTTAACGATCTGCTCTGAAGCGTCTTTTTCAAGTTGAACATCAACGATGTCGCCGCCCAGAATGCTGTCCTTTAGCTTCTTAGGAGTATCACACACGATCAGTTTGCCCCTGTGCAATATTCCAACACGGTCTGAAAGCTGATCAGCCTCATAAAGCTCATTTGTGGCAAGGATAATGGTGCTTCCTTCGTCGCGGAGTTCAAGGAGCATGTTCCATATTTTATGTTTACCTACTATGTCAATTTGGGCAGTTGGCTCGTCAACGATTGCAATCTTGGGTTTTTGAATCAGAACTTTAGCCATTTCAACCCGTTTTCGCATGCCGCCAGAAAGCGCATGAACGTTCTTGTGCCGAGACTCCCACATATCTAAAGCATCTAATACTTCCTTAACCCTTCGCTTCCGCTCTTGAGTTGACAACCCACAAACCTTTGCGTGCCAGTTCACTATATCCCAAGGCGTGGCAACCCACAACATCTTAGGCTCCTGAAACACTATGCCCAAAAGCCCGCGCACTTTGTCCGGATTCTTTCTTATGTCATAATCGCCAACCAAAGCCGTACCTTCAGTAGGCCTAATGACTGTTGCAAGCATAAGAATGGCAGTTGTTTTCCCTGCCCCGTTGGGTCCCAGAAGTCCAAGAATTTCTCCTTCCTCAACTTCCAAGTTTAGACTGTCAACTGCCACAAAGTTTCCGAATTTCTTAGTAAGGTTCTCAATTCGAATTATTGGCGCCATTTTTATACCAGACGCTGAAGCAGATACAATGACCCAGCAGCTAAATAAGATTTACCGTGATAGCAAATCCAAAGCAGTTTTTTCAGCTTTTTCCATCACAGCTTGTTCATCTAAAGTTTTCACTTGTCTATTCTCCATCAAAATTTTTCCATTAACGATAACCGTGTCCACATCGCTTCCGCGTGCAGAATAAACAATGCTTGCGTAAATGTTATGCAAGGGTTTTAGGTGAGGCTTTGAAAGATCAATTAATATTATGTCGGCTTTCTTGCCTACTTCAAGAGAACCTATTTCTTTCTCTAATCCCGAGGCTTTTGCCCCATTTATTGTCGCCATCTTTAAAACCTCGTAGGCTGGCATAACTTTAGGATTCTGATAGGTGAGTTTTTGAAGTAAAGCCGCAATCTTCATGGTTTCAAACATGTCAAGGGAATTATTACTAGCTGGCCCATCCGTTCCCAAACTCACGTTGACACCCAAATCGGTTAAGTCCTTTATTTTTGCTGCGCCTAAACCAAGTTTCATGTTAGCCACAGGAACATAAACCACATTAACGCCACGTTTACAAAGGATAAGCATATCCTCGTTTGACAATTTTATGCAGTGGGCGGCGAGAACATGCCCTTTCAAAAAGCCCATTTTGTCTAAAAATTCAACCTCGCTGGAGCCATATTTCTTCTCAAATTCCCAAAATATGGCTTTTGATTCAGCTAAATGCATGTGCACACCAACATTTAACTCCGAAGCCTTTTTACTGACCTTTGTGAGCAAGTTTTTGCTACAACTGTAAGCCGCATGAGGGCCAAGCATTGTTCTCACCCTATCATTAGCGTATCCATTGAAAGTTTTGGCAAAATTTACGCTTTCAGCAAGCATTTTTTCGCCTAGCATCTTGTTTCCGGCTTCAAATATGCCTTGTGCCAGAACGCCCCTTAATCCGCTTTTCTCCGTGGCTTTTGCAATCATGTCTTCATGAAAATACATGTCAGCAAAACATGTCGTTCCACTTTTGATCATTTCTAGGCATCCTAAGAGGGCTCCAACATAAACATCCTCCTGCCTAAGCTTAGCCTCTAAGGGCCAAATAGTTTGCTTCAGCCAAGTATTCAACTCTTGATCTTCAGCTACTCCTCTAAACAGAGTCATGGGAACATGTGTGTGACAGTTAATCAAGCCTGGCAGGGCAACTTTACCTTTTGCATTTATGTTCACATCAGCTTCTATGCTGTTTGCGAGTGCAGATTTGCCCATGAAAGCTATTTTCCCGTTCTTTATAAGTAGCATTCCGTCCTTTATGCAGTCTTTACCATTCATCGGCAAAATAGTGCATCCATGAATCAGAATGTCTATTTTTTCCAAAGAGATACCCTTTATTTTAGAGAGTGAACTGACAATAAAAGTTATACCGCAAACCCAAAAAACTATTATGCTCTGCCTGAAGTAGTTTAAGAAAGGATGATGCTGATGTTCGAGTTTGCTGCCCTCAGATTTAGACCTTTAGAGAAGGATGACCTGAAACTGCTTCATGTTTGGGAGAACGATTTCGAGTTGATGATGTATAGCAGAAGCAACCCGCTGAACGTGGCTAGCATGACGCAGCTGGAAGAACGGTATGAGGAGTGGATGAAAAAGGAGAGGAATTTCTACTTTATCGTGGAAAATATGGAATCCAATGAGTCCATAGGCTTCGCTTCCATACGCACAGAGGTATGGGGCAACGTGCTAGGTGCGGATGTTGGCACTTACATCGGCAAAAAGGAACTATGGGAAAAAGGGTTCGGAAAAAAGATAACTGTGGCTTTGCTTGAAATGTCCTTCATTCACTTAAACATGGAGCGCTGCCAAGCGTGGAGCGTAGAATATAATACACGAGCTCATAGGGTGCTCGAGTTCTGCGGATTCAAAAAAGGTGGGGCCATACGAAACACAGTATATGTGGCAGGCAGGAAATGGAGTTCCTTCCACTTTGACGTATTACGCGAAGAATACATGAACATCCGAATGGACTTGTTAAAGAAGATGCTTGGAGAAAAAACAGACATCTATCTAGAGAAAACCCGCCAGTTTTTAAGCCATTAGAGCATGTCCAAAAATGAGCAAACGCAAAAAAGGAAAATAGAAAGGACTCTGCGTGAGACTCCTTTATATATGTTTAAGAAATGCTGGACTTATGCTTAGGTACAAAGAAAAATATTATCCATAACCGATGTGGATGATTTCATGCCGCTTTGCATTTTTTCGCATATTTTTCCGTTTCTAAAAATAATTTTTCTACATCGGCTTTAGAGTGTGCAGTGCTTAATGCTCCACTATGGGTCGGCAAAAAGAAGACTCCATTTTCAATCAATTTTAGATTGTAATCGACAAGTTTCTTTCTGTCAGCCCTTAAGGTGGCATTGGCGTCCCTGACCTTTTCTTTTGTGAAATGAGTGTTAAAAATGGAACTAGTGCCCGTAACCTGCACATCTACACCGTTTCCTTCAAAAATCTCTCTCAATTGCTCTCTTATCTTGTCTCCAACCATGTTCAGTTTGCTTATCAATTGGCCATCTTCTAAGATTTTTAGCGTTGTCAAGCCCGCCGTCATCGTTATTGGGTTTGCAGCGAAGGTTCCTCCGTGAAACGAGTAATGTGGGCGTTTATGAAGAAGCGAGTCTAATCTTTCCATGATTTTTCTGCATCCGCAGAAGGCGCCTATGGGGAAGCCTCCTCCCAAAATTTTCCCAAAAACAGTTATGTCTGGCGCTATACCATAATATTGCTGGGCTCCGCCTGGAGCCAATCGAAAACCAGTGATTACCTCATCGAAAATCAGCAGAATCTCTTTCTCATCACAAAATTCCCTAAGTCCCTTCAAAAACTCCTTTTCTGCTGGGATGCCCCCGCCAGCGCCGAAGACTGGCTCAATTACAATGGAAGCCACTTTCTCATTCTTCAGTTTTTCTTCAACTCCTTCAAGGTCATTGAAAGGCAAAAGAATTGTGTCCTGAAGGGCTCCGGCTGTTAAGCCAGCCGATTCCGGAATATTAAAGGGATAATGAACTCCTACGTGAAGTGCATCGTAGCCTCCATGCCATCCTCCCTCGAAACTTGGCAACTTTGCTTCTGCCAGTGCATGCACGAGCTAAACACGTTGCATACATATTTGCCTCTGTTCCAGAATTTGCGAACCGCACCATTTCTGCGCCTGAAACCATTTTCACAACCTGCTCAGCTAACTCAATCTCTAGTTCATGGGATGTTCCGTAATGGGTGCCATTTTCAAGTTGCTTTTTAACAGCGTCAACCACGGCTGGAGGGCTATGTCCAAGTATAAGTGCAGTATGTCCTAACCAAAAATCGATGTACTTGTTTCCGTCAACATCGTAAAGTTTGCTTCCCTTCGCTTTTGCAGTGTAAAATGGGTAGGGTTCAAAATATCTTATCCCGTATGACACTCCGGCTGGGAGGACTTTTTTAGCTCGCTCGTACAAGGCTTTGGATTTGGAGGTTTTGGAAACGTATTCTTCCGACATGTTAAGTCATTTCCATATTCTTCAGTTTTCGCCGAATTTTCTTATTATAGTTTCCACAGCCTTATCTAAATTGTTAATAACAGCATCCGCCTGTGGACACTCTACATTTTTTCCTTCCCTGTTCAAAAGTATGGCGTTTATGCCCAGTTTTTTGGGCAGGATTATATCTATTGGCACGTCGTCTCCGATCATAACGGCTTCTTTTGGCCTTGCATTCAGAATTTCTAGGACTTTTCTATACATTTTAGGGTTTGTCTTGTCGCATCCTGCTTCATAACCAGTCATGATGAAGTCGAAGTAATTCTTAATTGGCTGAATTGCCTTTTTGAATTGAAAGTAAGCGATTGTTGTGACTATGGCTGTTTTGAATCCGTTTTGCCCTTGCTTTTATCACCGCTCCGGCAGCGTCTGGGTATAGTTGATATGGCTTGCTTTCAAGAAGTTTAACGATGGCACTCAATGTTTCTTCGTTGACTTTAACTTTTAGCCTCCAGAAAATCTTCGAAAAATAGGAACGCCAATTTTTGTATCCATGTTTTGGATAGTCTATGAATGAGACGAATGCCCATGCTGCCTTAAGTTGCTGTGGTGAGACTTCATAGCCCTTGCTGAAGAGGTGTTCAGAAATTTCTGTCTCGGTTACCGGATTCTCTACGTAAGCCAACGTGCCGTACAAATCGAATAATACAGCCTTTATTTTAACCACTTAACTCGCTCCGTAACCATAAGCTTCATGCTACGTTCATTTATTTCTATAGAAAAGCTTTTAAGCTCTCGCTAAAAAGCACTATTTTTGGGCACTCTTGTGTATAATTTGGAGAATTGTTTGAATGAGTATTGAAAGAAACTTGATTATCTCCATTCTAAAATTAACTAGAGATGGACCAGTTTCAAACAAACTAGTTAATAAAGATGCAAAAATTCCACAGCAAATTGCTGAAAAATTGCTTAGAAAACTGCAAAATGACGGGTTGATTAATGTGCAGAAAAATGTTGTAGAAGCAAATAGCCTACAACGCCTTAAATTGGCTGTTCACGCCATTAATCTAGGGGCCGACATCGAGAACATAAGCAGTTTTCTCCAATGGCAAGAGTTTGAAAACATGGCTGCAGTTGCTCTTTGAACGGAACAGCTACAGTGTCATGAAAAATTTAAGATTCAAGCATGCAGGTCGGAAATTGGAAATAGACATTGTTGGATGCAAAAAACCCATAGCCCTATGCGTAGACTGCAAACATTGGCATCGGGGATTACACCCTTCTGCATTAAAGAAAATTGTTGAGGAACAAGTGGAAAGAACATTTGCTTTAGCTGAATCACTGCCAAGCCTTTTTCGGCAAAATTGAATGTGCTTCTTGGGATAACGTGAAGCTCGTTCCAGCAGTTTTATCGCTTGTCACAGGAAGATTCAAATTTTACGATAATGTGCCCATCGTTGCTGTGCTTCAATTGCAAGATTTTCTAAGTCAACTGCCAGCCTACGTAGACTCGCTAAAACATTTTACAAAACCTTAGCCAACAATTAATGGATAAACTATTAGTGCAGATTCAGATTATTGGATAGTGCAAAGGGAAAACAGCGTGAACAGATATTTACCTGTAAATCGAATAGAATTCGCCATAACGTACCTATGTAACTCAAAATGTAGACATTGCCAATTAGGTGAAGAAGAGGAAAGGAAAAACTTCCCAAGCCACATTGATAAAGACATAGCGGTAGAAATTGTGAGAAAGGTTGGCAAAAAATACAATCCAAAATCGGTTATGACTTTCGGCGGCGAGCCTTTATTATACCCTGAAATTGTATACTGCCATTCATAAAGAAGCAAAGAAATGTAGGAATTCCTGTTCGAGACGTCATTACGAACGGTTTCTGGTCGAGAAAAACACATAGAAATACAAGAAATAGCCGAAAACTTAGTAAAATCTGGCGTGAATGAAGCCACCATTTCTGTTGATTGCTTTCATCAAGAATTCATTCCACTTGAAATCGTTAAAAAGGCTGCGGAATCACTTCTAAAAGCAGGAATAGCACACATATCGTGGGATCCATGCTGGGTCGTGTCTAAAGACCACGATAACCCGTACAATCGGAAGACCAAAGCTATTTTGAAGCAACTTAAAGAACTACCAGTAGAAGATGGTGAGGGAAACAATGCTCAACCAGAAGGAAGAGCCACTAGATGGCTGAAAAGATTTCCTTCCGCCAAGAACAAAGACTCCGAAAGGAAAATGTGGCGACGTACCATATACGGAAGAGCTTGATTCGGTTAAAACAATATGTGTAGAGCCTGATGGGAGAATCGCTATCTGCAAGGATCTCTACATAGGAAACGCCTTCTGAAACAGACATCATCGACATCATAGAAAATTATGACCCATTCAATATACCTGAAGCAAAAGCAATAATTGAAAATGGCATGGAAGGACTGATAAATTGGGCAAGGACAAAGGGCGTGAAGCCTGACCCAGACGGGATATTACAATATTTGCCACATGTGTACTGATATTCGAAGAAGGGTAATCAAGGCATGAACCCATTTTCCGTTTAAGTCATAACTTCTAGGATTGGTTTCTTTGCAAATCTTATGGCAGGATATAGGCTGAAAATGAATGTTGCAGCCAAAGCTGTCAGTAGCCACCCACTTATTTCGGCAACAGTAAAACCTGTGATAAGGGGTTCTGGAATTAAAATTAGCAAAGTTATGATTATTCCAAACGCGATTCCAGTGGCGCAACTTGAAAGCAAAACTACAAGGCTCTGTCCTGAAACAATCTTAACAATAGTCTTAGGATTGGCTCCTAAAGCCCTTAAAACACCAAATTCTTGACGTTGCTCAGTAATGGTGAGCATAACATAGGCTATTAGGCATAAAGACGCTGCAAATAAGGAGATTAGAGGCAAAAACATTATTGTAGACCAGATATAACCGAGAAAGCTTAGATTCTTGTCCAATACTTCATTAAGGTCAAAAACCTCAAACTCCGAGTTTAAACCTTTAACTTCCGCTCGTATATAGTTTAAAACTGCTGTGCGATTAGCTGAAGGATTTGTTTTAACCATTACAATGTTGGGTTTTGACACGCCAGTGATGTTTTGCAAGTCTTTTATGGGCACGTATGTGACATTTCCGTTGTTAATCGGGTCTAAACAAACACCAACTATATCGAAATCCTTACCGCGTAGGCTTATTTTTTGACTTAAGGGCACAGAAAACATTCCCAGAGCTAAAGAGTCTCCGATTACGGCTTCCCGTGATCGATTTTCTTTCAGAAATTCACCGTCTAAGAAACTTTCACTTAACACCTTTTCAGGTTCAACACCGATAACCAGCGAATTACCTTCGCGGCTGTCACCAACCGTTATATACGTATCTGCTGTTCCCGAGACAATCTCATAGCCCTCGATTTCCCCCACATGCATTTCCAAAACTAAACGCGGGTCAATACTGCTAATGTTTGACATTGAACTTAGCCAGTCAAGAATTTCTTCTGATATTAAAAACCGTTCATCAGTATAGTTGATGAGTGGAGTGGCTTTTGTTTCGTAGAATTTTGATAACAATAGCTTGTATTGGTTGCACATGTCTTGATGCGCTATTAAAACGATGTCTCTTCCAACGGCTTTTTCAATCCAGCTTTTCGTGGTTTGGTCTGCGATTATTCCTCCTGCAATGCCCACGGTGGCTAATAAGAAAACCGCTACTAAGCATATGATAATTCTGATTGTTGCTGATTTATGGCGGAAAAGGCTCCTTAAGGCTATTTTCATTGTTAAACCTGATTTTGAAGTAACCCTAAATCCAGACTCTTTGCTTACTCCGAAGTGATATGACGGTGAAAGTGCCTTTGCCGGCTTAACCTTGGTAGTGTCAAGAATTGGTTTTGCTCCAAAAATCAATGCCAATGCAAAGAACAGTCCAAAAACTAGAAGAACAAGCCAGAAATTAATCTGGTTTTTGCGAGATTTGAAAACCAATACTGCTGAACGAGTCTGGTTGAGGCAAAATCTGCCAATATCCCCAAAACCACACCAAGAAAACAGCCAACAACCGTTACTACTAGAAGTTCTGTCATGAAATAGCCGAAAATCAAGTCGTTTGGGCATCCGGCTGCTTTCATTAACCCAATATCTCTAACCCTTTGAGACATCATTACAAAAACCATGAAAGACATGATTACTGCACCAACAACAAAGATCAAAAGCCCAGTGAATATTATGAAACGGGAAAAAATTGTTGAAAAACCAGCTGTGAGCTTGCTTTCAACCATTAACGAGATTCCGAAACCTATTTTTTCGCTGAAAAGAAGCAGAAAAAGCGTTGAAGCGACACATGATGTTAGGCTAATAACAATTAGGCTTGTTTGAAGTTTCCTACGCAGCAAATCGTTCATTGGGAAAGAGGTCTCACTCATTTAGGCTTACCAGCTTTCCATCTTCCAGATACAATTTTTGATCTGCTAACTGGGTTATCCGGTCATCGTGCGTGGCAACAATGACGGTTTTTCCGTCACCCTTTAGTTTCTGAAGTATCTGAACGATTTTCAAGCTTGTTTTTGTGTCTAAATTTCCAGTCGGTTCATCAACAAGAAGAAAAGGTGGATCATTCGCTAATGCGCGGGCGAAGGCTACACGTTGTTGTTCTCCACCGCTGAGTTGAAAAGGAAAGTGCTCTGCCCTATGCTGTACACCAACAATTTCCAACAATTTCTCAACCCGCTCTTTTATGTAATTTTCTGGCTTTCGAGCCCATTCCATTGGAAAGGCGATATTTTCAGCCACAGTCAACGTAGACACAAGATTGTAGGATTGGAAGACGAAGCCAACTTTGCTACATCGGAAACTTGCCAAAAAATCCTCATCTTTAACGCCTAAATCATCTCCAAAAACAACAATCTTTCCACTTGTGGGCTTATCGATGCTGCCAATAATGTTTAAAAGTGTTGTTTTTCCAGAACCAGAAGGACCACTTATAACAGTAAACTCGCCTTTCCCAACTTTAAGGTTAACGCCTTTTAAGACTTCAACTTTAGCGTCACCTATTTCATAGGTCTTGCATAAATCGGAGGCTAAGACCACTGTTTTATCAGCTTTCATAGTTGCTAGCTTCCCTTTTTCAAATCAAAATCTCCTCTGTCCCGCTTTAAAATTCTGATTTTCTCAGGGACTTTGCTAATGAGTGCTAAAACTGTGTTTGCGAGTGTGTCACCACTTTCTTCCACCAGAATTTTTTTGAGAACACCAGAAACTGGCGCCTTTAAGTTACAGGACACGTTTTCAGATGTCACTTCCAATAAAGGCTCGCCCTTCTTGACGACATCGCCTTCCTTTTTATACCATTTGCTAATGTTGCCCATCTTGCTGAGTTTGGGCATGACCACTTTCTTTTCCCAATCCTTCCAGCTCATTTCTTTGAAAACCCATCTCTTGCCCAAATGTGCGCCAAGCACAGCATGTTTGTACTGTTTTTCCATGGGAATAAATTCGTGTAGAAATCTGAAAAGTTTTTCGATTTGCTGTTTTGGAAAGTAAGCGTAATATCTAGCGTTTTTAACCTCAAAGGCGTAAACATGCAAATCTTTTCTTGCAATAACGTCGGGCAAGGGGTTGAGGCTTGGGTTGCTGACTGGAACACGCACTGCGTTGTATCCATTTTTAGTCAGAAGTTTTACAAGGGCGCTTTCGCTGTAAAAACCTCTTTTACGCCATCGGCGAATTTCAGCCTTGTCAACTTCCCTAACCATTAATGATTCTCCTAGTCCAGAGGCTTTTAGAATTAAACTCGATCGATTTTCTTTAAACCTAGAAAGTTTTAGAGTTTTCTATGCTTATAAGTTTGAATCGGAACCTTAAGGGTTGGCTTCTCAACCAAGCATTCTTTCAAATAGTCGTCTAAAGTGGCTGCTGGCACAACCTCTATTTTATAGTCTCTAGCATCAATGGAATGTTCAAAATTCTTTTGAGGAATAACCACTTTCTTGAAGCCCCAAGCCTCAGCAGCCTTAATCTTCTCATAGACGCCGCCCACAGCGGTTATTTGAATAGAATCGCCAACGCCTAGGTTTATTTCTCCAGTAACAGCCACATCCTGCTTTATCGGTTTGCCCTCAATAAGTGAGCATAACAGTATGGCCATCGATACGCCTGCTGAGGAGCCGTCGACACCATAAGATTGGGCGAAATCAATGTGCGTCAAATAGTCCTGTGATATGTCTACTCCATATTTTTGTAGGATTACGCTTCTAACTTTGGCTATGCTGTCTGAAATGAAGCTTTGACCCTTGGCCACACCAGTCACTTTATAGTAACCTTTGAATGAGTAGTTTCTTGGAAGTTCGCTTCTCTTGGACATGTGGGCGTTTACGCATAAGACGTTTCCAGTCATTTCTCCACTGTATGGGATCACGGACAACAGCTAAACCATAAATTTGTCCAAGCTTAACGCCTTTTGGCGTTATTTCCAAGAGTTTACCCCTCTCGCTAATTTCATGCTCCAGGATTTGTCTTTGGATTGTTTTGCAGTGATTTTCTATGGCTTCTCGAACATGCCTCTTCTCAACAACTTTGCATCCTTCGTTCATTGCGAGGGTTGCGGCTGTTTTAATAATCGAAATCAATGGTCTAAACTTCGTTGTTAAAGCATCTTTTTTGTCGCTTCTCCGTCTGCCCTCTTCCACTATTTCTTCGCATGCTTCTCTATTGAAGGGGACAAGGTTGAAACGTTTAACTTCTTGACGCTATGAACTGCACATATTTACGCCTGTTTTCCACAGTGTTAGGCATGTCATTATTCATTCTAACAACTTTACCATAACCGTAAATGCGGTCCATCAAGGCTGGGTGAATTTGGCCTATGCTGTCAAAGTTTCCAGCACCTACAAGGAATGTTATGGCTGGCGCTGGCTCTGTTGAGACAGCCATGGCTGCTGTGTCTCCGCCGTGCCATCTTGCCCCTCAAAGTAATAGGCAATTGTCCGTCTTCAAGCACTGTTAAAAGCGTCACAGCCTCGTCCGGGTCAAGATTCTTTATTTCATCAATGTATAAGATTCCCAATGATGCTCTGTGAGCGTCTCCGGCGCTAACTCTTTGGTGTTCTGGAGTGCCTAAGCCGCCGGTCTGATATGGGTCCCAAGCTATTGAACCGAAAAGTTGAGCGCTTCCATGTCCGGTTGCGTCTACGAAAGGCGTGTGTCCAGAACTGTTGTCAACTACTAGTTTTGGTACATCTGTTTGCTGGGCGCCGCCGATGCCTTTTAGGTTTCCTAAACCGCCAAGTTTAGAGAACCACCAGATGAAAACGCCGAAGAAGATTAGGCTTCCTCCTGGAATGAAGGTTAAGGGTACTAAAGTAACGAATTTTCCGATAAGATAGTCTAAGAAGTTGTGATTGTAGTAGTCTTGGAGGGGTTCTCCTAAAAACATGGAGTTTGCTTCCCAAGTTTGCCAAGTCTGATACATGAAGTAAAAACCTAAAGATATTAGAAATAGACCGATTAGCAAAAGAAAGGCTTGTAAGGCTTTGAGGCCTATCTTTGTAATGAATTTTCTTTTAAGTTCTTTAAACTGTTCCTTTTGCTGAATTTTTTTTCCTTCACCGGCACCATGAATTGAGATTTTAGGTTGGCTTGGCAACGCTGTGTTTCTCCAGCATAAGGCATCGAAGAGTTTTAAGCCGTTCTCCTTGTAAATTTGGGTGAGTTTTTCGGCTAGGGCTCTGCCGATTAATGATTTGCCTGTTCCAGGGTCTCCCAAAAGAAGAAGATATGGTCCTGGGCTTATCGCCGTTTTGGGTGATGTTTTGGGCTTATCTGGGCTGCTCCAATTCTCGTACCATTTTGTTTTTTCAAGCCAATTTAGCTTGTACACCCACTCGTCAAGGCATAAAAAGCACTCTTTTAGGGCTTGTTCCTGCCCGATAACCCAGTTTATGAGATTGTCATCAACCGGAAAGCGTTCGGTGCTTTTAAAATTTCCCCAATCCCACTTTATCCTAACCTTTCTACCATTAACATTTCTTTCAAGCATCTCGACATCGTTTCCAAAAGGGTCGAAGGGCAAACATGACACCTTGAATTGTGCCTTCTGCATATCCTCACTCAAAACTCATAGCCGTGAATTATTATAGAGGTTATTTCAAAATTGACAATATGCAAAAACCAATAACATACGTTACATTCTGAAAAAATTTCGATGTGCCTTTTTTCCAATTCTAACCTCTCTTATATCTTCTTTCATTGTATTCTTCATTATTTTAGTTTGTTTTCATTCGAACTTAACCCCACTTAAAATTTCCAGCATCCCTCTCCCTAAAACTCAAAATCTTAAGGCTTAATTCAAGCTTAAAATTAGGAAAAAAGCTCAGTTTCGGCTTTTATGTTTTGCCGATTAACCCAAGGCATGGACTTCACTGGGGCCTCATATAAAAACCCTCGAAAATCTCCATACGAAGGTAAAGGCTTCTGCTTTCGAAAATCCTTCGAACTTTTGAACGTTTTCTCAGTTTTTGTTATCGCAACTCTGGAAATGTTTTTGATGATTTGCCTTTGTTGCTCTGCGGTGACTAGACCCCCTTATATATAGGTTGAACTTTGTTTCGAATGCTTGGTTAGTTAAGGGTTTCAGTTGCTAAATTTTAGGCTCTGTATAGATTTGTCTTGTGTGTGAGTTTTTGTTTTGTCAGACAATGTCCTTAGTGGAAGGATAGGTTTTTGTGGCTTTTGTTGATGCTTTTGTATACGGTTTATCGTTTGCTTTAGCCCTTGAAAGAGTTCTCACCAAGTTTGGGCGTGAAAATTGATGTTTATGAATGGCTGTTTTTCTGGCTTATTTTCTATGACTGTGTGAAGTTGTTCTGTCTATGTAGGCTAAATGGTTAATATTTCTGACTTGTTTAAGTTGAGTTTTTACTTTCTGGTGATTCTGGTGGTATTGGTATTACTTGCCAAAAATATGTTTCACCATCGCTTTCCAGCAATCACGCCTTAGGTTGCCGTATACAAAAGCATCAACGCAGTTCCGTGTTTTAGGCTGGTGTAGGGCTGGAAGTTGTAAAAGTATTAAAGTGTTTAGGGCGTAGTAGTAGTTATGAAGTCTGAGAAAATTGTTCGGAGCTTCTTTGCTAAGGACGGGCGTAAAGTTGTTTTGAGGACGCCAAAGTGGGAGGACTTGGACGATTTTCTGGAGATTATTAATTCGCTTGTGGATGAAGGTGCGGACATTCTCAGAGCTGAGAGGGTTTCGAGGGAGGAGGAAATTGACTTCTTGTCTAAGGTGCTTAGCCGCTTAGAAAAGGATGAGATGTTTTACTTGGTTGCCGAAGTAGATGGAAAAGTTGTTGCAGTTTCCGAAATTAGTATACGAGGCGGTTATGAGAAACATGTTGGCGTAATAGGTATAGCCATTAGAAACGGTTTCAGGGATTTGGGCATTGGAACAGAGATTATGAATGCTTTGGTTGAACAAGCTCAAAAAATGGGTTTGAAGGTTTTGACGCTTTCAGCTTTTGCAACCAACAAATCCGCGATTCATGTTTACGAGAAAGTTGGGTTTGTGCAGACTGGCACTATTCCGAAAAAACATTTCAAAGAAGGCAAGTACATAGATGAAATTATATTGACTAAAGTGTTGGAGTGAAAGCCTATGTCAGGCTTTAAAGTTTTTAACACAAGCTACAGCTTCTCCACAAAAGGCGAAATAGACTTCATAGACCTAACAGATAAAGTTCAAGAAACAGTTTCTCAATCAGGCATAAAAAACGGTTTAGTCCATGTATTCGCTCCTCATGCAACAGGTATCCTCATTTTAACAGAAAGCGAATACGGCCTGTTAAACGACATTAAGGCTTTCCTTGAAGAAATAATCCCAAAACACGGTGCATATACACATCCTTCTAACGCCCACGCCCATCTGAGGTCTGTGCTCCTGCCACCAGACAAAACCATGCCAGTGATTGATGGCCGCGTAGAGTTTGGAACATGGCAATCGCTGGTCTTTGTGGAAACAGACGTGCACCCAAGAAGAAGAACAGTCATCATCCAGGTAATTGGTGAACACTAGAATGGCTTATGGAGAGTTAGGAAGCGAGACGCTTAAGTGGGGCTGCACAAAATGTGTTTGGTCTTAAACCAGAATCTATACCTGCGAGGATAGTGATAACGCCTCTTAAGGTTGAGGATTTTTTTGAGGGCTTTCAAGTTGCCATTACTAGAGAAGGATTGATTTTTGATAAGGTTGGCAATAGTTTCTTGGTTTCAAAGGGTAACAGGCAAGTTCTGTTTTCCGAGGGAGGTATGGGTGCATCGAATTTTGCAGATTCGAGCTACATTCTATGCCATTGCAGAACCGTAGAAGAAATAATATTTGTTGGAACAGGCGGTGGAATAGGCGAACATGTAAAAAGTGCAGACATTAATATACCGCCTTCATGCATCAGACTCGGCAAAGTGCTAGAAATATTTTTGCCGCCTGAAGCCCCAGCAAATGCCGATCGTCAGCTAGAGAGAGAACTAAAAAGCGAAATTAGAAAGACAGTTGGAAAGCTCGGAGTAAAAGTCCATAGCGGAGTTCACGCAACAGTGCCGTTCTTTCTTTCGGAGACGAAGCTTCTCTTAACAAACTTACAGAAACAAGGTGTTCTATCGGTTGACATGGAGCTTTCGGTGCTATATGCATTAGCAAATCATTACAATAAGAAAGCAGTTGGAATAATTAGAATAGGCGACCTTCCAATTAAAGGGCTTCCAGCATGGAAATCTCGTTCGTCAAAGCTACGATTGAAAAGAGAAGTACATGTAAAGATCCTCCACGGCATCATTAACTACTTTTTTGGCTAAATGCGCTCCAACCTAGGACTAGCTCAATTTAGATAAGTTATTTTTCATCCACTCTACTATCTTCGTCTTCAGTTGCGTGGAAAATGGAAAGTTCGTATTTCATCTGTCAATGACATCTTACCTGCTATGATTGGATTTAACTTTTCATGCTTTTACGCTACATGCCTTATGACAGTTTTTAAATTTTGCTTGTAAAATCGGTACATTCGCTCATTTTTCGTGCCCAGAGATAATGTAATCTTTGCTGCATTTGCTACATTTGAGAGGTTTTAATATTCTCCGAGTTTCCATTTCTGCTTTAACATTATCTCGCCATGTCTTCTGCTGTGATTTTGTCGCTGATAGCAAAAAATTGGCTAATGAATTTATGTATTTATAAGCTTCGTTGATGTTCGGTTAAAAGATCACTTGCTTTCTCTTCTTTTTGGAAGCTTAAGAGCCAGAAGCAAAGCAGCTAAGGCGAAACCTGTTAACATGTAGAATGCTGTGTCTAAGCCGCCGTAATTGTCAGCTACGTATCCTGCTATGGACTGCGAAAGGGAGCCTATGCCAAAGGATGTGAAGAAGAATATGCCGTAAACTGCTCCTCGCTGGTTTTCTGGGCAACAGAAGCCGGTGAGGGAGTTTAATGCGGGTTGGTGTGCATAGAAAGATAAGCCATATAGAAGGATGAATAGGGCTATTCCAATAATGCCGACTGGAAAAAGTAGAATAGAAAGAAGGCCAAGGCAAACGCCTACCGAAGTGGCTATTAAAACTTTTTTGGAGCCAAACTTGTCAGCGGTTTTTCCGCCAATCCATTGAGCAGGTACGCCGACGGCTAAAACAAAGTGTAAGCTATGGAAGCCCACATGCCACGCTCTTCCTTAGTGAGGCCAAGACCAATCAGCTTATTGGTCTTGGAGATATGTTGGAAAATATAACTCTACGCCTTTCATGAAAAGCCCTATTGCTACATTGAAAATCAACAGTATCCAGAGTTCACGGATCTTCAAAGCATCAATTATTGATCCGCCACTGGTGTTTCCGTCTTGCTCTTGCCAAAATTCTTAACAAAAAAAAAGCAAGTAGGACGGATAATAAGCCGAAAGCAACGAAAGCCCAAGGCCATCCGAAAGTTGCGCCGAAAACCATGCTACGGTAGGGGTTAATACAATTCCTAATGTTCCGCCTACGCCGTGCAAGCCCATGGCTTCAGAAACTCTGCCCTTGAAAGATTTTGAGATCAAAGAATTTGCTGTTGGATGATAAAGGCTTGCCCAGACAGCCATTGAAACTAACGCTAAAGCATAAACGAAAATGCTTGTTGTCAATCCTGCAGCAAGCATGATAAGTGTGGAGAGTCCTGAGAAGGCGAGGCATATGGTGATTGTTTTTGCTTCTCCGATTTTATCGCCTAAAGGCCCGCCCAGTAGCGCTCCAGCGCCATATATGAAAGATGCAATCATCGTCACTAAGCCTATTTCGGTGTTTGTAACACCCAAACTTGGAAGTATAATATATAGCAAAGGCGACGCGATAAGAAACAGTGAATGGTTGAATGAGTGTGCGGCTCCTAATAGGGCGAGTTGACTGTTTTTCTTCGATTGTCCCAATTTGATTCAGCCTTTTTGTCTTGTAGAATTGCAGCTTTTCTATTAAAGGCTTAACCCCCGCAAAATTGACTTTTCAAGGAGGGAAAGAGAGAAAAATAAGTAGGGCATTCTTAGAAAACGCAAATAAATACGATAGATATTCTCAAGAGTAGCTGGAACAAAATAGAAGTGGCCGAGGTGAGGTAGCTTGGTAGCCTATAGGCCTGTGGAGCCTAGCGCCCGGGTTCAAATCCCGGCCTCGGCCCTCCATACAACGCATGTGTTTTTAGAACCTAGAACTACTTTTTCATTTTAAAAGTCAAAGTTAAAAGCTTGAAAGCCCTAAAATACCTTATTGGGAGTCCACTTCAAACATGCAAAGAAAAAGGCCAGTTTTCCCATTCTCGGCAATTTTGCCAGAAAAGCATTTTCTTTACTCAAGAATTCTGCAACCGTTAAAATTTTGCATCCAACTTCATCAGCCACATCAAAAACATTTTTTATATTATCTCGCCAATTATCATCCCTTAATATGTGATGTTCCAAAATGACATTTGGCACAATCTTTACAACTTTTTCTAGATTATTTAATCCTGCTTTGATTTGATTCTCGTCAACCCTAAATCCAGACAAATACAACGGTGGTCCACCCATCATTATCAGTTGAGGCTTTTCCTCATTAATTATTTCAAGTGTTCTATTTGACATCGGGACCTTGCACATCTGGTGCAAACATAAATTTTTCACCTTTGTACTCAATAGTCGTCATTAGAACCCATCCTAAGACTGAATTTTCTGGCCCATGGAAGACTGGTTCTGAAAACTTGACTTTTGTATCTTTTCCAAAAATGAAGGTCTTGCCATCGGCAATTTCAAGTTTTTCTGCATATTTTCCGCCTGTTTTTTGGAACAGCCATCCCCTTCTTCGTTGGCTATAATTGATGTTTTCCTTTGGATTTTTTATCAGAACGTTTTTTCCTTCGTAGATTTGTCTTGCAGTTTGATTTGCTGCTGTCCAATTGCACAGCCAGTCTTCATAAGAAGGCGTATGGTGGTCAAAATGGTAATGGCTCAACGTCCCAATTTCGGCTCTCTCGGCGGCTTCGGCAATTCTTCTACGAGCCTCGTCTATAGCTTTAAATTCAATTGGATGCGGAGGCAAACGGAAACGGCTTGGACAAAGCGAAACCCCAGCATCTAAAAGGATTTTCAAATCTGAAGTTTCAACATAAGTGCACATGGACCTAACACCTAGACTTTCAGCAGCCAACGGAACAATGCGAATATAATTCAGCATATTTTTCAACACTTTAGAATGGCTATAGCTTTTTATTTAAGTCTAAATCAATTTTGCATGGTGGGCGATGACGACTTTGGCCCCGCTGAACCCAAAATGATTGGGATCTTGAGTGCGGAGAGCCCGCCGCTTAGTAAAATTGTTGAAAATCGATTCTTATCAATTGCATCCTGCGAACGAAACGAAAAATTGGATTTTCGTTGATGCTTTTGTATACAGCTATGTTGGTCATATATTACGATTTTTCACCAAGTTATTGAATTTATGGAATATTTCCTCGCCTCTGGGCCTTAGCGATTCAGGAAGGTTCGGGTCATCTTCTAAGACGGATTCTTTATGCTGTTTCAATCGAACTTTAATCCAAAAATAATCCTTCTTAAACAGGGCATATTCAAGCTCTAATTCCATGGCTTTGAAATGAGCTTCGTAAATTACAGTTTTAGGTGAATCTACAATTACTCGCTTGTCTATGTGTCTTCCCATCTTTTTCAGCTCGCTCATCTCTGATAGTTCATGTACCATCAGAAACTCGTTGCCCAGAACATCTTGCAATGTGGTTGTGTCCTCGGAGAATATTTCGCCAGTCATATAATCGTGGAATTCTTGTGCCGAAACATTCTCTGCAACATAGTCAATTGACTTGAGAGCTTCTCTTGCCCTTTTTTATCTTTCCATTTATTTCCTCGAATATAGGCATGTTTTCTATTTCTCTTCTGGAGGTTTTTCCCAGAGTTCCAGCATTTTCTTTTTGAGTTCTCTTCGTTTTCTGTGGAGAAAACGATAAACGGTGCTGTGCAGGCTTCCGTTAATCAACATTTGGATGGCCTCTCTCGCTACCTGTGCTTGTTCAATGTTTCCAATAATACTGACCGTGTGTCCATAGACGCACATGTTTGTGTCGGTTAATTCCTCGATTATTCTGCGGGTTTTACCATTCATCCCAATTATTCGCCCTTTAACGCGTCTAACATCGGATTCAGACTTTCCAAAAATAAGACGCAAATCAATAACATCTAGCATAGCTTCTTCATCACGGATTAAGCGGAAAGCATGCTCTGGGGAAAAGCCTCTTCCAATGGCTGTTACGACATCTTTTACCCTAAAAAGTAAAGATGGGTCCTCGGCTTTTTCAGCCAGCATAACTGTAACACCACCCGTTTCGCTGTCTATTTGGATCTCAACCAAAAGCTTTTCTTCGATGCTCTTCTTGGTTTTTCCTTCGGGCCCTATTAAAACTCCTACACGCTCTTTTGGGATTCTTAGAAATGTGCTAGCCCTTGCCATGACCTGTAACCTTCTTATAACATTCTTCAACTGGTGGAACATTAACGCCTAACTTGCTAAAAAATCTATTCACGTTTATTAAATCTCTATGCAAAAGGAAACCCGCCATAGGATGCGAAAGCGGAACAGCCTGTGATATATCGAAGAGTATTGGGCGGCCCTTCCAAATCATGACATTGTATTCGCTCACGTCTCCGTGGACAAGCTCAGCCTTAATGTAAAGCCTCCTCAAATAGGTCAGGAGGGTTTCGTAGATCTTTTCAGGATTTTTTGGCACCTGTTCCTTCATCGATGGAGCACTCACGCCGTTTTTACCGATGAACTCCATTATGAGCACGTTATTTTTCACGGCTATGGGTTTTGGCACTCTCACTTTTGCGACTGTTGCTTGTTCTAAGTTTTTGAATTCTTTTTGAGCCCATGCAAAGATTAGCGAGCGTGTGTCGCGTCTTACGCTCTTGAATCTCGGGTCGCCTTCAATATACTTAAGCATGCCCTTGCGGAACTCTGCTGAAAGAGTCAAGTAAATCTTAATTGCCAACTCGTTTCCTTGCTTGTCTTTTCCCCAGTAAACCCGTGATTCTTTTCCAGCCTTAACAACTCCGTGAATCTCGCTTATTGCGCCTTTGTTCAAAAAATCGTAGATTATCATGAGGGTTGAGCGGTCGAAAACCTCTTCTAAAGCCTCATATTCTTCGCTTCGCTTTTCCTTCATCAACTGTTCAGTTTCATATTCTTTTTCCTTTTTGTAAAGTTTTTTGTCGACATGCTTCCGAAAAGACACAAGCGTTTCTCCATTCATAAATATAATTTAGATGGTTAAGTAGCCTTTTCTGCGGAGCATCTCCGCTTGGGCTTTTGTATAACGCCAAATCAAATCGCCACGCTTGTCAAATTGAAAATCCCAAGGAGAAACAACGACAATATCTCCTTGACGTATCCAAACCCGCCGTTTCATCTTACCGCGTATGCGGCATAAACGTTCATGTCCATCTTGACACTTAACTAGAACACGGTCAAAACCAAGCAGTTTAACAGCTACGCCTAAAACATCATTTGCGGATGGAAGCACCATCTCGCTTAATTCTCCTTCACTTAACACCTTCTTTTTACCCAATTAAGCACCTCAAATGTGTCTCTTTAAAAGAAGCATATATCTTCTTTAAAAGTATGCTTATTCCTCTGCACGTTTCAGCATCAAATTTTCACTATTTGAGCGTGCGGTACGCCTTCTATGTTTAATACTGCTTCCGGGTGCACATACCCCTTTTCTATTGCTTTTTGAACAATGTTTTTGCCTACCATGTTCACTATCGTGGAGTTTGTAATCATGTCTACGGCTTCTTCAATAGCTACTCTTGCACCTTTGTAGAACTCTTCTTTTACATTGAAAACTATTTTGCCTTCCCGTAGGGTTTTGCCGAGGATTTCAGTGTCGCATATAGCTAAAAGCACGTTGTTACCAATTTTTTTAAGGTTCATGTAGACTTCCAATTTTTAGACACTCATGTTAGAGTTGCGGCACGGAGGATTTTGCTCCACACGCCTCACATACTAGAAATGATAGGCGTTTCTCCTTTACAATCTTTGTGTCCGGAAGCTTGCAAACTGGACATACAACAAAGTTTTCCATATACCTCTGTATGAGTCTTCCCAAAGTTTCTAATGAAAATTTTCCTTGAAAAATAACCCTCGATTCTTGCATGGTTGCTGCCGTGGCCATTTCACGCGTTAAATACTTTAATAGATGCTGCGGGTCGCGGTTTAAGGCGTCGGCAATTTCCTTGAAATTGTAGATTATTGTACGCATACCAATAACTGAATGATGTAGCCTAGGCAGTTCTCGCCTTTCATGCTTCGAAGAAACTTCCGGAATTTGGGAACGCGCCCTCTTTAAAAGTTCCTCATAGTCATATTTCATCTGCTGATTCTCCAAGGAAAACATGAGGGCATAATCCTATTAAAGCCTTGTTTTTTATAGTCAAATCTTATTTTCATTTCTATTTTCGCTTCCTAAACACTTTTTTTGCTTGCATGTCTGCGATATATTCAACGCCTACCTCTTAATGCTTCGCTAACTCTTAGCTTCAATCATTGAATACAAGGCTATCATTATTCCAAGAAACATTCTCTTAGACAACTTCCTCTTTCCTATTTTTAGAATGGTTTAATCAGCGAGATATCATCTGCAGGTTTGTGAGGGAGAAGTATCCACTTGCTGCGTTAATCCTATTTAAAACTTATAATAAGGTCAATCAACCATAAAAAGAAACATTGGAAAAAGAGGGAGTAAAATGGGCCATATCTATCTTTATACGGGAACTGGAGCGGGAAAGACTGCGAATGCTTTGGGTTTGGCACTGCGTTCAATTGGACATAAACGAAAAGTCATTGTAATCCAGTTCTTAAAATGGTGGAAAAATACTGGTGAATATAAGATTCGTAAGATGCTGGCACCCTACTATGAAATTTATGAATTTGGCCGTAAGGGATGGCATGGACTGGGCAATTTAGGTGAAGAAGATAAAAAACTAGCTCACAAGGCCTTAAGATTTGCTGAGAAAATTGTGAAAGAGAAAAAGCCCCATCTGCTCGTGTTGGATGAGATTAATTTGGCTTTACACTGCAAGCTTCTAGATGTGAAAGAAGTTCTGGAGTTTCTTGACAGAATTCCAAAGAAAACCGATGTTGTCTTAACAGGAAGATTCGCCCCGAAGGAACTCTTAGACCGGGCAGAATTTGTAAATGAAATTGTAGGCGTTAAGTATCCGAAGGAAATGGTTACAACGAAAGGGATACAATATTAGCTTTAATAGTTAAAGTTGTTTGAAAAAGCTTAAAGAAGCCATTGTAATCTAGTGTTAAATTCTCAGCGGTGAAAACCCTTGGACAGACATAATCATCCCTACATACCAAATTCCCAACCAGAAATCAAAAAAGAAATGATGCAGGAAATAGGCATAAAAAGCATTGAAGAACTGTATGCAGATATTCCTGAAAAATACCGTTTAAAAAAACCTTTGAATATTCCGGAGGCTTTATCGGAGTTTGAAGTTAAGAGGCACGTTGAAACTTTACTTTCAAAAAATAAGACATGCAACGATATGCCGGTGTTTTTGGGCGCTGGATGCTGGCCCCATTATGTGCCAGCAGTCGTGAAGGAAATTGTTCAACGCAGCGAATTCCTTACAGCCTACACACCTTATCAGCCTGAAATTTCGCAGGGCATGCTTCAAGCCCTTTTCGAGTATCAGAGCATGATTTGCGAATTAACAAGCATGGATGTTGCTAACTCTTCCATGTATGATTGGGCTTCAGCTTTGGGCGAAGCCGCTCGCATGGCAGCCCGCCTAACGAGGCGAAGAGAGATTTTAATTCCCAAAATTATTCATCCAGAAAGGGCTGCAACGTTGCATGTTTATGCTGAGCCTCCTGGAATAATGATTGAACAGATAGCCTATGAAAGGGAAAGTGGACAAATAAGCCTTGAAGATTTAAAAAATAAGATTAGTGACAAGACAGCAGCCGTCTACATTGAAAATCCCTCCTATTTAGGCTTCATTGAAACACAGGTTGACGAAATCGGTAAAGAGGCGCATTCGCATGGTGCTCTTTTCATAGTGGGCGTTGACCCGACTTCGTTGGGAATTTTAAAACCGCCTGGAGAGTATGACGCGGACATTGTGATTGGTGAGGCTCAACCTCTTGGAAACGCGATGAATTTTGGCGGCCCGCTTTTAGGAATATTCGCCTGTCGTGGCGATATGAATTTGATTAGGCAGATGCCCGGTCGCATAATTGGATTGACAACAACCATGGATGGTAGTGGGCAAGGTTTTTGCATGGCTTTGCAGACACGAGAGCAGCATATTAGACGTGAGAAGGCAACATCTAACATTTGTTCCAATGAAGCCTTATGCGCTGTTGCTTCTGCCGTTTACATGGCTTTGCTCGGCCCTCAAGGTCTGCGGGAGCTTGGTGAAACAATAATGTACAAGGCTAATTATGCCATGCGCCTAATTTCTGAAATAGACGGCGTAAAGGCACCAATTTTCAAATCTGCTCACTTCAAAGAGTTCACAGTTAATTTTGACGGGGCTGGATTAAGCGTTAAAGAGGTTCACAAAAAACTTTTTGCAGCATAAAATTCATGGCGGCAAAGACATTTCAAAAGAAGTTCCAGAGCTCGGCCAAACAGCCATCTACTGTGTAACCGAGGTTCATTCCAAGGAGGAAATTGAACGTTTGGCAGAGGTTTTAAAAGAAGTTCTTGCTGGAAGGTGAAAATGGAATGTTTAAGCAAGCAAACTGGAATGAGCCAGTAATTTTTAACCTTGGAAGGAATGGGCGAAGAGGACACGTTCTGCCCAAAGTGGAAGAAGAAGTTAAAAATGCTGTTGGAATTTTGAACACCCTCATACCAAATAACATGCGACGCACAAGTCAGTTTAGGCTTCCGGAGCTTTCAGAGGTTGAAGTTGCCCGCCATTTTATGCGTTTGTCAGAAATGAACTACGGGGTTGATTCTGGCTTGTATCCGCTTGGAAGCTGCACAATGAAGTATAACCCCAAAATAAACGAACAGCTTGCGAGTATGCCAACCATGGGCATGCTTCACCCTTATCAAGATGAAAGCACTGTTCAAGGCATCCTTGAAATTCTCTATAGGCTTGAGCGTTGGCTTGCTGAGATAACGGGCACTTATGAGGTTTGTTTGCATCCTGCTGCTGGTGCCCACGGCGAGTTTTTGGGAACTTTGCTGATGAGAGCGTATCACAAGTTTAACGGGGAAGGTGAAAGGCGAAGCGAAGTCATTGTTCCAGATTCAGCCCACGGCACAAATCCCGCAAGCGCAGCCATGGCTGGATTCAATGTAGTGGTTGTTCCGTCTGATGATGAGGCTGTGTTAGTCTTGAGGGCTTTGAAGGCGGCTGTTTCTGAAAGAACAGCCGGGTTAATGCTTACCAATCCAAACACCTTGGGATTTTCGAGAAGAACATTGACGAAATAGCAAGGATTGTTCATGAGGCTGGCGGATTACTCTACTATGATGGCGCAAATTTAAATCCTATATTGGGTAAGGCTCGACCAGGCGACATGGGCTTCGACATAGTCCACATAAACATCCACAAAACTTTTAGCACTCCTCATGGTGGGGGCGGTCCTGGAGCTGGACCAGTTGGCGTTTCTGAAGAATTGGCCAAGTTTTTGCCTGTTCCCCGCATAGTTTTTGATGGTGCATGTTACCGCTTAAACTATGATAGGCCGCATAGTATTGGAAAAATTCGAAGTTTTTATGGAAACATTGCGGTTTTGTTGAAAGCTTACGCTTACATTTTAAGTTTGGGCTTTGAAGGATTAAAGGAAGCGGCTGAAGTTTCTGTTTTGAATGCTAACTACCTAATGAAGAAGCTTAGAGGGATTAGGGGTTTGACGCTTCCATACAACAGTGAAAAACCAAGAAAACACGAGTGTATTTTCAGCGCAAAGTCTTTAAAAAATGAAACGGGCGTTTCAGCCTTAAACGTTGCTAAACGCTTGCTTGATTATGGATTGCATGCACCAACGATTTATTTTCCACTTATCGTTGATGAGGCGTTGATGATTGAGCCCACGGAAACCTTTGAGAAGGAGGAACTTGACCGCTTCGCTGAGGCTATGCGAAAAATCTGCGAAGAAGCATACACAACGCCTGAAACTGTTTTGAAGGCACCACATAACACTGCTGTTTCAAGGCTTGATGAGGTGAAGGCTTCGCATCCTAAAACTATGGCTTTAAGTTGGCGCATGCATCTTAAGAAAAATAAGCAAGATTTGTAGCATTATGGTAATAGTTTATATGTTGCATCTGCGCTTATTCGTGGAAGAAAAGTGGATGTGTAAAGGATTTGACGGAATTAGAAGACAAAGTGAGGGAAGCCGTTGGCAAGGTTGTTGACCCTGAGACCGGCTTGAGTTTCGCTGAGATGCAAATGATTACCAATGTTAAAGAGGAAGAGCCGGGCGTAGTTAAGGTCGACTTTATCCCTTCCAGTCCCTTCTGTCCCATTGCTTTCAAGTTAGCCATGGATGTTAAGAATGAGGCTATGAAGGTTGCTGGCATCAAGAAAGTCTTAGTCTATTGTCGTGGGCATATGATGGAACAGCAAATCAACGAAATGGTCAACAAGGAACAGCAAAAATAGTTCAATTGGCTTCGTTGGCTTATCTTTTATGCGAGAGTTTAGGCTATGAGCGTTAAGGGTGAACATGAAATCTACTGCTGTGGAGCTCGTGTGCGGATTTCAGAAAAAGGCGTAGAAGTTTTAACCGAGCCTACGGTTGAATATTGCCCTTTGCATGAGGCTTTGTATGGAACCCAAAAGATCGATGTTGAAGCTGTGCGGAAAAGCGTGGCAATGAAGATTGCTGGTTTTGGCTTCTGCTGTGCAAACCGCAATTTCGATGCTGAACCTATCGTGGCTTATGGCGCCTCTGAAATGATGCGCGTTTGGCTTGGGAAAGGGCTTGTCGACTGTGCGGTTGTTGTTTGCGAAGGAGCTGGCACAGTTATAACACCCAATGGGGAGCTTGTGCAATCCATCGGCGCTCGTTTAACTGGCATAATCAAAACCTCACCCATCAAAGAGGTTGTTGAACGTATTGAAGCGGATGGTGGAGTTGTTTTAAATAAGGCTAGTGCACGGATTGACCAAGTTGAAGGTGTTAAACGAGCTTTCGATTTAGGCTTTAAACGTGTTGCCGTGAGTATTGCAGGCTTCCAAGCGAAAGCCATAAGTGAAATCAGAAAATTTGAGGCTGATGCTGGTTTGGATGTTTTGGTCTTTTCTGTCTGCAACACATGTGTGGACAATGCGAATGTGAAGCATATAGCTAAGGCGGATATTGCTTGTGCAAGTGCTTCGAAATCGCTTCGAACCGAAATCGGCAAAAAAGCATTGCTACAGTTAGGTGTTACGATTCCAGTTTATGCCTTAACTGATAAGGGCAAAAGGCTTGTTTTGGTTTATCTAACCGAGTTTAAAGACAAACTTGTTGTTTTCAGAACAAACAAGCTACCATACCAGGTGAAAGGTAAGGGTCCAACAGCTTAAGGGCTATGCGAAAAACCAAAAGGCTTAAGTGTTAATGCAATGTTATGTTTTTTGTCAAAAAATAAGGTGTTGAATGATTTGGCTGTTGAAGGTTTTTCAAGAAATAGACAACCCGTAGATGCGAAAGTTGGCGAATTGAGTCCGGCTTCTAGAGCCGTGAACGTCTTAGCGAAAGTAGTTTCAAAGAGCGAGGTTAGAAATATTGCCGCTGGAAGAGATGGAGCACCACACCGCGTTTGCGACGCTTTGGTCGGCGACGAAACAGGCTGTGTCTACCTAACCCTGTGGGACGATAACATCGAAAAAGTGAACGACGGCGACACCATAAAAGTAGGAAACGGTTATGTAAGCCTTTTCAGGGGCAACATGCGCTTGAATGTTGGCAGATACGGCACCCTAGAGGTCGCAAAAGAAGCATTGGCAGGCGAAGTGAACACTGAGAACAACATGTCCAGCAAAGTCTATGAACAAGAGAGGCGCCCATTCAGAGGAGGAGGAGGCGGACGGGGCTACGGCGGTCGCGGAGACTACGGTGGACGAGAAGAAGAGGCGGCGGCTACAGACAAAGAAGATACTAATCGCTTGTCACTTCTAAACGAATCCCCAATTATTTTCTTCTAAGTAATGTTATAGGTCTACTTATTTTCTTTGCGTTTTATTCTGTAATTGAATTTTAGACCCAGCGAATTTACCAGTTGCAGTTTATGCCTTCCGACTCTGAAATATAAAATATTATTTGTTTTATGGTAACTGAGCAGCTGCCGTAGCATTGCATGAATTGTTGCTGAATATTCAAACTGTTCCTTTGCTTTAAAATATCCGCATGTCTGTCATGAATAGTTGCTATCTTAATCCCAGATTTCCTTGCTTTTTCCAAAGAGTAGCGCAAGCATTATTAGCTTACTAAGTTGTCTAAGCCAGTGAAAGTATATCCGTCGTTTGGCTAGTTCCTCCATGTTAAGGGCATGGTCCGCACCCATATGTCTAGAATCTTCTTGACTTTAGTTTTTGAGAACTTTTTGATGCATTTTTCAAAGAAATCCACTTCCCTGCTTATGCTCCCTGAATCGCTGAATGCAACATCATAGAAAGCGATTGTCATAGACGTCGATTAAGGTTCTCCTCCATAGTTTCAACTCTATCATAAATAATCTTGGGAGTATCAAAAGCTTTTCTATACATCACATGCCTTTCTAGAGTCGTTTCGCATCATCTGAGTATGCCTAATAAAGTAGATTTTCTTCATATTTCATTCCAGTATTTTTAAACAGTTTTCATGTAAGAAAAACTTTGAAAATGCATTTCCTTTGAAGTTTCTCTTAAAGCATACCATAACGTTTTAAAACTCTATTATCTAAAACAACAACATCTCATTAAAGGAGAAAATTATGATGACTCAGTCAAAAAAAGAGGAAAGAAAACCAACAGTGGAAGAGTTGTTGGCTAAAGCGAAAAAACCATCACTGTTGGCTCCGCCCATGCACAGGTTTTATGAAGGAAAAGTGCAAGTAATGCCGAAATGCGCCATAACAAGCGCTAAAGATTTTGCAATATGGTACACGCCAGGCGTCGCTGTTCCATGCAAAGAAATTCAGGCAAACCCAGATAAGTCCTTTGAGCTTACAAACCGTTGGAACTATGTAGCTGTAGTTTCAGACGGCACCCGTGTATTAGGTTTAGGCGACATAGGTCCAGAAGCAGCCATGCCAGTAATGGAAGGAAAAGCTTTGCTATTCAAATATTTAGGCGGCGTAGATGCCTTTCCAATTTGCCTAAGAACCAAAGACCCAGAAGAAATAATTCGCACATGCGAACTTATTGAACCGTCATTTGGCGGTATAAACCTAGAAGACATAGAGAAACCAAAATCCTTCCATGTTCTGGAAAAGGCAAGAGAACGCCTAAAAATTCCCGTTTGGCATGATGATCAACAGGGAACAGCCACAGTGATTCTTGCAGGCTTGATAAACGCCTTCAAAATAGTAGGCAAAAAACCGAAAGAAAGCCTCATAACCTTAGTGGGCGCAGGCTCAGCGAACCTTAGAACAGCCTACGTCTTAATAAGATGGGGAATGAAACCTGGCAACATAATAATGGTAGATACTAAAGGCACAATTTATCCGGGCAGAAAGGACATAATAAAAGAAGAAGACCCATGGAAATATGAACTAGCCCAAAAAACAAATGCGGAAGGCAGGAGAGGCGATATATCCGAAGCCTTCAAGGGCGTAGACGCCGTTGTAGCCGCATCAAAACCAGGACCAGGCACAATAAAGAAGGAATGGATAGCCACAATGGCTGACAACTCGATAATCTTCGCCTGTGCAAATCCGATACCTGAAATATGGCCGTGGGAAGCCGCAGAAGCTGGAGCCCGCATAGTAGCCACAGGTAGAAGCGACTTTCCAAACCAAGTCAATAACAGTCTAGGCTTTCCAGCCATCTTCCGAGGCGTCCTAGACGTTAAAGCAAAAACTGTTACAGATGACATGTGCATAGCAGCAGCCTATGAACTTGCAAAATTTGCAGAAGAAAGAGGAATGCATGAAGAGGATATTCTGCCAAGAATGGAGGAATGGGAAGTTTATCCACGAGAAGCAGTGGCATGTGCATTGAAATCCATAGAACAGGGCGTAGCAAGAGTCAAACCAAGCAGACAAGAGCTTTACGAAAGAGCCGTGGCGATAATTCAAAACGCCAGAGAATCTGTAAAAGTGCTAATGAAAGAGGGTTTAATAAAGCCGCCGCCACCAGAAGAGGAACTACTAAAATAAAATAGGCTGAATCGGATAGGCGATAACCATAAACAACGATAAAATCCCCCGTTTTTGCCCTTAAAACGTAGAAAATTATTTAAACTCTTCCACAGAACATAAAAGGGTTAGGGAGAAAAAGCAATATGCGTTCAGACTATACACTCTACTTGGTGGCAGTAATATTTTTCATTATAACAGGAATGTCGTTCGCTTTAGTGGCAGCAGAGTTTGAAAGAAACTTGTCGGTTGTAACAACTGCTATACTTGGGTTTCTCTTCATAGGTCTAGGCTATACTCAGAAACCAAAGCCACAAGCCATAACAGTTGAGGCACGGCCACAGGCACTTGTACCAAAAATGCCAACGCCCTCGCCAGTTCCAGAAGTTATGAAAGAAAAAAAAGTGGAAACTGTTGTGGAAGTTGCACCGCAGAAAATGGAGCTTACCAAAGTGAAGGGCATCGGAGAAAAACGGGCACAGCAATTGAAAGCTCTGGGTATAAGTAGTGTTGAAGACTTGGCAAAGGTTTCAGCGGCAGATATAGCTGAGAAACTGAAGATTTCGTCGAAAATCACTGGAAAATGGATTGAAAACGCAAAGACCCTCGCTGAAAAATCCTGAAAGGCGTAAGTAAAAGCTCTAGTTTACAATTCTCAAGATTCTTACTATATTCCTTCTTTCCAGTCTTCTTATAGCATCTAAGAACTCGTTCTTTTTCTTGCCAGTTAACTTGAAGTTTTTGAGCATATCATTTATTGGCATTTCCGGCTTTCCAAAACCCCCATGTCTTTTATAGAGATGTTTCACTATCAGCCGTTCTAGCTTTCCACATCTCCAAGTGGTGTTGCGAATGAGAACCACTATTGCCCTAACAAGCCTCTTTGTTTCACTATTTCTTTTTCTAGTCAAGATTTCTTCACAATTACAGTTTTATCCGTAAACGTTTTTAGAGTTTGCGCTCAAATGAAGTGGAATTGAGGAGAATTGATATGTTAAAGGGACAAGCCGGGAGGATGTGTTTTTCCCGCGTACTAGAAGGCGAAGACTTGGCTGAAGCCATTAAAAAAAGAGTGGAAGAAAGTGACATAAAAGCAGGAATTTTCTTTCTGATCGGAAGTTTGAAAGAAGTGGTGCTGGGATACTACAAGGAGGGACAATACAAGTCTATTCGGTTGGATGGTCCTTTAGAAATAGTTTCATGCATGGGAAATATAGCGGTTGATGAAAAAGGCGAAGTAATGATCCATGCGCATGTGGTTGTAGCGGATGAGAAGGGCGAGGCTTTCGGCGGTCACTTAATGAAGGGTTCCCATGTTGGCGCAACAGCAGAACTAGTGATGATTGAAGCAGTAGGAGTAAATTTGCAGAGGATTTTTGACGAAAAAACAAAGCTAAAATTGTGGAGTTAGGTTAAATCCTTTTTTAGGTATATTCCGTGGGCGTTTCCATAATAGTTTTTAAGTTTTGCAACTTTTTTGTATCCAAATTTTTGATAAAGCCTTAACGCGGCAATGTTGTCTTCCCTTACTTCAAGACGACATGCTTTAACGCCTTTTTCTGTGAAGATTTTTTCAATTTCCTGTAAAAGTTTCTGTGCGGTTCCTTTTTGACGGTGGATGAGTGAGATGTCTATTGTGAGTATATGCCCAGTTAGCGAGTTTCTTTCAAGGTATATCATGCCTATGATAAAGCCTACGATTTCGCCGTTTACCTTTGCAACTAAACTTACAGAATTATAATCGGTCAGCAAGTGGGCAATTTGCTGCTTTGTGAAAGCCTCTCTTTCAAAGCATTCCATTTCAATCTCGTATAGCCTATCCAAATGACGAATTGATGCATCCTCTATTGTTACCGACATTCTATCATCTTTTTGACATTATGCGAAAGCAAAATTTAGGTTTTTTCCGTTTCAGACATAACCATTCTATTGTTTTTGTTTGTTGCAGTTATTGCTTTGATTCCAAGCCATTGCTGTGCCGCAAATCCTATGATAAACCTAAACCACAATGTCAGGATTCTCATCAAGATTGTTACTGTTGCGCTTGTTTGTGGAGGCACACCAACAAAAATGAATAAAGGCGTCAGCGTTATTTCAGGTAGACCAACTTCAAAAGGAACGCCTATTGGTATCGATTTCGCTGCCGCAAAAATTGAGCATATCACTAGTATTGCACCCCAACTAATGGAAGTGTATCCGATGGATAAAAAATGACAGATAAAAGACAGTTACAGCTAGAATCCATGAAATAATAGAAAAGGACGAGGCTATAATCAGCGTCTTGGGAGCATGACCAAATTCCCTCATTGCGCCATGAAAAGCCTTGGCAGCTTCGACAACCTCTTTCCTAACCATGGTTAATTCCCAGCGGCCTCTACTTATCCACTCCGCAAACCTTATTATTACATCTACTATTCGTAGGGTCCATTTTTCCTTAATACATAAAAGCAGGAGCAATAAAAGGAAAAGAAAAGTTAATGTAACAAGGATTAATATCAAGTTGAGCATAATTCCAAAAAGCTGGCTCTCCATAAGTAAAAGGGCAGCTCCTATCAAAAGAGTAACAATGTTTATACCCATGCCGATGAGCCTTTGAGCAACAAGCGACGCCGTAACTTTTCCGGTAGTTCCATTCTGTTCCTTCGCCACTAAATAGATTTTTGAGATTTCTCCACTTATTGATTCTGCGGGAATCAGTGTATCTATAAATATTCCAAACCATACGAAAAGCATCAATTTGGCTATTGAAAGTTTAACGGACAAAAACCTGAGTAAAAAATGCCATGCAAGAGTGAAAAACAATGTGTCAAGCAGAACAGCAAAAGCCGCTAACAAGTAAATATAGAGGTTGATGCCTTGGACGATGGCAATTATCTGTAAAATGTCTACATTGAAAATGTATATGTATATGAAGAAGGCTGCTAGTCCTATAAGTGGAAGAACGGCGGCTTTCCACGTGACCTTGTACTTCATTGAAACCATGAAAGTCTGCATCTAAGAGTGAAAGCAAAAAGATTGAAGCTTGATTATATATTTTACCCATTTCCGCCGCAAAATAGCCATTTTTCAGACAAAATTCTTCCCTTTTGGCAAAATTTAATTACATTGGCATATTAATGTTCAATTGGTGGCGGTATTGGAATTAAAAGGTGTTCACTTTCTCCTAACTTATAGATGCGACTTGGAATGTGACCATTGCTTTGTTTGGGGAAGCCCTAAAGCAAAAGGAGTGTTTACTCTTAAGCAAATAAGGAATATTTTAACAGAATCAAAGAAGTTGGGAACCGTAAATTATGTTGCAATAGAAGGTGGGGAACCCTTCCTATACTATCCAATCATGGTTAAGACTGTTGAGGAAGCGGTGAACCTTGGTTTTCAGCGTGGAGATTCTTTCAAACTGTTATTGGGCTACTTGTCCAGAAGACGCCGTAGAATGGCTCGTTCCAATAGCCAAAGCCAAAAACATTGAACTAAGCTTAAGCAGCGACTTTTATCATGGAGAAAGCTGGGAAGTCGGGAGGTAAAGAATGCTGTGAAAGCTGCAAACGCCTTAAACATGAAAGTTGGAGTAATTGCTGTTAAATATCCGAACACTGAAGTTCCATGTCCAAACGAGATTGAAGGAGCAAAAATCGATTTATGGGAATTAATGTACAGAGGCAGAGCATTCTCAAAACTGACAGAGAAAGCAAACAAAAAGCCTTGGCGTGAATTCACAAAATGTCCATACGAAAATTTCTCCAAACAAGAAAGAGTACACATAGACCCTCTCGGACACGTTCACGTTTGTCAAGGTATCTCAATCGGCAACGCTTGGCAGAAGCCATTCTCAAGGATAATTGAGGAGTACAATCCATCTGAAAATCCCATTCTTGAACCTTTAGTTCGTGGCGGTCCAGCAGCATTGGTTGAAAAGTTCAGTCTCCCCCACGACGAGGTTTATGCTGATGCGTGTCACCTATGTTGTGCTGCACGTTTGATGCTGCGAAATAAATATCCAGACATACTAGTTCCAGACCAAATGTACGGAAAACTTGAATAATTAACGTAAGAAATCTTAAAGAAGCAATATTTACGATAAAGGGTTTAGGTGATATCCTATGTTAACTCGGGATGAAGCCCTTAATCTAGTCAAAAAGAATGTTACGAAAAGGAATGTTGTTTATCATATGCTTGCTGTTGAAGCGATAATGCGAAGCGTAGCAAAACATTTTGGAGAAGACGAAGACAAATGGGGATTAATCGGCATACTTCATGATGTTGATTATGAGAAAACTGAAGCGACGCCTGAAAAGCACAGCCTTTTGGCTGAAGAGATTTTGAAGGGATTTGTGCCTGACGAGATCATAAAAGCCATAAAAACCCACAATTTCAAGCATACGGGTGTAATGCCAGAAACTCGCATGGAGAAGGCGCTAATTGCTTCTGACGCAATTTCTGGTTTGCTGGTGGCATGCGCTTTGGTGATGCCTTCTAAAAAGCTGGCAGATGTGAAAGTTGAAACTGTCTCCAAGAAGTTTAAGGATAAAGACTTTGCAAGAGGGGCTGAGCGGGAAAGAATCCTCATTTGCGAAGAAATCGGAATTCCAAGGGAGAAGTTTTTTGAAATCGCTCTAAACGGACTGAAAAGTGTCGCCGCAGAAATAGGTCTATAAAAAACTGCCGAACATGTTGCATAGACGGTTTTCATAAAGCGCAAGTAGAGCAAACTTCATAAAAAAAAGCATACAAACCCCTGAGTTCGGGCTTTTGCATAAAATTCTTAAATTCTTCGTAAACACACGTCAATAAGAAGTGATATTGAAATGAGTCTATTTGTCAACGTTTCTGAAGAAGAAGCTTTTCGTTTAACGATGGATTATTTCACGTCAAAACATATGAAAATAGTGACCTCAAACTCTCCTTCTCACATTAGAGCAGAGTTTGGTTCATGGACTTCGATGTCTCTTGATAATGCAAAGGGCGAGGTTGAAGTTGAAATAACAGCAAGAAATGGTGGAAGCTACAGCAATCTCAATTTTAGCTTTTTTAAAGAATACTCGTTCGCTTTGATAATTGCAATTCTCGGAACACTGTTTTTGTGTGTAGTTATGTGGTGGAGAGCAGCCAGAGACATGTCGCTAATAGCTCCTGCAGATGTGGGGAACTTTCTTTTTAAAGTAAGTTTGATTACGGTTGGGTTGTCAGCGGTTATGTTTGTAGTTGCAATTGGACTTGTTGTATATAGCACTTCAATGACAAGGAGAAGGTTCATTGAAGAGTTTAACATGTTTATTCAATCTTTGCCTTCCAAAAAAGAACGAGTGTAGGTTTCACGGGTCAGCTGTTAAGCTGGTGCTTCCAAAGCTTTCAATCGCTTTTATAGCGTCAACATCTATACTAAACTAGTTAGGCATGGAAAGGTTAGGGTGTTGAGGATTCATGTCAGAAACAGTCAAGGAGATTGAACTTAAAAAGATTCGTCCGAACAGACTTAACCCAAGGTTAGAGGTGAATATAGAGCGTCTTAATGAGCTTGCTGCTAGCATTCGAGAGGTTGGGTTGCTAGAGCCGATAATTGTTAGACCAGTGAATGGCGGATATGAGGTTGTTGTTGGTGAGAGACGATATAGGGCTTCGCAACAAGCTGGACTTGAAAAGGTGACTGCCATCGTAAGGGAATATAGCGATGACGAAGTAGTTCAGTTGAACCTCATCGAAAACGTTCAAAGAGAAGAGCTTAACGCGATTGAAAAGGGAAACGTGTGCAAATATCTGCTGGAGAATTGTCCAGAAAAATATCCTTCTCAATCTGCGATAGCTAAGAAAATTGGCATAAGCAACAATGCTGTTTCTCTTTGGCTGCGAACGGTTGAAGTTGTTCCCGCAAGAGGCTCAAAAATATGTTGCGCCTTCAACCATTTCTGGGCAAGTGCCAGAAGGCAAAATTGATTATCAGACAGCGGTTAAGGTGGGGCGTTCTGTTGAGGAGCCAGAGAAGAGAGTAGAGGTGATTAAGAAGCTTGCGGAAAAACGACTTCCCGTCAAAGAGAGAACAGAAGTCATTAAGAAAGTGGCTCGTGAACCAGAAAAGACCTATTGAAGAAGTTATTGAGGAAGTGACTGAAGCCCCATACGAACTCGAATTCACTGCTGACGACAAGGAGCCTTTCCTTGAGGGCACGAAAACTCAAACTTCTAGAACCGATATGCCTGATCCCAAAGTTAAGGTTAGGAGCAATAGTTCATGCAGTCATTTGGGAACCGCATGTTGCAGATTTGCGTATTACATCTATCGAGAGTAAACGGTTAGATACTTTGATGAGGAGGATGCAAAAAGAGAAGGAGGCTATACGCTAGAAGAATTTAAGAAAATATGGAAAGAAACTCGTGGAGAATGGGACGGAAACCAGCTTTGTCTACGTAATACATTTTGAGAAGGTAAAATAATATTAAATGTAAGACTCTTGTTACTTCATTCGCTTATAGTTTTGTAATCCTGCTCGCTTTTGACGCCTATTCCAAGTTCTACGGCTCTGCGTATCTGTGTGTAGCTCCATGGGTCAGCCATTAGGTTAGCGTCTTCAAAGCTTTCAATGACTTTTATCGCTTCGACATCTGTGGCTATTCTGTCTCCAGACGCCAGTACAACATTTGGGTTTCGCAATTCGCCACATGCTGGTCCACCCGTTGATGAAACATTTTCTTCCATCCACAATTATAAGGCTGGGATGCACAACCAGATTCAAATCTGCAATTTTCTCTTCCAAATTCCTCGCATGCAACAACATCCTTTCACTAGGCTTCATAAAACCCACAGCCAACTTTAGGCTTAAACTAAACTTCGCCCACCTATGCGTCTTCATGCAGCAAACATAAACAAGTTTCTTCGCCGCCAAAGCATTCTCAGGCAGGCTCACCGTTCTAAGATACTTGCCGCCAGTGCTGACCTTAACCCATTTACCTTCATCAAAAGGCGCAACCTCCGCTCCAGCCTCTTCTGCCTTGCGAAGCATGCCTGTGTCTTCCAAAACCTTGCGCGTAGAGAGCGAAAACATCGAAGACTCGCCTAAAATTACCTTAGAAGCGCCATGCTCATGCAGCAACTCGATAACGGCCTTGACAAAATCTGGGTCACTCGAACCAGGCGGAGCATCACCAGTGTTAAAATTCGGCTTTAGCAAGATTTCATCACTCTTCTCAACAACTTTGCTGAATCCGCCAATTAAGTCAACAGCCTTCAAAATATTCCCTTTCAAACCCTGCCCATCAGCACTAGTGACTTTGCTAACCAAAACCTTACCGTCTTTCCTGAACGGATTCTCCCTAATCCTGCCAATACCAACATCAGCACTCAAGCAAACCACCAATCACTAACAATATCTTACCCAAAATTTAGCCTTTACCAACACATTTCGAAGCATACTAGAATTCGCTGCGGAAACCTAAAGTTGAATCTATATAAGGGAGGGTCTAGCCTCCGCAGAGAGAGCACTTTGAAACTTTATACTATGTATTTGTCTGTTTTCTCAAAATCCTTCACTATTTCCATAACCCCTTTAGGCGCATTAACCGCTTCAAGCGGGATCCCCTTAAGCAGAGGCCCAAGGGCTTTTCTTCGCAATATCAGTAACAATGTAATCTTCACCAAAACATTCCTTTGCAATATCATAAACCAAAGGTCTAACTTCCATCTCAGAATATTTGCCCAAAGCATGCAAATACTCATGCAAAAGCAAATTATAGATTAAAGCATTAACCACACGTTTCGACTTAATCGATGCCTCAACTATCTGAACCAAACGCCTATTCAAAACAATATTGTTTGTTCCCAACGGATGATAGGCACCTAGTTGAATGGGCAAATCGTCCAGAAAAAGCATCATCCCGCCCCTACGCCGATGCAACGAAAACTCCACACTGTCTTTAACAATATCCCAAACTTCACCATAACTTTTAGCATCTTCCAAACGCCTGCGAAATCTATCAGCAACTGAAGATCCACTTTCGCTCATCGCAACTCTCCTTAATAGTTTCCACATCACATCATACCTTATATAAAATACGGAAACTCCAACCACTAAGTGTGCCAAAACAAATAAAGGACTGAGTTCAAGATGATTAAAGATGTTTGGGGGTAAGATGAATGGCGGGCATAGTTCTTGTTAGAGACGTCATGTCAAAAGAAGTAAGAGTAGTGCGCCCATGACACCAGCGTCAAAGAAGTGGTAGCCACCATGAACAAGTTTGACATAGGCTCCATAGTAGTTGTGCAAGGCGACAGACCAGTAGGCATCATAACAGAACGCGACATCCTAAGAAGATTAGTGGAGCCATGCCTAGCGCCAGAAACCCTAACTGCAAGACAAATCATGTCCAGCCCAGTGCTTACCACAAGCGAAACAGCCAACATAGAAGAAACAGCCAAACTTATGGCAAGAAAAAGAGTCAAAAAACTCCCAGTCATAAACAACGGTAAACTAGTCGGAATGATAACATATACGGACATTGTGGCTAAAGTGCCAACCCTACTATCCATACTAGAAGAACTAGTAAGACCACAACACCGTTCTTACTAAAACTGCTCAAAAACCTCTCTATTTTCACCATTTAAAACTCCGGTTTAGGCTTGCCTAACTTCTTATCTAGGCATGCTTTAACAAAACCGTAATATTCTGGATCTGGCCTTCCTGGACGGCTTTTGAATTCTCCGTGAAATTGCGAAGCGAAAAAGAAGAAATGGTCAGGCATCTCTAAGATTTCCATTCTCCTACCATCAGCACTTTTTCCAGAAAACACTAAACCGTTTTTTTCAAGCGCCTCCAGATAGTCAAGGTTAACCTCAAATCTGTGACGGTGACGTTCGTAGATTTCCTCACTTTTATAAAGTGCATATGCCATTGTGTTCGGTTTCATATTATTTTGTGCGCACCTAAACGCATGGTAGCCCCTTTAATTTCTATTCCCCTCTGCTCAGGCATTAAGTCAATCACTGGATAAGGCGAATTTGGGTTAATTTCGGTGCTGTTTGCCTCTTTCAATTCGCAGGCATGACGCGCAAACTCTATTACGGCTAGTTGGAAACCGTAACATATTCCAAGAAATGGAACGTCATTTTCCCTTGCAAATTTAATTGCCATTATTTTTCCTTCAGTGCCTCGTGGACCAAAACCGTATGGCACAAATATTCCATCAAAATCTCTGAGAATTTCTATGCTTTTGGGATTTTGTTCAAACTTTTCAGCCTCTATGTATTGAATACAAACTTTTGCTTTGCAGGCGGCTCCTGCGTGTCGTAATGCCTCTGTCATGCTTACATAGCTGTCTGCTAATCCAGCATACTTACCAACCAAGGCAATTTTCACTTCATGCTTCGGATTTAATACGTTATCTACAAAATTTCTCCACTCTTTAAAGTCTGGCTTTCGATCTGAAAACCCAAGCCTTTTGCAAATGAAATCGCCCATTCCCTGCTCATCCAAAATGAGTGGAACCTGATAAATTGATTCGACAGTGTAGGAACAGAAAACAGCATTTTCAGGAATTGTGCCAAACAAAGCTATTTTTCGCAAAGATTCGGAATCTATCATTTCTGGGCATCTTGCAACGATAGTGTCTGGTTGAATACCGATGCGCCTCAGCTCGTTGACGCTGTGTTGGAGAGGTTTTGTTTTCATCTCTTTCGTAACATCTAAAATTGGGACTAGAGCAACATGCACATACAAAGTATTTTCGAAGCCTTCTTCCAAACGCATCTGACGAATAGCTTCTAGGAAAGGTAAGCCTTCAATGTCGCCCACCGTGCCGCCAACTTCAGTTAAAGTTACATCAACATTAGAACGTTTTGCAACGGAGCGAATGCGACTTTTAATCTCGTCAGTCAAATGTGGCACAATCTGAACACATCTTCCTAGAAAATCGCCTCGGCGTTCCTTTTCAATAACCGCCTTATAAACTAGACCAGTGGTGACGTTATTCTCTATTTGCAGGTTTAAATCGAGAAAACGCTCATACCAACCCAAGTCAAGGTCCGTCTCACCCCCATCATCTGTAACATAAACTTCACCATGCATGTAAGGATTCATAGTCCCAGCGTCAACATTCACGTACGGGTCAATTTTTATAACAGTAACTTTTAGCCCCCTTACCTGAAGCATCTTACCAATCGAAGAAGTTACAATACCCTTCCCAACAGAGCTTAACACGCCACCCGTAACAAAAACATACTTAACCATGTGGTTTAGCCTCTGCAATAACAAAACCATAAACTTGAATCAGCATTTAAATTTATTCTAAAAGAATCTTTGAAGAAACAAGCAGGGCGGCTATGGTCTTAGAACGTTATCTGAACAGCTTCGCAACGCTGCTAGTGAGAAGTGCCAGTCCTGCAGAGATTATAATTCCGCCGATAAGGCCGAACCAGGGTATGGATTCACTTACTAACATGTATAAGAAACAGCCAAAGCTAAACCAAAAAGCCACGCCAGAAACGGTTTCAGCCTTTCTATTTAGCGACTCGTGAAATGCGAACCTCAGAACTAATATGACGATTTGCAAAACACCAAAGATGAGGCAGAATTGCATGGCTGCCGTATAGAGAATTGGGTGGCTATCTTTTGGCTCTGGAAAAGCTATATTTTCAGTTACATTTTCAAGATGCCAATTTTTGGGATCGACAAAAGTTCTGATGTCCTCTGTGAGGTTTGGTGTTGCCGTCCAAATCGTGCCTAATAGCATGAGGAATAACCCGAAAGAAAGAAGACTCAGCCAGTTTATTCCTTCTGAACGCTTTTCCACATTTCCAGCCATTACTTACACCCTAATATTAATATGAAGTTGCGCTTCCCTCTTAAAACAATTGTCATACAAATCAATCAGCACTCTTAAAAGATGAAGACACATAACGTATTTTGACGGAGAAACAATGAAATGAAACTTCTCTTCGTGGAACCGCCAAAAGACTATGGTTTGTTATGGGAGAGTATTTGCCACCGCCGTATGGGATTCTTCAACTTGGCGGCCTATGTTGAAAAGGAAATTAAAGATATTGAAATTGAAGTGATAGACTGCAACGCCCAGCAAGTGGATTGGAAGGGACTGGAAAGGCGGATTGAATCCTTTAATCCCAACGTTGTGGCCTCAAGCGCATTCGCCACGTGTAACGCTTACGTAGTTGCCAGAACTCTTGAAACTGCTAAAAGGATAAATCCCAAATATTCTAACAGTTACTGGTGGTCAACATTTTACAGCCACAGCCCAAGAAAGCCTAGAAACGTATCCTGAAATTGATGTTATCGTACGAGGAGAGGGAGAACAAACTCTTGCAGAACTTGTTAGAAACGCAGAATAAGAAATCATTCTTTCCAAAAATCAAAGGGACATCTCTTCAAGCATAAGGGAAAAATCCTTCATAATCCCGCTGGACCGTTAATTGAAAATTTGAATGAACTTCCCTATCCAGGATACCATTTCGTCAAGGATTTTGTTCGTAAATATCATTTCGCCGCGATGGCTGGTCCAACGCTCCCTATGCATCAATCGAGGGCTCGAGGGGCTGTGCACACCGTGCACATTTTGCACGCAGTGGCGGCACTGGCAAGGAACATGGAGAGCTAAAATCGCCTGAACGAATTGCTAGATGAGATTGAGTTTTGTTATCAAAATTACGGAAGCCGATTCATTTGGTTTACAGATGATAATTTGGTTGCAGAACGTGCAAGTCGACGTCACTGATGAAATTCTTCAACGCAAAATAGGGAGATGATTTGATGCTGTTTATTCAATGGAGATGCGATGACGTTGTTAGAAATGAGAAGTTTTGCCTAAGATGCGGAAAATCTGGTCTTCACTGGGTTCATGATTGGAGTGGAGAGCCCCAAAGAATCAACCCTTGAAGGGTTCAGGAAAGGAATAACTACGGAAGATGCAGAGGAAGGCTGTGAACGCTGTTAAAGGAGAACGACATTTTTGCTCACGCAATGTTCATTATAGGTGAACGAAAAGACACAGCCGAATCAATCGCAAATTTGAGAGAGTTTGCAAACGAACTGGATCCAGACTTCGCTATATTCGCTACACTTACGCCATTTCCAGGAACCGAAATCTTTGAAGAAGCGAAACGAAACGGTTGGATTGAAGATTTCAACTGGTCACATTACGACATGGCTCACGCCATCATGCCAACAGAAACACTATCAAGAAAAGAAGTGCAAGAAGAACTCTACCAATGCTATAGAAGCTTTTATGGTTCTTGGAGAAGAAGGCTTCAAGGAATATTTGCCAGAAACGAATTTAAAAGAAGAATTTACTGGCATATGGCTGGCAAAGGCATACTGGGGCAACTTAAAACGCTATTTTAGGCGAGTGGTGCATGCCTCTAAATATACGACTAAATTTCATTTTGCCATTTGCTATAGGTGTTTCCCTCTTCGGATTGTTCACAACATTGATGCTTGCCATGTATCCGCCAACCGTTCAAGAAAATTTTTTCTGGCGAAAACCACTAACTGGTTTACTTTTCACTTTGATTTGCGTATTTGGAATTGTAGCTGTTTTCTTTCCCAAAAAATGTTCAGAAATTTACTCACATCAAACAGAAAAACCAACAATTTCTGAGACTGAAAATCCCGATTTTCACGAAATTTCCATCAATTTCAAAGGGCATCATCCCGACTGTGGAAGATTTTCCGCCCATGTAGCACATATAGATGGGCATGTTTTTTGCGTAGCATGCACAGGCTTGCTTCTTGGAGGGCTTATTGCCCTTACCGGAACTGCTCTTTACTTCTTCGTTGAGTGGAACATTGTAGAGGTTGGCTTATCAGCTGTTTTGGTTGGACAAATAGGGATCCTTTTGGGTTTCGTTCAATTTAAATTCAAAGGCTATGCTCGATTAACCCTTAACGCATTCTTTGTGTTCGCTTGCCTCCTGACTTTAGTTGGAATTGACAAACTTGCGGAAAGCATATTCATCAACTTATACATGATTGCCCTAATCACTTTTTGGCTTTTAACGAGAATCTTAATTTCGCAATGGGATCATTGGAGAATTTGCCATACATGCAAGCTTTCCTGTGAACTAAAATAAAGTGGGGTGTTAATATCTACGGCGTAACCCGTAGAGAGCGCCTATAACCATTAATATGCCGAAGATTATTATTATGAAGGACCACCATGGTATGGGCGGTAGACTAGGATACAATGCTTGCAGAAATAGACTGACCCCAAAAAGGATTATTATTAAGCCAAAAACTATGCCAGCAATTGCGCCGCCTCTGGGAATTCCAAAACATTCCTCTTCAACTCGCTTATAAGGTTCCTCGCGTCTGCGAGTTCCGAAGCATTCCTTTTCTACTTTTCTAGGTCGTTCGCCTTCTTCCATTGAGTATAAGGGCGCTCCACATTGAGAGCATACTTTAGCGTCGTCTGGATTCTTGGCACCACATTTGACACAATAGACCATTCTATGTTCTCTCCGCATTACATTTCACGTATAATGTTCTTAAGACTTTTGGTGAGACGTCATCTAAGGTTTCTGAGACTGCAACTGTTCAGCTTGACTTATGATCAAATTTAATTGCTCCTTGTTGAGCGGGAAACCTTGGAGGGATCTGCCGCGAAGTTTCGAACTTTTAAGAAATGTTTCCTTTATTGGTAAGGGTTTGTCAAATCTTATGACGTATTTGAATTCTATGGCTTTTTTCCATCTCCATTTTTCACATTCGCGTCTCTCCTTTTCTGAGAGTTCATCCGAAGCGTAGATGTTTCCTATTTCACCATAGCCTATGATGGCGTCGCCTATACTGGTCTTGTGCACGAATATTATAGTTTGTCCCATATTCCACTTTCTACGGGTACTGGTGTAGTAAATTGCGAGGTTGAAAACTTGGTCAACCCACTCTTTTGTGGATATTCTTAAAATGTAACCGTCAGCTTCAACCATTAAAGTAGTCCCTATTGTTACTATTTATGGGTTTATGGCTATTTTAATTTCGCTCTTTGATGTAGAAAGTATTTCGAAAGCTTCGTTTATGTCTTCAAGTTTCATTTTTCTTGTCATAAGAGGTCTTACGTCGATGGTTCTTGACGCTATTAGGTTTAGAGCTTTTCGGAAATGTAACGGAGTCGTGTGAAAAGTGCCTAAAACTGTTACCTCTCCATAGTGAAGCATTTCTGTGCTGAGTTTGATTTCTGTTCCTGGTGGGCATCCGCCAAACTCTAGGACTGTTCCGCCCTTTCTAGACAAGTTTTAAGGCTTGCTCCCATGTAGCATGGTAATCCTATGGCTTCAATTACAACGTCTGCACCGTATCCGCCTGTCAGTTGCCGAACCCTTTCAACAGCATTTACCTTTCCAGCGTTAACTGTTTCATCTGCGCCGAGCTTTTCCGCAAAATTCAACCTTTCCTCCACAAGGTCTATGATTATCACTTTTCTCAGCGCCCATTCGCTTGACGGTTAATAGATGCAGTAGCCCTATTGGTCCAGCACCGATTATGGCAACAGTATCGCCCAGTTTCACTCTCGCCTCTTCAACACCATGCAAAACACACGCCAAAGGTTCAGTGATTGCCGCTTCCTCATAAGAAACATGTTCTGGAATCTCCTGCATGTTCACCAAAACCATGCGAGCAGGAACCTTGATGTACTCGGCATAGGCACCCCAAAGCCAAATCATGTTTTCGCACAGATTGTACTTGCCTTTCTGGCACATTGTACAATGCAAGCATGGAGCGCTGTTGCCAGCACGGACACGCATACCCTTTTCAGGCCACTCTAAATCCTTCCCGACTTCAACAACTTCGCCTGCCCATTCGTGCCCGAAGACTGTCGGAAGCGTTATGACCTTTTCAACATAGCCTCTCTGAAAAATCTTCAAATCTGTGCCACATGTTGTGGCTGCCTTGACCTTAACAAGAACCTCGCCAGCCCCGACCGTTGGCACCTGAATGTCTTCGACTCTTAGGTCTTTTACGCCGTAAAGCATGGCTGCCTTCATTTCTATCACTCGTTTATAACTATAACTTTCAAGCTTTCCTTGCTTTCTGAAGCTGTCTTGAATGCCTTTGCCGTATCTGCAAGTCGGAAACTATGGGTTATCAATTTCTTCACATTCATTCTGCCCGACTTTATGATTTTTATTGCATTTCTTGTTTCTAAATGTGAGGTTGAGTAAGAAGGAATTATCTGGATTTCCGAGAAAAACAGTTCTTTCGGACTCATCTGCAAATATTTGCTAGGATCATGGGTGCGAAAACGCAAAGCTTTCCGCCTTTGCGGCAAACACTTAAGCCAGCTTTATATGCCTCTAAACTTGGCGCAGTGACAACTGCAATGTCCACGCCTCTGCCATCAGTTTCAGCCTTAACAACAGCAGTCAAATCTTCCTTTACAGGATTAATCGCCACATCAGCCCCAAACTCTTTCGCCACATTCAACCGGTAATCAATTGGGTCGCTAACAATCGTTTTTTCAGCCCCAAAGATTTTTGATAAAGCTCGTGGATTATTCCAGTTGCTCCAACACCAATTATTGCCAATGAATCGCCTGTCTTGAACGTTGCATTTTTTAAGTGCTCTCAAGCAACAGCCGACTGGCTCAATAAAAGTGGCTTCTTCGAATGACATGTTTCTGGAATTTTTAGAGTGTCCATTTGGAGGTTTGGGGCTGGAACTTTGAAGTATTCTGCAAATCCGCCTGGGATAATGTTTGTTTTGTGGAATTGTTCGCATAGGGTGTAGTCTCCATGTAGACAGTAATGGCATTTTAAACATGCAACGTGATGGTGGACAAAAACTTTGTCTCCAACATCGAAGCCTTTAACATCCTCTCCTTTTTCAGCAATTATTCCAGAAGGTTCATGTCCAAGCACAAGAGGCGCACGGTTTTTCAAGTACCAGTCCATTAAATCTGAACCGCATATTCCACAAGCCCTCATTTCCACCAAAATTTCGTCTTGGCTTATTTTTGGAATTGGCATATCTTCTACTCTTATGTTTTTTTGGCTGTAATACATGGCGACTTTCATATTGGCTCAAAAGGGTTTCTCTATCACCAAACACTTAAGACTTTTCACAGCCAAAACACATGATTTTTATAGAAGTTCTAAAAAGAAATGAGGCTTAAAGTAGGATGAGTGGGAATATGAAAGTTGAAAAGTCTGAGTTGGTTGCGTACATCCTAATAGGAGTAGGCGTGGTATTGCTAATTCTCACGTTTGTCATGGCATATTTAATATTGACATCGGTTGCAAGCCTTTCAACATCCCAAGACCTTTCAAAAGTCCTTGGAGAAATTCTTGGACCAATAGCTGAAGCCGTGGTAAAGGTTATGTTTCTTGGAATAATGGGTTGGACCGGCTCCATTGCAACAATGAGGGGAATACAGCTTTACAAAGAATCAAAACCAGCTACACAGCCAAAAACTGAGGAAAAAACGCCCGAAAAATCTGAAAAAGCTTAAAACCGACAAGCAAACGAGGAGTTTAGTTTGCGGCAGACAATTAGAGCTCTCGGATGGATAATTGCAATTCTATGGATTATTACATTACTATTTCCAGTTACCGTGGCATTTTCGCTTATGAAACTTTTAGAAGCAAAAAACATGGGCATCCAAGAACCAACAATTTCTTTCTCAAATGGAAACTTTTCGCTTTTTATGCCATTCTACATAAACAACACTGGTTTTTATGACCTTTCAGACATAGGCATTAACATACAAATAGGCAGGAAAAACAAAACAATTTCAGCCTCCTCAACGCAACTGTCAAATGTTCCAGCAGGCGCAATGGTGAACTCTAGCTGTGACATTTCATTCAGTTTAGAAGAACTTGTTTTGAAGGATAGCGAACTTTTAACAAATGACACGGAGCTGGATGTGAATGCTTCTTTGCGTTTGCGGGTGGCTTATGCGATAGCCTTTGAAGCTTCGATGGAATTTACAACCCATTGGGACACGCCACTCTATAACTTAACCATTTACGATGTCGCCTACAACAGTGCAAACCGCACTTTTTCATTTTCCATAAGCTTTGACAATCACGCACCTTATCCAGTAAACGGGACACTTACGACAAACCTATACAACTCCATAAATGCGCCCATTGGTTCAGACATAAAATATGTGAATGTTCCCTCTAGAGACAAATTTAACAAATCTTTTGCAATAACAGTAGACCTTACAGCAACGATGACGCCTAATGGTGTTATTCGCCTATATTTTGCGGGCGCACAAATTTCAGAGAAGGAGTGGACATTTTCATGAGCAAAAATGAAAATAAAAGGAGTTTTCGAAAGCTTGGTTTGAGAATTGCCAAGGCAACGCTTATAACAGCTGTTGCAGGAATTTTCTGGCTTGTCCTATGGCTTTTAATCTCATCGTTTCTGGCAAACTTTCCAGAGTATTTGACACGTTTTGCGGTTTTGGCTTGGGCTTTGCTTTTCTTCACATTCACCATAAAAGTAAGCGAAGGCACAATTTACAAGTACATCCTCATTATTGCACGCGCTTTCTTCTTCATAGTGTATGTTGCCTATACCACAAACTACGGTGTTCTCACCGTCAAAATTGAAGATTTCACTTTCACCGTCGAATTTATACCCTTACTGGCGCTTATGATTGCCATAAACCTTTTAGCCATGGCTAGGGGACTGCTTCAAGCCATAGAATTCACTTCTCAAAGCCCAAAAGACTAAGCTTCAAAGGCGTCTGGAGATTCCATGTAATGCTTTATTTTTTGAAGGAACTTTGCAGCTGGAGCTCCGTCAACGATTCTATGGTCGTAGGAGAGGCTTAACGTCATAAGAGGCTTAACTTCAACCTTCCCGTCGACGACGACTGGTTTTTCAACAATTTTTCCAACACCGAGAATTGCTGCTTCCGGCGGATTAATTATCGGCGTAAAAAATTCAACTCCATACATGCCTAAGTTTGTAACTGTGAAGGTTCCACCAGTCAATTCTTCCTTGGTCAGCTTTCCTAGTCTTGCCTTTTCTGTCAACTCCTTAATTGCGGTATCAATTTCTTTTAGGGATTTTCTGTCAGCATTATGTACGACTGGAACAACTAAGCCGTATTCTGTAGCAACAGCCAACCCTACATTTACATCTTCAAAAATTTTTATCTGGTTTTCATCCAACGTTGAGTTTATCATGGGCTGTTCAAGTAGAGCCTTTGCAACAACCTCGACAAGAATAGCTGTATATGAAACTTGAAATTTCTCATGTAATCTTCCAGCTTTAGAAACGTCAACTTCCATCATTATCGTGCTGTGCGGAGCTGTTCTAAAGCTCGCAGAGACTCGCTCGGCAGACGTCTTTTTAAAACCAGTTAAAGCAATAATTTCCTTGATTTTTGGCAGAGTCCCACGGACTTCTTCCATAAATCTTCTAACATCTTCTTCAACTATTCTTCCTTCAGGTCCACTGCCCTTAACAAGTGACAAATCTATTTCATACTCTCTTGCCAAACGCTTTGCAGATGGCGAAGCCAAAACTCTCTTTTCCCCTTCCTCAACTGCTTGAGGAACTTCAGCAAGTATTTCAGTCTCTGAAAATGCTTCGTCGGGAAATGTTATGACGGCTAAAACTGCGTTGACCGAAGCGTCAACGCCTTCTTTTACCAGAATTTTTCGAAGTATTCCAGAACTTGGCGCTTCCAAGTCATATGTGGCTTTTTCCGAGATTATCTCCACTATTGGTTCGCCCTTCTCAACAGCTTCGCCTTCCTTTTTGTACCATTTGCCCACAGTGCCCTCCTTCATTGTTAGGCTAACTTTCGGCATAACAACTTTTGTTACCATTTTAAACCACTTTCTTAACTGCTTTCATTATGGCTTTTTCATCTGGAATCACGTATTGTTCCAACGGCGGGCTAAACGGTATGGGAGTGTCTGGCTCGGCTACACGTTTTATCGGCGCATCTAAATAGTCTACGGCTTCCTCAGCCACCATTGCGGCGATTTCGGCACTTACGCCAGCGGTTTTGCAGTCCTCGCTTACAATAACTAATCTTCCAGTTTTTTTGACAGATCTTATTATCGCTTGCTTATCTAAGGGCGTTAAGGTTCTGGGGTCAAAAACTTCAGCATCTACCCCTTCCTTTTCAAGTTGTTTAGCCGCGTTGAGGGTTTTGTGCACCATGTATAAAGTAGCTACGATCGTCACGTCCGCTCCTTCCCTTTTTATATCCGCCACTCCAAAGGGAATAGTATATTCTTCTTCTGGAACCTCATCTTCAACTGGATACAAAAGCTTATGTTCGCAAAAGAAGACAGGGTTGTTGCCTCTTATGGCTGTTTTCAAAAGCCCTTTAGCATCGTAGGGCGTAGAAGGCACAGCCACATACAATCCTGGAACATGCATGAACCATGCTTCTAGGCTTTGCGAGTGATGCGAAGCTATGTTTACTCCAGCACCGAAAGGTGTTCTAATTACAAGGGGACAACTTGCTTGTCCGCCGAACATGTAGCGTATCTTTGCTGCTTGGTTTGCGATTTGGTCCATGGCTAGGGCTGTTAGGTCTCCAAACATTATTTCGGCTACTGGACGCATTCCAGTTATTGCGGCGCCTACTGCCGTTCCAATTATGGCTGATTCCGATATGGGCGTATCCCTAACCCTTTCGTCTCCAAATTCTTCTGCTAAGCCTTCTGTTACTTTGAAGGCTCCTCCCCAATATCTGCCAATATCCTCGCCTAAAAGAAAGACTGTGGAGTCCCGTTGCATTTCTTCTCTTAAGGCTTCTCTTAAGGCTTCCCTATAGGTTATTTTTCGCACATTTAATCCTCCCAAATTTAGGCGTAAATATCCTTTAAAGCCTCTTCTGGAGCTGGATACGGACTTTCCATGGCAAATTTGACTGCTTCCTCAATTTCAGCCGAAACTTCTTTTTCAATTTGCTGAATCTCAGCTTCCGTTAGAGTGTTCGTTTGCAGGAGCTTTTCTTTAAAGCGTTTGATCGGGTCCTTAGCCAGCCACTCTTCAACTTCTTCCTTAGGTCTATATTTGGCTGGGTCGACTCGTGAATGCCCCTTATGCCTATAAGTTTTACATTCAATAAGTGTTGGTCCTTCGCCTTTTCTGGCTCTTTCAACAGCTTTTTGCGTAGCTTCATAAACCGCTAAAACATCGTTTCCATCCACAACTACACCGGGAATTCCGTAGGCTACGGCTCTGTCAGCAATATTTTCAATATTCATGACTCTTGATTGACGTGTTCCCATGGCGTAAAGATTGTTTTCGCAGACAAAGATTACCGGTAGCTTCCATATGGATGCCATGTTTATGCTTTCATGAAAGGTTCCTTGGTTTGAGGCTCCTTCTCCGAAGAAGCATGCGACGACTTGGTCTGTTTTTCTGAGTTTTGCGGATAAGCCTGCGCCGACTGCTATTGGCAGTCCAGCTCCGACAACTGCTGTTGCGCCTAGCATGCCTATGCTAAAGTCTGCAATGTGCATGGAACCGCCTTTGCCTTTGCAGTAACCTGTCTTCTTGCCTAGAATCTCGGCCATAGTTCGCTTTAATTCGGCGCCTTTAGCTATGCAGTGTCCATGTCCCCTATGTGTACTCGTGATGTAATCATCTTTTCTGAGGAGGCTGCAAACGCCTACTGCTACGGCTTCTTCTCCAAGGTAAAGGTGGATTGTGCCTGGAACAAGGTTTTGAGCGTAAAGGTCGAAAACTTTCTCTTCGAAAAAGCGGATTTCAAGCATTTTCCTATACATTTCAACAAGTTTATCTTTTGATAGATTTAATGTCAATTATTTTTCCATCCTTTGACCCAAGTTGGCTTACTTTTTATAGACTGGATACTTTTATATTATGCTATTTTTTTGGTTGAAGGATCTTGCTCTCTGCGGAGTTTATAGCCGCCTATATAGATTGAACTTTCGGTTCTGTTATAGTTTTGAATCTTCCGGTTGCCTTATTGCTCTAGCTTTCCTAAAGGCGATACAAACCTAGATAGTCTTCTCAGCGAGTTAACAGCACAAACCATATAGAACCAGTTCTCGTAAAATACTATTAAGGAGTCTAAATGCAAAAATCCTATTCAAGATTGTTAGGCATAGTTGGAAAACCCAACACTGGCAAATCAACCTTTTTTTGTGCAGCGACTTTGGCACCGGCTGAAATTGCAAACTATCCATTCACAACAATAAAGCCAAACAGAGGCGTTGGGTATGTACGGACTCCATGCGTTCACGAAGAATTTAACGTTAAAGACAATCCCCTTAATTCCATATGCTTAGACGGAGTTAGACTAATTCCTGTAGAATTTATCGACTGCGCGGGACTTGTGCCAGATGCATGGCAAGGAAGAGGCTTAGGCAACCAGTTTCTGGACGAAATCAGAAAAGCAGACGCATTAATCCACATTGTTGACGCTTCTGGAGGCACAGACTGTGAAGGAAGACTATGCAAACCTGGCGAGCATGACCCTTTAGAGGATGTGAAGTTTTTGGAACATGAAATAACCATGTGGATGGCAAGCATACTAAAACGCGACTGGCCCAAAATCGCCAAAACAGTGGAATCCGAATCAAAAGACCTTTACTCAATGCTGGAAGAACGATTAAGTGGTTTGGCGATAAAAAGGAACCATATCTTTGAAACAACAAGAAGGGCAGGGTTAAACGCTGACAAACCCACAGCTTGGAGTGAGGAAGACTTCCTACGATTTGTAGACACGTTAAGGCAAATTGCCAAACCAATGTTAATAGTAGCTAATAAAATAGACATACCTGTCGCTGAAGAAAACCTGGAAAAACTGAAAGAATTGAATTATCACGTGATTCCTTGTTGTTCAGAAGCAGAGCTCGCCTTGAGAAGAGCCGCAGAAAAACAACTAATAGATTACAGACCTGGAGACTGCAACTTCAAAATAAACAATCCAGAAAAACTAACTGAAAGCCAAACTAGGGCACTGGAAACCATAAGGGAGAAAATTCTGCTAAAATTAGGTTCAACAGGCGTTCAAGAAGCAATAAACATGGCTTACTTTAAACTCTTAAACATGATTACTGTTTATCCAGTTGAAGATTTAGAGCATCTGGCAGACCATAATGGAAGGGTTCTGCCAGACGCCTACCTCGTGCCATATGGAACAACAGCCCGCCAACTCGCCTACATAATACACACGGAATTAGGAGAAGGCTTCATCTACGCTGTCGAAGCCAGAGAAAGAAAAAGAGTTGGAGAAGACTACATACTTAAAGACAGAGACGTTCATCTCAATAGTAAGCGCCAAAAAAAGAGCCTAATCGTGCTTATGCGCCAAAACGTCTCTTGCGTTTTTTAAAAGTTCTAACAGCCCTTAAAAGGTCTATGAAGCGGAAATCAGGCCAATAAACATCTAAGAAGCAGAGTTCGCTGTACGCGGACTGCCAAAGCAAAAAGCCGCTTAACCTTTCTTCACCCGAAGTCCTAATAATCAAATCTGGATCTTGCTTAGGCATGTGGGACGTGTACAAGAACTGTTCGAATGTTTGTTCATCAACTTTTTCTGGAATTAGTTTCCCTTCCTGCACTTTCTCCGCAATTTTCCTTGCGGCATCCACAATTTCCGCCCTTCCGCCATAAGCAAAAGCAATGTTTAAGAAGTGGTCATCATAACTTTCTGTTGCCCTTTCAACATCCATTATGAGCTTCTGCAAATTTTCAGGCAACAAGTTCACTCTACCAATAACTTTGACGCGTACCTTGTTTTTGTGTATGCGCTGATCTGTCAGAATTCTTTGAAATTCTTCTCCCGCAATACGCATAATCTCCTCAACCTCGTTTTTCTGGCGGCTAAAGTTTTCTGTAGAAAAGGCATAGAGAGTTATGGATTTAACATTAAGTTTCAGGCACCAATCAAGAAGTTGCTCAACTTTTTCAGCGCCTTTTTCATGGCCAAACCATGGGCCAAGAGCCTTCTCAGAAGCCCATCTTCTGTTTCCATCCAAGATTATTGCTATATGCTCTGGTCTGAAGCCGTTCTTTACTTGATACCACAGCCACTTCTCATAGAACTTGTATGCTCCAATGAAGGAGAGGAACGTCTTAATCATTGTTTAATCCTCGCGTTTTTAAGTGAATTAGCGCATGGGCAGTTGCCTTCGCGTTGGAGGGGTAAAGCCTTCACAGTCTCAGTTAAAACTTGCTCTAGTTTAGACATAATTTCTTCGGAAACTTTTGAAGCTTCAAGAAGTGTCAACAGTTCTTGTGTGCCAGCAGCCATATTTGAAACAAAACAAAAAGGTGCATAGCACATCTCAAGTTCTCTTGCAAGCACAGCTTCTGGAATGCCCGTCATTCCAACAACGTCGCAGCCTAACCGCCTAAACATTTCAATTTCTGCTGGAGTTTCAAAACGCGGTCCTTCAGTACAAACCAGCACAGCCCTATCCCATACAGGCAACTCAAGTTTTCTTGCAGTTTCAATAAGCAACTTGCGTAATTCAGGGCAATAGGGCTGAGAAACATCAATATGTGTTACTGGGGCGTCATCATAAAAAGTTGTATAGCGAAGTTTTGTGAAGTCAATAAAATCATGAGGAATAACAACATCACCGGGTTTGAAATTGCGGTTTATGGCGCCAACAGCGTTTACAGCTATGATTCTTTCCACACCTATTTTATATAATGCGTAAACGTTTGTCCTATAGTTTATCTTATGCGGAGGAACAGAATGATTTGGACCGTGTCTCGGAAGAAAAACTACTTCTTTACCATCTATTTTCCCAATTAATAGGGGTGGAGCAATTCCATAAGGTGTTCCCAAGCGTAGTTGTCGAGCATTCTCAAACAAACCTTCGAAGCCTGTTCCACCAATAACTGCAACTTTAACCTTCTCCAAACTCTTCAACCCGCTCTTCAGTCTTCTTGAAAAATCCCCTAGCAGATCTATGGATGACAAACACAACCAGAACTGAGGCTATGCCTATTAAGATGCCGATGATTACGGAGAAAATGAGCTTTTCATAGTTCATTCCTGGTGTAATTAGGACATCGGCAGTTCCTTCGAGAATCCATCTAGACCACGCAACAGTAACTATCAAAGCTGCATTACGCAGCAATTTTATGTCATGTTCGAAATACCAACGTATAGCCCTTCCTAAAAGTACCACGCAAACGCCTAAAACTATGAGGTCCATGGAGCCCTGAATGAAAAAACCAGCGATCCGCGGAAAATCACTAATCCAACCAGCTAATTCTGCGGGTATTGTAAGAATTTTTGTTGATCCCAAGTAAGTGCCAACTACGATGCATAAGACTCCGGCAACTGTAGAGTAATTTGAAATCTGAACTGGAAGGGGTGGTGGAGAATATTCCTTTATCCATTGGATGAAGTTTTTAACTGTTTTGTCAACTCCAAAGCCTTTCACGAGCATGAATACACTTAAGACGAAAATGAAGGCTATCCAATAATAATAAAGTAAATTGAAGATTGAAAGAATCCCTAAAATTAGGAAGAGCAGTCCTGGCAGGCCTAATGCTATGCGGGAGTAACGTGGGTTTTCCATAATCATTTTTAGGTATCGCGTAAAGAGGGCGGCTGTTTCCTCAATTGATTCGCTGTGTTTTACTACTATTCTTCTAACCGATGAAACTGGTACCCTAGATTCTACAAGGGGCAAAACTGCCTCATCTGAATAACCATCTGTAACTAGAATAACTTCATTTGCGGGAAAGGAACCCAATAATTCGTTTAGTTCAGCAACTATTTTTCTGTCTGCTTCAACCCAGCCAAGTTCAGAGCCAGATATAGTCGCTATTTCAAAAACTTCCTCTGATTTGCCTTCGCCTTGTAGGCGGTCATATACGCGTACTGCCTCGAAAATTGCATTTGCATCTGGCTCTTCAGGGTCCCGTAAAGCTAGGGCTACTGCGGCGTTAAGATTTTCTTCCCTTCCAACGACAGGGGTTTTGACTCCCCCTTTTGCTCCTAAATCACCGTCCCTGTCCACACATAAAATAAAGATTCGTTTTTGTTCCTTTTCTGCGGGTTCTTCCTTAGCCATTTGGTTCTCTGTTCCTCAATAGTTATTTATGGTGTCTCACTTTAATCTTGCGCTGTCATTCCCTTCTCAGCGAGGAGTTGGAACTCCTCCCAAGTTAATTTTTCTCCTCGTCTTAGTTTTTCCCTTGCCTGTTTTTCAAGCTTTTCACGAAGAGCTTCCTCAATCTTCTTCTTCTCTTTATCTTCCTCCCTCTGAATTTCCTCGTTTAGCCCTTTTATTTGATTTGAAATTTCCAAAATTTCTTCTTGAATGGGTTTGGCTCTTTCTCTTGTTTGCAGAAAGAGTTTATGTAGGCTGTCGGCTTCTGTTTTAAGTTTTTTTGATTCATCAATTTTTTCCAGCATTTTTTCATGAATTTGCTGACTTTTTGGTGCTGTTTCCGTTAGTTTCTCATGAAACAACCTGTTTTTGGTTTCAAGAGCTTTAAGCTCGGCTTTTAACTCGATAATTTTTTGGTTTAGCTGGTCAAGTTTTCTATAAACGTTTAACTGAGTTTCTAGTTGTTTGACCCGCTCTACGAGTTCCTTCTCCTCTTTTAGGCTTAGGGATGATGTTTGAATTTTCCATTCTATGCTTTCAAACTCTCTTTGTAGGTTTTGAATACTTCTCGAGGGCTCTTTCTTAGCCAAGGCTTTAATTTCTTGATTTATTTTCCTTATCTCTTCAATTTTTCCATGGGATTCTGTTCGTGTTCCATCTCTTTGCTGTTTTAATTCTTTAACCCTCTCATTTAATTTGTCTCTTTCGTTTTTAAGTCCAAGTGCTTCGACGCGTAAGCCCTTAAACTGTTCATTTAGCTTGTCTCTTTTTTCAGCCCATTCTCTTGCTTCGGCGTTTAACTTGTTTCTCTGTTCTTTTAATTCTGAAAGTTTTTGGGACAATTCCTCGATTTTTTGGGTTTTCCGCTGATCTGACAATTACTTTTTCCTCTTCTGCCTTGTCCATTCCAAAATCTGTTTGATTAGCTTTGCTCCATCTCCAGATGTGAAAAGTGGTAATTTCCAGTTTTCATTGATTTTCCATCTTGTCACAAAGTGGTTTTCAACTTTTCTAAGAAAGGGCTGTTTGTATACTAGTATTCCTCTCCTTTGCCATTGGGGGGTCTTAGCCAAATTTACCCCTTGCCTAAACATTATTTCGTGAAGTTCTTCAGTTTTTAATCCCTTAAGTTTTTTAGAAATTTCGGAGGGCTTATATTCCATTTTGTGGAAAACCCAGTAGGCATAAGCGTTGTTATGGTTTCTCCAATTGTTCATCTGCCTCCAAGCCAAATATTGCATTATTGTCTTATCAGTTGAGACAACAATGATGCGGGAATCAAAGGCCGCAATATTTTCTTTGTTAAAGAACTTCCGTAAGCTTAGCGTAAAAGCACTTAGACCAAACTAGCCAGCACAGAATTTACTTTTTCAATTCTTCTGCGGAAAGGAGCCGCATTTAAGAATAAAATGTTAATTTCGTCACTTGCTACATAAACTGAAGCTGGGGCTAAACCCTTTCGTAAACAGGATTTTTCCAGAAGAAACAAGGCACTTTGCGAATTTCTCGTCAAACGGTTTCTCAGTTTTTATTGCTTCTGAAAGCTTCCTAAATTTCCACCCATCTAATCTCAAGAAGAAGGGAATTTCTGGCGGAATGCATGTCTTTGAGAATGTTTCATGCTTTGACCAATTCCTATATTTATCCGTGTAGGTGTCCGATTTAATCATGTTTTCTACACAACAGAGTTACTATCTGGCAAGGTGCGTGGTTTTAAATTTTATCGCGCCTGCACTATAAAAAAGTGGAAAAGAGAGATTGTGTTATTTGGGCTAGCGAAGATTTTATCTGCATTGAAAGTCAAGGGAGTTAAGGGATTAAGTTGGATGAACTTGAAGAATTTAGATGCTATCGGGAGCGTATGAACGCACGCATTCTTTCTGCCAATAATCTTGGAATTAAAAGGTTCTTCGCTTTGGACGGTCGTGCATACGAAAAGGGCGCCTTGGATGTTAAAACAAAGGAGTTACTGGGTTTAGTTGCTTCTACCGTATTGCGCTGTAATGATTGCATAACTTATCATGTTATCCGTTGTGTTCAAGAGGGTATTTCTGACCAAGAGTTTTTTGAAGCCTTAAACATTGTG
>CAVZKK010000011.1:0-15307 GCA_963775925.1 Candidatus Bathyarchaeota archaeon | reverse complement strand
TGAAGAGAGTATACAATTATGCCATTGTCCACGTCGTCTATCAGTTCGTCAGCGGACTTGTTTCCAGGAAGTTATTACAAAGTTGGTGGCCTTATGATTGGAGTTGACATGTAGGGTGCTATCCCCCTTCTTAAGGCGTTTCCTGTGCTTTCAACCCCGTCTTTCTTAGCTGCATAACCGTCATATAGATAGTGACGCAGAGTGCCCTTTTCGATGATTGGGGTTTTTTGACACGGGACTCCTTCACCGTCGAATTTCCATGTGTTTAAACCGTTGGCCATCAATCCATCATCGTAGATTGTGACAAGCTCGGATGCCACTTTTTTCCCGATTTTGCCTTCAAGCGCCGACTGTTTCCGTTGAACTTGATCAGCCTTGACTGCGTTTATGAATGTAAAGTACAAGAGTTCAGAGAACGCCGTCTGATTAAATATTACTGGAAAGCTTTCAATACCTACTTTTCTAGCCTTCAGAGAAGAAATTGCTTGTTTGGCTGCTTCTTTTCCAACCCATTTCGGATCAATTTTGTAGACCCGTTCTGCATCGAATTCCATGCATACCGGAGTAACCTCTTGTCCTTCTCGAGCAACCGTTGCAAGACCGCATTCAATACCTGTACCTTCATCGAAACCTTCAACTCCGCAAGAGTTGACCACTGTTCTGGATGACAGTTGGGTTTGAACTCCTCCTTCCGCAACAAACACACGCTTATCATAGTCTGCAGCTTCAGCCAGCATAACCGATGCAATGTCAACTAGCCCATCCGAAGAAATGTCAATCAGTTTGTCAAAGGCGTCTTTTGTTGCGCCATACTTTTTGGAAGCGGCTAAACCTACGACTTTTTTGTCAGGTTTGCTTGCTTTGGCTGAGCGGAAAGCGTCTATTGCTGTTTCTTCAGTGGATTTGTCATTTAAGACGTTAGTGTAGGAGAATCCGATTGCTTTGTTGTAAACGGCTCTTATTCCTAAGCCTTGGTCGTTTTTTCTTATGTTTTTGCTGATTTGGTTGCGTTCAATACCTACTATGGTGGTTAGCGTTTCGCTTAGAAAGGCTTCAGCTTCATTTGCGCCATTTTTCATTGCAGCTTTAACGGCTTTTTCGCCGAAATTTGCGAGTTCTTCTGGTTTAAGCTTTGCCACCTATCAACACCTCCCTCACTCTCTGGTACGCGGACGACCTGCCCCCTGACAAATGCTGCTTGTCCCTTTCCACATACCCCAACGTTCAGTTCAAAATCTTTCCCCACAGCATCCACGCTGTGCAATGTTTCGAGCGTGTTTCCGCTGAATGACACATTTCGAACAGGAGCGCCTACTTCGCCATTTACGATTTCGTATGCTTCTTGCACTCCAACCTGGAACGTTCCATCTAGGTTTGCTTGTCCTCCACGGTAATTCTTTATGTAATATCCAAATTTGATGCCTTCGAATAATTCTTCGAATGAGTGGTCGCCTTTTGTAAGGTATGTGTTTCGTTGTCTGATTATAGGTTCATAACTGAAAGTCTTCAGCCCTGTGCGTTGCCAGTCGGTTTTGTGCCGTATTTTTGGGCTGTTTCGCGGTTGTGCATGAGACCCACGATTTCGCCATTTTTGATTAGAACCGTTTTTTGGGCTGGAACTCCTTCGTCATCATATTTGTACGATCCAATGGCACCTTCCATTGTGCCATCGTCGATGATGGTGACAACTTCCGCACCAACTTTCTTTCCTAGCTTGTCGATGACAACTTGATCCAGCCATCGTGAGGTCTGCTTCTGCCAAGTGTCCGAAGGCTTCATGTGCAAAAATGCCGATGATTTGTGGACCTAATACGGCTGGATAAGTTCCGCCTTTGGGAATCTTTGCTTTTAGCTGGTCAACACAGCGTTTTGCTACTCTGCGACCTACGATTTCTGGGTTTCTGTTTCGAATATTTCAAAACCTGTTGTGAACCCTATTCCGTCGCTCGCAAGCGCCATTTTGTCTGCTTCTCTTGCCCACACTCGCAGTTACTAAGTAGAGATAAAGCTTGTCTTGCTCAATGTAGGATCTTGTTGCTGTTAGCGAAGTAGTTGGTCCCAGAAATGTCTAAGTAGTTGATTGTGCAGCTTTTCACACTTTTGTCAAAATCGAAAATCGTTTTGTCTTCGGCCAAGACTAGGTCAATTTTCTCCCCAATTGGAACTTTGCTTGGGTCTTTCTTTGGCTTGAAGACAACTTTCGCCTCGACAGCTTTTATATCAGCGAGCTTGACTGGTTCCTTCACTTGCAGGCTGGATGCTTTCGCCGATTTTGCAAGCTTCAGTAACTGAGTCTATGAGTTGCTTGGGCTCGAGAATGCAAGTCGTAGGCAAAGCCCCAGACTCCGTTTAGGAGCACTCGGATGGCCGCGCCGTTTTCTGTTCCTTTCTTTCTTCACCACTTCTACTTTGCCGTCTTTTGTGGTGATTACGGTTTTGAACAGTTTTTGAGCTTGAACTTCCGCGTAGCTTGCGCTCCGTCTTGGATCAGCATCAACTACTTTTGTTAATTCGTTTTTCAACAATAAAATAGTCTATCCTCTTTTTATCTTGTAATAAGTGATACGTTGCGCCTTCTTCCATAAATGGCTGTCGATTTAGCGCAATCTAATACAAAGTTCAATCTTTATATAAACACACGTTGAAATGTGTAAATCTATATAAAAGGGTGGATCTAAGTCCTTAGACCAGATCAAACTGAAACGCACACTTCCGCCTTCACCAAAGTGAATACATAAAACAAATAAAGTATTATAGCCTTGAAACCCAAATATAACTCTTGAAAGTGACCTTCCATGTTAATTGCTGGAGTTGACGATGCAGGAAGCGGCTCCGTAATCGGCCCATTAACTATTGCAGGAGTCCTAATGAAAGAAGAAGACTTACCACAGCTCGAAGAACTAAAGCGTCAAAGACTCAAAGCTTTTATCGCCACACAGGCGAGAAACACTTGCAGTTGAAATTAAACGAATCGCCCAAAAATATACCGTGATAAAGCTTTCGCCAAAAGAAATCGACATAGTTGTTGAAACAGGCAAAAAACTTCACAGACTGAACAGATTAGAAGCGCAGACAATGGCAAAAGTCATAGAGACACTCAAGCCAGATATAGCTTACGTTGACGCCTCAGACGTTTTAGAAGAACGATATAAGCAGCACATCTTGGAATGCTTATCTTTCAAGGTAGAGATTGTCTCTGAACATAAGGCTGACAGAACATATCCCATCGTTTCAGCGGCTTCAATAATCGCAAAAGTGGAAAGAGACAAAGAAATCGCAGAACTAGCGAATAAATATGGCGATTTAGGCTGCGGATACCCAGCAGACCCCAAAACTATAAGCTTTCTTCATCAATGCCTAGAAAAATTGGGCGAATACCCAGATTTTGTTAGAAAATCTTGGAAACCAGCTAAAAAGGCTAAAAGCGAAAACGATTTACGACAGACAAAGCTCATTTAAAGTTGAGAAATCAAGTCTTCTGGACTTTTGATTTTGGAAAGCTCTTCCTTGCAGATGCACAAAATATCCTTCTTTGACGGTTTCCGCTCTTCCGTTATAAGAATTGGATGTGCTCTGACGACTCTGCTAACACTTAGGATTTCATCAACCCTTTTGTTTAATTCTTGTTCTTTGTTATTCGCAACTCCGCCAATAATTCTCATCTTTTCTTCCGGAACAGTGATGACGAAGTCGAAAGGCGCCTTCTTAACTGTTGTAATGTGGCAACGTGTAAATTTTCCGAAAATTTTCTGCATAAGTTTACTTTTAGCTATTGCAAATTTAGCCGCCGCTAAGAAACATTTGCGTTGCTCCCTTGACCTTTCAAACACGCTTATTGGCTTGGCCACCGGAAACCCTAAAGTATATATTAGATTATATGCGGCTGTCACTGAGGCTTTGGCCATGCCCCGCTCGTAGCCATAAAGGGTTCTACGAGATATGCCTACCATCTCAGCCATTTCACCAACCGACAAGCCTAACTCCTGCCTTCTCTTTTTGATTGCTTCACCGTGAATTTCAACATAATAACCTCCCGGACCAGCGTGAATTAGAGGATAATTCTTACTAATTACAATGCTTTCAAAAGTTTTTGGAGTGACAGCCGAAACCTCATACCTTGAGTAGACCGTGTCGTCTTCTAAGGGTTTTTCACGTGCCCTCTCGCCTACCAGAAGTGAAGCAGCCGATACACATTCAGATATAGCCTTCAGTTCTAATGAGTCGCCTACAGAAAGGTTGTCAATATCCAATTGAACTTTAACTAGAATGAGAGTTCCATTCTTCCTAGCTGCAAAGTCGAAGCAGCTTGGCCGAGAGCAGCATTTTTCAGAAACATTAAAGCCTGCTTCCTTAAGCACATCCTCTGGAGGCCTTGCTCTCTCCTTCTCCCAATAAGTCATCGAACAGTCACAAAAAATATCATTGCATTGTTGGATATAAAGTATACTTATCTTCTAGAAGATAAATTTTGCATTTGAGCTACTATCATTGCGTGAGCTATGTCGTATGGTTCTAAATGCACAACTTCTTCTATGCGGAAGCCGCGGTTTTTCAAGACTTTGATTTCCTGTTTGTAGACTTCTGATGGCTCCTTTGTTACGTCTATGCTTTGGGCTTTTACAGCAATCATTATCCATCCAGACTTTTTGAGGAATAGGTCGGCATTATCTGCTAAAATTTTAGCTTGTTCCGGCTGAGCAATGTCGCAGTAAACATCATCAACATTCCCGCCGATAAACATTCCATATTTTTCTGGAAAGCGTGCATCTTCAAGGATAGGCGACATGTTAAGCCTGTAGGCGCATACATTGTTGACCAATTCTCTTAAGGCTCTTGGAGCAAATTCTACGCAGTAAACGTAACCTTTCTCGCCGACTATGTCAGAAATGTGGCTTGCAGTTGTTCCAGAAGCCGCACCAAGGTAAAGAACTCGATGGCTTGGTTTTATCGGGACAGTTTTCAGATTTTTTAGGATAGCCGCCGCCAATTTGCTTCTAAACGCATCCCAAACCCGGTATTCAACGCCTTCATGGCGTAAGAGTCTCTCACCGTAAACGTTTCTTCCTGGTGTTAGGTTTCTTGTTGCTAGCCTTTGGGCTCCATCTTCAAGCGTTACTTGATATATTGCCGAGAATTGCGGAATGTGATTTAACGTTTACCTGCATGTCTACTCTTTCTCCACTTCTCTTTCTCCTTTTTAAACTGCCTTACGGGAATCGGCGGGGGTTCAACGTATTTTTCACGAATCTCTTCAATTCTTTTCTCAATGTCAGCCTTCAGTTCCTCGCCTATGTATCTGCCTCCAAAGGAGTCTACCCTAGCGGCTATGGCTAGTTTTCCAGCCAAAGCTCGAGCAATTTTTCCCCTATGCCATTTTTTGGCTTCATGCAAGTATGTGTGTTGGAAAATAATTCCATGCTTTGGTGGTCTTGTTCCAGTTTTTAGCGAGCGAAATAGGGCTTTTTCTGCTCCTAAGACTTGGACTGTGCTTGCTGGTCGCCTAGCCAAGTTTGTTAAGCCTCCAGCCAATGCAATTAGACGTGCTCCTAAGAGAGAGCCCGCTATGGCTTTTGTGTTGGGTGCAACCTCCTCCATGACTTTGTCAAGATAATTCTCTAAGGTTTGCCTTAGCTGGTATAGACTGATCACGTTTTTGCACAAATCTTGAATCTGCGCAATGTCCGTTTCTGTTAAGTCTGCGCCCATGGATGTTTCCGCTGCTTTAGCTATTTGCTCAGCCTTCGACTTTGGAATTTCCTCTTTCTCGAGTTTTTCAGCCGTAAAGCTATCTTTGCTGCCCAGATTTAGCACCAAACGGGCGTAGGTTTCATGCTTATCCAATAACCGGTCAAGTTCTGGAAAATGTATGCCATACCATTCCCTAACACGACCCATAAACAAATTTATAGCTTTATCCAAGTCGTCGAGAGTTTGGATGGCCTGAGCGATGATTAAGTCTCTTTTCTCAACGGCTCCTTTAACCCGTAGCTTAGCCATTTCTATAGTTACGTTATGCGTCCATAGAGTGAATTCTTCAGTATCCTTTAAAAAGCCTGTTTCAACGACAAACCTCTCCATACTGGAACGAAGCATTTCACCAGCCTCAGAAGGCTTGAATACCTCAACCTTAACTCCAAACTTTTCCTGAACTTCTCTGGCGAGGTTTGCGTTCTCAAAAACAAAAGTGTCATAACCCTTTTCCTTAAGTTTATTAACTAATTCCGTGACTTCATCCACCATTTTTCCAGCTTCAATCTTCACAAGGGTTTGAGCTGCATTCAGCGGCTTTTTAGGAAACAAAGCCTTTTCTATTAACTTGTTTTCTTCATTGAAAGCCATTATGCCAAATGAACATTCAATTATGGCTACCTTCATTACTTACGCTTCCTCCTCATTGAAACCACTCAGTGGCAATTAACTATTCCTAAGCTTTATCTTAATAAATAGTTGTTGCGGTAATGTTTAGAGTTGGCTTTAGTCTTAGGTTTGCAAAAATTTTAAGTGTTCAAAATCGGATATTATATGACGATAGTGGGCGAGCTGGAGTTTATGAGCAGTCTTAGAAATGTGGTGGAGAGGCTTAAAACCTTAGAAACTGAACGAAAAAATCTTTTGCTGGAAATTGAAGAACTTAAAAAGATGGCTGATTCCAAGGCTAAAGCTTTAGAAAGTGAAGTAAGCATGCTCAGGGAAGAAGTGAAATCGCTAAGAGTACTCCTTGGCGCTGAGGAAACAGAACCCGCATTTGGACAGAAAAAGAAAAAATAGAGAAAAATTTGAAACCTCTACTCTCTTACAAACCACAACAAATTAGGGTTTTATTTGTAAAAACTAAGCTTTATCTTGTTAAAGTGATAACCTCTACTGCAAACTGTTCGTGGTGAAGAATCTTTGAGCAACAGCCGCTTAAGCGTCAGTTTGGCTGGTTTGAGGCTTGCCAATCCAACGATGTTGGCTTCTGGCATTTTAGGATACGCTACAGAAACTTTGGAGAGAATTGTTGAGGGTGGAGCTGGTGCCGTAGTTACAAAATCTGTTGGAATAACACCGCGTGAGGGATACGCGAACCCTACGATAGTGCAGACTAACTGTGGTTTAATTAACGCTATGGGACTCCCAAACCCTGGAATAGACGAGTTTGTAAAAGAGATTCACGAAGCAAAAAATACTTTAAATGTTCCGTTAATCGTTAGCGTTTACGGTTTTTCAACAGAAGAATACGCAAAAGTAGCCAAAAAAGCCATGAATGCGGGCGCAGATGCTGTGGAGCTTAACGTTTCATGCCCTCATGTAAAAGAAACAGGCTCTGAAATAGGGCAGAACCCGAAAATTCTAACAGAAGTTGTAGAAAAAGTTAAGGCTGTTGTAGATAAACCAGTTTTTGTCAAGTTGTCCCCAAACGTTACGAGCATAGCGGAAACAGCAGAGGCCGCTGTTAAAGCTGGTGCAGACGCCATAACAGCCATAAACACGGTTAAAGCCATGGCAATAGACACTGAAACAGCCATGCCCATCCTAAGCAACAAAATCGGCGGGCTGTCAGGCCCAGCGATAAAGCCTATAGCCGTTAGGTGCGTTTACGAGATTTACGAGCAAGTCAAAGTGCCAATAGTAGGATGCGGTGGCATAACAAATTGGCGTGACGCAGTGGAATTCCTTCTTGCAGGAGCCACAGCAGTTCAAATAGGCACTGCAGTAGCCCTAAAAGGCCCAAACATATTCAAAGCCGTTAATCAAGGAATAGATGCTTATTTGAAAAAGAAAGGTTTCAGGAGCGTGGATGAAATTGTTGGCTTATCGCATCGTAGCTAACCAACTGAGGACTACGCGCATTCTAAACGTTAAAACTGAAAGTCCAACAGTAAAAACATTCACATTTAAAGACAAAGTATGCGCAAGGGCTAAGCCAGGCCAGTTTCTAATGTTTTGGATTCCGGGCGTGGATGAAATTCCCCTAAGCATTTTGGATACAAACGAGGATGGCACAGTTTCTGTGGCTGTCAAAAAGGTTGGAGAAGCAACGCAAGCCTTGCACAACAAAAAAACAGGTGAAATCATAGGCATTCGAGGACCTTTTGGCAACAGTTTTACATTGAAAGAAGGGAAAATATTGATGGTTGGTGGCGGAACAGGCACAGCTCCATTATTATTCTCAGCAAAAAAATCGGCATCAAAAGCGACAAAGCTGGTTTTCGTGATAGGCGCAAAAACGAAGGAAGAACTACTTTTCATAGATAAGCTTGAAGAGACATGCAGCAAGGACAACCTTATTGCGACAACAGAGGATGGCAGTTATGGCATCAAAGGCTTAGCCACAACACCATTGAAATCAATTTTGGCTAAAGAAACGTTTGACGTGATTTATACTTGTGGACCTGAACAGATGATGCAGAAGGTTTTCGATTTGGCTGAAAAACATGGAATAGCCTTAGAAGCCAGCCTAGAACGTCTAATGCGGTGTGCAATAGGGTTGTGTGGAAGTTGCGTTGTGGGTAAGTATCGCGTGTGCAGAGACGGCCCAGTATTTACGGCAAGCCAAATGAAAGAGGCAAAGAGTGAGTTTGGAGTTTCAAAACGCGATTTTAGCGGAAAGAGAATACCTCTAGGATAGTTTTACAGCCTAGTTTGCTTGAGTCCCTCGAAGTAACGTATATGCACGGCATAAAAGTATTAATGTATTTCAGTCTCAAATGGGTCACGACTAGTTGAACCTATTTATAGAAGGGTCTAAACGTAGCAGAGCACAACAAAGCACAAGTAAGCTAATCAACAATTCAAAAAGGTTATATGTGGCTGATGCTATTTTGGTGTATTTGCGGGTGCAATGTGATGCAAGGTGACCGCCAAATTCAAGACTGATTCTGACTTAAGCCTTACAATGGATTATCGCCCGCTTGAACTTGAAAAACAAATCCGTGAATTCTGGAACAAAAACCGAATAACTGAGAAACTGACAGAGTTCAGAGAGAAGAATAACATAGGCTTTTTAGGATATGTTGAAGGACCACCAACGCTAAACGGCATACCGCACGTTGGGCATGCCAGAGGCCGCGTGATGAAGGACCTTCGCTACCGCTGGAAAACAATGCAAGGTTATTCTATACCTTTCTGGGCTGGATGGGACTGCCAAGGCTTGCCAGTTGAGTTGGAAGTTGAAAAGCTCTTAGGCGTGAAAAACAAGCGGGAACTCCTCGAAAGAGTAGGCGAAGAACACTTCATAGAAGAATGCAAGAACGCTATTATGAAGTATCATCGCGAATGGGTTGAAGCCGACAGAAAGCTCGGAGTCTTCATAAACCAAGACAAGGCTTACTGGACTTATTTAGACAGCTACATTGAAAGAGAATGGCAAATCCTCAAACACGCTTGGGATCAAGGCTTACTGGAAGAAGGATACTACGTTGTTGCCTACTGCCCCGGCTGCCAAACAAGCCTAAGCAGCGCTGAAGTAGGCTACGAAGGCGCATACAAAATCGTCGAAGACCCTAGCTTATACTTCAAATTCAAACTCGCCGACAAACAAGACGAATACTTCCTCGTGTGGACAACCATGCCCTTCACACTCATAACAGACACAATGCTAGCCGTGCACCCAGAGGCAGAATACGCAAAAGTCAAAGTCGGAAACGAAAAATGGATACTTGTAAAACAACGTGTCCAACCAGTCATGCAAGAACTTGACATAAAGGAATGGGAGATAACGGAAACCATCACAGGAAAGAGCCTCGAAGGCACAAAATACGATTATCCATTCAAGGACATAATTCCGAAACAAGCGGAGCTGGAGCAAAAGCATCCACTGGTGCACAAGGTTATTTGCGAAGACTTCGTGGACATAAACACAGCCACAGGAGTCGTGCACCAATCACCTGGAAACGGCGAAGAGGACTTTTTCGCCGCACAAAAGCGAGGCATCCCAATTTTCGCTCCATTCGATGATGAAGTCAAATTCACAGACGACGCCGGCGTCTTCAAAGGTATATTTGCAAGAGACACAGACACAATTGTTATTGAAGAACTTCGCAAAAGAGGCTTACTTGTTGAAGCCAAAACCGAGAAACATGAATATCCAACATGCTGGCGTTCCCACCACAAACTAGTTTGGCTGGCAAGAAAGGAATACTTCTTAAGAACAGACAAGATAAACTCAAAAATCCTAGAAGCTGCAGAAAAGGTGAACTACTTCTACGAAAGCCCAAAGAACCGATTCATATCCTTCTTGAAAGAAAGCAAACCATGGTGCATATCAAGAGAACGCGTCTGGGGAACGCCATTGCCAATATGGAAATGTGAAAAATGTGGTGCAAAAACACTTGTTGCGAGTAAGAAGGAGCTTCTCGAGAAAGCCGAGGAAAAACCACATGCAGATTTCGAATTACATAAGCCATGGGTTGACCGCATCACCTTCAAATGCGAAAAATGTGGAGGAACAATGCATAGAGAAGACTTTGTACTCGATGCTTGGCACAACAGTGGGGCCTCACCCTACGCTAGGTTTACAGATGAAGAATTCAAGAAATATGTGCCGGTAGACTATCTGACAGAGGCGATGGACCAGACACGGGGATGGGCAAACACGCTTCTTTTAGAATATGTGATATTGACTGGAAAAGCAGAATCACCGTATAAGGCATTCCTGTTGCAGGGTTTAACACAAGATGCTAAAGGTAGAAAAATGAGCAAAAGCCTCGGAAACGTGATTGAAGCTAACAAGACATTAGAAAAATACTCTGCAGACGTATTCAGGTTCTATGTACTACGGAAATGTGCTCCTATAGACTCTAACGATTTTGATGTTCAAGAATTAAATCGCCGCCCATACCAAGTGCTTTCCACACTATACCATCTGAGCAGGTTCTTGGTTCAAAATGCCGAGTTCGACAACTTTAACCCACAAAATGCATACGTTGGACTGGGCAGAAGATGGAAAACACCTCAAGCCAGCAGACCTTTGGCTGCTGTCAAAACTTCAAGAAACCATAGAGGAACATACTGCCAGATTGGAAAAATGTGAATTCAACTTTGCACTTGCAACCTTGGAAGATTTTGTCATAGAAACCTTAAGCAGACTTTACGTGCCTATGGTTCGGAAAGAACTATGGACAGACGACCCTGAAACTCTTAACAGAAGACTGGCAATATACGCAACCTTATGGCATGTTCTAAAAACGGTTACACTTCTCTTCAACCCTGTCACACCATACCTAAGCGAAGCCCTATACCAAAAAGTCTACAGAAAACTAGACTCAACACTGCCGGAATCGGTAAACTTTGAAAGTTGGCCAAAACCAGACGAGAAAATGCGAAACAAAACCATAGAAGAAGACTTTCAAACATTGTTCAAATGCGTTTCGCTTGTTTATTCTGCTAGACAATCTGCGAAGCTAAAGAGAAGATGGCCCCTCAGCAGAATGGTTGTCGTGGCTCCTGAAAAAGTTTGCAATGCTTTGAAAAATGCTGAAGACATATTCCTCGAACTTGCAAACGTGAAAACTGCGAAGTACTGTCAAGAAGCTCCAGAATACACTTCATCAAGAGGGATGGATTTGCGCCGTCGAGGACGACATACGGGTCTTTTTGGATGTTCACCGTGACGAAAATCTGCTCGGTGAAGGTTTAATGCGCGACTTAGCCCGAAGGGTTCAATCCTTGAGGAAGGAACTGGGCTATGTGCCAACTGACGTTTTAGACGCTGTTTACATAGCTGAACTTGAAGATGAAAGCATTAGGCTACTGAAGCCATACTTGAAAGAGATGAAAGAACTCGTCCGCGCTCAGAACGTCTATTTGCAAAGCAAACGCGAGGAAGTTGGAGCCAAGTGGCATGAATACCAGTTGGATGATAAGAAAGTCTACATTGCAATTTCCAAACAAGGTTCGCGCTGAAAATAGAAATCTCTTATAGAAGTAGCTTCTACAAATTTATGACAACTATCAGAAAACCTAAATTCAGCCTTCCGACAATTTTTGTTGAACGTCACCACCAGAGGGCCGGTGGTTCAGTTTGGTATGAACGCCGCCTTCGCAAGGCGGAAGTCGCGGGTTCAAATCCCGCCCGGTCCATATTTCTGTTCTGTGCACTCTTAGTTCCAACACCAAAAAAGTTCAGCGGGCCCGAGGGGATTTGAACCCCCGTTCTCCGGTCTTTTCAGATCTCCGGCTCCGAAGGCCAGCGCCTTAATCCAGACTGGGCTACGGGCCCACAGAAAAGATTAGTCATAAATGATTAAAAGTGTTCCGAAAATCCTTAAAAATAGTTAAAGGGTTTATAGTAGTTGATGTTGTCGAGGGCCGGTAGCTCAGCTTGGCTGGAGCGTTCGGCTGATAAAAGCGCAGAAACCGAAAGGTCGCCGGTTCAAATCCGGCCCGGCCCACTATCTTAAATTTTATAAGCTGTAATGGGTGAAAGTTGTTTTAGGTGAGTGCGTTGGCTAAAGATGATGAGATATTAGAAGAGTTAAGGCGTATTCGAACACTTTTAGAACCCAAACCTGCCCCGCCGGCTCAGCCTCCAAAGAAGGGCTTATGGAACGAGTTTATGGACTTCTTTTCAAAATACAAGGTTATGGGTCTCGCCGTTGCATTCATTATGGGTGTTTATCTCGGCAGCCCGGGCAGATCGTTCTGAAGGAAGTAGATCTTATGCTTTGGATCAAGCTCCATTCTATTGCCATTAGAATCATATACAGCTCTCTTAACCAGCCTTGAAAAGGGATACAGCCATTCGACACCTCTGTCCCTAGTTGTTGTGAGGGAATCAAGAAACACATGGAGAAAGGCCCCAACACCAAGGTACGGGTTTATCAAATAGATCATGGCGAGAAACAGGAAATTATGACATGACGCACGATGCATTTGTCGGCGACGAAAGGACTCCTTGCTGAAAAAACCATATTCTCTATCCAAGTCAGAGAACCAGGGAACCAATCCCAACCATTAGCATTATCTCTGGCTTGCCAAAGAATAAACCCCGACAAGTATTCCAAACATGACGTGTGTAGAAAGATTCATGTTAACTATCCTTAGTTTGTTTTGTATGGATCTTGTCTAAACATGAATGGCTATTTAAGAATATAAATATTAATGGATTGAAAAGCGTCGCCTTTCCGTGCGCGCGCTATCAGTTCCTTCGGAGTTAATTGAGGATTCCAAAATAGAAAGAGGGAATTATGGTTTATCTCGTGATTAGAATCGCTGTTTCCGTACGACTATTTTTATCTTTGCCGTGGGCTACTTACTAAAAAAAGTTATTGGAGGGTGCGATCCGGTCTGTGAACGCTATGTCTTTTCTCCGGTCAATATCTTTCTTCCAGTCAAAAGCCGATAGACTATTACAATTACGGCAAGCACAAGCAGTAGATGTATCAATTCACCTACGCCAGGTAGAGCAAAGAATCCCACTGCCCATAGTATCACGAGAATAACAACAACTGTCCAAAAAAGGTCCATTGCCAACTCCTTGAGATAAATCTTCATTCCTCGTATATAAAACTTTCCAGAACCATGCTGACACGACACCGATGGGAGAAATCGGTAAGAGTAATGGCTGAACCAAAGGAACTCATGCAAATGCAGAAATTAGAAAAAAGAGAAAGTGTTGGTTTCTAAGATGTGTAGTCTTTTATTTCTGCTTTGGAAGCATTTTCCTTAACCGATGCTATTCCCGTTTGGCATCCCTCTTTTGAGTCGTAACCTTGGCTTTCTGCTATAATCTCCCCATTTTGAGCTCTAAGTCTGAACCTGAATTTTCCAACCGAATCTTTGAATATTTCAAAACGTTCTCCTGCCAATTTCTCACCTCCTTAGTTCTTGGTTTTTGGTTTATGAAAACTTCTATTTATCAATTTCCATCCGTCAATGTTAGCGCGCGCGCTGCAAAAAAGAAAAGAAACAAAAATTAACCGCCTCTTGTCGCTGTAGTCTCCCAGTCACATAACTATTTATCGTCTAAGCTGCTACTAGTAGTACAGCAAAGAATGCTCATCTAAGTTGGTTGATAGTAATGGCTACTCCTGATGATATAAAGAACATACTTGGCCCGAACGAAAAGGTTGAGCTGTATATTGAGGAGAAAATCTATCATCCTCGGATTAACATTGAATCCGTGATCATTACGAATGAACGGATAATTCTGCGGCATCCTCATACGCTTGGTTTGAAGAAGGATTACACCGATTACAGTTATAGAGACATCACGAACGTAACGTTAGACAAAGGAATAATGCGTTCAACCATCAAACTTACGCTTAGACACAGGGAAGAACATCAGGGAGAGCATCAAGAAGAAGAACATCTGGAGTTGGATAAGTTGCCAAACTCCCTTGCAGAAAAGGGGTATGGCGTCATCAGAGAGAACATTGGCAAATTCCAATCGCCCTTTTCAACTGGATATGCTAACGCTCCGAAATAGTCACTTCATCGAACTCGGCAAGAGTCCCTCCATTTGGGTCTTGTCCGAAGTGTATGGCAACCATTCGCTGGCGATCGATCGATCCGCGCACTTTACCTGCAGCGTAATCCGAGCTGCGTGGAAAGCGTCATAATAAGGATTCTATCGCCTATTTACTGCAAGAGCATACTCTAATCGAACATTTTTTCAATGGAGAATGCGCTATTGCTGATTAGAGAGTCCAGAAACGTCCGGCTCAGCATCATGAACATGATCGCGCGCTCTCGCGAAGAAAAAAACATACGCGCTAACAACATGAATGTACTCATCCTAAAATCATGGTCATGTTAGAAAAACAATTTTGGAAAAGAAAAAGAAGGGCAAATAACGCGCGCGCTAGCGCGCGCCATCCTCATCCCTCCTGTTTGATTCTTCTGATATTTGGTCTGCGTGTGCTAAATTAGGAAAAGCCTTGTCGAGTAAAAGCGTGTCAGTTGTCCCTTTCCGACCTTGCATTTAAGACAGAAGAAAAAAGAGTGGAAGTTGGTAGTTCTTCCTGCTATCGTCTTCTTAGTTCGTAGTAGTCCAAAAGGAACAGTATTCCTTGTATTATGAAATACAGCCCAACAATCCATTGAAGCAAGTCAGGAAACGCTATGACAAGCAAACCGAAGACAATAGCAATTAAGGCCAGCACTGGTTTAGACACTGTGACACCAATTCTCTTCAGTCCTTTTTCAACTTCTCCAGTCATAATATTTCCCTCAACCATCGTATCATGCAGTTGCTATTTAAAACTAATCAGCTGTTCACGCATGGAACAACAAAATTCAGAAACGCACATTCGAACAGTATGAGGTTATGTTGGAAAGTTTGAGGTTTTTACCAAAAGTTATATACGGAAGGCATGGGTTATAG
>CAVZKK010000010.1:0-14962 GCA_963775925.1 Candidatus Bathyarchaeota archaeon | reverse complement strand
CCTAGAACCTCGTAGTAGTTCCTTTTTTCAGTTATTACTACCACCTTCGAATCCTATACTGGCAAACGCTAACCAATCCAGAACGGTCGCGACATGATTACTTAACCTTGAAATCCTTGGAATCAACAACCCTGTCACCGCTGGCACCTGGCTGCTCTTTTTCTGCTCCTCCGGTTTCGCCCTTCTGTCTTTGCTGTTCAGCAGCTGCTTGTTGATAAATTGCCGTGCCCACTTCCTGGAGTACTTTGGTCAGTTCTTCGGATTTCGCCTTTATCTTCTCAAAATCAGTCCCTGCTAAAGCATCTTTCAATGCAGAAACTGCCGCATCTATCTTGCTTTTCTGATCTTCCTTTAGTTTCTCCTCGAGATCCTTCTTCGTCTTTTCTGCTGTGTAAATCAAGTTGTCAGCATTGTTACGCAGCTCAGCTTCCTCTCGCTTCTTCGCGTCTTGCTCCGTGAACTGCTCAGCTTCCCTAATCAGTCTATCCTTCTCTTCTTTCGGCAGTTTCGTTGAGGCCGTTATCGTTATCTTCGCCTCTTTGCCTGTTCCAAGGTCCTTCGCCGTCACATTCAATATTCCGTTTGCATCTATGTCAAAGGTCACTTCTATCTGTGGCACTCCTCTCGGCGCCGGTGGAATGCTCTCCAGATTGAACATACCAAGAGAAACGTTGTCGCTTGCCATGGACCGTTCTCCTTGAAGCACATGGATCGTTACAGCAGTCTGGAAGTCAGCTGCGGTTGAGAAAATCTGGCTTCTTCTAGTAGGGATGGTGGTATTCCTCTCGATTATTTTTGTGGCTATGTGCCCAAGTGTTTCCACGCTAAGCGAAAGTGGCGTAACGTCAAGCAGAAGGAGGTCCTTGACTTCTCCAGTCAGCACTGCCGCTTGGATTGCTGCTCCTATAGCTACGCATTCCATCGGATCAATACCTCTTTCAGGAGGTTTTCCCATTATCTGCTCAACAAACCTCTGAATGAAAGGCATCCGAGTCATTCCGCCGATGAGAACTATCTTGTCAATGTCCTTGGGCGTCAGCTTTGCGTCTTCAAGAGCTTTTATGATGGTCTTCTCTGTCTTCTGAACAATCGGTCCAGCTAGGCTCTCAAGCTTGGCTCTTGTCAACGTAAAATGGAGATGCTTGGGTCCAGAGGCATCTGAGCAAATGAATGGCAGATCAATATCCGTGCTCATTAGCGTGGACAACTCTATTTTTGCTTTCTCCGCTGCTTCCTTTAGTCTAGCTATTGCATTCCTGTCGTTACCAAGATCAATGCTCGTTTGTCTCTTGAACTCTTCCAAGAGGTAATCCATAACGGCCTTGTCCAAATCTGTGCCGCCTATCTGCGTGTCGCCGCTTGTTGACAGTACTTGGAAGACGCCTTTCCCAAAATCCATAACAGTCACGTCGTGCGTGCCACCGCCGAAGCTGAAGACCAGTATCTTCATCTCCTTCTCCAGCTTGTCAACACCATACGCAAGGCAGGCAGCTGTTGGCTCGTTTATTATCCTCATAACCTCGAAGCCAGCGATTTCCCCTGCGTCCTTTGTGGCCTGACGTTGGTTGTCGTTGAAATGAGCTGGAACGGTTATGACAGCCTTCTTTACTGTCGTGGCTAAGAAGGTTTCAGCGTCTTTCTTTATCTTTTGAAGGATGAAAGCTGAAATCTGTTGAGGTGTGTACTCCTTTCCCGCAATGGTGACTTTGTAGTCGGTTCCCATCTTCCTCTTGATCTCGTAGATTGTTCCTTCAGGATTAGCGGTTGCTTGTCTCTTTGCGGGTTCTCCTATCAAAAGCTGTCCATCCTTGGTGAAGGCAACAACCGACGGGAACATTTTTCCAGCCATGGTGGGTCCCTCAGCGCTCGGGATCACTTTGGCCCGACCTCCTTCATAAATAGCTGCAGCGGAATTTGTGGTTCCGAGATCGATGCCTAGTATTTTTTCTCCTGGTTTTACGCTACTCATTTTGGTTCACCTTCTCTTGCGATTTTGAAGGTTTAACCATAACCTTAACGATGCTCGGTCTAATGACGTTTTCTCTCATGGTATAGCCCTTTCTCACTTCCTCAACTACCGTGCACTCGTCAGCATCCTCCTTCTCTATCCTAGCCACCGCGTTGTGCTTGGAAGGGTCGAAAGGCTTGCCTACACACTCTATTGGGGAGACTCCTTCTTTCTCAAGTATTTTCCTCAGCTTTTTTAGAGTCATCTCAACACCCTGAATTACAGTTTCCTTTGAGTCGGAATTATGGCCAGACTTGATAGCCATCTCCAACTCATCCACGATCTCTAGCAACTCGATGATGATGCGCTCATTGGAGTACTTCTTCACTTCTTCCATCTGTCTGTCCATTCTCTTCTTCAGATTCTCAAAATCCGCTTGCATGTACTTCATCCGCGTAAGGTACTCTTCTGAACGCTTCTTTTCCTCAGCCAAAGCCTCGGTTAGTTTTTCGAGTTCCGAACCGCTTTCAGTCTGTTCTTCTGGTTTTTCACTCATTCAAGCGTCTCCCTATGGAATTCTAGAAGTTCGCAGCTAAATAAAAACATATATGCCACCCATAAAATCCAAAAATCCGCGCGCGCTTCACGCACACACTCAGTGCGTCTGTGCATTGTATATGGGTAGGTAGGTATAGAGTAGGATTGAGTGGAGTTGAGTGAGAGTGTTTGAGTTTGGTTGGTTGGGGTAAAGTTTTATCCAACCAGACCAACTTTTGCGTGCTAATGAACCTTCTGCTACGGAAAACAGCTATCAGGGCTGTATACACGGTTCAGGTATGCTAGGATATTGCGCACGCTAGAGTCCATAAAGCATTTAATTAACGCTTTCTTTGTAATAATTCTATCATGAAAAAATATGCGCGTGTATTGTTGTACCTATTTTGGCTTGAACTAAAGAGAATTATATTTAGAGTCGAGTATTTTGCGGAAGTTGATGTGACGGACAACTGTAATCTTAGATGTAAACATTGCTATCATTTTCATGGCAAAGACGATTTTAAAACACAAGAGCTATCTATAGATGTTTGGGAAAAAAGGTTCAAAGAACTCTACAAGTCAGGAATAAGGAACATTCTTTTGGTTGGTGGTGAGCCTGCGCTTAGGATTGATGTTCTTATGCTTGCCCACAGGATGTTTCCTTTTGTTTACGTTATAACAAACGGAACAATAAAGATACCAGAAGAATTCAATCATAGATTATATGTTTCAATAGATGGGACTCGAAAAACAAACGATTCACTCAGAGGGAATGGTGTTTTCTCAAGAGTGATGAAAAGCTATTCAGGAGACAAGCGTGTTGTTATCAATATGACAATCACGAGAGATAATTACAAAGAGCTTGAGGACGTTACAAAAATTGCAAAAGAGAATGGTTTCAAGGGTGTTGTTTGTAATATATGCGCAGGTGGAACCAATGTCAGTCTTCCTATGGTTGTAAGAGAAAAAGAGAGAAAAACTATAGTAAAAGAACTGAAACGAGTGAAAACATTATACCCAAAGGACCTTCTTTTGAGCAAGGCGATGATAAAGTGGTATGAATACCCAGACCATAGTGGTTCATGCTACTGGGGTGATGAAGTTTTACATATTGACGTTTCATGGAACAGAAGAAGGTGTTTTGGAAACAATGCGGACTGTTCCAATTGTGGGTGTCTGGCGGGGGCCTTTCAAAGTCCTTTAAAAATGCTGAGGCATCCAAGAGAGATGATGAATATAGTTGTGTGTTCATAAGTGAAGCACATAGCGCGCGCTGCCTCCTTGCAACTGAAATTCTCATTTTGGTTGGTTGGGGGTAAAGTTTTATCCCAGACCGCGTTGGAACATACTCTAATCTGTCAATAAGCACCTAAGAGGTTTGGCAATGCCTGCAGTTCACCAAGAGAAGAAGGATCCAAAGTTCTTTCGCTTGGCTGGAGTCTGCGGGATTTTAGGCTCAGTGGTGCCACTAGTCATGATCTTGTCAGCTACTTTTCTTTCCTCTTGGTTTAGATGGGACACGAACGCTTTGAGCGAAATGGGTGTCAAAGAGGAATCCTGGCTGTTTAACAGTGCTGTCATGATTGGTGGTGCGTTGAATTTTCTGTTTGCAGTGGGGCTTCGTGAATATCTGAGTAAGGAAAGATTAACTAGAGCTGGGGTCGCCTTGATAATGCTGAGCAGCATGTTTTTGGCTCTCGTTGGAATATTCACATTGGACTATCTCGCTATGCATGCGGTTGTTGCTTTCGGCTATTTCGTATTGGCTCCTGCAGGTTTCTTGCTGGTTGGTTTTGGAACAAGGAAAGATGGAATCAGGAAACTGAGTATTGCCTGCGGAATCGCAGCATTGTTAGCCATTCTGGTGCTGCCCATCGTGATTTCCGCGTTATCTTTCAAAGTTGGCTTCGCTGTCCCTGAACTGGCCGAGGCTCTGATCATTTCGGTTTGGACCATTTTCATCTCAGCGAAGCTGATTGGAAAGCCGAGCTGATCAACTTAGGAGCGCGAGAATCACGCGAATAACACTTTTCACGATCCAACTATACGTAAAAAGAAATCATTCCGTGGTCTTGCCATCGAATTCTTCTGGTTTCGCCAACGCGTCCGCCTTTGTCTTGCGCACCGTACCATCTTGATGTTCCGGTGGCGAGTATATCGTGTACAGCTTAAGTTCTGTGGTCTTCGAAGTATTAGTCACGTTGTGTCTTGCGCCAGCAGGTATTATAACCGCGTCTCCATCAGTGACATTCTGCTTGATACCGTCTATGGAGACTATTCCCTCACCTTTCTCGAACCTGAAGAACTGGTCGATTGTCTTATGCACCTCTTCACCTATTTCCTCGCCAGGTCTAAGGTTCATAAGTACAAGCTGGCTGTTCTTACCTGTATAGAGAACGCGTCGGAAATCATTATTGCCTAAAGTGTCCTTCTCGATATTGGACTTGAAACCTTTCATACATAACACCTTACTCACAATTCGGTAGCCCTTTGTTTATAAGTTCATCGTTTCCTCCTGAAAGAAGAAGAAATACCATAGTGTGCGCAGGGGGTAAGTTTTTGTGCATTTCTGACCCCTCGTACTATTAACTTTCTTATTGATGTATACTGTATACTCGATTTCGATACTATCTATATCCTATTGTGCCAATGCCTACACACGCCAAACATGTATATCCTGAATCGGGTATTGCCTTTAGACCGTTTACGGTCCCTAGGTAGTTTGTTTTGGTTGGTTGGGGTAAAGTTTTATCCCCAAACCCACACATACCCATCAAGCCTAGCCAACTTATTCACAATAAAATCCACAGGCAGAAACTATCCCACACCTCAAACCGTTAACGACTCCGAAACCTTCTCTTTCTCAAATCTTTAATACAACTTGAAATCATGCTATTGTAAGAAAGAAAAAAAGAGGCGATCATCCATCATGGCAACCAGTTTAGAAAACCAACCCTTCAAAAACCGTGAACACATAAAGGCTGAGATTAGAAGATGCGCACTGTTCGGTAGCGTTTGCCAGTATTTCAGCTTCCTATTCGCAGCATTAGGAGTAATCGGCGAAGCCTTCAACATCACCATTGGCTTAGAGCCAATGTCTTGGCTACTGCTGGCAATTGTTGCTGGTCTGAATGCCATAATCGGTCACATGCACGTAGTAGTGGCTAAACATTTACTTGGCATAGAAGCCGAAAGTAAAGAATAGGAAATCAGATTTCAGATTGCAAGAGAAATCTTCTCTCTACCAAGCATCGAAAGTCTTTTATCTAGTTTCATTGAAAGAGCAATTCCGAGAGTGTATTACTATGCCAACATTTTTGTTGATTTCAAGGCATACTCCCGAAAACTGCCCCATGAACAATGAGAAAAAGAGAAAAGCGAACTTAGCATACTTTGCCAAAATGGATGCATGGTCGAAGAAATACAAAGTCAAGATGGTCGGAGTCTGGTCAGTGCCGAACGAACACCTTAATTTCTTAGTGATTGAAGCTCCTAGCTTAGAAGCCTTCCAAAAATTCGGCATGGAACCCGAGGCTCGGGCACTGACCGCGACTGAAACATACGAGATCAAAATGGTATTAAACAAAGAAGAAATAATGAAAATGCTACGACAAACCAAATAGGCTCACACCCAAACTAACCCAAAACTCCTCTTTTTTCAGTATTATAGACACTAGGTTTGATGCAGCACTTTCTCAACATAATATTTCGACATAAGCTCTGTTGTTAATCCTGTCTCCTCTCTAATCTTGGGCAAAATCCCACACCACGATTCTCTCACAGTCCTAAGCCTTCGGCTAAAATCCTTCACAGAAAAACTCTTAACAAGCATCGCTTCACCTAAAAGCCTTCTATAGTTTTCTGGCAACCACTTTAACCCATATGAATAGAATATTCTCCATTTTGGCGCAGGCAAAAACTCCCCGTTCAAAGCATATACCACTCTAATCAACAATTGAACGGCATAGTCCAAGCAATAATGCGCAGAAACCAAATCGCCCCTCTCAATCCAAGACTCAGCAACAGTGCCCACTCATCAAGCCAGATTTCCTCGAAGAAATGCGTCAAAACATGACACACGAAGCCTACTTAATGGAGTATGAAGCCGAATTCGTAGAAGCCCTAAACAGCTATTTTCCACAGGACCTTATCCGCAAGTGCGTTGAATCAGCACAAAAACTTGCCCTAGAGCTTCACACAGATCTGGAGCAAGACTTTCCAAAGGGCAAATACTACGCTGGAATAGACTTCGGCAAGTTACAAGACTACTCAGTTCTATCCGTTGCAAAAATAGAAGATAATACTATAAAATTGTTCTATATTCACGAGTTTCCGCTTGAAACGCCATACAGCCAGGTAATAGGGCACCTTGCAAAGGCGAATGAAAAATTTCTTCTCCAAAAAGTTTTGGTGGACCAGACAGAGCGTGGGCGAACCAATTCTCGAAGAAATTCGCAGTCAAGGCATGAACTGCGTAAAAACTTGAATGTATAAGCGGTTACAGCTTCTGAAGGTTGTCGGGTTTGCTCGGCTTCTGACTATGGCTTTGAGTCCTGTGCCCTTCTCCCGCTTTTTCATGTGTCTTGTTTCAAGCTTCAGTATTTCTATGTCTTTTCTCTTGTTCAAATAACCTAACACTTCGTATTTGACGTCGCCCAAGGCGAGAAGCACGATTTTGTCATCTGTTTGTAGGCGTTTTTCAAGTTCATCCTTCCATTCGCCGTCGCTTCCGCAGAAAATCGGCTTGCCCTTACTCTTGGTTATAATTAGATTTTTTCCTTTGCCTTTTTTCACCTTGCCTTTTACACCGACTTTTTGTAGGAAATCCTTAAGAAGCGCCCGCAGGCTTTTTCTGGAAATGGCTTCTTCTTCGCCTTTCACTATTATTTCATTTGCGATTGTTTCAACTTTCACGTTCGCTTTTTCTTCCAAGAAAACGACTAATTCTTTTATTAAGTTGCTGCTTTCACTTTTCAAATCGGATACGTCAACCCTTAGCTCCGGCACTGTTTAACCACCACCAGTTTCAGTGTGCGATTTCTTTATTGTGGGGCTTTAGCTTGTTCCTTTAAAATGTGCTTGTTGTCCACTTTCGTATTGTATGGTTATGGTTAGTGTGAATGTGTATTTTCCTGGCATGAGGTTTGGAACGGAGGAAATTTTTAGCGTTATGTCGTTGAACCTGTAGTCTATGTTTGTTTGGGTTTGGAATTTTCCGCCGCTGATTTCTGTGAATGTTAAGGTTGAATAGTGGTGCTTTCGTGGCGGGTTGTCGTAGCTTTCCAGTGTGCCTACAACTTTGAACTCTCCCGGGCCTATAAGAGTTTTCTTCTCAGTAATCTCCAACGTGACGTTCATCAGGCCCCTTTCACTTTTAGGATTTACGAAGCTTACTTCCCACTTGTAGGTGGAACCGGCAACCATCGTTTTAGGTAGCTTTTTAACCTCATGGAGGCCTGGGATACTCTTATCCGTCGCCTGCATTGAAAAAGCTGACGTTTCACATAAGGTCAGAGCTAATAAAAGAAACACAGCAAACGTGGCCACTCTTCGCCGATGCATTCATCTTCACTATCTCTTAGATTAATGTGCGGAATAAAAAAATTGGGGATTAGGGATATGTATCATCCCTATTGAGTTTGGCTATTTATTGCTCTACTATGGCCCAAAGCCTAATGGCACTACATTTGTTACGATCGTGTAGTCTCCTTTGCTGGCGGCAGGCACGAAAGCATAGATCATTCTGAACTCTACCAGTTGTAGCACTGGACCATAAGGTGTTGCAGTCGGTAAAGCAATTCCTATGATATCCCTTCCTGGAAAAGCAAAATTAGACGGCCACGCTATCTGTTGTGCTTCTGATGGGTTGGGGTCAACCGCTGTATAACCAGCTTGCATTACGAAGTATTTGAATGTCAAAGGATTCAATACTTCCTGACTTGGATCTGCTATCGTAGTCCAGTCTAAGTTATAGATGGTGAAATCGGCTTTATTGTAGGTCATACTCGTTCGAACACCAACCGTTCCTACTTTATGAACAGCACTAGCATAATACTTGACTGTTCCTTCACTATCTCTTAACGCTCGATTGCACTGTGGTATCCATTTGTTACCGCCATCGTATGTTATGAAGTAGTCGAATGAAAGACCACCGAAATACTGCCATGCTATGTAGTCGTTTAGCACCACGTAAAGAGCATCGTCGTCAACCCATGCATCTAATTTATATTCTGGATATACTTTATATGCGGCATCAGTTGGTGTAGAAACCAAATTCACCATTATTTTTTTGTCTGCACCGTTTACTAAGTTATGCACATTGCCAGGTATCGAGCTTCCTGCAACTCCGCTCACGACTTCTGTTATAGCCCAAGATTCTGGCATACTAAGGCCATCAAGAGTCACTGCCTGACTTACCGTCACTGTTCCAGTTATCCTTCCATAATAGGTTAAAACTGTTGCACTTACTGTACCTATTAGCAATGCCATAGCCAAAACTGCAATCAGCAATTTCTTACGTTGCATTTTTGTTTATTCCTCCTTTCTCCTTTTTCGGTTTTTAATACGGGATTGAGCTTGCCATTAGCAGCTCCATACCCGCTCAGCCCAACAAACTTTTAACGTGCCCCTAGGCAAAGGCACGAGCCGGGAGCATGCCCGTTCCGACAACACAAGCTTGCGTTATCCGACTGAATTCACAGTACATTGCAGTTTCTCTTAAGGTTTATGAAACGCTGTTCTATTTGATTCTTACAGCTCTTTTAAGCGTTAGAAAGAAGTTTTTTATGGGCAAAAATATTTCAAATGCAACACTACGGCACGACTGTTTCAATGTTCATGTCTGTCTTTTAGTATCCCTCACGGAGAAACCCTCGATTGCCCTATCATCTAAGTCAATTTCAACCGTGGACCAAGAGCCATTTATGGAAAACTGTTATAGAAGCTTCTTCTACACGAAAATAAAAGCCCGCAACCACAAAAATGCATGGGGAAGGATGCCCAGGCTGATATGACCAAACAACCATTTTTAATTTGCGAGCCCACAGACAAAATTCACCGTTCTCATCCATGCCCCATTCAGGTTGAAGAGTGAAAATCGCTTATCACAATCTTAGAGTTTCACATTGAAAATCCGCTTGTCTGCACGGAAACGTGAAAACAGCCGTTTTCTAAGCTTTAATTTTAGCTTGGAAGCGATTCTAGCCAATTTTTAGAAAATCAACCTAAGACTTGCACACTTGACTAAGGTATGCGGTTTTCTATTGCAGGCTAAAGTTTACCTTTTCTGGAATTCATTCCATTCTCTTAATGGCGTGAAAGTATCCAAGTTTGGCGAAGTATTTGTCAACGTCAGTACTTAGAGATTTGATCTGGAGTTAGTCCAGTTTCATCTTCTATTTTAGGTACAATTTTATGCCATATTTCTCGTATAGTCTTCAATCTTCTGTTAAAATCTCTTGCCGAAAAACTCCTCATAATCATCGCTTCTTTGATAAGTTTCTTATAATTCATTGGCTGCCACTTTAAACTGTAAGAGTAGAACATTCTCCATTTAGGCGCAGGCAAAAACTCCCTATTTAAGGCAAATATTATCTTAACCAACAAGTCCGCAGCATAGTTTAAACAGTAATGTGCAGCAACTAAATCGCCTCTTTCAATCCAAGACTCGGCAACAGTGCCAACTTCCTCTCTGGGGGGACAACAGTACCATTTAAGATATTCACCACAAATCACAATACGTTTAATCCAAAAATCCTTTGGAAGCTCCAATTTCTGTCCAAATACTTTCTTAATCTCTCCTTCAGGGTCAAAAACAATCTTAGCTCTGGAAAACTCCCATTTGTCCGCTTCATCCCATCTCAGCCTCTTAAAATCCTCTAGAAAATGAACCTCCAAGTCTACGTCAATACCCAAACGCTTTTGTTCATCCATCCCTAAATCAGAAATTTGCTTTCTAAGGTGTTCATCTCTTTTGCTCAGGAAAACTATGAGGTCTAAATCTGAAAATTTGTCCACAAAACCCCTCACCAAACCGCCAATAAAAACAATTCCCGCAACATCTTCGAATGAAACTATCTTCGAAACAAGCCCCTCAGCAACTTGCCTAAACTTCTTGATTTGATTCTCTCCCTTCAGCCTAACCATCGTTTTCGCACATCCTTCCCATCTACAGCAAATAATCAATTGGGATAAATACACCTAAACGAATAATTTCAGAATTTATGTTTTCTGGCACAAGCAAAATATTATATGCTCAAAAATAGCTATGCAATTAACGGTGATTCGAATGGTAGAGGCTTTTCTCCTCATCCGTGTAGGCTCAAGTGAAAGCTTGAATTTCATGAAAACAATCAAGGAGGAAATCCGCGGAATAAAAGGCGTTAAAGAAGTTTACGGAGTCTTCGGTCGCCACGACCTAATTGCTAAAGTAGAAACAAAGACGCTTGAAGATTTAGGCAATCTTGTAACAGACAAAATAAGAGGCATCAACGGAATACAAACCACAGAGACGCTGGTAATAGGCTTCTAGATACTGTGACGAGAAAAAGGGAAAACTGCCAAGACTATTTCAATATTGCTTTCGCCAAGTGTTATATGGGCATTGATTCCAACAGTAGCTTCCGCCCTTGAAAATGCAGTTCTTACATTCAATCTTGTCAAAAAGCCTAGGCCTACTCATAATACGGCTCACATCTATTATCATAAGAAACTCTCACTTTTAGCTTTACATGCTTCTTCACAACAAAGCGTTCACGTGGAACTTATCCAAAGTTTAGGTCTGCTAAGAATTTTGAATTCAAAGTCTTTTTGGTTTGCAAGTTAGTTTAGTCTTGGCTTAATAGGACAAGCGTGTTCCATTTGAAAGTGGAATCAATAACAGTCGTCATCCTTACAATTTGCATATTCCTATCCTTTTATTTCACATTTCTATCATTCCAAACAATAGATGATGCCCTAAAAAAACAGCTTGTAACCCTTGCCGCATCCTCCCTCATAACCGGAGTGATAATGCTTGCTTGCATGACAATTTCTTTAGGAATTAAAAAGGCCTTTCCAAGAGTGGACAATAAGCTAAGAAGTAGAAAAGAACCATCAGAACATGAAGGATGAATTCATTCTGCAACTGAGGCAAAAAAGAGGGATGTTCAGTGAAGGATTTAGCGTTTCTTTACGGAGGCTATGAACTCGTCTATTGGAATTCTCAGAAGCTTTTTGGTATACTAAATATACAAGATACATCGGGGCTACAACCATGAAACATCACATAGGACTTACAATAGACGCAAAACTTTTCAGAGAAATCGAAGAGCTCCAAGAAAGAGAAAAGCGTAGCACCATCATTGAGCATTTAATCAGACTTGGGCTTAGAACTTATAAAATTGAAAGTCAATCAGTCGCGGCTAAAAACACTAAGCCTCTCATCTAAATGACAGTATTTCCTTATTAGCCTCGAACATTTTTGATTTTCAGTTTTAGATTTTTTTGAAAGCGAAATTGTTATTCTATGCCCCATTTTTTGGTTACTTTTACGATTAGGAAGATCACGAAGGCGACGATTATGAAGGTTATCAGCGCCGCTAGGAAGTCTCCAACACCAAATATTTGGCCTACATAATCTGCCGGCGGTTTCCCTTCACTATCAAACGTTGTCGGTGGAATGCCGATTTTGAAAGTTGCCAGATTTCCAAGACCAGGTACGACGAGGCCTACTATTGGCAATATTAAGTCTTTGACGAGTGCATTGACTAAGCCGCCAAGGTAAACACCTATAATGAAGGCAACGGCGAGTCCCATGACCCTATATTTTGAAAAGAAGTCCATAAACTCGTTCCACAAGCCCTTCTTCGGAGGCGGAGCAGGAGGGGCAGGCTTAGGCTCCAAAAGCGTTCGAATGCGCTGCAACTCTTCTAGTATTTCTTCATCCTTCACCAGAACAATCACCAAACACTTTGTTTTTATAGATAGGCTTTATATGATTTCCTATCCAACTTGGTTTCAAGCATCAATAGAACTGTTTGAATCGCCATAGTCTCGGAAGAGCTTTTATGAGCAGCACCACAAGCGCACTGATTATGGTGATTGGAGCAATCAGGGTTGGGGGAAACTCGGGAACCACTCCGATGATTATTCTGTGGACGTACCGCCATTTGTAGGCTGTCTGATTCTGAAGAGGAAAAAAATTGGAGACTTATGTTGGTTGAGTGTTCACCTTAGCTTAGCACGCGTAACCTTTTCGTGTATCCAAGATTTCTCTTTTTGTAAATGATGACTGCCAACAGTGTTGCGATCATGAACAGAGGCAGAATGAGGATTGCTGGAAACTCTGGAATTACGCTATTTGTGTCTAATGTAACCGCGCCAGTCCGTGCCAGTCTTGCAGTAAAGAACAGTGGGCTGAGTGTTTCCGTAAGGGTAAGGCTTGTGAAAAACTCTTACTTTGGGCTAGGAACCTGAAATGAACGTATTTGATGCAATAGTCGAAATAGGGGTTCTGGTAGCTATCACTATCGTGCTATTAGAAAGGCTAGGATGGTGGGACAGATTTGTAGACGCTGTAGAATCGTTGTGGGAGGACATAAAAGCAGCACTTGAGGCTTGGGCAGAGACATGAGTTCAGATAGAGTGGGAAAGTTTGACGATCGATCGATTTACAGGGTGGGATGTTTGGGGATTAGAAGCTCCAAGGGAAACGCAACAAACCTTTTCAATTACTGAATAGTTACGTGTGGTTTCCACATTTTCCATGTTTCTCGTGCAAGGTGCCATATCGAGCGTAAAATGTAGAATGCAAAAAGTCCAATCACAGCCATGCCACCTAAACCAAACAGTTCCGCTAGACTGTTAGCATTAATGGTTGCTTGCTGAGCGAACATTGCACCAAAAAGAATGAAACCAAAGCCCAGCACAAGTAACACCACTGCAAGAACAAGTATCGCAACTATTCGCCATACTGTGCTGAACACACGCACTAACTTACTCTTCATATTTTATCAGCTTGAATAGGCTTGTCAGGCTCAAGTACCGCTTTTGTCTTATATGCGCCTAGCTCTTTAAGCCTCAGTCGCGATGCATCCTCCACAAACTGCGCCATACTCCTATAGCCATATTGTGGATTTTTCTTTATGAACCTTTCCAAGTTGTCGCAGAACTCTCTTTTGAGGCTGAGGTTCCGAAACTTTTTCTTTCGCTTGCCTCTTCGTTTAGACTTCTTGCAGCTTCAGCGTATAGGTGGTACCTGCTTCTTCAGCTTCACTGTAGCAGCTTCACCGTCAGTTTTGTTCACCGTCAGTCGTCAGTTTTGTCGTCATGTTGTTGTTGGATATAAATTTAATCCAAACAAAGGCTCAGCCCTACCACTTTGCATATGAACTAAAAAAAAGGACTAAATTTAAATCCACGTTATTAGGGCAAATCCAATTAGTCCCAATATTATTGCGATTAGGGCAAATATGATGATTGCCACAATGGCGATAACAAGTGCCTTCAGCCATCCGCAGTCAAAGAAGTGTTTCACTAGATAAAGCCAAATTATCAACTGAATGATGGAAGCAATGATGCCTCCGAATGGAACCAAAGCCCCGAAGATTGCACCGATTACGATTCCAATTACGACTATCCAAATGGCGTCTGTGAACTTTGCTTTGTCTTTTCCAACAAGTGCTCTTCCAGACAGCCAGAGAACTGGCGAAAGTATTATGGTGCTTACGATAACGTGTATTACGAATGGAATCAAATCAAACGCCAAATCAACCCATCCTTGATTAGGTACTTAGCGTAGACAGCTTGTTTTTTTACTCCCGAAGCTGCTTATAAGATTATCGTAAAAAGCTAACATATAGTTTCTCTTATTCTCTACCAGTACCAAAAATAGCGCGGGCTATAACCCATGCCTTCCGTATATAACTTTTGGTAAAAACCTCAAACTTTCCAACATAACCTCATACTGTTCGAATGTGCGTTTCTGAATTTTGTTGTTCCATGCGTGAACAGCTGATTAGTTTTAAATAGTAACTGCATGATACGATGGTTGAGGGAAATATTTGACTGGAGAAGTTGAAAAAGGACTGAAGAGAATTGGTGTCACAGTGTCTAAACCAGTGCTGGCCTTAATTGCTATTGTCTTCGGTTTGCTTGTCATAGCGTTTCCTGACTTGCTTCAATGGATTGTTGGGCTGTATTTCATAATCCAAGGAATACTGTTCCTTTTGGACTACTACGAACTAAGAAGACGATAGCAGGAAGAACTACCAACTTCCACTCGTTTTTCTTCTGTCTTAAATGCAAGGTCGGAAAGGGACAACTGACACGCTTTTACTCGACAAGGCTTTTCCTAATTTAGCACACGCAGACCAAACATCAGAAGAATCAAACAGGAGGGATGAGGATGGCGCGCGCTGGAAGTCGCCAAAACTATCAACGCTCCGCAAAATGGATAAGCAGTAATGAAATGGAACAACTCAGTTTACGGATACTTGG
>CAVZKK010000009.1:0-16133 GCA_963775925.1 Candidatus Bathyarchaeota archaeon | reverse complement strand
TTCCCAAACCTGAGCTATCCACGAGTATTATGGGCTGGAATGACCCAAGGCGCCGACCAATTGCGAAGCATTTTCAATCAACTAGAGCCCAGTCTGCGCAGTTTAGGGTTTGCACCAGACCCCAAAGGCTTTAGCCCCCACCTAACAATTGCCAGAGTAAAATCTGGAAGAAATAAGGCTGAACTTGGCAAATGCGTCACCGAAAATGTCAATTATGAATTCGGAATCGTTAGAGCTCAGTGTTTAAGGCTTAAAAGAAGTGATTTGACGCCGAAAGGCCCCATCTACTCAACCCTTGCAGAGTTTTGCCCACAAAAATAGAGAAAAGGGCATGTTTATGCAAGAAAAAATGGAGAACGTTTGCATGACCGTTTTGGAACGGGTCACACCGAAAAAAGGAGAACGGGCTAAAATTGAGGCTTTAGCTAAAGAACTAGAAAAAAGGGTTGTTTCTGCATCAAAAGAGTCAGGCGTTGAAGCCGAAGTGGGCGTAGAAGGCTCTGTTGCTAAGGACACGTGGCTCAGCGAAGAACCAGACATCGACGTTTTCATGCGTGTTTCAGCAAAGATACCCCGCAAATCTCTAGGAGAGGTTTGCCTAAAAATAGCCAGAAAGGCCACGGAAGGCTCAGAACAGATTGAAAGGTTTGCTGAGCATCCCTACCTTGAGGCAATAGTTGACGGTGTTAGAGTGAATATTGTGCCTTGCTATAATGTCAAGAGGAGAGAGTGGTTAAGCGCCACAGACAGAACACCGTATCACACAGACTACGTTAAAAAACATTTGAATGAACAGATGCGGAGCGAAGTGCGCTTATTAAAGAAATTCATGAAGGGGATAGATGTTTATGGCGCAGAAATAAAAATCGGCGGGTTCAGCGGCTACCTGTGCGAACTCCTGATTTTGCATTATAAATCCTTCATTAAGACGCTGGAAGCGTTTGCTCAGTATAAGCAACTGATAGTCATAGACATTGAAAACTACTACGGGGAAAGAGAGGACGAGCTGCAGCTTCTGTTCAAAGAACCCTTAGTAGTCGTTGACCCTGTTGATAAGGGAAGAAATGTAGCCTCAGCGGTGCAGCCACAGAAACTCCACACCTTCTTGGCTGCTGCACAGGCTTTTCTAAAAAATCCGGCTTTAATGTTCTTCTATCCGCCAAAAACAGCAGCCTTAACTGTAAAAAAGCTGAAAAAAGAATTAGCTAAACGTGGTTCTGCGCTTATTTTCTTAACTTTTGGAAAGGTTAACGTCGTCCCCGATGTCTTATGGGGACAACTCTACAAGTCTCAACGTTCATTGCGCAAACTTGTCCAACTGAACGATTTTAAAATTCTTCGAGAACTTGCTTGGAGCGACGAGGAAGACTTGAGCATGTTCGTGTTTGAGCTTGAACAGTGTTGTATTTCGCCCGTCAGGAAGCATTTGGGACCACCATTGGAAAAAGAAAGGAATGCGAGAAATTCGTCACGAAATACACGAGTAGCCCAGACTCGGTTAGTGGGCCTTACGTGGAAGATGGCAGATGGGTTGTTCTTGTTCGGAGAAAGTTCACTGATGCGTGTGAGCTGGTGAAGGAGAGGTTGAAGGACGGGGGAAGAAACGCAGGTGTAGCTGAGGGGATCTCGCAGATTCTTAGGAAGGGTTTTAAAGTCTTAGTCAATGGAGAAATTGCCGCAGTCTACGAGGGAAACGGCGAGTTTGCCGTGTTTCTGACGGAGTTCTTGTCGGGCAGACCCGGCTGGTTAGAAGCCGCTGAGCGTTAGAGCTATCAGCGCTAATCCGAGTACCCAGGTGTAGATTGCGAAGTAATGGAATTTCTTGCTTGACACTATCCTTGAGACAAGTTTTATAGCAATATAACCTGCAATCATTGTTATGACTATTCCCATCAGAAGTTCCGTTGGGCCAAATCCTTGGACACCTAGTTGGCCGCGTTGTTTGTAGGCTTCCACTGCTAGGTCTCCGATTATGGCTGGGATCGAAAGTAGGAAGGAGAATTTGAATGCTTTTTCCCTCTTTAACCCGAGCAGCAGTGCGGTTGAGATTGTTATTCCGCTTCTTGAAAGCCCTGGGAAGATTGCGAGGCCTTGAGCTACGCCCATGAAAAGGGCTGTCGTGTAGGCGATGGTGTCTTTGTTTTCTTTTCCAATTCTTGAAGTGTAGAGTATGGTTGCGCCGACTAGGAAGGCTATTCCAATTGCCAAGAACATGATGAAAATATTTGTTTGGAGAGTATCTTCGAGGAATTTTACGTAGAGTAAACCTATTATTCCTGTGGGAATGGTTGCAACGATTATGAGAGGTATAAGTTGGCCGTATTCTGATTTAAAGTCTAGATGTGCTAGGGCTGTGAGTATGCTTTTAACTTCTTTTCTGAAGTAGAACACGACCACGACAAGTGTTCCGATGTGTAGGGTGATGTCCAAGAGTGGTGTGGCCTTTGTCAAGCCTAGGAAGTGTTCAGCTATTTTGAGGTGTGCAGTGCTTGATATGGGCAGCCACTCGGCTAAGCCTTGGATTAAGCCTAGAATTATCGTGTTTATTAATTGCTCCAACAACAGGTGTTCACCGCTTTTTCTAGGCTTGGTTTGGTTTGAAAGGTTAATTAATGTAGCGTATTAACCTTCTATGCTGGTGCAGATTATGAGTGAGTATTCGCCTGGAAGCGTTGAAGATCGTGAAATGCTGGCTAAAATGCCCATCGAAAAGTTGCTTGACTTGTTCTTTCTCCAAATTCGCAACTTGTGGAGGGTTGACGGCTTATACTTTTTGGGTATGGAAAAGAAGTTCGGCACAGAAGCCGCAACAGAGATTGATGCTGGTGTTTGGGAGGCTATGGCTCAGATTGAAGCTAAAAGTCTGCAGAAAATGTTTCAGGTTAGCGAAAATCCAGACATACCAACAATAATGGAGCTTTTGCGTAGGTCTAGTTGGGCTTTGGACCAGCCTTTTAAGACTGTTGAGGTGAGCGATAAACGGGCTACTTTAAGCATTGATAGGTGTAGGACGCAGGAAGCACGTTTGAGTAAGGGATTATGCGAGTTTCCATGTAAGAAAGTGCGTTTTGGCTATTTGAAAAACTTTGCAAAAACGCTGAATCCAAAAGTGGAAGTAAACTGCTTGGTCTGCCCGCCTGACAAGCATCCTAAAGATTTATGGTGCAAATGGGAATTTAGACTCTGATTTGCAAAATTCATATAGCGTTTACACTAAAGTATAGAAAAATATGGGAAAAGCAACGATCGAATTAACGCTGTTAGCTTAACCTAAAATCTTCGTCTTTGGGTTCTTCTTTTTGACCAGCACTCTCGGCAGTAAACAGGCCTACTTGTGTCAGGTTTGAAGGGAACTTCGCATTCCTTACCACAATCAGCACAAACTGCCTTGTGCATCTCTTTCTCAGCCATTTGCTATTTCAACTCCTATACTATTTATTGTGCAAAAATTGCTTCTTGCACGGTGTATGTATTCACTACATAGTCATTTATAAGAATTGCCTTGTAATCTTCCATAAAACGATTATTGCAATGGATAAAAAGTCACTCGTTCTCTTACTTGATATGCTTAGGCGTTTGCCATCTTCCAGATGGCATGTTCCATTTCTTTACCATGTTTCATTCCATAGTAGATTCCCGCCACCTTGGCTGCAAACGGAAGCGCCATTTGCTTAACGAGTTTGTAAAGCAGTGGGTTGTGGATTCTCTGTTCTAGGAAGGTGTCGCGCCAAATTCTGACGTTGTATTCCCAACAGCGAGTGATGAACTGCCACCGTGCTCTTGTGAGAGAATTGGCTTCTGCTCCGCGCTTGTTCATTAGCATACAGTTTTCCAGCGGAACGAAAAGCAGTGGAACGTAGAAGGCTTGATAATCTTTTAAGTCATCAATCAATTCAAGCGTTTCGACAACGTCTTCTTCCTTTTCGTCTGGAAGTCCAACTATAAACGTGGCAAGCGGATACCAATCGTTGTCGTTCAATATGCCAAAGGATTGGCTAACAATCTCTTTCCACTGTTCAGGCTTAAAGGGAAGCATTTTTCCAGCCATATACTTCCGCATCAGCCTAACGCTTCCGGTTTCTACGCCCGTTTCAGAAGTCACGATACGCTTTTTTCCATGGATATACCAGTTATGATCTATTAGGATTTCGGCGATTTCTTTAACCATGCCCGTATTATGGACAACTGGCGCTAGCGACATGTGTGATGGTTGTATAGCTTTAACTCCGGGATGTGTTGCTACGCTTTTTACAAGTTTCAAAACTGCTTCTTTGTTTGGGATGAAATGCTTGTCTTTTGCACCGTACAGGAAGATGTCTTCCGTAACTAGAGTAATATGGTCACCGCCTTCTCGTGTTGTTAATTCCACTTCTTTCATGATCTTTTCCAGTGGCATGTCACGTTTTCTTTGCATGGTGGGCGTACAGAACTGGCAGTTTCGGCCACAACCTCTGGAAATCTCCACACACCCATGAATAGCCGCGTGCCTAATGATCGGAATCTGTTCGTTCTCTGAACTTTTCTTAATGCGAATTACGCGTGGAAGGCGCTCTCCGTTAACTGCCTTCTTAAAAATCTCTACGACAGCCTCTTCTGCTTCGCCGATGACCACACAGTCTACGCCATAGCTTTCCGCCACTTTCTTACGTTCAAGTTGCCATGCACCAAAACCGCCCACAATCACTTTAGGCCTATAGTTTCGAATACTTCGATGTTTCACCAGCGCCTTGAACTCGATGGCGTTCATGGGTTCGCCTCCGCCAACAATCGAAGAATATGTTTTGCTGACGAATCCCATTCCCGTTGGATCCATAGAAGATATGCCCACCACCTTCGTGTTGGGACCTACAAAGGCGTCGAGGTCGAACGGGTGAACCACTGCCACTTCAGACTCGTCGAAACCATTCTCCAACAGAACCGCTTCCACTTTTCTCAAACCATACGGCGCATACTTTGTTCTTCCATCATTGCCACGTTCCACTCGCGGATACAGTTTCTTTCTGAGAAACCACAAAGGTATAGGACCCTTAGCGAATCCAGCCACGAATGCGATAAAGGGGCTATTGTAAAATTCACTCATCTCAGTGGCTGAAGCTGTTAACACCACTTTTACGCCTGAATTTCCTGCCATCTTTGCTTCCCTTATTATATGCTCAAAAGGATTCTTCATAGACTTATTAAAAACTATTGTTAGGCGGATATGAAACCACGTTCTCAAAACAGTTATGCATCTACTAACGCAAAAGCTAATAGAATTATATCCTAAAATCGCTTAATCGTGCTGATTTTTAATGCGACGATTGTTAAAATGGCAGATGCAAAAAATAAGAGTAAAATACTCCAACGTAAAAATACATATGAAGGTAAATTTGCATGTCCACAATTGAAGTTACTGTAAAGAGTCAAAAGGGAAGATGTGCTTTCGGACACAAAGTCGGCGATAAGATAATTTTTGATGGCAAATCGATAAAAGGCGATGTCTGCTACAGTGCGTTGATGGTTTTGCTTCCAAAAGTCTACGCTATGCGTTATGGTGTAGAGTTTCCATGGGGCAAAGACAAAGATGTAATATTTAATGCTTGTCCAGATGCGGATAATCCTGTTGTGTTCGAGATTCGAAGAGTCAAAAAATAAATGCTTCCAACAAACTATGAACGCTTCTTCCAATCTTTTTCTTTCAAACTTACGGGGAATACCCACAAAACTTAGCCATCAATTTCTTACTAGATGAGCGTTTTCTGTTTTTCAGTTGAAGTAAAGTTTGACACTTTCACTCCTACTAGCCGTATTTTTCTGTCTAGCCTAAGATATTCTTGCATCAATTCTCTTGCTGTTTTCTTCAAATCTTGCAAACGATTTGTTATTAAAGGCAAGGTTTTGCTATGTGTGTGAGTTTCAAAGTTTTCATAGCGCACTTTAACAGTGACTGTTTTAAAGCAAAGATTCTGTCTCAAAACGTCGCTATGTACTTGTTCTGAAAGCCCATCCAAAGTGTTTAGGATAAATTCAAAATTTGATGTGTCCTCTTCAAAGGTTACATCCCGGCTGATGGACTTGATTTCGCCTCTTTCTTCAACCTCGCTTCTGTCGATTCCATGCGCCATCAAATAAATCTGGGTGCCCATGACACCGAAGGTTTCCGCCAGCACCGTAGGGTCGTAACGAGCTAAATCGCCTATAGTCGTAATTCCTATAACCTTCAATTTCTGCTCAGTCTTCCGTCCAACCCAGAGAAGCCTACGCACTGGCAGCGGAGCAAGAAATTTTTCAGCTTCCTCTTCTTTGACAACTGTCAAGCCGTCTGGTTTTTGGAAGTCGCTGGCTATTTTGGCGACAAGCTTGTTTGGACCTATACCTATTGAACATGTAAGCTTTTCCTTCTCGTAAATTTCTCTTTTTATTTGTCGTGCTAGGGCTTCAGCTTCCGCATAATCCTTCACTTTTGAGGTGACGTCTAGAAAAGCCTCATCTATGCCCCATTGTTCAAATTTGTCTGCGTATTTTCGTAGCATATCCATAATTTCGTCGGAAACTTTGGTATAAAGTTCGTATTTGACTGGCAAGTAAATGGCTTCTGAACAGAGCTTCCAAGCCTTTGAAATTGGCATGCCAGATCTGACACCGAATTTTCTAGCTTCATAGTTGCATGCGCTTACGACTCCTTGCCCTTTCCCTGTTTTGGGTTTGCACCAACAATTACTGGTTTACCCTTATATTCGGGCTGCTCTCTTTCCTCAACAGCTGTGAAAAAATGGTCCATGTCCACATGGAATATTATTCGCCTTTTCTCGCTCATGGTCTTCCTTTTCTAATACGCTACTTCAAGGTAAAAACTGATATGTTTGCTGATTTGAACCTATCGCAAAAAAGCATGTGTACACAATTCGGCATATGTTTAATTTCGCTAACGATTTTCCGTTCATAACCCTTAATGCCATCTTTATCTGGATAGTAAGGCAATTGTTGGGGAATCATGCTATGCAGAATATTTCGACGGAAGTTGTCCAGAAAATAGCTGTTGATTATCTTAAAAAAAAGAAGAGCACGGAGAAGATTGATATTTCTACAGTTGAACAAAAGAATAGAGTTTGGATCATCAGGGGCACGTGCCCCATAGACTTGGAAGGACACCCGTGGGCTGAAAAATTCGAGGTTGTTATAGACGAGAAGGGGAAAATTAAGTCCACGGACTTCTCGTTACTATAGGAGATTAGCATTAACCTTCAAGCCTTAGCCTACCATCTTGAATCGTGTAAATCGCATCCGCCACATCAACTATTTTTTCGTCATGTGTCGCTACAATAACCGCTGTCTTTTCTTTTCTGTTTATGTCAAAAAGCAGCGACGATTATTTCTTTGGCAGTTTTTGAATCAAGCTCCCCTGTGGGTTCATCAGCAATTATTATTTCAGGGTCGTTGGCAAGCGCCCTTGCTATGGCTACGCGCTGCATTTCACCAATGCTCAATTCTTTAGGTCTGTGAAAAAGTCTTTTTCCTAAGCCAACAGTTTCAAGAAGCTTTAAAGCCTTTTCTCTCTGTTCTTTTTGAGGTTTATCCAGCTAAAGCCATGGGCAATTCTACATTTTCCATAGCGGTAAGTGTTGGCAACAAATTGAAAGTTTGGAAAACGAAGCCCATGCGGAAAAGTCGAATTTTTCTACGTTTATGATTGGGTAAAAGAGAAGAATCGACATTATCAATTAAAATTTTTCCTGAAGTTGGGTGATCATTTAGCCCAATAAGATTTAGTAATGTGGTCTTCCCTGAGCCTGAAGGTCCAATTATCGTTATGAATTTTGCTTCGTTGACTTCAAAATTGACCTTATCAACAGCGGTTATTATCTGATGAGCCTAGCCTTGTATGTTTTTGTCAAATCCACAGTTTTGATTTCTCTCAATATTCAGCCCTCAAAATTTCGGCTATTCGCGTTCTAGTTGCATTTATCGCTGGAATTATTCCCCCAACACAGCAAACAACAACAACGGCTACAAATATTTCAAACATGTAAAATGGCGGAATAATTTGGAAGAAGGTTGGGAAGAATTGTGCAAGCGGAATACTTGTGTAAAGGCTTGCTAAAATAAGGGCTGTCAAAGAGCCGAAAACTATGCCTAATGCGCCGCCTAGAACACCAATTAATGATGTTTCCAATAGAACAAATCGAAATATATAACCCAACGGTGCCCCTAAGGCGTCTAAGGTTGCGAAGTCTCTACGTCTTTCTGAAACATTTATCATCCCTAAAATAGTGACGAGGATCACGCTTAAGAACAAAAGAACCCCTTGAATTGCCATATTCAAATTCCCTATAGCTTCGAGAATGGGTTCCGTCAAATCGTTGCGTTTGTTTCGGTCAAAGCCATGACATAACTTATTTGCTTTTCAATTCTGCTTGCAAGTTCCTCATGTGTAAAATTCGGTTTTGGTTTAACAATTGCCATGTTTATTTGCATGGGATATTTTAAAATCTCTTGAGCCAATTCTAGATTCGCGATTATTGAGCGTCCAAGAAGTGCAAATGGTCCTTCAATTATACCGCACACAGTTAGTTCTCGACCTTTCAATGTTATCTTGGAGCCGGGGGATATTCCGTATTGGTCAGCTATGGAGCAACCTACGATAACCTCGTCTGTCGAATTCTCTAACGGAAGCCTTCCACCGGGCCTTAACGATGCAGAACCAAGAATTGCAGGCCATTCTTCAGATGGTAATCCTATGGTTACATTGATTGGTATAATGTTTGAAACTTCACCTAGTCTAAATTCAAGATTAAATAACATTGGAACAACTTTTTCAACACCATCCATTCCTTTAATATCATTAACCACACTTTGCGGAATTACTCCTCCAATCGGAAAACCCTGAATCACAATCACGTTTTTTGAAACAACAACAATTTCTCCACGGAAAAACATGCTCATTTCAGTCATGATTGCAGCATATCTTGAAGTTGTGGCTCCAACTGCAACTATAAAGCATATCGCTGTTGCTACTCCAAAAATGCAGAGGGATGTTCTAAGTTTTCTATGACTCAAATTTCTGAAGCACATCGTAACAAGTCGCATTTAAGCGCCTCGTTCCTTCGTTCGAAACTGAATTTGTTTCACTGTTCACAAAACATATAAAGGTTTAATTTTATAATTGCATCTGATGAAAAAGTATATGAAAAAAATTAGTAAGGCTATTACAAATATTGCAGTATTTTGCCTTGTATTATCCATAATCTCATTTCTTGGATTTGAACACACTTCTGTAAATGCTAAGGTAATATCTAGTTACTTTACGGATGTTGAAGCAAAGTTTGTTGTATACCCTGATGGAACCGTGGGACTCTCAGGCAAATACAACTATACCAGTCAATATCCAAACACGAGTCCAACGGTTTACGCAAGTGCACAAGTCACAAAAAACGGTGACATGTATGGCATTTCCATAGATGGCACGCTTACAGTTCCGCCTCAACAAGCATCAACTTTCCCATTCAACACTACAGACGCATCTATTTCTGATACATATTCCAATGAAATTTTAGCGAGCAACGTCAGTGCTTCCATAACTTTACCAAATCAATGGTACAGCGGCAGCACCATGATTGACTTTCAAAGTTTTCCATTCAACTCCACCGACCTAACAGTTAGTGCAGAATATTCTAACGGAACATACAACGGAACTATAACCATTCATCTGGTGCCGGGTCTCGCTCTCGGTGAAGTAGAAGTACACTTCAAAGGAAACACCACAGAAATCACAATTGACGACTCCATAAAAGTCTTCTACGACCTTCCATTGCCGATTCCAGGATTCACTTCCATAAACGAAACATATGTTAACAGCATGCTTCAAATGATGAACAGCACAATTCCAGGTCAAGGACCAGGCTCACTCTACAACATGACTTCTGGAATGTTAACGTGTCCGACATTTAATACGACTCTCACTCCTATACAAAACGGCGCACAGATATCATTCCTAGCAATCATTCGCGGAGACTTTATCGACATTTTTGCCAAAATACTCGGTGGAGGAATGCCGAAGGATATGGAAATTCCTTCGCTACCGATTTACTCATTCCCTAATGCTACAGTAATTTACAACATGTTTAACGCGACACTTCATTCGGTGAAAAGCGCAGAATTCACAATGTCCTATTCAAAAGCCGCCAAAAAACTCGATCTTCAAGCAACGCTTAAACAGAATCTAGAAGAATTCCAGAACGCAACGATTGAGATGATGCCCGCGATGTATCCGCCAGAATTGCGTCCATACATTGAATCATTGATGAACACAAAGTACGTTTCAATGCATTCCTACAATGAAACAATAACCTACGATAACGGACAAATGAACTTTGAAGAAGACTATGCTCTTGAGGGAGATCTGAACGCACAAATAAACCACATCAAAGACATTTACGCTGATATGTTAAATGCTACTTCTCCTTCTGTTATATCTGAATCGTTAATGACCACATTAAAGGACACTGACGTAGACATTAGTAATCTACAGTTAAACATCAACGTAAGCGACTACTCTACTCTTTTGGATTTCGAAGGTGTAAAGGTTGCTCCGCCAGTGGACAGGATTAATCCGACGTGCTTCAGGCTCGAAAGATTCTTTAACATAACATCAAGTCCTTATGGAGAACCTCCACGTCAAAATGAAAGAATGAAATTGACAGTTCAAGGCGGAACAACGGAACGCATACTGTGACGCCTTTTATAGCTCCAACCGATCCAGATAGAGTGCCGGACCCAGACGAGTTCGCAGGCGAAAACACACTTATATGGAATAACCAAAGCATCAGCAAACTTGAGCGTTTAATATTCAAGGTGTTTGAAGGTTATGCTAAAACAATTTATAATCCAACATCAGTTACACAAAGCAATCCGTTGACAATCAATGCCAAGGAAACTGCTGGCTGCATATTAACCTTAACTAACGTTTCAAAGCCTGCAACCATTTGCATCAAAAACATAACAGCGCCAGCGGGAGTCAATCCTCCGCCAGGAACATACAAAGCATTGGGCAATTACATTCAAATAACAGCTGACCCAGAATACGTGACAGTTAATTTTACTATACGCATATACTATACGCATGAACAGCTATCTGAATTGGGACTCGACGAAAACAGTTTGAAAATACTTTATTGGGACAAAGCAGCCAACGACTGGGTGGCTATAAACACGCAGATAAACACCACAGAACACTACGTTTGGGCAACAGTTAGCCATCTTAGCATATGGGCTCTTATGGGCCAACCCTCTCCAGCACTATGGCAACAGCCATGGTTCCTACCGTCAATAGTCATCATTGTCGCAGTTGTCCTCATAAGCATTGCAGTTGTCTTCTTAAAAAGAAAAAACAGCCTCCACGGACAAAGGAAAATTCCGATCAATAGCCTAACCTCCTGCCTTCTCATCAAATTTTTTCTGAAACTGATAAACAATTGCATAACATTTTTTATGCCCGCATCAAATATTAAACGGTATTAGATATATAATGTAATTGAGCGTGGATAAATTTGTTTGAAAACATTTTAGTCCCATTAGACGGATCTGAACATTCATTAAGAGCCTTAACCATCGCAATTCAAATAGCTAAAAAGTTTGGCGGAAAAATCACATTGATTCACGTTTATTCTGTTGCTGTTGGACCTGTTATGATGCCTGAGCCAACCACCTTAACCCCTCCGATGATTCCAGTTATGACTCCTGCAGAAGTTTCTAAGGCAGTTGAAGCAACTCGTAAGGCGGGCGCTAGTATCTTGGCAGACGGTGAACAAAAAGTTAAGGCTGAAGAGGTTCAAGTTGAAACTCTGCTCAAAGAAGGACATACGGTTCAGGAGATTATTAGAACGGCAAAAGAAGGCAAGTTTGATTTAATCGTTATTGGAGGCAGAGGCATAAGCAAAATAAGAGAACTCCTTTTAGGAAGCGTGACCGACGGAGTAATACATCATGCACCTTGCCCAGTTTTAGTCATCAAATTTCCTCGTTCAGATGACTCTCCTTCTCATCCATAATCTCAGCCTTAAACTCAGGTGCCATCTGCCTAGTTCTCAAGTTCTTAATTACAAAAAAGTATAGAAAATTATTTCTCTTTCTTTTGCTAAATAAACAAATTCTGAGTGTGAAATTTCATGCAGAGAAAAGATTTTCTTCAAGAACCTGTAAAACACATAAAAATAAACAGAAAACTTACAGTGGACCAGTTAATCCAGCAGTTCAAAAATTCGGGCTCTTTCGGGGCTGGAAGACTTTCTGATGCATGTGACATTTATGAACACATGATACGCGATGACAGATGCACAGTATTCTTGGCTTTAGCTGGGGCTGTTGTTCCAGCTGGTATGCGTTCGCTAATTGCAGATTTAATCCGTGAAAGACTTATTGATGTGGTTGTGAGCACGGGAGCAAACATGGTTCACGACGCAATAGAAGCCCTCGGCGGTCACCATTATAAGGGACATTGGCTTGTGGACGATTATATGCTTTACAAGTACCACATATACCGCATATACGACGTTTTCGTGCCTGAAGAAGACTTCACGAAACTAGACTATAAGGTTGCGGAAATGTTCGGCGAAATAGTTGCGGAAAACAATGGAAAAAGTCTATCTTCAAAAGACTTTGCGTGGGAATTAGGCAAAAGACTTAACGACTCGAACTCTATTTTGAGGGCTGCATATGAAGCAAAAACGCCTATTTTTCTCCCAGCAGTTCGTGACTCGGAATTCGGGTTTATCCATTGGCTTCATGCTTCGCGTAAAAATTGCCAGAACCCATTAGTGGTAGATGCTTTCAAAGATGTTCCGGAAATAGTTAACATCTGTAAACGTTCTCCCAAAAATGGCATGATAGTTATCGGGGGAGGAGTACCGAGAAATACTGTTCAATCCGCTGCTCTTGCATCTAAAAAGGGCATGGACTACGCCATAATAATAACCATGGATCGTCCCGAACCTGGAGGATTATCAGGCTCGACATTAACCGAAACAGTAAGCTGGGGAAAAGTGAAGAGTGCAGCAGGTAAGACTATGATCATTAGCGATGCCATGATAGTTTTTCCAATAATTGTTGCTTCTGTTATTGAGAGACTTGGCGAAGACTTTAAGCGAATACCTTACCTAAAACGCCGAGACTTTCAAGCAGTTGGAGGAACATAAATGGGCGAGAAAGCTAAGGTTAAACAGAAGTTTTGTGGAAACTGCGGCAACCACAATACATACAACTATCCGGACAAAATATTCTGCTCAAGACGTTTCTCCGACAACAAGAATCCTATCGTGCAAACGTTATGGTGCTGTGAAGAATGGAACCCAAGTAGCCAAGAATGCTACTGCATTGAAGAAGCCATGAAAAACAAGAGTAGCAAATAATTCTTTTTCTCTTTTTTAATTCCAACGCTAAAGTTATTACAAGGAACTTTTAGTGTTAAATCTGTTAGCGTTGAAGCCCGGTGGTGTAGCGGTCAAGCATGGCGGGCTCTGGACCCGCTGACGAGAGTTCGAATCTCTCCCGGGCTACCAAACTCTAGAGTTTGATTTATACTAATTATGCTGAGGGGTTTTTCGCTCATCCCCTCTCTTTTTCTGTTCCTGAATTTTGGAGGTTTCTAGTGGATTGATAACCTATAGAATTTGATTCTATTTGCAGCCAATCTTCATATTACCCTGCTTAGCGTGCGCGGTGGAATAGTTAAAGATTCAGGGTACAAAAGTCGTGTTTTTACCTTCTCTTCTGTTTCTTTCCCCCACGAGTTCTTCTCGTTTGATGACCCTTCTGTTTGTCCACATTCACTTTTCCACGGAGATTCTTTTCTCTACCCGTGTTCCGTCACCTCACCTCTCAATTGCCAATGGTGTCCTTTCCAAAATAAACCTTTTCTCCAAATAGCGGGCTATTATAAAGAGAAGGTTTTTACGGATTCATTCCTTACCTATTTAACAGAGAAGGCCAACATATAGTCGATAGGTAAGCATCAACGACTCAGTAAGAGTCAGTGTGCTGAAAATCTTGGTGATGTAGATTATGGGGTTGGATCGGTTTTCGGCTAGAAAGGAGATTTTGATAGATGATGCTGGATGGGGAGACCTTATTTTAGGCGTGGTAATCGGCGCCCTCAAACCTCCAGACCGCAGGTACATGGAACGCAGAATCCCAGTCTCCTCCTTCCAGCCGCCAAACTTCGAAAATAAACAGTACTTGGATGATGCCGTGAAGATTGCCGAGGAGATCGTTGAGGTGATGCAGCCTGACAGGGAAACCCGTTTCAAGGTCTGCTCAGGATATGTTCTCTCCAGCATACGCAGACACCTGAGAGACCGAGGGATTCAACGTGGAAGAAGTGGAAATCACAGGCGAACTCCAAGAGATGGTTGAGAGAAGCTACGTAAGATGGTGCAAAGAAGTAGGAGTGCCAGCAGAAAGACTGGAAGACAAGAGACGCTTCTGGACACTTCTAGAATGGGTTGCGGAAAAACCTAAAATCAGAGAAAAACTCGTAAAGACGGGATGGAAGAGCTGGAAACAAAAGTGGCGAGAAAAAGCATTCAAAAAGAGGTTTCAAAAAGACTAAAGAAGTGAGCGAGAGGGCGCATATGAACGAAGTGACCCTGATATTTGAACCTATTCCGGGCTACCATTAACCATTGTCAAGTTCAACTTTTTAATGATTCTCACTGTTTTCATTGCGGATTAACGCGTTTTTAGCAGCCATGAACCATCACAGACAGCTGTGTTTAAATGGCTTAAACCTTCTCTACATGTTCCAAATTTCATGCCATATTTCTCAGCCAGCTCGCCCACCGTTTTCATTAGTTTAAGCCGCAAATCCTTCGGCAGGTAAATGTACCTACCAATTTTTTCGCCTTTTTCAAAGTAAAGCGGTTTTAATTTCTCTGCAGTTTTTGGCAGTGCGATGCTGAATCTTTGCCAGTTATCTAGCTTGACCTTGTAGGTTGATCCTGTTATGTGTTTAACCTTCATAGAGGCAAGAGTTTTGACAAGGTTTTCCGTGTTGTCGTTTATGAAGGGAATTATTGGGTCTATGCGTACCGACGTTGGAATGCCCTTCTATTAGGGTTTCAACGGTTTTCAAACGTTCTGATGGTGATGGGGCATGCGGTTCGATTAGTTTTGCGATGTTGTCGTCGTCTGTTGTTATGGTTAAAGAAACATTGAAGGCACGTTTCTCAATAGGTCAATGTCTCTGGTAACGAAGGTTAGATTTTGTGATTATCTGAATTTTGCAGTCTTGTTGGGATAAAATTTCTAAGCATTTCCGCGTTAAACCCGTTTTGGCTTCTAAGTTTGGATAGGGGTCTGAAGAGTTGGCTATTGATACTATTTCGCCTTTGAGTTTTGCAGCTTCTCTTCTCAGTTTTAGAATTAGGTCTTTTTTGGGTTTGCAGTTGAAGAATTTTGGGATGTAACTTGAAGCGTAACAGTAAACGCATGCGTGGTCGCAGCCCGTGTAGGGGTTGAAGGTTAGTTTAGGCGGACAAGTGCAAAGCTTTGAACGCCAAGGGTCGAATCTTGAGATTAACGTCACAAGTTTTCACTGTTACTATTCTAAAATGAAACGTCAACAAAAACCATTCGTTCCTCATTTTCTAGCGAAATTCTAAGATAGTGCGGGGAGATTTGAACCCCCACATCATTTATAATTACGAACTCAGCCAGCACACAAGACAACAAATACCTACTCGCCAGAAGACACGAACCACTCGAAAGAACCGCAAGTTCAATGTATATATAAGGGAGGGGTAGGCCACCTTACACAAAGCACCTCTCTCCAAACTTTTCCACACCCAATCCACTAATCAAACTTCTGACACCACATCTAAATTTCAGCCTCTTCTCTTACCTAAAACAAAAAAAGGAGGAAAAAACCCCACCAAAAGTTGAACCTATATATAAGGGGGTCTAGTCTCCGCAGAGCGCAAAAGCATAATCGACCATGCACAAGCCCTTTTCCCGAGCATACACTTGTAAAAGTTCACCGCTAATATTGTCCAGACATCGCTTTTTAGCCCGACACCTTGGGCGGTTGGAGGCCGCAGGCTGAACCGGTCGGCCGAAGCCTTCCGGCTTACACCCCGGCTCCATCAAACCCATCTTTTATGGGA
>CAVZKK010000008.1:0-12023 GCA_963775925.1 Candidatus Bathyarchaeota archaeon | reverse complement strand
GCACTATTATTCCAGAATTCAAATCACCAATATGTTTTAAGGGTGAAGCCATTGGAGAAATAACAGAAGAAAGAAAGAAAAGGAGACCATAAAGTCCGGGTTTGGTTTTGACCCAATTTTTAAGCCAGCTAGAATGCAATAAAACATTTGCAGAAATGAGCTTGACAGAGAAAAATAAGATTCGCACCGTGCAAAGGCTATTGCATAAGTTTGCAGAATGGTACAAAAAACTTCAATAACAATAAACCAAAACAGTATTTACTTTCAATCAATAATCTTAAATATTCTGTCTACCTTCGCTCATACAGAGTTTAAGGGAGTGAAAAATGCCGAAACAGGAAAAAGGAAAATCACACCAAATAAGACCAGTCAGCAAGCGACCTCCGAGCTGGTGCAAATACCAGCCAGAAGAAGTTGAAGCGTTCGTCATCAAATTGGCTAAAGAAGGAAACTCGCCAAGCCGCATCGGAACATCTTGAGAGATCAATATGCAATTCCGTTAGTAAAACCGATAACTGGAAGAACATAACGAAAATACTTAAGGATGCGGAGCTTGCGCCAACAATGCCAGAAGACTTGGAAATCTGCTGAAAAAAGCAGAAAGTCTCGCCGCTCACCTTGAAAGAAACAAGAAAGATCTGCATAATAAAAGAGCAATGCAGATTGTTGAGGCAAAAATCCACAAACTCTCAAGATATTACAAACGCGAAGGAGTTTTGCCGCCAAACTGGAAGTACGAGCCAAAAATAGCTTCTCTAGCCTAAGCTTCTGCTCCTTAAATTTTCACATGAGAAACTTTTCTCGCCAGCTTTAAACCTTTAAATAGATTTAGCTTCTTAGCCTAGTGTGATTGACATGGCTTTAGACGAAACCAAGTTACAAATTTTTAAATTCAGCCGATGCAAGCAGCCAAACTAATTTTAGAAACCGTAAAAGAAGATGGGTTTATCCAAGTTTTTTCGCATTTGGATGCTGACGGAGTTGCGGCAGCTGGCATTGTTGGAAAAACCTTGTTTAGGCTTGATGCAAGATTCCGAATCAAAGTAACCCAATGGATTGACGAAAAAATTGTCAGATGAAGTTATTTCAGAAAAGCCTCAACTAATTATTTTCACTGATTTTGGAAGCGGCTACATTGACTTGCTAAATGAGAAACTTGCCAGACTTTAAAATAGTAATTCTGGACCATCACCAAATCATCGGCGAAGAACCAACACAATGTTGTACATGTGAACCCGCATTTGCACGGAATAGATGGAGCGACGCGACATCAGCGGCTCAGGCGTTGCATATTTTGTAGCTAAAGCCATTAGACAAGGCTAACATTGATTTGGCGCCAGTAGCCGTGGTTGGAGCCCTCGGCGACATGCAAGACAAATATGATCAAAGAAAGCTGGGCGGATTAAACGAAAAAATAGTTGAAGACGCCACAAATGCAGGGCTTGTTGACAGTTGAAAAAGATTTGATGTTTCTTGGCAGAGAAACACGCCCCATTCACAGGACTCTGGCGTCTACGACTAACCCTTTTATTCCCGGCATAAGCGGAGAAGAAGACAAAAGTCTAGCTTTCTTGGCAAGTTTAGACATTAAACCTAGAAATGGTGAAAAGTGGCGGGCTTTAAGGGATCTTTCAGATGAAGAAAAGAAACGATTGTGTTCTGCTCTTGCGGACTATTTGCTGTCTAAAGGTTTGCGTTATGAAGTTACAAATCTCATTGGACACGTTTATATTTTGAATCAGCGAAGAACCCTGGACTCCGCTTAGGGACGCCAGAGAATTTGCTGTTTTGTTGAATGCAACTGGTCGCATGGATAGGCCGAGTCTTGGCATTTCTGTTTGCATGGGTGACCGTGGTTCAGCTCTTGAAGAAGCAAACAAAGTGTTGGAAGAATTACAGGAGGAGCTATCAACAAGTATCTTGGATGGGTAATGGAGAAACCTGAAAGAATGAAGGAATTGGAGAATATCTATGTTGTTTATGGTGAAAACTTCATAAATGAAAAAATAGTTGGGGCAATTTCATCCATTCTTTCGACAAGTCTTCCCAATCCTGAAAAACCGCTAATTGCGTATGCCAATGTTGAAGAAGAAGGTTTAGCGAAAATTTCTGCAAGAACCACTGACACTTTGACAAACAAAGGGGTTAACTTGGGTGAAATTATGCAGGTCGCCGCTGAAAAATGCCAAGGAAAGGGCGGAGGACATAACGTAGCAGCAGGAGCACAAGTTCCAATAGAGAAAATCAGTGACTTCATTGAGATTGTTAACGAATTGGTTGGGAAGCAGTTGAAGGGTGAACACATTGGAAGCGGAAATAATACTGGATTATGAGGAAGCAGAAATTGCGGAAGCCGTTGCCAAAGCAGTTTCACCGGATAATTTCAAAACACCACAAGGCTTATCCATCAAAACAACATGGAGAAACGAAAAAGTTTTAACAAAAATAAAATGTAAAAGAAAGCTTTCAACATTCATTGCCACAATCGATGACTTGCTTTTTTGCATTTCAACGGCAGAGAAAACACTTCGAATAGCAAAGAAGCTTAAATGAAAAACCTTCAGACAGATGCTGAATAAAAACTATTTACCTTTTTCCCTCAAATACAAAGTGTAAATTAACATGCCCAAAACTAAAGAAATACTGACGCTGATATTGGCTTTTCTAAGTGTGTTTTTTGGCTTCCAATATCGCGAAACTCTCACCGATGCGCGCTAAGCTTTGCATGTTCACCATTTAAATGGCTAGAGATATCCTTGCCATTTCCTCCTTAAATACCCAAAGTAAAGCCTCTCGAAAGCGCTCCCTTTATATTGCTGCGTTAAGAACGACCGTGAAACCAACATTTACGCATAAATAAGTTTAATACAGCGTGTGAATTATGAAGAATGTGCAAGAAGCGCTTTTTGCACTAAATAGTAAAGGGAGTTGAAAAAGGCAAATGGCTGGAAGAGAAACGTATAAGGCAGTCTGTGCCGAGTGCGGAAAGGAATGCGAAGTTCCCTTCAAACCTGACGGAAGCAGACCGGTATACTGCCGAGAATGTTACGCTAAACGAAGAAATACAAGGAGATATTAAGCTAACAAGCTAACATCTATCCTTCGTTCACATCCTTTTTCTTTTTTATGTTTTCTTTTTTTGATGCTCTTACCATTAATCATAATAAGCAGAAAGCACACTTCTACACGTTCACTATTGTGTGAGGTTAAGGGCGAGATAATGCCTAGGGATCCGGTATGTGGCGCGATTCTAGATGACAAGACATCTAAATTTAAGATCACTTACGAAGGGGAAACGTATCATTTCTGTAGTTTGACTTGCAAGAAAAGATTTAAAAGGAATCCAATGAAGTTTGTAAAATGAGCAGAATTTTCCTTAAAACAATTTGATAGAAAATTCATAAACGCAATTTTGCCGCGTAGCAACTTTATCGTAAGGTTAAATAGTTGATTTATGGCTAAATTAGAGGGTTAGACCCTAATTATAGGGCATAACTGTCTGTGAGAAAGATGTTGGACATTAAACTCGTCCGTGAAAATCCAAAGCTCGTACGGAACAATTTGATGAAGAGGGGAGACCCTGAAAACCTAAGGATGCTTGATGAACTAATTGATTTTGACCGGAAATGGCGGCAACATTTGACAGAATTGAATGAGCTCCGCCATGAAAGAAGGCTTATAACAACAGAGATTGCAGCGTTGAAAAAGAAGGGAAAAGATGCAAACAAAGAACTTTCGAAGGCAAAAAAGATTGACACTGAAATCACAGCGTTAGAAAAGCAGGTGAACGAGTGCGAACAGAAAGTGCACTATTATCTTATGCGGCTTCCAAACCTTTTACATGAGTCGGTTCCAACGGGCAAGGATGAAAACGATAATGTCCAAGTAAGAAGTTGGGGTGAAATACCCAAATTCAGCTTTCTCGTCAAAGACCACATAAATTTAGGCTTAAGCCTTGACATAATGGACATTGAAAGAGCTGGAAAAATTGCAGGAGCCAGATTCTTCTACCTAAAAAGAGAAGGCGTCTTCCTAGATATGGCTTTAATGAGCTTTGCCCTAGAAGAAATGGTTAAGAAGGGCTACACGCCAATAGAACCGCCTTTTCTAATGAGACGAGAACCCTACGAGGGCGTCGTAGCAATAAGTGACTTCGAAGATGTCCTATACAAAATTGAAAAAGAAGACCTATACCTAATTGCGACTTCAGAACATCCAATGGCAGCAATGTTCATGAATGAAGTGTTAAAAGCAGAAGATTTACCGCTCAAACTTGTTGGAGTAAGTGCAAACTTTAGAAAAGAAGCCGGAGCACACGGCAAAGATACTCGAGGAATCTTCCGAACTCACCAATTCAACAAGATTGAACAGTTTATTTTCTGCAAACCAGAAGACTCATGGAAAATGCATGAAGAACTTATACAAAACGCGGAAGAACTTGTTCAAAAACTAGGTCTGCCCTACCGCGTTGTAAATGACTGTACTGGCGATATCGGAACAGTTGCCGCTAAAAAATACGATATAGAAGCTTGGATGCCTGCACAAAATGCCTTTAGAGAAATAATTTCATGCAGCAACTGCACAGACTACCAAGCCAGAAGGTTAAACATAAAGTATAGAGAAAAAGAGGGCGAACCGCCTAAAGGGTTTGTGCACACATTGAATTCGACAGCTATAGCTACTGGCAGAACAATCGTTGCAATACTTGAAAACAATCAGCAAAAAGACGGTTCAGTCAGTGTTCCTGAAGTTTTAAGAAAATACATGGGCGGTATCAAGAAAATAGAGCCGAAACGGTAAAACTTTTAATACTCTGATGCGAATTCTCAAGCTACATTTGGAGGATAAACTTGTCTTCAAAAACGAAACGTGTAAGAGATAAATGGCGAAGCAAATCGTGGTATACAGTGCTAGCTCCATCATACTTCGGAAACGTCGAGTTAGGAGCGATACCAGCCGATGAACCGGAAAAACTGATTGGAAGAGTAATTGACTCAACACTTTACGATGTTACAAACGACTTTGCACATCAATACTTGAAATTGTATTTTCAAATAACCGAAATTGATGGCAAAACTGCCAAAACAACGTTTAAAGGACATGAATACTCGCGAGATTATCTACGAAGCTTGGTCAGAAGAAGAACAACAAAGGTTGATGGCACTGTTTAGTATAACCATAAAAGATGGATATAAACTGCGAGTGGCAGTCTCCGCTTTCACGCTCTCAAGAATTAGAACATCACAAGAGAAAGACATACGCGTCATCATGGATAGAATTATTAAAGAAAAAGCTTCAACGCTGACACTGGATCAATTTGCACAAGAAATGGTTCTTGGAAAAATAGCGTCAGACATATATAACGAAGCTAAAAAGATAGCTCCACTACGCCACATTGGCATTAGAAAATCAAAACTTGTAACACAATTGGCACAGTTGCCACCGCAAAAGGCTGGATAAACTAGCTTTTTAAAAGATTTTTAGCGTATTCGTAACCTTTTTCAAAAGCTTTAGATTCAGTTCTTCTGTACCTTTAGGTATATTTGCTTTAACTGATTCTTTGACAGCATTTTTATCTAATATGCCCGTGATAGCCACAAAGGCGCCTAACATAACGATGTTCGCAACTATTCTTCTTTCCAAGCTCTTCTGCAATTTTTGTGGCAGGAATTCGAAAAACTTTAACGCTTCTCAATTCTTTTTCATGCGGAATCATGTCAGGATCCATAATTATTGTTCCGCCAGGTTTCATGTTTTCAGCGTATTCATTGTAGGCATGCTGAGACATCACAACCAATACGTCGGGTTCAACAACTTTTGGAAAATCTATTTCCTCTTCTGATATTACAACTTCAGATTTGCATGCTCCACCTCTTGACTCTGGACCATAAGACTGCGTTTGAACAGCATTTTTTCCGCTATAAATGCATGCTGCCGCAGCCACGATTATTCCAGATTTAATTATTCCTTGCCCACCGAAACCCTGCAAATCTAACTTCAACTCGCATACTCGTCTCACCATTCTCACCGCTTTCTCATTAATTTGAGCTATTTTTTCATGGAGTAGTTTTTCATAGCTTGGTTTTTCTATATCCACAAATTCGCCTACAACAATTTTTTCAGAAGTGATTTCTGCTTTGGCTGGGTCTGAAAAATGTTCTACCACCGAAGCCCTTCTTGAACCATTCCATCATTTCAAGTCCTGTTCGCATTTTGTTGTGGCGACCGAAAATTTCAGGACAGGGCGTGACCACTTCAATGAAGCAGAAACCTTCTTTTTGAAGCAATTTTCAATGGATTGTGTTAGTCTTCGCGCATGCAAAGTTGTCCATCTAGCCACAAATGTGGCGCCTGATGCCGCTGCCAAATGGACAAGGTTGAAGGGATGCTCAATGTTTCCATATGGGGTTGTAGTTGTTAACGCTTCAAGCGGTGTTGTTGGACCCTGCTGTCCACCAGTCATTCCATAGTTGAAGTTATTTGCGCAAATCACTTTGACGCCTATGTTCCTCCGTGCAGCATGTATAAAGTGGTTCCCACCTATCGCAAACAGGTCGCCATCTCCACTTATAACCACGACATCAAGCTCTGGATTTGCCAATTTTACTCCCGTTGCAAAGGCTATTGGACGCCCATGCGTTGTGTGAAATGAATTTACGTTTGTGTATCCAGCCGCGCGCCCAATACAACCTATACCTGACACAACCACCAGTTTGTCCAAATCCATTTGCAGCTCGTCTATTGCATGAACGAAGCAGTTGAGGATGATGCCGTTACCACAACCTGAACACCATATGTGCGGCATCATTGCCTCTCTTAAATACTTTGACAACGGGTGCACCATTTCTTCAACCATTAAATATTCCTCCTTATTGCTTCAAGAATCTCCATTGGAGTATGGGGGTCTTCACCCAACTTGGAAAGAAAAACCACAGGAGTTTCTTTTGCTGACCTTTCAACTTCTCGCACTAATTGTCCACAATTCATTTCAGGCAACAACTATTGCCTTTGCTTGTTTAGCGATTTTTGCCACGTGCTTTTTCTGGGAAGGGCCATAATGTGATTGGACGCAGAAGCCCCGCCTTTATTCCCTCTTCTCTAGCCTTTCTTACAGCGCTTAAAGCTGCTCTAGCAACTATTCCATAAGCAACAACAACCACGTCCGCATCCTCCAGCATAACTTCTTCCACTCTTATTATTTTGTCCGCGTTTTTCCGTATCTTATCACAAAGCCGTTTTACCAGCCTCTGCTGGACTTCTGAACTTTGCGTTTGCGGATAGCCATGTTCATCATGTGTTAAGCCTGTAGCGTGAAAACTGATACCCTTCACCAAAGCAAGCCATGGGCGGAACCAAATCGTCATCAGGCATGAAAGGCATGTATTTTTCTGGCGGAACATTCGGCTTTTTGCGATTCACTATTTTCATTTTTTCAGCTGGAGGGATTACTACTTTTTCCCACATATGCGCAACAATTTCGTCCGCCAACAATATGGTTGGAACCCTGTAGGTTTCAGATAAGTTGAAGGCTTCAACAGTCAAGTCGAACATTTCTTGAACAGAAGAAGGAGCTAATGCTATGATTTCATAATCTCCATGAGAACCCCATTTTGCTTGCATCACGTCTTGTTGGCCAGGCAATGTTGGCTGTCCAGTGCTTGGTCCGCCACGCATAACATCCACAATTACGCAAGGAGCTTCTGTCATAACGGCTAATCCTATGTTTTCTTGCATGAGGCTAAAGCCTGGTCCAGAGGTGGCTGTCATTGCTTTTAAGCCAGTATAGGAAGCGCCGATTACAGCCGCTATGGACCCAATCTCATCCTCCATTTGAATGTAGATTCCACCAATTTCAGGCATTCTTTGAGACAGGTGCTCAGCAATTTCAGTTGCTGGAGTAATGGGGTAACCTGCAAAAAATCTGCAGCCAGCAGCTATTGCGCCTTCTGCACATGCAACATCGCCATTCATGAAATGCGCGCCTGTAAGCACAGTTTCTTTTTTAGCCATATCTAGCATCCCTCTTTACATGGTTTTTCAACAACGAAAATTGCAAAATCTGGACAAACTGCAGTGCAAAAACCGCAGATAATACACTTGTCTTCATCAACAATCTTAGGAGGATGAACACCCCTCGCATTTATTTCTTCCGACTCTTCCAAAACCTTCTTTGGGCAAAATTGTATGCAAAACCCGCATCCCTTACATTGGTCCTTAATTATGTGGATTTCCGCTTTTGGAAGTTTCACTTTTTCAGCTGTCAAGTGGTGTGCGCCAAATTCTTACGGGCATAGTTAACTACCCTCACCTAAGGCTTTTTCAAAAACTTTTTTGGCGTTTTCTATCTCCTCTCGAGTAACTTTTCCACCATTGCTTGCATTTCACGGATTTTTGAAGCAAATCTTTCGCCTTCTGCTGCTGAAGCCCAAGCAACTGCAGCCTTTCTTTGTTTAATCCTTGCTGCTCCATTTTCTTCCATAAACGTTCTACACGCTTCTGTGTCTGATAGTTAGCGTTTATGTAATGGCAGTCTCCTAGGTGACATCCAGCAACCAAAACTGCTGCTGCTCCTCTTGCAAATGCTCTTTCAACAAATTTTGGAGCCACACGCCCAGAACACATAGTTCTAATTATACGCACACTTGGCGGATACTGCATTCTACTTACGCCTGCAAAGTCTGCACCTGCATAAGAGCACCAGTTGCAGCAGAAAGCAACAATCTTCTTATCTGCATCATGCTCTGTCACAGCGTCTATTTGTGCGATGATTTGCTCATCGGTGAAATGGCTTTGGGTTAAAGCACCAAAAGGACATTCTGCAGCACATGTTCCACATCCTCCACATGCAGCCTCTATAACTTCGATTCGCTTTATCTCCTTGTTTAAAGTTATAGCATTGTAGGGGCAAACTTTGGTGCAAAGTCCACAGGCTTTGCACTTTTCAGCGTCGAAAATCGGCGTGATGGCTTCAACAGTTACTTTTCCCTTAGCCATTAATATGCCGGCTCGAGCTGCAGCTGCACTTGCCTGTGTTACGCTGTCTTTTATGTCCTTAGGAGACTCAGCGCATCCCGCAAAGAATATTCCGCCTGTAGCAGCATCAACTGGCCTCAGTTTTGGATGGGCCTCCATGAAAAATCCGTCTTGGGTTCTTGAAAGCGTCAACAAGTGTTGTATTATTTCGCTGTCTTTTCTCGGCTCCAAACCTATCGAAAGAATTGCCATGTCAACATTTATCTTATATAGTTCTTTCTGCAAGGTGTTTTCTCCAATAAGCCAAAGATTGTGAGTTTTTCTGTCTTCGATTATTTCGGCTGGAAGACCTCGTATAAATATGACGCCTTCTTTTCTCGCCCGTGTATAGAGGTCTTCGAAACCTTTTCCATACGCTCGTATGTCAACGTAAAAAACGTAGATTTCAGTTTCAGGCCAATGTTCCTTAATTAGTAGGCTATCTTTAATCGTGTTCATGCAGCAAACGTTGCTGCAGTATAATCTTCCGTTTTTGTCCGAACGAGAACCGACACATTGAATGAAGGCTACACTGTTTGGGAATCTGCATATCACTTGGTCTTATTAGGTGCCCGCCTGAGGGCCCGCCTGCGTTTATTAATCTTTCAAATTCGAGTGAAGTTATTACGTTTGGGTATTTGCCATATCCATAGTTTGGCAATGCTGATGGGTCAAACACATCTGCGCCTGTTGCCACTATTATTGTGCCTACTTCAAACTCTACGGTTTCCGGTTTCATTTCAAAGTCTATGGCTTGTCTTTCACATGCCTTAATACACTTGTCGCAAACGATTACGCCGTCTTTGTTGAGGCATATGTTCATGTCGATTATGTATGTCGATGGAACAGCTTGTGCAAAAGGCGTGTAAATCGCATGTCTTATGGCTAAGCCCGCATCGAATTCGTTGGGAGCAATTACCGGACAAACTTTGGAGCAATCCCCACAAGCCGAACAATCTTTTTTGACGTACAATGGTTTTTTCAGCACTTTAACATGAAAGTTGCCAATGTACCCTTTCACTTCAGCAACTTCGCTGTTAGCCAGCAATTCGATGTTTGGATGATGCCCAACATCGGACATTTTTGGTGCAAGAATGCATATGGAACAGTCCATTGTTGGGAAAGTTTTATCTATTCGCGCCATCATCCCGCCGATGCTTGGTTCTTTCTCTACTAAATACACTTTATACCCAGTGTCAGCCAAATCTAGGGCGGCTTGGATGCCTGCCACTCCGCCTCCTATGACCAATGCTTTTCGGGTTATCGGCACTTCAATTTCTTCTGCTGGTTGAAGCAAAGCAGCTTTGGCTACAGCCATTTTCACAAGGTCTTTAGCCTTTTCCGTAGCCGCCTTTCGGTCATGTAAATGGACCCAGCTGCACTGTTCGCGTATGTTAGCCATTTCAAAAAGATACTTGTTTAATCCAGCGTCTTCGCATGCCTTTCTGAATGTTGGTTCGTGAAGACGTGGCGAGCATGAGGCTACAACTACACGGTTGAGGTTGTGTTCTTTGATGTCTTTTTTTATTAATTCTTGTCCTTGGTCTGAACATGTGTATCGATTGTCTTGAGCTAAAACGACATGGGGAAGGGTTGCAGCGAATTTTGCCACTTCTTCACAATCCACAGAACCCGCAATGTTTAAGCCACAATGGCAAACATAAACTCCAATACGGATTTCTCCGCCGCCTTCCTTAGGGTCTGAATCTTTCTTTTCTGCCACTACATTAACCTCCTAACGATTTCAAGTAATTTTCAATCGACTCTGCAGCACATTTTCCAGCTCGGATCGCTTCAATCACCGTTGCTGGTCCTGTCACAGCGTCTCCACCCGCGAAAACACCTTGCAAGCTTGTTTCCATGGTTATAGGGTTAACCCAAACTGTGCCATCTTCACTTAGCTCTACTTCTTTCGGCAAAAACTCTAAGTCTGGGGCTTCACCTATTGCTAGAATCACCATGTCTGTTTCCTGCGTAAATTCGGAACCTTCTATTGGAATTGGTTTTCTTCTTCCAGTCTCGTCTGGTTCGCCTAATTGCATGCGAACACATTCAACGGCGGAAACTTTCCCATTTTCTCCCAGAATTTTTTTCGGCGCAACCAAAAATTCGATTTTTACACCTTCATTTTCTGCTTCTTTAACCTCCCATGGATTTGCAGGCATTTCCTCCCTTGACCTGCGATATAATATAGTTACTTTTTCTGCCCCAAGTCTTAAAGCGGTTTTCGCGGCATCTGTGGCAACGTTGCCGCCGCCAATCACAACAACGGTTTTTCCAATTTCCATTTTTTCTCCACAATTAACACTCCATAAAAAGTCAAGGGCGTGAATCACGCCTTTCAAATCTCCACCTTCAATTTTTAATTTTTGGCTTTTATGGGCACCCGAGCCAATAAAAATGGCTTTAAATCCTTCCTTCGAAAAATCGTCAAAATTCAAGTCTTTTCCAACTGTTACGCCGGTTTTTATTTCTACACCTAAGTCTTTTATGAACTGAACTTCTTTTGCTAAGACTTGCTTTGGTAGGCGGTATTCTGGTATACATTTTCTTAACATTCCGCCCGGTTCCGGAAGAGCTTCAAAAATTGTAACTTTATGTCCTTTCCGAGCTAGCTCGTAGGCGACTGTAAGACCAGCAGGTCCAGAGCCTATAACTGCAATCTTTTCTTCAGAGCCTTTGGAGGTTTTTTTCCTTTTTCCCTTCTTTAAACATTCTATATGCATCTGTTCAGTTCTTTCTAAGATTTTATCCCTATTTAGGCCAGCACGTTCCGGGTGAAAACAAACTAATGTCGTTATAAGCGGTAAAGGAATGTTTTCCACAATTTTTTTAAGGGCTTTTTCAAGGGGCTCTGTATGTCCATTTTTTATGGCAGTTGTTCGCATGAATAGAAATATTTCAGGTAATCTTAGAGCTTGGGGACAATGTTTATAGCAGCTGTAGCACCAAGCGCAGAGCCAAAGCTCATCAGAATTCAAAGTCTCTTCGGGCTTTAGGAAAATTTTTTC
>CAVZKK010000007.1:0-34203 GCA_963775925.1 Candidatus Bathyarchaeota archaeon | reverse complement strand
TAAACCTTCATAGTTAATCGCCTTTCGCCTTCGTTTGTACATTCCTCATCGTAGTGGAGTGGAACGCGGAGGTCTGGGTCTGCATGTTCTATAATGCCTTTGGGGTCTTCTTGGTAGAAGTATACCCGCTCATTTGGGTCTGGATCCTGTGGTTTTCCGTCAGCATCATATTGGCCGCGTTTCACCAGTCTTGAGACCGGATAGAACCACTCGCATCCTCGATCTTTTGAAGTTGTAAACGAGTCCTGCAAAGCATGGAGAAAAATACCGAGCGAAAAGAAAGGGCTTACGAGATAGCCTAACGCAATTACGAACACATTGTGGAATCTTGCTCGATGAGGTTGCTCGTCTTGGTACACTTTTTTTCTAACGAACCAATATTCTCTGTTCAAGTCTGGTAGGAGTGCTCCGAGACCTACTAAGAGGGCTGCATCAACGCGTCCAAAGAACAAAAAACCTGCGGCAATACCAAAAGCTAGATGTGTTGTTAACTCCAATGCCATCGGACCTCTTACATGGCTGTTCGTATATTATAATCGTAGGAGGTTTTATATATGGTTTATAACTATTCCAGATACTCTACAGGGACTGGGCTGATTGTCAGGAGGAAAGACCCGTCGAAGCTTTCATGTCCGACTCCTTAGTTTTACTGGTAAACTGGGGTTCGAATCCCTTCCACGGCGCCAATTTACCAGTTTAAACTTGTTTCTAGGCTGTTTTTGGTAAAGAACCTTGATTTGTGCGTATTGGCGATAACTAGAAAGATGACTGTTGTCGGTGATTTCTTTTGTTGGAAAGACGCATGTGTTCAGCATGGTTTATATAATACGGTTGATATATGTTGTATTACAGTGGTTTCCTTGTCTGAAACAATTAGCCTACGATTGCCCCGCGAAACCATAAAGAAACTCCGCGAATTGGCAGATAAAGAAGGAAAAGATAGGTCGACTTTGATACGTGAGATCCTAGAACACGGCGTTAAAGAAAAAAACCTAGAACATGCTGTTGAACTATACCGAAGTGGACAAATCACTGGCTGGAGAGCAGCTCAACTAACCGGAATATCCTTATGGAACTTCTACAAGATCTTAGCCGAAAAAGGTGTTCTCATCCAATACTCAGAACACGATTTAGAAGAGGATCTTAAGACTTAAGCGGGGAATAGTCTCTTTGACCATAGTCTCCAACACGAGCCCTCTGATATGGCTTTCAAAAGTAGGCAGAATCACATTGCTCAAAAAACTTTTCGGCGAAGTAATAATCCCAGAAGAGGTTTACAAAGAAGCCGTTGAAAGAGATTTACAAGAAGGGTTCAGCGACGCGCTCGCCATAAAAGAATGCGTCGATCAAGGCTGGATAAAAATTTCAAAACTAAATGAAAGAGAGATTAAGCTCTGCCAAAAGATTATGGAACACGCCTTCGAAATCCATGTAGGAGAGGCTCAAGCGATAATACTGGCTCGCGAAACAAGCGCGTTGCTATTGATGGATGAATCCAGTGGAAGGGCATTCGCCGAGACATTGGGTCTAAAGGTCAGAGGAACCCTCTATGTAATCATGAAAGCCCTAAGAGAGAAAGTACTAAATAGCGCAGAAGCAAAAGAAATCGTGCTAGCGCTCGTAAGCAAAGGCTTCAGAATCGAACCAAAGCTGTTGGCAAGAGTGCTGAGAGAAATAGAATCAATCATTCCCAGACGTGAATGAGGAGAACATCTCATATTGAAGCCCAAAAGAGCATTTCATATTGCCAAAAGATAGATGCACTAGCATTTTCACTACGAAGGCGAGAGCTCGAGAATTTCTGTCACATGCTGAACCAGTCAAAACCAGTGGTCATAGTAAGTCACGGGGCTGTCACCACTTGCTCACCACTAGTCCTGTGCGTGGTCAGTTTTGGGAGAAACCTTTAAGTGTTTTGTAAACAGTATTGTTTACGGTGATCCGTTGACTCAGGTTCAGCTTAGATTACCTGAAAAGATGCTTGAGGAAATAGACAAGTGGGTAGCAGAGGGTAGGTTCAAAAGCCGAAGCGACGCCATAAAAACAATACTAAACTTCTATGAGGAACGCGAAAAGACACGCGAATTCTTCAAGATGCTGACAAAACGCAGCGAAGAAGCAAAGAAACATCCTAAGTCCCTCATTCCACTTGAGGAATTTTAGTGGTTTTCACTGTACTTTTGCACCCGAAAGCAGCCAAAGAACTGGAAAAAATTGAGAACACGACAAAAACTAGAATAGTAGAAAGATTGAGGGATTTGAAGGATAATCCTGAAAGAGTTGGGAAAATTCTGAGACACTCTAACTTCTGGAGCCTTAGAGTAGGGGATTACCGTGCAATCTACGAAATTGACAGAACCAGAAGACAGGTCGTAGTACTGTTTATTGGGCATAGGAAGAAGGTCTATGACGATTTTTCGAAACTGTTCTAGATTTGACATGGCAGAAAAAGACGCAGAGAAGTCTACATTTGACCATTCGTGCAAACCTAATCGCCAACACCATTATTGACCCGAGAGTTTGATTGTTCTACAGAATTATTCTGTCTGCTCGCCATTCAACAGCGTTTCCTACTGATTTTATGGTGAAGAGACGATTGATTTGCGAGTATTTTGAGGACTTGAGTTTTGTTGGTAGCCCGGGATAGCTTCAAACACTCGTTCATACCACTAATCAAGAATAAAAAACATATTTGGATCTAAATAGAGGGGTCTAGTCGTGTTGCACGCACACGCATAGGCATTTAGTAGCCTGAGATAGCTTCAAACTCTCGGTTCAAACTTTTTCTAAATACTATCAATTTGCGAGTAAGAAATAGCTTAATTGCAATTGAAACGACTAGGTTATACTATCATTTTCGCTATTCACCCGAGAGCTCGACACTTTTTCGTGCTCATGTTATGGCGTGCGTTAGAGTTCTAGAACGCTTATGCTACGTTGGATAAAACGGTACCTTTGGGTTTGGGATAAAACTTTACCCCAACCACCACTAAACCGAGAGTTTGAACGTCGTCCCGACCAGGGTTCATGGTAGCCCGGAAAAGACCGTTGCTTAGGCTATAATTTATACTTTTTAGCTGAGGTTTTCCTTTTGGTCAGAGTGACCATTTTGTTCATGTTAGGGTTGATTATACGGAGATTCTCTCCGAGAAAGAGACAATGAAAGAAGTTCGGTTATCTAAAGTTCGTTCCAAGTCTTTGGTGGAGTCAATCTTTTCGGGAAACGAAGATTAACGTCTCAGCCTTGGGTTTTTTGGGCGGCTTAGTCTTCCAATCGGGGTAGCACTTGATCTCCTTGAAGCCAGCTACCTGAAGATAGTGAAGGATGTCCCAGTAGGTGAAGAGTCGCAGGCGTTCGCGGTCTCGAAAGATGTGCATGCCGTCGGGAGCCTCGATTATGCTCGTCTCCTGCCACCAAGCCACACCTTGAACTGGGTCAAAGTCTTGAACTCGATCGATGCTTGTGTATCGCATGCCACGAACACGGGTTTCTTGAACATAGTGTCCTTCATGGATCACTCTTAGAGAAAACCAATCCTTACCCGTCATAGAAAGGGTTGCCGATGTTGCAGATCAGTATTCCTCCTGATCTTAGGGCGTGGTGGATCTGCCGGAGGCATTCAGTACATCATCATCGTCTGGCAGGAGAAAGAGTATGTAGAGTGCAAGCACTGCGTCAAACTCGTTCTCATACTTCAGTCTCGTGGCATCACCTTGCAACAGTTTCACGGAGACTCCCTCGCGTTTAGCTCTGGCTTTGGCTATCTGAACTTGTTCAGGGGTGTAGTCTTGTCCAGTGCATTGGTAGCCACGGTGCGCCAACCCGACTACGTGTCGGCCGTTTCCACACGCAACATCGAGCACATCTCTAACTCGATGAGTTGCATGAGCGCGGAAGGCAAATTCAAGAAAATCGAGTTCACGTTTTGTGGTTTCAGCGACCCGTCGCTCTCGTTGAGCCAATAGGTCTTCGTAATAGGCCAGATGAGTGTAATAAGCACGAGAGGCCTTTAGAACAGTCTCCCTTGTATTTTCCAAGCGGTCCATAATGTTAGGTCTGGTTTCGCTCAGGATTTAAAATTTTTTTTCTCTTCGGTTTATTCATTAAAGATCGTTCCAACAATCAAAAAAATCCGGCAAAACGAGCAAAGTGTGAATTCATGCCTAAGCATTGGTAGCCCGGGAGAGATTCGAACTCTCGTCAAGCATAAATAGAGCCCCTTTTACTGGTAAATTGGTGCTGAAATCCCTTCCCCGGCGCCAAAACATGTTTGAGAGTTAAAGGATATGAAGGCAACAGCGGTTGCGCATCCGATTCAAGGATTGATTAAGTATCACGGGCTAAGGGATGTAATGCTTAGGGTTCCATTTCATGACAGCATATCCGTCTGCGTAGACGCTCTACAAACCATTACAACGGTTGAGGCAACCCGATCATTAAAGGAAGATTTAGTTATAATTAATGGAAAAAAGACTACAGGTAAAGATTTGGAAAGAGTTGAAGTTGTTCTTAACAAGTTAAGAAGCATAAGTGGATATTCAGGGTGCTTTAAGGTTGTTTCCGAAACAGTATAACTGGTGGAAAAGGCCTTGGCTTTTCTGCTTCGGGTTTTGCCGCTCTCGGCACCGCGGCATGTGCTGCCTTAGATTTTGACATTGACTATGTATCCCTTTCTGAACTGGTTAGGTTGGGTGCAGGCTCCGCTACAAGAAGTCTCGCAGGAAGTTTTGCAATTTGGTATGCTGACAAGAATGGAAAATCATACGCAGAACCGCTAGTGGAGCCAGAGGCTGTGGATTTAGGCATGGTCATCGTGCCCATTCCCTCATCAGTTAGGACGGACGAAGCTCATACTGAGGTTCTTAGTTCACCGCTGTTTAAGGCTAGGCTGAAACATGTGGCAAAAATCATCAGGGCGATGGAAGAAGCCATAAAAACCAAAGATGTTGCCACGATAGGAAGACTTGCCGAAGAAGACAGCCTAAATCTACATGCAAGCACAATGACTGGAAAGGCTCACATGGTTCTTTGGGAGCCGGAAACAGTTCGCATAATAAAAGAGGTTCAGAGAATGCGACGCGAAGGCATGCCAGCATGGTATTCTATGGATACTGGACCGTCGGTTTTCATTAATACTTATACGAATTACGTTGGAAAGGTGGCTGATAGACTACGTAGTTTAGGGTTCTCAAGTATCATAAAAAGCAAGGTCGGCGGCAAACCATTCTTAAGCAGTAAACATCTATTCTAAACAAACTGTTTATCGTGTCGCCTTTACAAATTCTAATGCCTTCATAGGGCTTCTTTTTTCTGGGATTTCCACAATTTTTATTTTTGTCATGCTGAGAAATTCGTTTGCTGCGTTTTTGGCTTCTCTTCTTGTTTGGTACTCTCCTTTCAGTTCAATCCATGGTAGCGTTTCATCAATTTTTATCCATACCGTATACAAGTTTTTCACCATTGTTGGGAATTGAGGAAAGAGTTAGAGTTTAAGTAATTAAAACAGTTATGAATTTTGAATATGGATTCTTGCTATAAGAAAGGGAGATAAGTGTACAAGACCTCCCCCGACTCAAAAATCGAAGTAGGAGACCTTTAGATTGCTTCTGACTCTGTCGAGAGGAAATAAGACCTTAAAAAAATCAGTATCCCCATAGTTTCTTTTCGCTTGTTAAGTAGCTAGGATACTTATTTTGGGTTCATTAATACTATAAACGCGAAATCCGATTCTGTAATGGGGGTCATAAATCACGAAAAAGAAAGAAACAATAGCTGAAAGTCAGAGCTACACATGCCCAAATCCATCATGTGGTAGAGTGTTCACTAGCCCCGTAAAAACTGAGAATTTGTGCTCTAAAAATGCGGAAGTTTACGATGCGTGTCCCTTTTGCTTGACTGAAATAACCTTAGAAAAAAGTTCCACAACTTTTGAAGAAAAGAAAAATCTAAAGAGGAGGAAAACCGGAAGTGAACAGGCAAGTGTTGATTTTAAGGAGAAAACGCTAGCAGAATCTTCTTCTAAGGTGCGAGGATGTGTACACCATTTTGGGTATCTGAGTGAGCGTTCAAAGAAGGAGAAAATACCTGAGGAGTGCATGATTTGCGAAAACGTAGTACAATGTATGCTTAAAAACGTGACTGGCTAATTTGGTGTTTCCGCCATAGTTCACATTCTGTTGTATTTTGCTCTTAGAATGTTCGAGTTATAACACTTATTCCGCTAGGGAACCATTGGCATAATTCAGTTTACAATACTAGGAAGGGTGAAACGTATATTGTGAGGATTATCCCCTCAATCGGCTCTTCGTTGGTCTTCAATATAAGATATGATGAAAATAGGTTTTTGTCAGAAGAAAAGTTGAATTTTTTGTTACGTTTCACTTTTCTTTTTGCGTTCGGGTTTTTTCTCTTCTTCGGTCTTCGTGACAGCTTCTTCTGCTGGTTTTTCTTCCGCTTTCTCTTCTGTTTCGCTTGTGATTTCTTCTATCGGTTTAGGTGGTGGTGTCGTAGCCATAGTCCACCCTATCCATGCACCTATACCCATTATGGCAATGAACGCTAGAAACACCGGAATCATCACGAGCCAAAATGCCACTCCCCAACCTTCGCCAGCAAATGGTTCGCCAAAGTAGAATAATCCAATAGTATAAAGTATTCCTACTATTACACAGACTGCGAATATTATTCCGCCGATTGCTTGGTCTTTACTAACCATTTATGCATCACCATATGTAAGCCATGTTACTCCTTTACTCCTTTTAAAGTTTACCATGACTTTAAACTTGTTGTTATATTGTTCCCATTTCCCATGTTGTTAAATATTTTTTCTGTTCCTCTGTTAGTTCGTCTATTTTTATTTTCATTGCACTGAGTTTTAGTTTTGCCACTGTTTCATCTATTTCTTTGGGCACTGGGTAAACTTTTGGCGGCATTTTTTCGTTTTTAGCTATGTATTCTACACAAAGAGCTTGGTTTGCAAATGACATGTCCATAACCTCCGCGGGATGCCCTTCTGCTGCGCCAGATTTACGAGTCTTCCTTCCGCCAAAAGGTATAGTTTTCTTCCATCTTTAAGTTTGTACTCGTCTAGGTTTGGTCTGATGTTTCTCTTTGAAGTTGCAAGTTCTTCTAAGTCTTTTATGTTTATTTCCACGTTGAAGTGGCCGCTGTTGGCCAGTATCGCGCCATCTTTCATTTTTTGCATATGCTCTTTTCTTATGACACTTATGTCGCCTGTTGTTGTTACGAATATTCGCCTATTGCTGCTGCTTCAGCTATTGGCATTACGCGGAATCCGTTCATTGCCGCTTCAAGCGCCTTAAGCGGGTTCACTTCAGTGACTATTACGTTGGCTCCCATTCCTTGCGCTCTCATGGCTATTCCTCTTCCGCACCATCCGTAACCGCAGACAACGAAGTTTTTACCTGCTAAAAGAATGTTTGTGGCTCTTAGGATTCCGTCTATTGTGCTTTGTCCTGTTCCATAGCGGTTGTCAAACAAGTATTTCGTGTAGGCGTCGTTCACGGCTATTATTGGGTATTTGAGTGCTCCGGTCTTCTCCATGGCTCGTAGTCTCAAAACGCCTGTTGTTGTTTCTTCTGTTCCACCCTTGATTTTTGCTAGTGCTTCTGTCCTTTTGCTGTGGATTGTGCCGACAAGGTCTGCGCCATCATCAAGTGTTATTACGGGCTTGTGGTCTATTACTTTTTCAACGCACCAGTAATATTCTTCTGTCGTTTGTTCTCGCCATGCAAACACATGAACACCTTTTTCCGCCAGCGCTGCCGCTACATCGTCTTGTGTGGAAAGCGGATTGGAACCGCATAACGCAACTTGTCGCTCCGCCAGCGAGTGAAAGTGTCGATAAGAACAGCGGTTTCTTTTGTTACGTGTAGACATGCGCCTATGTGTTAAGCCTTTAAGAGGTTTTTCTTTGCTGAATCTTTTTTTTATTTGATTTAGAACTGGCATGTGTTCTGAGGCCCATTCTATCTGTAAATGCACCCTTGGGAACTAGCGTAGGTGTCTTTAACTTTGAAGTCTTCCATTCTAATTCCCCTTCTTTTATGCTCATTTAAAACCAAACTATTTAACGTTGGTGTTTAGCTTGCTGAGAAGGGTGTTCTTTGCTTTTTCAACCACATCCATAACTTTTTCAATGTTTAACATTGTCAACTTTCCATTTTCCATAACTATCCTGCCATTTATTATTACTGTTTCAACATCAGAAGCCTTTGCTGCGTAAACTAAATGGCTTGCTTCAGCGTATAATGGGCAAAGGTGTGGCCTTTTAAGGCTGATGATGGATAAATCTGCTTTTTTTCCAGCCTCTATTGAGCCTATTTCGTTCTCCCATGACAACGCTTTTGCGCCTTCTATGGTTGCCATTTCCAAAACCTGTTCTGCAGGCATTACTGTTGGGTTTTTGTTTATTCCTTTATGTATTATGGCTGTTGTTTTCATGATTTCGAACATGTCCGCTGTGTTGTTTGAGCATGGGCTGTCTGTTCCCAGCGAGACTGTTATGCCTTTTTTGAGCATTTTTGGAACAGGACTTATGCCTGAGGCAAGTTTGAGATTTGAGATTGGATTATGTGAAACCTTCACGTTCCTTTTCTTCATGATTGCCATGTCTTTATCTGTTAATGCCACGCAATGCGCTGCGATTAATCGCTCATCTAAAACTCCTAATGAATCCAGATACGCCATTACTCCGTTTTTAAACTGTATTCTAAAGGCTTTCCGAATTTTTTCCATTTCATCGCTAGTCTCAGCCGCATGAATATGGCAGATTATTGGCGCTTTCCCAGAACCGTATTTATCGTTCAGTTCTTCCCTTATTACTTTTAACTCTTTCATGTATTCTGGATCAACACTGTATGGTGCATGTGGGTCTACACTGACGCGGATCAGTCCATCGGCTTTGTTATGCCAGTTTTTAGCCAAGTCTTCCAATGCTTCTCTATCTCCGTTTTTTCTCCATGAAAAGCAAACGTGACCGATTACGCCTCTCAAACCAGCATCTGCAAATGCTTTTGCCTCATTCTCTTTCGGCGTATAATGGTACATCGTGTTGACGGTTGTTGTTCCACCCAGTATGGATTCTATAGCTGTTAGTAGGGCTCCAATGTAAACGTCATGGGCTGTCATGTGTTTTTCTATGGGCCATATCCATTTCTCAAGCCATTCTTGTAGTGGTAAGTCGTCTGCGTACCCCCTTAACAAACTCATTGCAGCGTGCTGGTGCGTATTTATGAGGCCTGGGGTGACAATCTTGTCTTCTGCATCTATTTTTTCATAACCTCTTCCATATTTTCTTCTAAGTTCATGAGTTCTTCCAATGTCAACTATGACTTTATCCTCTATGGCGATTGCGCCTTGGCGAATTCTTTTTCCATTGTGCATTGTTAAGATTGTTCCGTTTTGAATAAGGATGTTCACTTTTAATCGCCATGAAAATGCTGTGGAATGTCCAAGGATGTGCTTCTTATAACTTTTAAACTTTCCTTTCCATTTGTTTATTCACAGCGCGGGGAAAGAGGTTGGGACAAGCCTATAACGCCAGTCGTAGAGCTTCTCAGAAGCTTAGGTTTTCCATGAATACCGTATGTCCGCGTATACCACACCGCGCTTGGCTCTTTCCTCTGTTCCTTTACCCATTTTTCTAAGCCGATTTTTTGTAGACGTTTTCCGTCTTGAATTAGTGTTGGGTAGTGTTCTGCTAGGGATTGTATAAACGCGCACGGGTATTCTTTGCATTGCGGGCAGACTGTTACATTTTTTTGTTCAGCGCATTGGCGGATTTTGCAGTCAGGGGTTCCACCTCTGCCTGTTCTGCATGTGCAATCAAATTTCGCTAGTTCTTGTAGAAACTGCCAGAACGGTGGAAACGTCTCCTTCATTTCCGGCACATATTGATAGAAATCGTCAAAGCCTTCTTCACGTAGGCTTTTTTGTAGTTGGCTTGCCTGTTGGGGTATGCGGTTTCTTTGGGCACATAAACCACAGTATAGGCCATAATAGGTTACGTAACGAATTTGGTTTTGGTTTGACATAGGTTGAGCACCAAGGACTGGGGCTAAAGGATAAATAGTTTTAGATAAACATTGTTCTGTGGTGTTTGTGTTTGGGTGTTGAATCTGTTGAGGATTTGAAGAGAATGCTTAGGGAGATAGGTTACTCTGATGGGGCGGTTGAGGAAATTTTGAAATGGTATAGATGAGTATGACGAAGGGCATTTATGTTTTAGTCGTTTCGGTTAGTAAGGATATTAACGTTAATGTTGGCGCTTTGGCTAGCGTAAACTTTGAGAAGGGCTGTATGCTTATGTGGGTTCTGCTCAAAACAATTTGGAAAAGCGTATAGAGCGGCATCTTAGAAAGGCTAAGCAGAAGTTTTGGCACATAGACTACTTGCCGCAAAAGTTTAATTTTGCTTTGCCTCAACTTGATTTCAAGGGCGTGTCCAGTTGAAGGAACCTTTTGCCGAGTTTGTTAAAACTGAGTTAAAGCCTGGGACTCTGCTGATTACATGTGGGCTCCCAGGGACTTGGAAAACAGAGACCTCAGAGGAAATCTCAAAAATCAAGGGATATCCCATTCTTCGGACCGATTTGATTCGGCTGGAGGTTCTTAAGAATGAAGATGTCTTTGACGAAAAAGTTGCGTCAAATATGAGCAAACGGGATCTTGTCTACGATGAGATGTTTCGCCGAGCAGAGGATCTTGTACAGAATGGTAAAGGCGTGATATTGGATGCTACTTTTGTCACCCAAAAACTACGAAGACGTGCCGCTGCGATCGCTGCAAAGCACAATATGGCTTTTGTCATACTTCAAACTCACTGCTCTGAAGAAGTGGCCATTGGGAGGATTTTGAAAAGAACCAAAGAGAAGTATGAGTCAAACGCCTTAACCAAGGAAGCATATCTTAACAACAAGAAGAAGTTTGAACCTGTTGACTTGGATGACTTGAAAAAGAGGTATCCGCAACTCAAAATAGTGCACTTAACAGTCGACACAGAGTATGATCGTCCTGAGGATTGGTACATAATCGGGATGGAAAAAAGGTAATTGGACTCCGTTTCATATGATAATAGATTTGCATATTCATTCAAAAAGTTGTTCTGACGGAAACTTGACTGTTGAAGAAATTGTTAAGGAAGCTAAGATTAGAAACATTGGGTTAATGTCGATTACAGATCACGACTCGATTGGCTGTCAAGAGAAAGCCATGGCTTTGGCAAAGAAAAATGGAATCCGTTATATTTCTGGAGTTGAATTGAATGTAACTTTCTCGCATCCCCGATACAACGAGGGTAAATCAGTATCGCTAGATTTCTTGGGTTATCAATTTGACGTGAAAAATAAGGAGTTAAAAGACAAACTTCAAGAAATTGCGGAATATCGAGAGGAAAGAGCTGCAAAGATTTTGGATAATATCAATGCAGAATTTGAAAAAGAAGGAATTGAAAAGTTAACGAAGAACGATTTTAAGGAGATTCAAGCTTCTGTTGACGGAGTGCTTGGCAGGCCTCACATTGCTGACTATTTGGTGAAAAAGGGAATTGTTAGAACCAGACAAGAAGCTTTTGATAAGTATCTTGTGAAGTGTGATGTTCCCAAGTATCCTCTTTACATTGAAGAGGCGTCGAGGCTGGTGAGAAATGCTGGAGGAATAATAGTTTTGGCTCATCCTAACGATCCTCATGGAACCTCACTTGTGACACTGACTAAATCGTTGCCTGAACAGACAGAGATAATAGAAGAGTCAATTTTGAGATACATTGATGGCGTAGAGTGTTGGCACTCCAGAAATGACGCCCAAACAACGAATCATTACATAAAGTTTGCAAAAAAACATGGACTAATCATGACTGGAGGAAGCGATTGCCATCAAAAGCCAATCCTCATGGGAACAGTGAAAATCCCAGAATACGTAGCTGAACAATTTCGACTTTAAGTGAACTTTTCCTGATTAAAGAATTTTCGCGTAAGTGGAGGCTAGTTTGAAGTATGCCTTTGCTTCTTTCATTGCTGCGCTCTTTTCCTCACTACTTACGTTGGGGTCTTTAAGTTTGAAACTGATGACTTTTCCTCGCACGTAGGCTCGGTAGCATTTGTAGAAAGGAAGAAGTTTCGTCAACTCTTGGTCTCCAGAATATTTGACATATTTTTCAACGAAGAAGTTAGACAGATCGGTTCGTTCTTTGAAGTCTAAGTCCATGGCTAAGAAAGGCAACGTCGGAGGCAACGTCAGAATACCTGAATCTTTCGTTGAATTCTATCGCATCAAAAATGTAGATTCGGTCTGTAACAAAGATGTTGCCCGAATGAATGTCTCCGTGGCAATCTCTGACTCGGCCCTCGGCCATCCTCTTCTCAAAAAAGGACAAATTTCTCTTCATGAAATCTTCGATTCTTTCACGGATTACTTGAAATCTTTCGTGGATATCGTTTTGCCGACAAACTCCTGAGTCTGATCGAAATTCTCTTTCCAATTTGTCTCTATTATCGCCAAGGAGCCGAACTCGCTTATTCTCCTATTTGTTTCTGCCTTTGAATGGAATTCCGCGATGATCTTCGCTATTCTGTCAATAAGCTTTTTATCCACTTTGTTCTCTTCGAGAAGCTTGCTCATCATCTTTTCTTGAGGCATTCTCTTCATCTTCACAGCATATTCAACGGTTTCTCCTTCGCCTTTCATCTTGATAACGTTTGATTTGTTGATTGGAACAACCTCGAGGTACATGTCTCCGCACAGCCGTCTGTTGAGCTCTAACTCTTTTTCGCAGAAGAAACGTCTCTTTTCGAGGGTTGTGAAGTCTAGGAATCCGAGGTCTACGGCCTTCTTCACCTTGTAAACAAAGTTTCTGGTTAGAAAGACGAAGGATATGTGGGTCTGGGCCAGTTCAATTTTACCTGGTTCTTCGTCATAAGCTTCAGGCTTCATTAAAGCTTCAACAACTTGCTTCTGAACCGACATTTATTGAATCTGCTTCCTTTGGGATGTTCGGCAACTTTTCTGTGAATAAAACTTCAATGAGCCATATAAGGAAATATCCCTACGAGGAACCCTATAACCACGAAGTAATCGTGGGCTGAGCTATAGATATTGCGTTCCTCTTCTAAGCTTCTTAATGTAATTTAAAACAGCGTGGGCCTGCTCTTCTGAAACGTGTGCAGATTGAAGAAGGCAATTGACCAGTTCTGAAATCTTTGCTAAAGCGTGAACCCTGTAGCCTAACTTTTCAAGGTTTTCTCTGCCGCCTTGCTCTCTGTCCACTACAACCATCACATTTTTAACATGGGCTCCAAGCTCTTCCAAAGGCTTTATTCCTTCAAGCTTAGACAAACCTTCACTTACAACATCATCAAAAAACAGTATATTCTCGCCTTTAACGACTTCTGCTCCAGCAATTCTCCCAGTCACACCGTAAGCTTTCTCCTCTTTTCTTACAACGACACATGGCAGATTCACTTTGCAGGCTATGCTGGGCAGGATTAGAGCGCCTTTCAGTTCGATTGAGGCTAACTTATCTATTTTATCAATGGTCATAATGTTCCTTATTTCGCATGCCGCTTTTTCTGCAATATTGCACAACTCTCTTGGGGAAGAAAGCAAACATGCAAGATCAATGTAGTAAGGGCTTAGGGCTCCAGACTTAATCCTAAAACTGCCAAACTTTAGACAACCAGAACGATAAAGTGCATCGGCAACCTGAGATACATTGTCCGACATATGAATCCCTAAAATCATTCTCTACGCCTAAATTTAACACTTACTAGGGCCTTTTCTCTAACTGAGACCTTTCCCAAGTCTATTAAGAGTTCAATCTATATATAAGGGAGGGGTCTAGTCACACAGAGAGCTAGTCTTTTCTTGACTAGACTAATCATGTGGCACGATTTATCTACATACAAGAAACATTGAGGTCAAAGCAAGAATGAAGACAGCACTCTGAACGTAAAACATAACGGTAACGTTTATAACTTGATTTCTTCATTCCTAAAAGACGCGAAGCGAAAAACAATGGGTCATAGAAAAAAGCACGCGCCAAGACATGGTTCACTTGCTTATTTGCCTAGGAAACGTGCTAAGCGTTTATTGGCTAGAATACGGTACTGGCCAAAAATAGAGGCGGACACGCCTAGGTTGCTAGGTTTTATAGGCTATAAAGCTGGCATGACCCACGTTTTCACCATAGAGGATAGAAAACGTTCACCAAACTATGGCAAAGAAATATTCCGTTCAGCAACAGTCTTAGAAACCCCACCGATGCTCATATGTGCCATGAGAGCCTACATGAGAAACCCCTACGGTCTCCAAATCCTAACAGAAGCTTGGATGAAAGAACCGCCAGAAGAGCTAGAACGAGTGTTCACACTTCCAGAAAACTTCAAAACGGAAGAAAGCTTCAAAAAAATCGAAGAAAATTTGGCTGAGTTGACAAAAATCCGTGTTACAGCTATAACCCAGCCGAAACAGACCAACATGTCGAAGAAAAAGCCAGAAATAGCGGAAATAGAAATAGGCGGAGGCACGATCCAGCAACAATTTGAATTTGCAAAAAGCCTAATCGGAAAAACCGTAACCCCCGCAGAAATATTCAAAGAAGGCCAATACGTAGACGTAATAGCTGTATCAACTGGTAAAGGCTTCCAGGGACCAGTAAAGCGCTGGGGAGTAGCAATACTGCAACACAAAGGAAGAAAAACAAAAAGAGGCGTAGCAACTCTTGGCCCGTGGAGCCCTCACCATGTAATGTATAGCGTTCCAAGAGCTGGACAGATGGGCTTCCACCAAAGGACTGAGTACAACAAACGCATTCTGAAAATAGGCACTGATGGTAAAGAAATCACACCTAAAGGAGGCTTCACGAGATACGGCGTAATCCGTGGACCCTACATGCTATTAGAGGGAAGCATATCAGGCCCAGAAAAACGTCCAATAAAACTACGCTATCCAGCACGTCCACCAAAACAAATCCCAGAAGAACCACCACAAATCACACAAATATCCCTCGAATCCCCTCAAGGAAGATAAACGGTGAAAACAGATGGCCAAAAAAACAGCGAAAATCTTCAACCTCGAAGGAAAACCGATCGGAAAAATAAAACTTCCACCTATTTTTGGAACCCTATTGAGACCGGATGTCATTAAACGAGCCGTTCTGGCAATACAATCAAATAGGTTTCAACCCCAAGGCAGAGACCCCATGGCTGGAAAAAGAACAACAGCAGAATCCAGAGGCGTTAATCTAGGCATATCCAGAATACCGAGAATTAAGGGAGCCGCTGGAAGAGGAGCTCTAGCTCCCGGAACGGTGGGCGGAAGAGCAGCGCATCCACCAACTTCTGATAAGAAGATTATTAAACGAATCCCAAAGAAGGAAAAACGCCTTGCTCTTCTTTCTGCAATAGCTGCAACAGCATCCGAAGAAGTTGTAGCCTCACGGGGTCATTCAATTGAGGATGTTCCAGAAATCCCACTAATAGTTGCAGATGATTTGGAAGGGTTAAAGAAAGTCAAAGAGGTTGAAGAAGCCCTCATACATCTAGGAGTGTTCTCAGACATTTATCGAGTAAAAGAGAGCAGAAAAATCCGCGCTGGAAAAGGTAAATACAGAGGTAGAAAAATGAAGCAAGCTGTAGGTCCCCTTATAGTTGTGGCTGAAAACAAGGGAATAATGGAAGCCGCAAGAAACATACCAGGCGTGGAAGTTGTTACTGTTAACAATTTGAATGCTGAAATACTTGCTCCGGGGACGCATCCGGGAAGGCTAACAATATGGACAAACAGTGCAATCGAAAAACTGAATGAGCTTTACAGCAGAGGCGAGAAATCATAATGGATCCCTATGAGGTTATACATTATCCGTTGATGACCGAATCCGCGAGCCTAATGGTTGAAAAAGAAAACAAACTAGTCTTCATAGTCAATCTGAAAGCAAGCAAAAATGATGTGAAAAAGGCGGTTGAAGAGCTCTACGAAGTTAAAGTTGAAAAGATCAACCTCCTAATCACACCCCAAGGAGAAAAGAAAGCCTTTGTCAAACTTCACCCAGACTATAAAGCGACTGATGTTGCAATCAAACTTGGAATATTGTAAAATTATGTAGAGGAGTGAGTAATGGGTAAAAGAATTCGTGTTCAAAGACGCGGGCGTGGTGCACCCACATTTAGGGCGTCAACTCACAAAAGAGTAGCTCCTGCACGATATCCATTAACAGCAACAACAAAGGAATATTTTGAAACAGCAATAAACGGCGTTATTGAAGATTTTGTCCATGACCCCGGACGTGGAGCCCCGCTTGCTTTAATAAGATTCGAAAATGGAAAAACATGTTACAATGTGGTTCCCGAAGGAGTATATTTAGGTCAACAAATCCAGATGGGTGGGAAAGCCCCTGTTGAAGTGGGCAACATCCTTCCGATAGGAAAAATCCCAGAGGGCACAATGATATGCAGTATAGAACTCCGCCAAGGAGACGGTGGTAAAATCGCAAAATCCTCAGGAGCATTCGCAATAGTTGTTACACACACAGCCCAAGGAACAATAATCAAACTTCCATCAGGGAAGAAAAAGTATATAAATGATTATTGTAGGGCGACAATTGGTGTGGCTTCAGGGGCTGGAAGAACAGAGAAGCCCTTCTTGAAGGCTGGCGCGAAATTCCATTTGATGAGGGCAAGGGGGCGTAAATATCCTAGAACTCGTGGAAGAGCAATGGTTGCTGCGGCACATCCATATGGCAGCAGTAAAAGAAGTGCACGAAAAGGCACTACAACCTCGCATGGCGCTCCACCAGGGCAAAAGGTTGGATTAATTGCTGCTAGAGGCACAGGACGGAAAAAGAAAAGTGAGCGCGCCGCTGGCATAGCAGAAGGTTTATAGCATTTAACGTTACCAATAACGTGAGAAAAAATGCCAAGAGAATTTGCATATCGTGGATATACGCTTAATCAACTGCAAGGCATGTCGATGGACGAATTCATTAATTTACTTCCGTCAAGACAAAGGCGAAGTCTCCATCGCGGTCTAACACCAGAACAAAGGATACTGCTTGAAAAGATAAGAAAAGCGAAAGAGGCTTTCAGGAAGGGAAGCAGCAAAGTAGTCAAGACGCATGTGCGAGACATTATTATTCTGCCCGAAATGGTTGGCACCACAATCCTTGTCCATAACGGCAAAGACTTCATCTCAGTGGAAATAAAGCCAGAAATGATTGGACATTATCTAGGCGAATTTGCAGTCACGAATAAGCCCGTAAAACATGGGACTCCAGGCATCGGCGCCTCTCGTTCTTCAATGTATGTTCCATTGAAGTAGTTTGTTTCTAAGGTTTTTAGGCGCTATAGTCCATTTCTGAAGGCTTTTTACTTGGCGGCTTAGCCTCTGGTATCTGCGGCAGGGGGATTGGTGGCGGAATATTTAATGTTCTTGATATCAACACGGATTCTATGAAGACAACATTGGATATTGACTGCACTATTACTGGTGGCGGAGGTTTCTTCTCCTCATACTCTTTGTAAACCTTTTCAATTTCGCTTTTATCACCAATCACATACGCTCTTCCTTTTAGGCTTATCTGCGCTATAGAAGGGTTATAATTAATCGTTAAAACAAATGGAACCTCCAACGAGTCTTCCGATTTCTTCTCCATCCCTACTAGGTTAAGATTTGTGTTTATTTGAATCGGCGGTATAGGCTTTCTGATATCCCAAAAACGTTCAGCAGCAACATTAGATATTGAAACGTTTACCCTAATCATCTTAAATCATCAAAAATATGAATCATCGAGTAATTTAAATGTGCTCATTTTTCAGCAGGTTTGTATCTCGTAAAACCACAGTGTCCACAAGTATATCTGTCGCCTTGATCAGCCATAAAATAGCCTGGTCCGCAACGTTCGCACGTTGGGCGTAGCCTTATGATTTTGTCGTTTTCTATCTTGTATAACGTGAATACACCTTTTTCCTTCTTTTTCTTTTTTCTCGGGTTTTCCAGTTTTTTCTACTTTTTCTTCTTTTGGAGCCTCTTTTGGAGGTTCTTTTGGTGCTTCTTCTGTTTTTTTAGACATTTGCTATCCCTTTTTCTCTTCTTCTTTGGGTTTTTCGGGTGGCACATTTCTTTCAATAATATATTTGGGTTCAATAAGTCTAGCTTGCTCAACGGAATCGTAAACGTTTGCTACCCCAAATGCTGTATGCGTTCCAGTTTTGGTTTCCAACTTTTTAATAAAAACCAAATCTATATCTTTTTTTAGTACAGTGGCCACAACCTTTCTGACCTCTAGCCTCGGAGGCGTGCTGCCTGTTTGGCTGTGCTCCACTTGGAAATAGACTTCCCTTCTTTTCAACAATGGATTTTCCTTCTCTGAGACTATCTTAACTTCCATAGTTTTTCCTCGTTTGCGGTGTTGACTTGATACGGTATCCTATTATTTAGCTTTTCGAACATTTTCCATAGCTTTCAGAATTCCAGCAACCTCTGCCTTTTTCTCGGGTGTGACTTTAACCACGACAACACCTTCATAAGGCTGGCCGTAGATGACAAAGGCGTTTTCCGGCGAATACAAAACAGCGATTAGTGTCAGCAAGTCTTCCTCCCCGTCCGCAACTATTTTGACGCGGCAATTGCTTTTTAATGCTTCTTGAATTGCTTCTAGAGCTTCCTCTGTTATTGTTCCCGGGGGATTTTTAACGTGGATGGTCTTCTCTGCTGTGAGTGGAACCGGCTGTACATTTCTTCGCATAACTCTGTTATCCACAATTGACAGCTGAGGAAACATGTGGTTTTCTGCAAGGTTTTTTGAAACAGTGTCTCCAACAGAGATTATAAAAGCTGGCTTTTCTTTTTCCGTCATATCCTTAAATATTTTCATTGTCTCGGCAAATGAGCCTCGAATTAATGTGCCGATGGGGTTTTTAAGTTTTATGCGTAGTTCTGGCGTAAGACTGTACGCTATAGCCATTTTATCTAACCTTTAATGCGTAACGTCCTTTCTCTTTGATGTTCATGGCTTTTGCGATGGCTGAACCTTCAGGATTAAAAATCATTACTAACCCGCTGAAATCATCGCTTAAAGATGGTGTTTTACATTTTGGGCATATGTTTTCTCTAGTTATGAATTTGCATGTTGGACAAGCTTTTTCGCTCATCTAATCACTTTTTATTTCTGACTTGCTTCCACTTTCTCTGCTGGCTTCTTCTCTGCCTGTTCCTTTATTTTTTGTACCTCGCGCTCAATCCACTCTAACTTGCCAAGGAAGGGTTGCCTAGCTGTTACGCCTATTTTTCCAGAGCTTCCAGCTCTGCCAAGTGAAACTGCCGTTATTCGAACACGAACTTGGTCTCCACTCGTAAGTTTTCTTTTTGTTTCTTTCCCTAATAAAACACCTTGTTTTTCGTCATAGGAAATGAAATCATCCATAAGTTGTGAAACGTGAAGCAAGGCGTCAATTGGTCCTATGCGAACGAAGGCGCCGAAATCGGCAATCTCTACAACCTCTCCTTCCAACTACTTCCTGAATTTTAGGGTAAAATGTTAGCAGAGAAAAGGTTACTTTGTGGTATGTTGCTCCGTCACCTGGGATTATTTTCCCGACGGGACTCACTTTTACATCAGTTACGGCTATGACGTAGCCTAATTCTTCGTCAATGATTCCTTCATATTTTGCTTTAACCTGCTGATGCCCCACTGCCTCTAATGGATTGCCGAAAGTTTCAGGTGGAATGCGAATAGTATCTTCCAGGGTTACAAGTTTAAACAGGGTACTATATCCTCCCGTCAATTTCTAAGCGTGACTTTTGCCTCACATAAATAACTGGCACATTTATATTTCTTAGCCTCTTTCTAAGCTTTCTATCATTTGTAAACACTAGGCAATTCCATTTTCTTGCCACCTCAAGGATGACGTCATCCGGAGAACATGCCAATTTCTCTCTTCAACCTCTAAAAACGCTGCATTTTTCAGCCAGTTTTAGAGCATAAGAGGCCCATTTGCGCATTTTCGGTGAACCTTTTTCTGCAATTATTTCGAGTTCTTGACGGATGGGTGAAAGTAATATCGGTTCAAATTTCATGCTTAAAAGTGTCTTTAGCTCTTCGAAAATGTCAATTTTGAATTGAAGCGGAACGAACAGAGCGTTTGAATCTAAAATTACTCTTAACGTTTTCTTTGCATGTTTAGGTTTTGCTGTCATATTTAATGTATCATTCCGTATCCTATAAATCTCCATCTGCCCGTTATTTTCCTGCTAATGCAACTCTTGAATCAGGCTGTGCGCATACCTGTCGAGTAAGCTTAACTGTAACTGTGTCCTTTTTTATTGATGTAACTTTTCCGACTGTTATCGCGGCGCCTACGTGTAAAAGTAAAGTTTCGCCCATGCTGATTTCTTCAACTTTCATAAGCTCTTTTGTTCCAACTGCGCGTTCAAGAATATGTGTTTCCAAAGTTAACTCTGATAGTGTCGGGGGAAGCATGCCTGATTTTCCGACGATATTTCCTGTTAAGCCATCTGCCTTTGATAACGACGGGTCTAAAAGTGTTCCTACCCCTACCAATCCACCGCAATGAGCTTCTTCTACGTTTCTTCCGCCTGCATGTAAACTAACAATTTCGCTGAATAGAGGGTTATAAGCGTTTTTTCCTCCTTTTCCGTGGTTATTCCAGGGCGAATCTCTATTTCCTCTCCAAACACAAATTTACCCTGCACTATTGTGCCTCCAATTACGCCTCCTTCTAACTTCTCAATTGGAGTGCCCGGCTTGTTAACGTCGAATGAGCGAACCACATACATCATCGGGGGTTTTGTTTCATCCCTCTTTGGCGTTGGTATGAACTCTTCTAACGCTTGAATGAGCACATCTATGTTTACCCGGTGTTGTGCTGAAACGGGGATTATTGGTGCGTTTTCAGCAATTGTTCCCTTCACAAAGTTTTTGATTTCCTCGTAACTTTCGCGTGCTCTTTTCTCATTGACTATGTCGATTTTGCTTTGCACAATAACAATATTTTTTATACCGATAATTTCGGTTGCTGCTAAATGTTCTCTTGTTTGTGGTTGAGGACATGGCTCATCTGCCGCTATTACAAGTATTGCCCCATCCATTATCGCTGCCCCTGAAAGCATAGTTGCCATTAACGCTTCATGACCTGGGGCATCTACAAAACTAACTGCTCGGGCAAAAGTTGCTTTTGAACCGCAATTGGGGCAAACGGGTTGTGTTGAATAGTTTTTCGGCGGTTCACATTTAGGGCATTTATACACTGGCATGTCCGCATAGCCTAACTTTATTGTTATGCCTCTTTTCAGCTCCTCACTATGTCTCGACGCCCAAACACCCGTTAATGCCTGCACCAGTGTTGTTTTGCCATGGTCAACATGCCCTATGGTGCCGATGTTCACTTCCGGCTGCTTTGGTAAAGCTGCACTTTTTTTGCTGCTCATTTCTCTATTTCCCATAAGCACTTACAAATTATTGAAAGGATTAAATTATGCAAGTTAATAAATTTTGAGTCCGTGTTCAAGTGCTGCTTATTGCTGTTTGAGCTTCTGGCTCAGTCTCTTTTTCAAGCTTTTCTTTTTCTCTCTTTTCTTTCGTTTTCTTACTTTCTTTAGGTTGCTTTGGTTTCTCCACGATTTTCATGTTTAACTGCACGATCTCGTCTGTTATTACATTTCCACGAACTGTTTTACGCCTTCTCTCTCCCTCGTTTTGAGGGTTAAAGCCAACTCCTCCACTTAATATCACTCTCCGTCGGACACCACCATGAACGTCTCGTCTCATTGGAAATCCGTCTTTGTCAGAGCCACCCATTATTTGCACTTTATGACCCTGCAAATCCACCACCGACCCATCTATCACTTCGCCTATTCTTCTTCCAATTAACGGAGCGGCACGCGTTTCTTCGGGTTCAACTACTTTTGAAGTTCCTGTTTCAGGGTCTGATACGATTATTTTTAACTTAGCCATGAATGATAGCGCTCCAGTGGTGTTATGAAAATTAAATACCTCTCTATTAAGGATTTATGAAAACTTGACGGATTCTCCAGACAAAATCAAAATCTAACGGGTAAAAGTTTTAATTCAGCTTTAGAATCGTTCTCTGGCTATGTGGCGGCTGGGTTTCTTCTTTCACGAAATGGCTTTTGGTTTACTGTCGGTTTTCCTTCCATTGTATGTAATAGCTATGGGCGGATCGTTGGTTGACATAGGAATAATGTCCGCTGCCGCCCTATTTTTGGTGATTCCTGCATCCTTCTTTTGGGGTTATATATGCGACAAAACAAGACGTTACAAACGTTACATTCTCATTTCATTTCTGGCATCAACAGTTTTCCTTTACCTATTCACCCTTACTACGAGTGTAACTTTGGTGATAATTCTCTACGCGGTTATGTCAATACTTCATATAGCTCATGAGCCACCAAAAAATGTCCTGATAGCGGAGCTTTACTCTCGTGAGGAATGGGACAAGACATTTGCACGTTATGAGGGTTTCACCGAGGTTGGATGGCTTATTGGGTTGCTTTTGGGATTTGTAATGTCAACTTACGAGCTTGGCGCCACATCTACATTGTTGCTATGTAGTGGCTTGAATTTAGTTGCCTTCATAATATCTGTGATTTTGATAACAGATCCCCTCCTAATCTTTGAAAGGAGATTAGTAAGCATTGAGAAGACAATAGATTTTACGTTTAAGGGTGTAGTTATTGCGTCTAAAATCTTGGATGGGCTATCTCAAAATGAGAGATTAAAGAGGGAAAACTTGCGTGCCTTTTGCAGTGGTCTAGTTCTTTTTTCGGTAGCTACAAGCATACTTTTCACGCCTCTACCGATATTTTTCTCCCATGAATTACTGTTGCCAGCAAGCGTTGTCTTTGTTATGTATGTACTGAATTCTGGTGGAGGGGTCATAGGCTACTTTCTCGTAAGTAGAAGATCCACTCGAGCGACAGAAGGATCAAACATAGGGAAAACTGTGATATTTCGAAGTGTGCTCGCGTTTCTCTTGGTGGCAGTTACGCAGAAACTTGCATATGGTGTAGCGCTGGCGGCAGTGATTCTAATTCTGATGGGTTTTGCTTATGCCTTGTTTCTTGTTTACACGCTTTCCTTATCTATGGAACTTATACCCGCATGGGAAAGCAGGCTTGTTCAACGTTCTTCTAGGAATAGGTGGAGCAAGCGGCTCCTTCATCGGTCCTTTTCTCGCTCAAACATTCGATTTCATGTGTATTCTTAATCGCTGGCATAATTTTCTTCTTAGCTTACATAGCCTTCAAAATCTTCAAATGACATAAACTCTTACAAGAATGAATGGTTCTGAAACAAAAAAGGGGATTGTGTTATTCTACGTGAACTCTGAATAAGTCCACGTCTTCTCGCATTGCAGGTGTTAACTCAAGGAAGTCTCTTACGGCGCGTTCAATGTCTTTCGACTGCGTCACATATCTTCCAACAATAATTATGTCGGCGCCTTTTTCTAAGGCTTCTTTGGCTGTTTCTGGCACTATTCCGCCTGCCACTGCGATTAAAAATCGTTTATCCTTAAAAGTTTGCCGTATTTCCTGAATCTGCTCTAATCCAATTTCTCTTCCCGTTTCTTCATCTATTCCTCTGTGTAAGATGACCACATCTGGAAATTCCTTGAGCGGTTTCAGCTTTTTAATGGGGTCTTCCACGTTTAGCATATCGACTACAGCATATATTGCAAGCCTTTTTGCTTCATGGATGAAAGAGTCAAGCGTTTCATATGGCGCCAATCCGGCAGCAACTACCGCGTCGGCGGTTTCCTCATAGGCTAAATCTACTTCAACCTTTCCGACATCTAAAGTTTTCAAATCTGCAATGACGAATATGTCTTTGGCAACTTCTCTTAGGTCGCTTATCACCTTTGTTCCATACCTTTTAATGAGGGGGGTTCCCGCCTCTAGTATTATTCTGTCGCTTCTGGGGATTTGAGCCATGATTTTCTTTGTCCTTTCTAAATCCGGTATGTCAAGCGAAATTTGCAAGTATGGCGGTCTCCAGAGGCGTGGCACTCTGAATCCCATTATCGGATGTTTGGCTCTGTCCTTATCATAGAAGATTTTTTCCAGTGTCGGATACTTCGCTAGAGCTCTTTTCAAGGCTAACTTGGTTGCGCTGTAGTTGTAATGGTATATTCTGCGAAAGTCGCTCGCTTGCGGGTGCACAAAGACACTGCATACTATGACCCAATCATCCACTTTATCTTTAGGGATAATCTCTTCCTCCACAGAGTCTGCAACAGCCTTCGCCACCGCAGCTTGTGCTGGACCAAAAATCTTGCCTACATCTTCAAAGTTCTTAATGGTGACTTTTGGCACGAGCAACGTATGAGGTTTAGGGGGCAGATTAGGTCTTATAACCGCCAGCAAAGGCGTATGCCCAACAGAAAGATTGGACATGCCAGCCGCAAATGCCTCTCCGACAGGCCCCTCTTTGTCGCCTATCAAAAGGTCAATATGTGCAACCTCATTACCTTCTCCTACAAGAGCCTCACCAATAAAATACGCATATTTTCGAGGCGCTTCGACAGTTTCCGACAAACTTATTGTCGATATTCCCTCAGAAATCTTATCAAAATCGACATTAAACTCCTTAAGCCACGTATAAAGAGTGTCCCTATGTACGTTCAAAAATTTAGCTGTTCCTGAAATTGTAGGTTTTGTCGGTTTTCTCCTCAAAAGGTCGCGAGTTTCGACTTCTTTTTTAGCGGCATCCGTCAATATTTTGATCAATTCTTCTTTTGTCGCCGGCTTCCTGATATTGATTTCCGACATTTTGAATCGCCACGAACACTAATTTTGTTAAAGTTATATATAAAACTGTCGGAACACGCAATAATATGCAGAAAATGAAATAAGAGTTTGGCCCAAAACTGTCGGCAATGGTTCTGAAGATCGAACTTTCCTACATATTATGGCACTATGTGTTGCGTCTTCCGCCAATAAGCACTATTCTTTCCATCGGCAAGTCTATATATTTAAGGGGCTAAAAAGGCTTAGACTCAACATTTGGAGTTTGTTTGATGTCGTGGAAAGAAATAATATGCGTATGTGTAATTGTAATAGGTATGATTCTGTTTTTGTATTGTGCTAATTACTATAATGCAGTGATTGGTTGGACAGGGTTTTCTCTTATAATTGGCGGTTTTTTTGCGGAAATAGTTTTTAAAGTGTGTGAGAGTATAAGGAAAAAGGACGATTGTTAGAAACCGTAAAGTTTCGAATATTTTTCATTCAGATAGTTTAAGTATGGTTTGACGTTCAGTTCTTTTCCTGTGATTTTTCTGATGAGTTCTGGGGGGTCATAGAGGTCTCCGTAGCTGTGAACGTTTTTGATTAGCCAATTTTTTACAGGGCTGAAGTTTCCTTTTTCAATTTGTTTTTTCCAGTTTGGCAGGTCTTTCTCCATTGTGGCGAGGATTTGTCCGCTGTAGATGTTGCCTAATGCATAGCTTGGGAAATAGCCATATGAGCCGCTGGCCCAGTGGGTGTCTTGCATTACGCCTTCAGAATCGTTTTCAATCTTCACGTCAAGATAGTCTGTGTAGCTTTGATTCCATATTTCTGGGAGTTCTTTCACCATTATTTTGCCGGCAAATAAGTCTCGTTCAATATTGAATCTTATAATTATGTGGAGGCAATAGGTGACTTCGTCTGCTTCAACGCGAATCTTGGAGGGTTTAACTTGGTTCACAGCATGAACAAAGCTGTCTAAGTTTACGTCCGATAGAGTGTTTTGCCTGTAATCTCTTTCAATTTTGGTAGGAAGTAACCCCAGAATTCGTCGAGAACGGCCAATTATGTTTTCTACAAAGCGGGATTGTGACTCATGAAAGCCGAAAGAACAGCTTGTGCCGACTGGTTGGTACATCCATTCCTGTTTTAAGTTTTGATCGTAGATGGCATGTCCAGCTTCATGTAGTACTGAAAATATGGACGATGCAAACATATCCTCGTAATAATGCGTTGTTATTCTAACGTCATCGTAATAGCCTGTTGTGAATGGGTGCTCAGTTTCGTCAATTCTTCCACCCGCTTCTTTTGATGCTACATCGTATCCGACAAATTCAGCGAGAGCTTTGGCAATTTTCTGCTGTATATCTATTGGCACTTTACCGTTTAAGAATGCTTACGTGTGGCTGCTTCTTGAAGAAGCTTCACATTTTTTCAATAGCGACATCAAGCCTTCTCTTAACTCGTCAAAAACTTTGGTTATCGTCTTTAGCTGTCATTTTTGGTTCGAAAATGTCTATTAATGCATCGTATGGTGTTGCGGTCTTCTTTACTTCCATTAAGATTTCTGCAGCTTTCTGTTTCAGTTCAACGAGTTTTTCAAGTTCAGGCCTGAACATGGAGAAATTTTTAGCTGCCTTAGCTTTCTTCCAGATATCTATGGTTATAGCTTCTTGTCTTGCAATTTCTGCGACAAGTTCTTCAGGAAGCTTCGTTTGTTCGTCATATTGTTTCTTTATTAAGTATACGTTTCTCTTCTGGACATCATCCAGCTTATCATATCCTGGATGTCGCATAATCTCTTCCAATAGCGCTCCTATTTCTGGGTCTGTGCCCATTTTATGTTCAATTCGGCTAAGCAATGCTAGTTGTTGGCTTCGCAATTTTATTGCTTTTGGCGGCATCATTGTTTCCATATCCCAATTGACAATGGCTTCGGCTGACTGGAGAATGATTAGGTACTTAGCTTTTTCCATGAGTTTCTTATAACTTGAAAGCAGTCTTTTCGTCATAAATCATTCGCCTTAGGCTCGTGAAGACTATTCGATAGAATTAGCTTGTATATGAGTTTTGTGTGACTTACGAACTAGACGAGGTTAAAAGGAAGATGTAAGCTTCTCGAATGGCAAACTTAAAACATATAATCCTCACGATTATTTGGGAAGGTGCATGTTTAGCGTTGTGGCTGAATGCAGTAAATGCGGAGAAACTTTTCCAAGCAACAATGTTTTAACCGTGTGCACAAAATGTGGTGGTGCTCTTTTATTCCAATATGATTTAGCACGAGTTGCTGAAAACGTTTCAAAAAATGTTTTGGCGAAGAGGGAAGACACGTTTTGGAAGTTCATGGAGTTACTTCCCCTTTTATCATCTGATAATATAGTTTCTTTGGGGAGTCATATACTCCTGTACTTCGATTTTCAACCAGTAAAGGCACAGCCTCTAAAAATATGTACCTTAAGGATGACGGAAGGCTTCCAACTGGAACATTTAAAGCCAGAGGAATGTCTGTGGCAGTTTCCAAACTTAAGGAGCTGGGCGTAAGACGCGTTGCAATACCTTCTGCTGGAAATGCTGCTGCAGCATTGGCTGCTTATGGAGCAAAAGCTGGAATAGAAGTTTGCGCAGTTATGCCAAAAGACGTGCCCGAGAGCAATCTTAAAGAATGCGTGTATATGGGCGCTAAAGTGTATCTCGTCGATGGATTGATAGGTGACGCAACAGAAATTGTTAAAAAACTGAGCAAAAACTACGGATGGTTTGACATTTCAACCAACAAGCAGCCCTACAGATTTGAAGGATACAAAGCTATGGCACTTGAAATAGCAGAGCAATTCGGCTGGGATCTACCAGACAACATACTTTTCCCAACTGGCGGGGGCGAAGGAGTAATAGGTCTTTGGAAGGGATTTAAAGAATTAATTGAGCTTGGCTGGACTGAAAAAATTCCGCGCTTAATTGTTGTTCAGTCTTCAGGATGCGCTCCTCTTGTTAAGGCATATACCGATAAAGAGCCTGAAGTGAAAGAAGCGTGGAAAAACGCTGAAACAATTGCAGCCGGTTTAAGAGTTCCGCATCCTTATGCAAGCTATCTCATATTACGGGCAATAAAAGAAACTAAAGGCGCGGCGGTAGCAGTTGACGACAAAGAAATAATTTCTTCAATGAAAAACTTCTTCAAAATGGGCATATACGCATGCCCTGAAGCAGCTTCCACTCTTGCAGCATCAACCAAACTCGCAAGTGAAGGCATACTTGATCTAAACGAAAAGACGCTTCTATATCTAACAGGCAACGCAATGAAATACTTTGATGTTATGCAAATAGAAAAAAATGGAATACCTGTGTTAAACAGGGACGCAAATTGCTGGTTTAAAAATGGTGCTCCGGGCGGGATTCGGACCCGCGTCTTCGGCTCGAAAGGCCGGAATACTTAACCGGGCTATATTCGGTAGAGCCATCTTTTTGGGTTCTTCTACCGGAGCCCCTTTTTCCCGGAGCATCATGCAAAATATGCCTTCATTCGAATAAATCTTATCCCTTAAAGGCTGTTTTTAAACACTCTTTCAATGATGCAAGTATGGTTTCTGCCTTGTTCAATGTTGGCGAGTAGTGGGCTGTTTTTGCAGAGTTCGTCATTATCGTTTTTATTCCAAGTTTGTCAGTCCACGTAACTACTGCGCACGTGTCTGTAAGTACATGGCCTCCGCTTTTCTCTATTTTTTCCACATATTTTCTAGCCTTTTCCTTGATATGGCGTGAGGTGCAAACCCAAAATTCTGTTCCATCCTTCACCTTTCTACTGCCTATTAACTCTGCAACCTGCTTGATTTCGTTTAATGAGCAATGAGGGCACCCAACAAAGACTAGGTCTGGCTCTTGCGTTGAGGTCGTAGTCAAGTTTTCGATTGTATGCTTTATGTCTTTAGTTTCCACGTTTATTTTTTCGATTTCGTTAAATTTCACGCCTCTATTTTCACGGCAGAACATGTTAACCATACCTGTTGACGCAAGAGCAGCCCCCAACTGTTTTAAATTGTCTTTTGAAGCATTTTGTAAGTCTTGGATTATTGGGATTTTGTCTTCCAAAATTTTGCCCAAAAAATTTCCTAGAGCGCCAAATTCTACTTCGTTTTGCAACTGCTTTTCCAGTTTTACCAACGCTTTTGGTTGGCGATTTTCAGCTTTGTGCATTCCATAGTCTGGTGTTTTCCCGATTATTGCTGCTGCTAGAGCGCTTGGTCCTCCTTCACGGTTTGTCCATGCTCCAATGACAGAATTAGTGTAAACTACGGCTGAAGACTCAGCCCAGGCTAGGTACGAACCTCTCTTTGGGTTTTCCAAGTAGTATGGTGTACATGTTAACGATTCAGTAAAACCCATTTTCTCAAAATATGTCATAATATCTGATTGTTTTTGGCACAGATCTGGTGGCAGCTTTTTGTACAGATATTCCCTGTCAAGACTTTGCGGATTTAGTGTTGCTTTGACTTTTACCTTTGCATCGGCATTCGCTAGTGCTTTTAGGAAATCTGATGGGGCATCACCTAGGGTTTTGTATGAAACTCCTGAAACATGTGCGGAGTTTATCGGAATTAGCCTTGTTGCGTTGAAGAGTTCGCCCAAGCGGACAAGTATTTTCATGCATATTTGGTTTGCCCAGCCAAACTCACCGTCGCAGATGTGCTCTTCCTCTTTCGTCAAGTACATGCCTATTCAGCTCTCTTTTCTTTTCAAAATCTTAACGAAACCATTGTAGGCATCGACCTCAACTAAATCACCAGTCTTGATCTGCTTTATGTCTATTTGGTCGATCATGGGAATATCAGCGATTATGGCTCCAACCACAACAACCGGGTCAGCTTTCTGATTGACTATCGCATTTGGCGCCAACTTTTTCTTTGCTAAAGAATATAACACGTAACTGCCTACGGTTGAGCCGTGTCCATGTGGAAAACATAGAACCTTATCTTTAATGCATTCGCCACATAAGTCATGGTTTTTCTCGGCTACTTTGCCATCAGCCGGGTCAACTCCTCCCAAAAAGCTTATGGGCTTTGTGGACACTAGGGCTTCGGCTTTGCAATGTCCCTCTACGATTGCTCTTCCCCTTAATGTTATTGGCTGCATTTTACGCACTCTAATATGATATTTTTGCTGATGCGGGAATATCACCTAAAATTTTTGACGCTGCATTGCTGACTTTTTCACGGTTTTCCTCATCTGTGTAGACGCGTAATATGTTCATGAAGCCCTTTAGAACTTCAAAAATCTTTGAAATTTCGCTTAAACGTTGTAGAACTCTTTTGCCTTCCCGTGTCTTATAGAACACTGGGATTTCCATGGGTTCCATGAGAACTGAATGATGATATGGGACGGATGGAACCGTGGGCACGTCGATTATCACTGCCTCTGTTCCGACTCCTGCCTTTTTCGAAATGTCTGCTTGTAGCTGTTTTCTATGCGTCTCTTGGCTGAAAATGTTTGAAATCATGGCGTCTTTTTCGTAAAAGGTTCTTTCATAGACGCATTTGAGCATTTTTCTCCTTTCAAGGTTTTTTATGATTCCGCTTGATTTTTTGCAGTTTTTCAGTTTGGTCCACACTGTATAGTCATCCATGGCTAGGTACTCTTCTGGAGTCTTGAAACTTGTTAAGTCCGAGTTCTTCGTTTGCTTTTTCCATAGCTGTGGCGAGCATTATTTGTGCTGCTCTTCCAACACGGTGGAAATATATGCTTTTGAAGGATTCTATTCGGGCTATTATAAAAGATTCAAGGGCTGAAAGTGCGCCCAAATCCACTGCCAAGTTTTCGCCCAGCACGTCTAAGGCATGGATCAGTCGGAAAATGTCGATGTAGCCGTATTCGGCACCTGTGTGATATGTGTCGCGTACGACGAAGTCTAGTTTGTCTACGTCAACGGCGCTGCTTATTATTTGGTCTAGGAAAGCTTTTTTGGGTTTGTGAAGAGTGCCTATTGCCAATTTTCCTATTTCTCTCGGGTTATATCCAATTTTGTTAAGTATTTCTTTTAATTCGCTGTTTGTGATCACCCAATGTGTCATGTCTTCATGCGTCTTACCCAGCTCTTTATCGAGTAAATATTCAAAAACATGCGAGAAGGGTCCATGTCCGACATCATGAAGCAAAGCCGCAATCCTAACCATTTCTGCTTCGTCTTCGCTTGTGCTTCGGGCAATATTGGGGTTTTCCGCAACCTTGCCCGCCAAATACAGGACGCCGACAGAATGTTCAAAACGCGTGTGGTTTGCCCCGGGATAAACGTATTCTGCACCTGCCAGTTGGCGTAGTCTATGTAGCCTCTGGAAGGGGAAAGAGTCGATAATTTCTTTTTCCCCTTCAGTTATGTAGACGTATCCGTGCACAGGGTCTTTTATTTCACCCCAATAATTTCTAGGCATAAGCTGTTTCCCCGACACTTTTGGAATAATTATTAATGCAGCTTCACTCTTATAATGCCTAACGCCTAGAACATTAAGGTTGATGAGATGAAAGGGAAAGGGCTCTTCATTTGTGTTGAGGGGTTGGACGGCTGCGGGAAAACAACACAGACTAAACTTCTTGTGAGAAAACTGAGGAAAATGGGTTGGGACGCAGTCTATACTGCAGAACCAAGCCGCGGGAAAATTGGAAAGTTCATTAAAAAATACTGTTTACACGGTGAAAAACGAACTTTCCCAATCGTTGAGGCGTTGTTGTTCGCGGCTGACCGTTTCGAGCATGTGGAAAGAGAAGTAATTCCTGCCTTGAATGAGGGAAAGATTGTTGTTTCTGACCGTTATGTTTATTCATCCTTAGCTTATCAAGGGGCGACTGGGCTCGATTTAAAATGGATTGAAATGATAAACGAGCACGCAATACGGCCAGACCTAGCGATTTTCGTTGATGTTGAACCTGAGGCTGTAATCAAAAGATTGAAGCCCAAAAAGTCGGTTATGGAAAACTTGGGAACTCAGCGGAAAGTGCGTGAAGTCTATGTAAAATTTGTTGGAAAGGGGGAGCTTGTTAGAATAGACGGGAACAAGTCTATCAAGGAAGTTGCCGATGATGTTTTAAAAGTTGTTCTAAGATTTTTGGAAAAGAGAGGTTAAAGAGGCTTAACTGTTTTTAATATTTTTTTGGAAAAAGTTTCGCCGATTTCATTGACGACAAAGTTGGCGATATCTTCGGGTGATACGTATCTTGGTCCTCTTTCATGGAAAATTTGTATTTCCATTGAGTCCTTGTTAAATATGAAGCGCATCATGTAATAATCGAATCTTAGCGGAGTTTTCTTTCCATTTTGCATTTTATAATAGCGCAGGGCACAGAAGAAATCCATGACTTGGAGGGGGTTTTTCTGTATAACTTTTAGCATTTTATTTGTTTCTTCAGTGTCTAAATAGTTGAAGTTGTTGGCTTCGGCTATTCCGAATTCCAAAATTACCGTGCATTGGGGCACGGATGGGTTGGAGATTTTTTCTAAATTGAAGTTTTCATTAGTATTTATTTTTTGGAACGTTTGTATTAGTGCTTGTTGTAATCTCTTGTTTGAAATTAAAGTAGCAAAAAATGCTGTTTTGTGAACAGTTTTCGGAAAATTCTCGTAGAGTCCAAGCATTAATGGGATTCCGCCTAGACTTTTTTGATGTTTTTTATTTTTTCGAGGTTTTCCAGCAGTCCTGAAAGCGCTGTACCTAGTTTTTGTAGTTCTTCTATGCGTTCTTCGTGTTGCATTTTGTTTTGTATTTCTTGCACCTTCGTTAGAAGCGTTGCCTCAAGGGTGTCCAAAACCATGTGGCTTGTTATTTTTGTTGGTTCTTCCCCTTCCTTTACTATTATGACTTTTTTTTCGCATTTTGCGCACCAGAGGTCGCCGCTTTTTAGCTTGAAAAGTGGGGAGGAACAGGCAGGGCAAGCTAGGTCGGTTAATGTTGAGCCTTGTCGTAGCTGATCGACCATTCGTTTAATGTGTTTTTCTTCTGTGTTTTCTTGTGGCAAGTTTTAAAGCCTCAAAGTGAAATAGTATAAGAGCCTATAATAAGTTGATTATAATGCAACTGTGTGAGGTGGCAAATGTGGTTAGGAAGAAGAAGATGGAGGAGTATGAGGAGAAGATAAAGCAGGCGTTGGTTGTGCTTGGCGGGGTTTCTGAGGATAATACGACGCCTAGGAACATTAGGAGGGCGGCGAAGGATTCTATGGAGGCTTTGCAGTCGGGTGAGTTTACGCCTGCTGTTAGGGCTTCGAATGTTATTTCAATTTTGGATGAGATTTTGCAGGATCCGAACATGCCACCTTATACGCGTGTGAAATTGTGGAATGTGATGAGCCTCATAGAAGCCATAAAAGACTGAGTACAGCAATAGAAGACTGTTTCTTGTTTTTGTTTGCGTTTTCTGAAGAGTTTGGCTTCATCCATTTGGTTACGTGTTCAAAGCGAACCTCAAGCAGCATTTAGGCTTCTTTTAGACTGTGATCGACTGTTACGTGGAATTTTCCGTCTACGTTTTGGGATGGCGACTTTTCGATGTTGATGTAAATCAAGGTTGACTTTCTGCCTGTAGTATAGTGGTGACTATTGCCGTTTGTTTAGTCACGCAAAAATGTTAAATGGCGCCGAAACAACATTTACCGTCTCTAAAAATGGTGCCAAAAGATGTTTGACGGATGCTTATGGATTGTTAGCGCGCGCTAAGTAAAAAGAGGAAATGGGAAAAGGAACGAGAGAGAACCAAGTCTGGCACTTGGAGAAAAAGCGAAAAATGCTGGCAAGAAGAAAAAGAAGAAAGGGTTCTGGGACTTCTAAGCCTGTTTTGATCTTGCGGAAAAAGTTATGGCTGAACCGAAACAGACTGTAAACTGGAAGTGTTAAGAATGGTTGACATTCAGACAGTTTCTATAGTTATTGCGTCTGCAAGTGTCGTAGCTGGAGTTCTTCGATCGATCGATCGATCGATCAGCCGATTGAGGAACTGGAAGCAGATATTGAAATTCTCGACGAATATGCTGATGGTCTAGAAGCGATTGATGGTTTTTCTCATTTGCTCATTTTCTTTTACATACACCAAATCACGGGGGAAAACAGGAAGCGGCTCAAGATCAGACCTAGGATCGTTGTTAGGTATGGATTGAGCTTGGAAGAAGTCCCTTCGGTTGGAGTGTTCTGCTTGGACTCTCCTAACAGGCCTAATCCTATAGGCTTGTCTGTTGTGAGACTGCTGTGGAGAAAGGGCAAAATCCTTCATGTCAAAGGGATAGATGCTCTCAATGAAACGCCAGTGCTCGACATCAAACCCTACTCACCCGCAAGAAAAATCGATAAATTCGAATTACCAGAATGGTACAAAAGCATAATAGCCAAAGCAAGAGCGAAAGGCCACAACATAACCGATTTCTAATTAGTCTTTAAACCGTCAAGACCTC
>CAVZKK010000006.1:0-26287 GCA_963775925.1 Candidatus Bathyarchaeota archaeon | reverse complement strand
TGGCGCAGCTACTGTACAGGAAGAAGTTGGTGCAAGAGGCGCAGCAACGGTTGCCTACATTGTAGATCCAGATGTAGCCGTCGTGTTGGAAGTTGATATTGCAGGCGATGTGCCTGGAGTGCAGCCCAGCGAAGCGCCTACGAGAATGGGAAAAGGTCCTTCGATATTAACTTATGATGCTTCTATGATTCCGAACCAACCGCTAAAACAGTTCGTTATCGACATGGCTGAGAAGTTGAAAATTCCATATCAACTCTCGATGGTAGCAGTTGGAGGAACGGACGCCGGCAGAATTCACATGAGCAGAGCCGGATGCCCAAGCATAGTCGTAAGTGTGCCAACCCGTCACATCCATTCTCATGTGGGAATTCTGAGCTTGGAAGATGTGGAAAATGCAATAAAACTAACGCTGGAACTAGTGAAACGCTTCGACAAAAAAACAGTCAACAGCTTCACAAATTTCTAAGAAAGATTATCCATCTTTTTTTCATTTTCCAAACGTTCAAAATTGACTTCACATTTTTAGCAAATGCTAAAAAAAGAAATTGTAGTGTTAAGTCGTAAAGTTTTAATTTCCGCTACCGAATCAACATCATAGACTAGAAGGTTATCTATTTTGGTTACATTGAATCTTGATAAAATTTTTAATCCTAAAAGTGTCGCCATAATTGGCGCAAGCGACGAAGAAGGCACTGTAGGATATGCATTAATGAAAAATTTCACAGAACTAGGTTTTGAAGGCAAAATCTACCCAGTTAACATCCGCAAAACCGAAATTCTAGGCTTAAAAGCCTACCAAACCGTAGAGCAAATCCCTGAACCCGTAGACCTTGCAGTAATCGCAACACCAGCAAAAACCGTCCCAGACATAGTCGAACAATGCGGAAAATGGGAATAAAAGGCATAATCATCATCAGCGCTGGCTTCAAGGAAATCGGTCCAGAAGGCAAAGCATTAGAAGACAAAATTCAGGAAATAAAAAAGAAGTATGGCTTACGCATTATTGGACCTAACTGTTTAGGCGTTATTCGCCCAAGCATCCACTTAAACGCAACATTCGTCGACAAAATGCCGAAACCCGGCAACATAGCATTCATCTCTCAAAGCGGCGCACTTAGGCTCAGCAATTCTCGATTGGGCTATTCACGAGAACATCGGCTTCAGCAACTTCGTATCCGTAGGCTCAATGATTGACGTAGACTTCGGCGACCTCATAGACTACTTCGGCACAGACCCAAAAACAAGAAGCATCCTCATGTACATTGAAGGCATAACAGACGCCAGAAAATTCATGAGCGCCGCAAGACACTTCGCAAGAACAAAACCCATAATCGTCGTCAAAGCAGGCAAATACAGTGAAAGCGCAAAAGCCGCAGCCTCACACACAGGCTCACTCACAGGCGAAGACATGATCTATGATGCAGCATTCAAACGCGCAGGAATTGTACGCGTTGACGAAATAGAAGACCTATTCAACTGTGCAGAAGTTTTAGGCACGCAACCTCTGCCAAAAGGACCCAACCTTGCCATAATCACAAATGCAGGCGGCCCGGGAGTAATGGCAACAGACGCACTTATAGCGAAAGGCGGAAAACTAGCTAAACTAAGTCAAAAAACAATGGAGACACTGAACAATATTTTACCGCATTACTGGAGCAAAGGCAACCCAATCGACATTCTAGGAGACGCCAAAGCTGACCGCTACAAAGCAGTAATTGAAGCCTGCCTCAATGATGAAAACGTCGATGGCATACTAATCATTTATACTGCTCAAGCCGTGGCAGAACCAGTTGAAATCGCCAAAAGCATCGTTGAACTGTGCAAAAGCAGAGGCTACCAAAACAAAACAATTCTAACTTCTTTCATGGGTTACGGAGCAGTGGAAGAAGCAAACCGCATCTTCAACGAAAACAACATCCCAACGTATTCCACGCCAGAACAAGCAATCAAAACATACCATTACATGTACCAATACAAACGCAACCTAGAACTGCTCTACGAAACGCCTGAAGAACTGCCAGTAGACGTTGTTCCGCCTAAACGTTCACTCATGGTGATAATGAGAAACGTCGCAATGGAAAACCGTGAAATACTGAACGAAGCAGAAGCCAAAGCATTTTTAGAATATTACAATTTCCCAGTTGTAAAAACAAAAGTCGCCAAAACAGAAGATGAAGCCGCCACCTTCGCCTCGCCAACTAGGCTATCCAGTTGTGCTAAAGATTCTTTCTCCTCAAATAATCCATAAAACTGATGCTGGCGGCGTTGCACTTGACATAAAAAGCGAAACTGAAGTTCGAGACACATTCAATCATCTCATAGAAAAGGCTAAAGAATACAACCCAGACGCTGAGATTCTAGGCGTGACAGTTCAACCCATGATAAAGAAACAAGGCTACGAAGTTATAATCGGAGCCAAAACCGATCCCCTGTTTGGTCCAGTGATACTTTTTGGAATGGGCGGCGTCGGCGTAGAACTTTTCAAAGACTTTGCCATCGGAATTCCACCTTTAAACCAAACTCTGGTCAGAAGGATGATGGAGGAAACCAAAGTTTACCAGCTTCTAAAAGGTTACAGAAACGTCCCTCCAGCCAACATTAAACTTCTTGAAGAAATAATTGTGCGTTTCAGCCAGATGCTCGTTGATTTTCCACAACTTAAGGAAGTTGACATTAACCCATTATTCATAAACGAAAAAGAAGCCTTCGCCATTGACGCTCGCATCGTAATTGATAAAGAACGTGTATTCGCAAAACTTGAGCCTCACCAGCATCTAGTGATAACTCCATACCCGAAGAAATATGAAACTTTATGGAAACTTCGAGACGGCAGAACAGTGCTGCTAAGACCCATAAGACCCGAAGACGAACCACTATGGTTAGAAATGTTCCAGAACTTCTCAGAAGAATCCATACGCTACAGATTCTTCCAAATAATCAAAGACACCCCGCACGAAACTAGAGTTCGATACTGCAACATCGACTACGACCGAGAAATAGCCATCGTGCCAGAACTAACCGAAGAAGGACGCAGAAAAATTTTAGGAGTCGTAAGAGTCAGCATCGAACCAGATGGAAAAGCAGGTGAAATAGCCTTTATTGTTGCTGATCCATGGCAAGGCTTAGGCTTAGGGACAAAACTGGTAGACTACGCTATTGAAATCTGCAAAGACATGAGAAATCGAAACACTCTACGCCATAATTCTGCCTGACAATTACAGGGCTATTAGCCTCCTGAAAAAAATGGGTTTCAAAATCAAATACCTGGAAGACGGCACAGTGAAAGGAACCCTCAACCTGAAAGAAGAAGAGCTAGGCCATTAATGCACAGAACCTGAAGGCACTAGAGAGCTGCAAGTTCAAACACAACAAAGCAAATAGAACTGAAAGAGCAAAAAGAGGCAGGAGCAGTGTAATAAATACGCGCCTCCAAAATCGCCTCCAAGGCGCTTTCGAACAACAAAACCCTTAAAGATTCCAAAGAAAAGATTACCATGGGGAACATGAATGGGTCACTACATTGCGTGTCAATGATACACGAATCAGATTTGAGATTGCTATCGAAGCAGCCAAGTCAATGTGGCGATACACATTACCAAACTCCTTCTATGAGGTAAAATATGACGAGAAAGCCAAGTCATGGAACGTAGAAGTAAACTACTTTGAGGAGAAGTTAACATTCAAGATTGACGCAACAACGGGCAATGTATCGGGCTTTAAAATCGAGAAAAATCCTCAGAAAAAATAAACAGTGCGCATTTCGCAAAAATCAAGCCGATTCCCATAAGCTATGACTTGTTTTCTTCCGGCAAACCATACACAAGCTCTCTGTTTCGCTCACCAACGATCAATACCTTTCCAAACTGCCTCATAGCCATTAAATGTTTCAAAACCTTTGGCTTCTCCATCCCGGTGGCCTTCGAAAGCTCGTCCACAGTCAATGAACCCTTACTTTTCATCTCTCGAACTATAAGATTTCTCTCCTTGGTGCGTTCTTGCATTTCCTTAGCCTTTTCTGGATCAATCTTGGGTTTTTCAGACAAAGCCCTCACTCCCGCCAGAACACTAACTCCACACCAAAGCCATATATAAAAATAATTGCGAGTTGAGTCAGCATCCAATGTTCAATTAAACACCCTAAGACGCATACAAATATATTTTTGGACCGCGAATAATTTAGGAAGGAGAAATTCTTGAAGAAAAGTCTATCAGAAGTCAAATTTGAAGAGTTGAAGGGCAAAAGCTTTGAAATAATTCGCGTAGTTGAAATGCTATGTGAAGTTTGTGAAAAACCATTAAGTACAAAAGAAAAGTTTCTTAGAAAAATTCAAATTTTAAGCGGAGAAGATTACCAGAATCTCTTGAATAGAGCAACGGTTCATGACCGCGCTGAAGTTGACATTGAAAAGGGCAAAATCTACTTTTACGACCATGACTTTCCAGGTGATGTTCATCCCGAGTGCATAGAAAAATTGTAGGTTTACATGCGAGTTTAAACGAGTTTGTAAAGGTACTGCCTATTTTTCTCTCCCATTTCACTTACTATGCCGTCTCTTCTGAGGGCTATGATGTGCTGCACTATCTTGTGTGGTTGTAGACCAGTTAACTGTGCAAGCTCTTCCACAGTTAAAGGACCTTTCTCCTTCAATGCCCCAGTTATCATGTGCCTTTCAATCTCATCTTGCATTATCGAATCTACGGCTTTGTCGATATTTCTCCTCTTCGATCTCTACTTTTATTTGAGATCTTCCCATGACCCACCGAAGTCTCTGGGATTTGAAAGCATCTATAGTCGCGTCGGTTTTTCTTCTCAGTTTTTCCTTTTTTTTACTCGGTTTTTCACTCATCTTCATCACCTACTTCAGGGTTATTCATGAGTCTGAAGGGGCTTGGTCCTAACCGTTTAATCTGCTCCGTCATTTCTCTCACAAGAGCTGCCCATTTTCCCCCTTCACTGGCTGAAATCCACTCTAACCTCACACGTTCCGGTTCTATTCCTATGCTCTTCACAGCCTTCTTTATGTAATCAAATCTTTTCTCCATCATGAAGTTTCCCTTCTGATAGTGGCAGTCTCCTGGGTGGCAGCCAGCTATTAAGACGCCGTCGGCTCCCATTCTTAAAGCTTCCAGCACAAATGTTGGATCCATTCTTCCAGTACACATTATTCGGACGATTCTTATGTTTGTCGGGTATTCGAAACGGCTTGTTCCAGCCAGGTCTGCGCCTGCATATGAGCACCAGTTACAGCAGTAAGCCACAATCAATGGTTCAAACTCTTCTTCTGCCTTTTTTTCCTCTTCAAGAGCCTCTTCTTTAACCATCTAAGCTCTAACCTCCTTTAGGCTTTCAGGAATCAAAAGAGCCTTTACTTGAGCAAGAATCTGGTGGTCTCCGAAGTGGCGCATGGTTATCGCTCGTCCTCGGGCATTCTGCAGCGCATGAGCCGCATCCTCTACATAGTATTTCTCGGATTTTTGATTTTCCTTCTTCAATTTTCGGTGCTCCGTATGGGACATATCTCCTCGCATAGTCCGCATCCAATGCATAGGTTCTCATCTACCACGGCTGTTATGGCATCTGTTCTGACTTTTCTGTTGCCCATGAGTATTGATGCTCTAGCTGCTGCTGCTTCGCCTGAAATTATGCTTTCTGAAACATCTTTTGGTCCTGAAACTGTGCCAGCGATGAAGACTCCGTCGACGTTTGTATCTACTGGTCTAAGCTTCATGTGGGCTTCCATCAAGAAACCATCAGTCCCTATGGGAATCTTTCAGCATTCTTGCAAGCATTATTTCGTCCTTGTTGCGGAATTAATGGTGTTGAAAGCACAACCCAGTCTGCTAGGAACTTAACTTCAAGTCCAGACAAGGCATCATAAGTCATCACTTCAAGCTTCCCTTCCGGTGTTTGGGTTATTTCCGGCGGGGCTTCTTCTATATGTCTTATAAATCTCACTTCAAGGTCTCTTGCCCTTCTGTAGAAGTCTTCATATTCCTTGTAAACGCTGAGGTCTCCGAAAAGTACTACAACATCTGTTTTTGGAGATTCTTCCTTTACGAGTATGGCGTTTTTTATGGCGTTCATGCAGCATATCCTTGAACAGTATGGCCATCCTTCCTCTTTGCGCGCCTTGAGGATTTTTCTCAAAAGCTCAGCTGTGTCTGATTTTGGGAAAGCCTCAAGTTCAGACGGCCGGATTTCTCCCTTTCTTGCGCCTACACATTGTATCATTACGATTCTCTCGGGTTTTCCCAATCTCTCCTTTCTTCAACATTCCATCCAGTTCTTCTTGCGTTATAACATTGTCATAAACGCCGTATTGGTATAGCCCCTTTGGCGGTTGATAGTTTAAGGCGCCGCAGGCGACGATTATTGTGCCTACATTTATTTCTCTGTCACCATCTGGGCCTGTCAAGATGGCATTGAAGTTTCCAACGTATCCTGAAACATCTTTTAGGGTTGTCGAAGTCATAAGTTCGATGTTTTTATGAGATTTTACAGCCTTTATCAGTGGGTCTACAACCTCTGAAGAATCAGCCAATGTTGGATACAACTTATAGAGTTTTCGAGTTATTCCGCCCAGTTCCTTTTCCTTCTCGATCAAGTATACTTTGAAGCCTTGATTTGCCATGGAAAGCGCTGCCGTCATTCCAGCAACGCCAGCTCCAATTACGAGGGAAGCATCTTTAACCTCAACTTCTGGTTCTGTTTGAGGTTCAAGCAAGGCAGCTTTTGCAACAGCCATCCTGACGATGTCTTTGGCTTTTTCTGTTGCTTTTTCTGGCTCGTGCATGTGCACCCAGCTGCACTGCTCTCGTATGTTTGCCATTTCAAATAGGTACGGGTTTAAGCCAGCTTCTTTGCATGTGGCTCTGAATAGGGGTTCATGGGTTCTTGGAGTGCATGAAGCCACTACAACGCGGTTTAGGTTATGCTCTTTTATTGCTTCCTTTATTGCTGCTAATCCGGCTTCTGAGCAAGTGTAAAGATTATGTTCGGCATGAGTAACATACGGTAGTGTTTTAGCATATTCTGTTACTTCTGGAACGTTGACTACTCCGCCTATGTTGACTCCGCAGTGGCAGATGAAAACGCCTATGCGTGGCTCTTCCTTCATCTATGTCGCCTCCTTATATGCTAAAACTTCAGCCACTCGCGCGGCTGTAGCGCTTCCTTGAGTTATGGAGTCTGGAATGTCTCCAGTTTTTGGACCTAAACAATAGCCACAAGCGAAAATTCCTGGAACAGTTGTGTCAAGGGGTTTCTTCACAGCAGTCTTCTAATTTTAAAAATCCATAATTGTCCAATTCTATGCCTAAGGTTTTTGCCAATTCTTTCATGCCTTTTCTGGGAATTAAGGCTGGAGCATAACACAACTAAGTCGAAGGAAATATTTTGAACAGTTCTGGTTATGGGGTCTTCAAACGAAATCACTAGATTATTTGTGGTGTGGTCTTCTGTGATTTCCCCGGGGTTGCTTCGGATAAACTCTATTCCAAATTCAGATTTCGCTCTGTTTACGAATTCTTGGAATCCCTTGCCGAAGGCCCGCATGTCTATGTAGAAAATTGTTACATGAGAGTCTGGTTCATGTTCCTTTATCAAAACAGCATCTTTAACCGCGTATTTACAGCAAATGCTTGAGCAATAGGGATGGTTAATCCATTCTCTTCTATCACGGGAACCTACACACTGTATGAAGGCTATGCTTCTAGGTATTTTTCCATCTGAAGGCCTTATCAAGTGTCCACCAGTGGGACCCGACGCGCATAGTAGGCGTTCTAGCTCCATTGCTGTTATGACGTTTTTGAAGCGTTTATATCCATATTGTGGAATAACTGAAGGGTCGAACATGTCGAAGCCTGTGGCAACAACTATGGCTCCCACATCTAACTCGATTTCTTCTGGTTGTTGTTCTCTGTTTATGGCTTTGGCTGGGCAGACCTTGTCGCAAAGACCACACTCAATGCAGTTGTCTTTGTCTATGACCATTACTCTTGGAACGCCTTGCGGGAAAGGCATGTAAATTGCCTTTCTTACTCCCATGTTTTCATCAAATTCGTTTGGTGCTTCTGCTGGGCAGTTTTGTGCGCAGATTCCGCAGCCAGTGCATTTTGTTTCATCAACGTATCTTGGCTTTCTTAAGAACTTTAACTTTAAAGTTGCCAACAGACCCTTTTACCTCCTTCACTTCTGAATAGGTTAATAATTGAACATTTGGATGATGGGAGCATTCTATCATTTTTGGCGCTAAGATGCATATGGAGCAGTCCATAGTTGGAAATGTCTTGTCCAGCTGCGCCATTCTTCCACCAATGCTTGGGCTTTTCTCTACAAGATATACTTTGAAGCCTCTGTTTGCCAAGTCTAAGGATGCTTGTATTCCAGCGATTCCACCGCCAATAACCATAACTTCCTTTTGCATCTTACTTTGCCTCCTTCATGTTCAGAATTTTTGTTATCGGAATTCTGTGGGCTTTAATTTCCCAATCTTCAAGTTTCATACCCATTGCCATTCTAAGCAACTCTGCAAAATGTAACACGGGCAAATTATATTCTTCTTTTAAATGTCTTTTAATCTCTATTTGACCCATATCCAGTTCAAGATAACAGAATGGGCAAACAGTAACTATGCAATCAGCACCAGCAGCCTTTATAGAATCTAGTTTCTGTTTTGCAACATGCAGGGCAACTTCATCGTTTACGCCACGTAAAGGGCCTCCGCAACAAGCCTCTTTCCTTTCATAAGCAATTGATTTCGCGCCAGTTGCCTCTACAAGTTCATCTAAAGCTGTAATGACCCATCCATTGTCCAAAATGTATCCTTTTAGGCTTTGTTAAATGACATCCTGGTTGCACTGCAACTCGAAGCCCATTGAATGGTTCTTTAACAGCATTCTTCACTTTTTCTAAGCCCACATCCTCGTATAGGACATCACTGAAGATTTTTACGTCTGTTTTTCCTTTGAATTCTAAACCAACGTCTGCGAGGATTTCGTTCACCTTCTTCCTGGTTTCCTTATCTTCTTTTAAAATCGTGTTTGTCATTAGAAGCGATTCGTAGCAGTCGTTGCATAGAGTTAAAATGTTAAGTCCCATTTCTTCAGCGATGCAGAGGTTTCTAGCTGCTAAAGCAAGCCAACTCGTGTAATCCACGGATTGTATGCTGAATGGTGCGCAGCAATTTGCGCCTTCCATCTCTACAAGCTCTATACCCAGTTCAGGAGCGATTTTTCGGACAGAATTCTCGTAGTTTGGTTCTCTTGCTGGTATTAAACAACCCAAAAAGAAAGCATATTTCATATGCTTCACGACCTCTATAATTAACTTGTCAAAGGATGTTTTTCTCAAAATCTTTTGAACAGCTTCAACGTCAACTGTTGGTTCTTTACCCAGTCCATATTTTTCTCTTCGAATCAAAGCCATTCTGCTTGGGGTTACAACACGTCCATTTTCAAATAGACTCTTAGCTTGAACAAGTATTCCCTCTGGGATATTTCCTTCTTTAACAGCTAAATTTCTAATCGCGAACATGGCTTCACCTACATCTCCACCTTGTGGGCATCTGTCAAGACATGTGAAGCATGAAAGACAATACCATGGCAGCTGCTCGTATCAAGACATCTGAGCGTAGACCCAAGTATAATCATCTCCATCAGTTTCCTTGGATTGTGTTCTTCTACCACTCTGGCGACTGGGCAGCTGCTTGTGCATCTTCCGCACTGTATACATGCTAGAACTCCTCTGCCTCTAGGCGTATTAGCGACTTCATGCATGAAGTAGGCATCTAATGAACTCAATTCAGAATCACCATTTCCTATTCTTTGATTGTATGCATACTTAATAAAACTATATTTACATGTCTTCTTTGAACTGTTCAAGATAAGCAGTTTTTCAGCTTCTCTTTGCACGCAGGAAAACGTCTGGAGCACATGGAGCTTTTACACAAACCCCGCACATCAAATTAATAAGGCCTTTCGATACGATATGGAAATCTTTGAATCCATTCATGGATGGAAAATAATGGGATGAAAAAGTCGGCGCCGTTCTAGTCGTCGGCGGCGGAGTCGCTGGCATACAGGCATCCTTGGATCTGGCGGATTCTGGCTTCAAGGTTTATCTTCTTGATGAATCAACAAGCATCGGCGGAACTATGGCGCAGTTGGACAAAACGTTCCCGACAAATGATTGTTCCATGTGCATTTTGGCGCCAAAACTTGTTACTGCAGGGCAGACATCCGAACATTCAACTGATGACTTATTCTGAGTTGAAAAAAGTTGAAGGCGAAGCTGGAAACTTTGAAGTAACAATATTGAAACGTCCACGTTTCGTGAACATGGAAAAATGCACTGGCTGCGGAATCTGCGCGCAAAACTGTCCAATTGAGGTGCCAAACGAATTTGACGTTAACATAGGCTAAGAAAGGCAATCTATGTTCCTTTCCCACAAGCTGTCCCGCTGAAATATGCTATTGACCAAGAAAATTGCATCAAATGCCACCTCTGTGAAAAAGTGTGCCCTGCCAAAGCCATAGACCTTTGAATCAGCAGCCCGAAACCGTCAAGATCAATGTCGGATCAGTAATATTGTCACCTGGGATTCGAAGAATTTGATCCTCGCTTGAAAAAGCGAATACGGCTATGGACGTTTCCTGAACGTCGTTTCAAGCATCGAGTTCGAACGTATGATGAACGCATCTGGGCCATTCGGTGGAAAAATCATACGCCCTCGGATGGTAAAGATACCGCGGAAAATCGCCTTTATTCAATGTGTTGGCTCCCGTGATGCCAAGCTTGGAAACAACTATTGTTCTGCCGCATGCTGCATGTATGCAATTAAAGAGGCAGTCATAGCCAAAGAACATAGTTCTACTCCGCTTGATTGTACGATCTTTTATATGGATATGCGTGCTTACGGAAAAGAATTTGACGGCTACTATGAGCGAGCCAAGGGAGAATGGGGCATAAAATTCGTCAGGTCAAGAGTGGCAAGCGCCACAGAAGACCCATCAACAGGCAACATTTTTCTCCACTATGTTGAGGATGAAGAGCCTAAAACCGAAGAATTCGACATGGTCGTTTTATCAGTCGGGATGCAACCACCAAAAAATGCTGAAAGATGGCTGAAATCTTTGGAATAACGCTTAACAAATACAAGTTCTGTCAAACTAACGCTTTTTCACCATTAGAAACATCTAAGCCTGGTATTTTTGTTTGCGGAGCCTTCTCCTCTCCAAAAGATATTCCAGAAAGTGTTGCCCAGGCAAGCGGTGCAGCATCAAAGGCAATGGATATAATCGCCAACGAGAGGGGAAAACTGGTCACTGTGAAAGAATATCCGCCTGAAAGGGATGTGAGCCGAGAAGAGCCTCGCATAGGTGTTTTCGTCTGCCATTGCGGAGTCAATATCGGCGCGGTAGTAAATGTTCCAGAAGTAGTGGAGTACGCCAAGACGTTACCCAACGTGGTCTACGCCGAATCCAATCTTTATACTTGCTCGCAAGACGCACAGAAACTAATCACAGAAAAAATTCAGCAGCACAATCTTAACCGCGTAGTCGTAGCTGTCGTGCACCCCACGGACCCACGAACCCCTATTCCGAGAGACAGTTCAAGAGGCTGGGCTCAGTCCCTACCTGTTTGAAATGGCAAACATTCGAGACCAATGTAGCTGGGTACATATGCACGAGCCACAAAAAGGCAACGGAAAAGGCCAAAGATCTGGTCCAGTCGATGGTTGCAAAGGCTAGGCTCCTGAAAACCTTGAAAAAACCGCTGATAAATGTTACACCAGTCGGCTTGTCATAGGCGGGGGCATTGCAGGCATGACCTCAGCCTTAGAACTTGCAAAACAAGGATTTGAGGTTCACCTTGTCGAAAAAGAGAAAGAATTGGGTGGACACTTACGCACGATTCATTATTTGCTTGAAAAAGATGATGATCCTCAGGAGAAACTTGAAGACAATGACAAAGGCAGTTATGGAAAACAATAGAATACACGTCTACTCGAGTGCAGAAGTCGATGATATCTATGGTTTTGTCGGAAATTTCAAAGCAAAGATAAAACAGCATGATGGCGAAGAAAAAGAAATTGAACATGGCATAGTAATAGTGGCCACAGGTGCAGTTGAATATGAACCCACGGAATACCTTCTACGGCAAAGACCCAAGAATCATGACACCAACACGAGTTGGAAGAAGAAATCGCCAAAGGAGATTTCGAGGCCAAAAGCGTAGTTATGATCCAATGTGTCGGAGCAAGAAATGAGGAAAGACCAAACTGTTCAAGAATCTGCTGCGGGCAAGCAGTGAAAAATGCGCTAAAGATTAAGGAAGTAAGTCCCAGAAACAGAAATCTACGTTTTGTACAAGGATATTAGAACGTATGGTTTTAAAGAAGTTTATTATCGTGAGGCTGCAACAAAAGGAGTCGTGTTCGTAAATTACGATGATGAAAAGAAAGCCAAAAGTCGTAAATGAGAAGGACAGCTTAAAGTGACTTTCTGGGAGCCAGTAGTTAAAAAAGAGATCGAAATTGATCCGATCTTTAATGGTTTTGAGCGCAGCCACCATCCCGAATCCTGACAACAAGCGGATAGCCGAAATGCTCAAAGTGCCCTTAACAAAGGATGGCTTTTTCTTAGAAGCCCACATGAAGCTCCGTCCCGTCGACTTCGCAACAGACGGCGTTTTCCTCTGCGGAATGGCACACTGGCCGAAGTTCATCGATGAAAGCATCTCACAAGCTTGTGGAGCCGCAGCCAGAGCCGCCACCATCCTGTCCAAAAAGACGTTGGAAGCTGAAGGGACTGTGTCGCATGTTGATGAAAACCTCTGCATCGGATGTGGACTCTGCATAAGTCATTGCCCCTATAGTGCCATATCAAAGATGAAAAAGGAATAGCAAAGGTAAATGAAGTTCTCTGCAAGGGCTGTGGTACCTGTGCGGCAAGTTGCCCATGAGAGCCATCACGATGCACCAGTTTACAGACGAACAAATCATTGTTCAAGGACTTGCCGTTTTAAGGAGGGGTTACTGGTTGAATTCGAACCCAAAATAATCGGTTTTCTCTGCAACTGGTGCTCCTACGCAGGAGCAGATTTAGCAGGCGTGAGCAGAATCCAGTACCCGCCGAACATCAGAATCATCAGAGTCATGTGCAGCGGCAGAGTCGACCCAGTCATCATTTTGGAAATGTTCGCAAGCGGCGCCGATGGAGTCTTAGTGACAGGTTGCCACCCGGGAGACTGTCACTACCTTGAGGGAAACTTGTACGAGGAAAGAAAAATCAAAATGTTGAAGAAACTGATAGCGTTGACTGTTTAGAATTGGGTCGTTTCAGATTGAGTGGGTTTCCGCGGCAGAAGGTCAGAGATTTGCAGCCAATAGTGACTGAATTTACAGAGCAAATAAGGAAGCTCGACTCTCTAGCCAGTAAAATCAGAGTTTGGTTCCTCTCCGTCAGGAAGTAAAGCCGAACCAGCAGATTTTTGAAAACCTTCAAGCAGCAAAAAATGCTGCCTCGGACTTCGACTGAGAGTTTTGGTTGGAAGAGAAAAAGAATTAACGAAGAAAATAATGTTTACGGCGAGAAAATTCTCCAGGAAGAATTTGACACTTACTGGATGATGTTGTTGAAGCCGAATTCATTCGACATAAAATTTACCTATTGACAAAAACTAAGCCTCTTCCGGTTAAGGCTTTGGCAGAAGCAACTGAAATGAAGCCGGCGGCCGTGCTTAAACAAATTGTGAATATGCGCAGAAGAAACATGATAGCATTAGATCATATTGAAGGAACAACTCCGTTCTACAAGGCGTTGGAGGTTAAGTAAGATGGCAGACACAAAAAGTTGGAGCAGTTCTTGTAGTCGGCGGAGGAGTTGCTGGAATACAAGCATCCTTAGACCTTGCAGATTCTGGGTTCAAAGTATACTTGATTGACCAAGGGCCAAGCATAGGCGGAGTGATGGCTCAACTTGACAAGACATTTCCAACAAACGACTGTTCAATGTGCATTCTCTCACCTAAACTTGTGGCAACCGGAAGACACCCGAACATCACAATATTGACAAACGCGGAAATAACAGGCTTAAACGGTGAAGCTGGAAACTTCGAAGTAAAACTTCGAAAGAGAAGCCGTTACATAATCGAAGAAAAATGCAACGGATGCGGCATCTGTGCACAAAAATGCCCAATCGAAGCCGTCGACCTGTTCAATGAAGGTTTAAGCAATAGAAGCGCAATATACGTGGAATATCCCCAAGCAGTTCCACTGAAATTCATGATCGACCGTGAAAAATGCATCGGATGCGGAACATGCTACGAAATCTGCAAGGCAAAAGCAATTGCATATGACCAGCAAGATAGTGAAGCAACATTAAAAGTAGGTTCAATAATTCTTGCGCCAGGATTCGAACCTTTTGACGCAAGACTTAAAAGCGAATATGGTTATGGGCGGTTCCCAAATGTAGTGACAAGCATAGAGTTTGAACGTATCTTAAGTGCTTCTGGACCTTATGGAGGACTGGTTTTAAGACCTTCAGATGGTGAAGTTCCAAAGAAAATAGCTTTTATTCAATGTGTTGGGTCAAGAGACTATCAACTTGGAAACAACTATTGCTCTGCCGCCTGCTGCATGTACGGCATGAAAGAAGCGGTGATAGCCAAAGAACACACATCCATCAAAACTTCATTGTACTATCTTCTTATATGGATATTCGTGCCTATGGAAAAGAGTTTGACGCTTATTATAAACGCGCCCAAGGAGAATAGAGCTAGATTTGTAAGGTCAAGAGTGGCAAGCGTTACAGAAGACCCATCAACGGGCAATCTTATTGTTCACTATGTCGAGGATGAAGAACCCAAAGACAGAAGAATTCGACATGGTTGTTTTGTCAGTTGGGATGCAGCCACCCAAAAATGTTGAAAAATTAGCAAAAACTTGGGATAAAGCTTAACAAGTATAACTTCTGTGCAAACCGAAACCTTTTCGCCTATGGAAACCTCAAAGCCAGGAATATTTGTTTGCGGTGCGTTCTGCTGCTCCGAAAGATATTCCAGAAAGTGTTGCTCAAGCGAGTGGTGCAGCGGCAAAAGCGATGAGCATAATTGCTTCTGAAAGAGGAAAACAGTAACAGTGCAAAGAGTATCCGCCTGAAAGAGATGTAAGTCAAGAAGAGCCACGTATAGGCGTTTTCGTTTGTCACTGCGGTATTAACATCGGCGGAGTAGTGAATGTTCCTGAAGTTGTAGAATACGCCAAAACCTTGCCCAATGTGGTTTATGCGGAAGCAAACCTTTACACGTGCTCGCAGGATACGCAGAAACTAATTAAAGAAAAAATCCAACAGAACAATCTTAACCGTGTTGTTGTTGCTTCCTGCACCCCAAGAACCCATGAACCACTATTCAGAGAAACAGTTCAAGAAGCCGGGCTGAACCCCTACCTGTTTGAGATGACAAACATTCGAGACCAGTGCAGTTGGGTACATATGCACGAGCCAAAAAAAGCAACGGAAAAAGCCAAAGATTTAGTTCGGTCAATAGTTGCAAAAGCTAGACTTCTGAAAACCTTGAAAAAACCCATGATAAACGTTACACCAGTTGGCTTGGTTATAGGCGGCGGCGTTGTCAGGCATGACTGCAGCCCTAGAACTTGCAAAGCAAGGATTTGAGGTTCACCTTGTTGAAAAAGAGAAAGAGTTAGGCGGGCATCTGCGCACAATCCACTACTTGCTTGAAAAGGACGAAGATCCAAAGGAAGAAGCTAAACGCCATAATCAAAGGCGGTTATGGAAAACGATAAAATACACGTCTACTTAGGAGCAGAAGTCGTCGACGTCAATGGCTTTGTTGGGAACTTCAAATCGAAAATAAGGCAGCAAATGGCAAAGAAAGAGAAATTGAACATGGCATAGTGATAGTTGCTACAGGCGCAGTTGAATATAAACCCACAGAATATCTTTATGGCAAAGACCCGAGAATTATGACACAGCATGAGCTGGAAGAAAAAATCGCTAGAAGGAGCATTTCAAGGCTAAAAATGTTGTTATGATTCAATGTGTAGGGGCCAGAACGAACGAGCGGCCAAACTGCGCAAGAATATGCTGTGGGCAAGCTATAAAAAATGCGCTGAAAATTAAAGAAGTAAGTCCAGAAACAGAAGTCTACGTTTTATACAAAGATATTAGAGCATATGGTTTTAAGGAAGACTATTACCGTGAAGCTGCAACAAAAGGCGTTATATTCGTAAATTATGAAGATGAAAGAAAACCACAAGTTGCAAATGACAATGGGCAACTTAAAGTGACTTTCTGGGAGCCAGTAGTAAAAGAAGAAATTGAAATCAACCCGGACATTGTAGTTTTGAGTGCAGCTACAATTCCGAATCCAGACAACAAACATGATAGCGGAAATGCTTAAAGTGCCGTTGACAAAGGACGGCTTCTTCTTAGAAGCCCACATGAAACTTAGACCCGTGGACTTTGCAACAGATGGCGTGTTCCTCTGCGGAATGGCCCACTCGCCAAAATACATGGACGAAAGCATTGCTCAAGCCTGCGCGGCTGCCGCAAGGGCAACGACTATACTCTCAAGAAAACACTTGAAATGGAAGGAATAATAGCGAACGTAAATGAAGATTTATGTAGCGGTTGCAGGATTTGCGAATTTCTATGCGCCATATAGCTGCGATTGAAATGAAGGAAAAAGACGGTAAACCCACCGCGCATGTTATTGAAGCCTTATGCAAGGGCTGCGGCGTCTGCGGCACTGCATGTCCAACTAAAGCCATCACAATGGGCCACTTCACCACGGAAGAGATACTTGCCCAAGTCAAAGCCGCTTTAATGGAGGTGAAAGCATGAGCGAAAAAGAGCAATTTGAGCCGAAAATAATCGGTTTTCTCTGTAACTGGTGCTGCTTACGCAGGTGCAGACCTAGCCGGAGTAAGCAGAATCCAATATCCACCAAACATAAGAATCATACGTGTCATGTGCAGCGGCAGAATTGATCCGCCTTTCATTCTTGAAGCTTTGAAGGATGGCGCAGACGGAGTGCTTGTTGCTGGATGCCACTTGCCATCCGACTGCCATTACATTAGCGGAAACTTCAAAACTTTAAGAAGGATAACTCTCTTAAAGAAAGTTCTGCAAGATTTCGGAATTGAACCCAAGCGTGTACGGCTGGAGTGGATTTCAGCCAGCGAAGGAGACAAATTCGCAGCTGTTGTACGGGACATGGTGGAAGAAATAAAAAAACTTGGGCCAAGTCCATTAAAAAATATGGAGGTTAAAGCTTAATGTCTGAAACAGAACAAAAGCGAATAAAAGCTTCGGAAATGGACCCGAAATTCAAGTATGAAATCGCAAAGATGCATGGTGGAGAAAAACTGATGCGATGCTTTCAGTGCGGAACATGCACGTCAGACTGTCCAATTGCAAGATTCAGCGAAACCTATAGGCCAAGACAGATAATTCGTATGGCACAGCTTGGACTTAAGGAAAGAGTGTTAAGCAGTGACACACTATGGTTGTGTGCAGCATGTTTCACCTGCACTGACCGTTGCCCACAAGATGTGGAAGTTGCCAGCGTTATACGCGTACTGAGAAACTTAGCAGCGGAGAAAGGCTATATTCCGCAAGTTTTTAAGGAGCAAGGCTCGAGCATACTTGAAACAGGCTACGCATACAAAATTCCAGAACTGAGAATAAAGAAGAGAGAATCCTTAGGATTACCGCCATTACCGAGAGGCAACCCTGAAAGTATAAGAAAAACACTTCGCGAGGTAGGCTTTCATCAAGTTTATTGAAAAGAAGGGTGAATGAGAATGGCGGAGAATAAATACTTAATGTTTCTCGGGTGCGCAATTCCCTATAGGGTTTCAGCCTATGAAATCTCAGCACGGAAAATTCTTCAAAAACTAGGCGTGGAACTTGTTGAAATGCCTGAGTTCAACTGTTGCGGTCTTCCAATGGACCCGGTTAGCCACGAGATGATGCTTATACTTGCAGCACGAAACCTAGCTTTGGCAGAGCAAAAGGGTCTAAACATTATCGCTCTCTGTCCGGGTTGCGCAGGCACGTTGAAAAAGGTCAATAAAATGCTGAAAGAAGACAAGGCTTTACGTGAAGAAATCAATGGTCACTTGAAAAATGCAGGATTAGAGTTTAAGGGAACGATAGACGCAAAGCATTTGATGCAAGTATTAATCGAGGACATCGGCTTGGAGAAGGTAAAAAATGCTGTTGTTAAACCGCTTACAATGCTCAAAGTGGCTGAACATAATGGTTGCCACATTTTAAGACCTAAACAGTTCATCGGATTTGATGACCCGGAAGACCCTAAAACTCTTAAAACTCTGATTGAGGCGACAGGTGCAACATGTTTAGATTATATGGACGAAACTGAATGTTGCGGTGCGCCAAGCGTGGGTGTAAACGACAAGATTGCATTACAGCTTGCGAGAGACAAGCTGAACCACATCAAAATGGTTGACGCACAGGCTATGATAACAATCTGTCCATTTTGCCACATAATGTACGACACGAACGAACTTCGCATAGAAAAAATGTTCAATGAGACATATGGGATTCCAGTGCTGCATTATCCACAATTGCTCGGTTTAGCAATGGGAATATCGCCTGAAGAACTCGCCTTTAACGAACTCAGAGTTGACGTTTCAAAAATTTTGAAGCAAGTTGCCGAAGGCGAAAAATAAATGGATAAAAACAAATTGAAAATCGCTTTTTATTGGGCTGCAAGCTGTGGCGGATGCGAAATCGCAGTTTTAGACATAAACGAGAAGATACTGGATGTGCTGCAAATAGCAGACATCGTCTTCTGGCCCGTAGCCATGGATGTCAAATACAAAGATGTTGAAAACATGCCGGACAATTATATAGATGTCTGCTTCTTTAACGGTGGAATACGAAACTCAGAGCAAGAACACTATGGCTAAACTTCTGAGACAGAAATCAAAGATACTGGTCGCCTATGGCGCATGCGCACACCTTGGAGGGTGTATCCCGGGCTGGCAAACATAACTAACAGAAAAGAAATTTTTGAAAAAGTGTACAATGAGCACGTTCTCAACTGCAAATCCAAACAAGATAATGCCTAAGACTACAGTGAAAGTTAAGGAAGGAGAAGTAGACATTCCTGAATTCTATGATACTGTTAAAACTTTAGATCAGACAGTGGATGTAGACTACTATTTGCCAGGTTGCCCTCCAGCCGTTGAACTGCATATTAATCGCCATAGACGCAATAGCGAAAGGTGAACTTACCACCTAAAGGCTCAGTGCTTGGCACCAGTAAAATCTGTATGCGACGAATGTCCAAGAAAGAAAGAGAATAAGAAAATCTCCAAAATATATCGTGTTTATGAGAAGGTTCCAGAACCAGAAAAATGTCTGCTTGAACAGGGAATAATCTGCATGGGACCAGCAACCCGTGGTGGATGCAGCGCCAATGCATAAATGCTGACATGCCATGCACTGGATGTGGTGGTCCATGCCCTAACGCGCCTGAACAAGGAGCAGCTATGATAAGTGCCTTAGCTTCTATACTGGGATTGGAAGAGGAGAAAGAAAGTACACTAAAAGAGTTGAAAAGTTAATCAGCCAAATAAAAGATCCGCTTGGAACCTTTTACATGTATTCTTTACCCGCCTCTATTCTTAGAAGGAGAGTGATGAAATAATGAAGAAAATACTCATAGACCAATAACGAGGCTTGAAGGTCATGGAAAAATCTCAATATTCCTAAATGATGCTGGGAAGTGGAAAATGCTTATCTGCAGGTTCCTGAACTCAGAGGTTTTGAAAGGTTCTGCGTAGGAAGAAAAGCTGAAGACTATGCCACATTTTGACAAGCAGAATCTGCGGAGTCTGCCCAGTTGCCCATCATTTTGCTGGAACAAAAGCCTTGGACGCCGCATTCAATGTTGACCGCCATCAGCAGCCAAAAAACTTAGAGAACTCATGTACTGCGGCTACTACATCTACGACCATATATTACACTTCTACTTCTTGGGCGGACCAGACTTCATAGTTGGTCCAGATGCTCCGCCAGAGAAAGAAACATTATAGGCGTGATTGAGAAGGTAGGATTGGACATTGCAAAGGAAGTCATTAAGCATAGGGCTTATGGACAGAAAGATTACAGAGATTCATTGGTGGAAAGGCCACTCACCCAGTTTGCGGATTGCCTGGCGGAATATCTAAGCCACTAAGCGAAGAGGATAGACAAGAAATTGAGAAGATGGCAGAGTCCTGCGTTGAGTTTGCGAAATTCACTTTGAAAATGTTCCACGACATTGTTTTGGGAAACAGCAAGTATGTTGACTTGATCAAAGCGACGCCTACACTCTAAAACATACTACATGGGTTTAGTTGACGAAAATAACAAAGTCAACTTCTACGATGGCAAAGTAAGAGTTGTCGACCCAAAAGGCAAAGAATTCCTAAAATTTGAACCTAAAGACTACCTCAACAATTTGCAGAGCATGTGGAAGAATGGACATACGTAAAATTCCCGTACCTGAAGAAAGTTGGATGGAAAGGCTTCGTTGATGGAGCCGACAGCGGAATATACCGTGTTGGTCCACTTGGAAGACTTAACGCATCAGATGGCATGGCAACTCCGCTTGCACAGGAAGAATATAAGGTAATGTACAAGACTTTAGGCGGAAAACCAGTCCACTCGACTTTGGCTTTTCACTGGGCAAGACTGATTGAGTTGCTTTATGCCGCTGAAAGAGCCTTAGAGCTGAGCAGAGACCCAGAAATAACAAGCACAGAAGTTCGCAACAAGCCAGGCGAGCCAGGCGAAGGCGTAGGTATAGTTGAAGCCGCCAGAGGCACGCTGATTCATCACTACATATTGGATAAAGATGCGCTGATCAAAGATGTGAACTTGATTGTCGCGACAACAAACAATTGTCCAGCCATATACATGTCAATTCGCGATGCAGCAAAAGGCTTAATTCACGACGACAAAGTGGACCAAGGCATTCTTAACATGGTGGAGATGGCTTTTAGAGCGTATGATCCATGCTTTGGATGTGCTACGCATTTGCTGTTGGACAAATGCCACTAACCATAGAAATATACAACCACGAAAAGAAGCTGCTTAAGACTGTGCAACGATAAGCCTTTTCTCCTGTTTTTTGTGTGTTTTATTGGCGATTTCTGTGACTAAAAGAAATTATGATATCCAAAAGGAATTGAAGAAGTGGTTTTCAGGCGCAGAGAAGGTTGTTATTGCTGGCATTGGAAATCCTATTCGCATGGACGACTTTATCGGAGTAAAAATAGTCCAAGATTTACGCGGAAAAGCTTCTGACAGGATCTACTTGATTGAATGCGAAACCGTTCCTGAAAGCTTTATTCAAGAAATCGCAGATTTCAATCCAACACACATTCTCTTGATAGATGCAGCAATTTTAGGTTTGAAACTTGGAGAATCAAGGCTGATTAAGCCCGAACAATTAACAGATTTCCCTGCGTTCTCAACACACATGCTCCCACTGCGAATATTTTGTGAATATCTTGACAAAACAACAAAGGCAAAAATTGCATTACTACTAATTGAGCCTAAAAAAGCTGATTTTGGGGAAGGATTAACATCTGAGGTTGAGGCTGTGGCAAAGGAGATTGCAAATTTTCTGATCAAGTTGCTTATTTAAAGTATATTGCCTTTATAGTGGATCGAAGCTGGACAGCCTAAGCATCTGTTGTCTTTGTAAAAAGTGCAACTGCTACAATCTTTTTCGCATGGCGTAATCTTCTTCTTATCCAGAATAGGTTTTATAGGCACAATGAAATCTCTAACTGGAGTTACTACAAGATCAAAATCCATGTCTTTTATAATCGGATCATGTCTCAGATGAGAATCAACACATGACACTATGGATCTCATATTTTCACCTATCAAAAGAACTGTTAGATTGTACCTTCCTGAAGTTAAAAAGCCGTTTACGTAAAGAGGACATTTTTCTAGAGAACTTAAAACGTGCTCGGTATTATTGGTGACTATATCGATTTTTGCAAGAAACAATTGAGCCTTCTTGACTTCGATTCCGGTTAAATATGCCAAGACTCCTGCTTCTTTAAGTTTATGTATCCTTGCGCTTACTGCAGGCTGCGAAATTTTTAATTGCTTTGCAAGGTCAACTTGAGAAATTTCTGGATTTAGAGATAATGCCTGCAAAATCTTTTTGTCAACGTTGTCTATCTGATTTGCCAAGGTTTTTCACCTATCTGTTAATTAACCTATCAAAGTGAACTATATAAAAGTTAAGCAAAAAAGTTATTGACTATAAGAATATCACTCATTTGTTTATAAAATATAAAAGAAATGTTTATAACAATTTGTGCGACACATAATAATTATTAGATACATTCTGAAGGCGAAAAAAATGGTTGAGTCTACAACATGGGAAAATGAGTGTTGCAGATGCGGAAGCGAGGTTAAAGTCAACATACATCCTGGAAGAGAGCTTGTCACTTGACTTGCGGTCCGTGTTTGTACCCAGACGATTGGTCTAAATGTAGTTCATGTGAGATTGTTGGGCACTGCACATATGCTTTAGATTATTTAAGAAGTCTAAAGCTTAACGGTGTCAGAAAAGGATGCTACTTTAAAGGACAGTTGAAGGGCGAAGAAACAATTTACCACACGTTGCAGTTTGCGAATGCAGAGCAACTTCTTGTGAATAAACTTGGTGAAAAAAATTATCTAGAAAGCTTGAAAAAAACAAATGCAAGAAGCCCTTGCCTTCCCAAAACATGTTAACACCTTTTTTATCATCGTGTTCTACCAAAATTTAGTATGTTCCAGATTCGCTCATGCATATAATAGACCGCAATTTTCACTAAAAGTTCAGCTAAACCAACACCGCCACTTAACTCCCAGTTTCCAGTGAATGCAAACACCAAAAGTATTGTCGTTAATGTTGCTACAATTCTCCAAGAAATTGCTTTTATTAGGCTTCTAATTGGTTTTTCCATCTATACAAACATCCTTTTCCAACTTGACTCTTCATTAAACAATGTATGGGCATAATTAATTTTTGCAGTGTCCTAAAAAAAGGCGTTAACTACCATGCTGATGGAATCACGTTTTTGACAAAAAAAATGAAGGTTAAGGCTTTTTTGATGTTTCTTTTATTGCTTCTTGGAAAAGCTTCTTTACTGCTGTAATCCTCGCCTTCTGTGCCAACACGTCGCTTGTTACTAGGTCTAATGCTTCTTCTGGGCACCATTTAACACATTGCGGCTCGCCTTGTTCCTTGCATAAATCACACACAAACACAACTTTATTTTCCGGATGCAACATTATCGCTCCATAATCGCATGCCTCAATGCACCATCCGCAGCCGTTGCATTTGTCCTCATCCACAGCTATAAGCCCAGTTTCCTCAGACTGCGTTAAAGCGTCTCTTGGACATGCGGCCACGCATGGTGGGTTTTCACAAAGCCTACACGTAACCGCCAAATTTATCAACTGGTTTATCCTGACAACCCGTATTCTAGATTTTAACGGGTTGAAACTTTTTCCCTTAGTCATCGAGCAAATGTATTCGCAGCATTGGCATCCTGCACATTTTTCAGGGTCTGCTGAAACAAATTTCCTCTCATGAATCTTTACCATTAGCTATTCCTCCGCCTCTTTTGTTTTTCCAATCTTACCTTCAACTATGGGAATCAAGTCGTCCATGCCTAACTCTTTGAGCTTTTCAACTGTTGGTATGCCTTCCCTTGTCCATCCACGCGCCATGTAATAATCATCTAAAAGCAAATCAAGTTCTTCTTGTGTGACATAAGCTCCTTTTGATGGGCCTTCATCTGGAATCGGTATATGCATAACTTTGTAGGGTAACGTGTCGTCTTTTCTGCCTAAGCCTTCTCTGATGTTGAATAGTCTTGCTACATTGTTTATTCTCTCGCCACTTCGCTTCATCTCTTCTGGCGTCATTTCAATCCCTGTCACTAGGATGTAAAGCTTAGTCATGTCTTCGAGTTCTTTGTAATATGTGCCTCTTGAAAATTTGCAGACAATAAAGGAGTCGATAAGCGTGTAAACGTCTTCCATGTCTTTAACCATTTTACCCCTCCCTTTCTCAGCAACTAGGCGGTTGACTTTTCCTTTAACGTCAAAGGCGTAAGCACCATGCCTGTTATGGTCTGCTCCACGGAAGGAAACAGCAAAACCTAAAGCGGCTGTTTTTAGGCATCTGAGGTCATAGCCAGTAACCTCTACTCCCTTGATGTGCTGTGCCAGTTTTTCCGCTCCTCTGCCTATTTTCTCTCCAGCTGTTTTCACGCCTTCGGCTAGTATGTCGCCTATGCCTTCACGTTTGCCCATTTTCTCGATAATCTTGACTAGAGCTTCATGATTGCCGAACCGCGCGTCTATTCCATCAAAATCCTTCTCTGTTAGAATGCCTTTTTCATAGCAGTCCATAGCGAAGCCAACGATGACACCAGCACTGATGGCGTCTATTCCATAATAGTTACACAGGTCCATTCCCTTTATGATGGCGTCGAGGCGGTCTACTCCGCAGTATGGTCCCATAGCCCACAACGGCTCGTATTCCATCCGAGTCATGGTGCCTTTATAGGGTCCTTCTGGAACCACGCAAATGTGTTCGCATCGCATTGCGCAAGAGCTGCATCCTATGATTTTGGCAACGAACCTTTCGTTTAGGTTTTCTCCGCTTACTTTTTCTGCTCCTTCAAAGCGTGAGTTGTTGTAGTTTCTTGTGGGCATGCACGAAAGCGAATTGTGGACTAGAACGTTTTCCGGAGTGCCTAATGTTCTGTATTTCTGTGTGGCTGGCCCTTTCATTCTTTCATGAAATTCCTTGACATATTCCATGAATTCTTCTGGCTTTGCAACTGTAACATCGTGTGTTCCACGCACCGCAATTGCCTTAAGATTCTTTGAGCCCATGACAGCGCCCATTCCTGTTCTTCCTGCGGCTCTGGTTTTGTCGTTGATGATGCATGCTATTCGAACAAGTTTTTCTCCAGCAGGGCCTATGGCTGCAACGCGAATGTAATAGTCACCTAACTCTTCCCTTATGGTATCTTCAGTGTCGGCTGGTGATTTACCCATTAAATGTGCAGCATCCAATAATTGGACTGAATCATCGTCAATCCAAACGTAAACTGGTTTTTCCGCTTTGCCCTTAAAAATTACCGCGTCATATCCAGCCCTCTTCAATTCCGTGCCAAAAGAACCATGGGACTTAGCTTCGCCAACCCCATAGCTTTGTGGCGATTTTGCAACGAAGGCATGTCCATTCCCGCCTGTTGGCCAAATAGTGCCTGATATTGGACCAGTTGTTAGAATTAATGGGTTTTCTGGGCTGAACGGGTCTACTTCTGGCTTGGAATGGTCTAGCCATAATCGCATTCCTAAACCTATTCCGCCAATGTATTTTTTCGCGTAATCTTCATTCAAAGGCTCAACGTGCGTTTTTCCAGTTGTTAAATCTACGTGAAGTACGCGACCAGCATAACCGTACAAGATGTTTTTCCTCCGTATTTGTGATTCTAAGGTTTTAGTGTTTGATATTAATTTATCTATCTGAACCATGCATTTTACACGGAGCTAAACTATAGATAACACGAAGACCTTATCGATGATTAAAAAGAAGAGAAAGAAAAGTTTTAAATCGTCTCTTTCAAGAGTTCAAGAATATCTCTCACAGCAATCTTGTTTTCTACGTCCAACACTTTTACAGCGTCCTCTAAGGTCGTTACGCAAAACGGACAAGCCACAGCGATAGTGTCAACACCGAGGTTCAATGCCTCTTTAACTCGGTCTACGCAAGGTCTTTTTTCAGGCTCTGCTTCTTCTGTCCAAACTCTTCCAGCTCCGCCACCACAGCAGAAGCTACTTTGCTTTGTTCTTCGCATCTCGACGAGTTCTAGACCGCGTATGGATTGCAAGACTTGTCTTGGCGCATCATATATTTCGTTGCGTTTACCTAGGAAGCATGGGTCGTGATAGGCAACTTTTCTCTTAACGGTTTTTGCGGGTTTAATCTTGTCTTGCTGGATGGCTTCTGCCAGAAATTGTGTGTAATGCTGAACATTGAGTTTTGCGTCTGCGTATGGCTTGTCATTCTTAAAAGTGTTATAACAATGAGGTGATAGCGTGACGATTTTTTCTGCGTTGAATTTCTTGAACATTTCTATGTTGTGAAGGGCAAGTTCCTCGAACAATCCTTTTTCGCCCATTCTTAGCATGTGGTCTCCACAGCACCATTCCT
>CAVZKK010000005.1:0-10445 GCA_963775925.1 Candidatus Bathyarchaeota archaeon | reverse complement strand
GGTTTGCTCCAGATTTACCTTTTATAAAAGCTGGGCTTTTCACTTCAAATCCATACCATGCAAGGAAATCTCTTATTGGAGCAATTACCATCCAGCCTACGGCAACCTCTTCCTTTGCCTCTTCTCTCAGCTTGTAAGCGTAAACGTCTTTAATCACGGCGTCTTCAAATATGAAATTTGTATGGCAGTCTCTGCAGAAATGCGCAGCGACAGGAATATCGAAGCTTTTGCGACAATCCTTGACAAGTGCACCACATTCCAGCCCTTCTATAATCAACGTCAAGCTTTTTCAATTCCTCGCGACATTTTGGGCAAGCAAGCTTGTTTCCTTTCCTGAAGTTCTCTTCAACATCCATATAACCGCATTTAACATGCTCAATTAGAGTTCTTCTTTGGACGTCAAATGATTTGCAGTATGGACAACAATGGTGAATAGAAATGTTTGCGGAACCACATTTTGAGCAATAAATAATTTTGTCATAAAGTCTTCTTTCCAGTATACCAGCCGCGTGAACCCTGTTCAAGAATGTCTCCGCATTTGATGCGTCACCAACAATCGTTTCAACCGTCGGATAGCGATAACCAAGCTTAGGGTCATAAACGGGTTCAAGTTCGCTTATTTCATCGCTTAAAAATTTATTTAAAAGGACTTGCGTATTGTGGTCCTTGTAAAGTTCTAATCGTTGCATTTTATCCGTTTTCAGCATTCTCTTCCCAGACTAACTCGTTCTTTACAGACACCTTTTCATATAAACTGAGTCACGATATTTAATTGTTTTTAAAGTTGTTTTTAAAATTTCCGCATACCAGCTAAGTATTTCCGGAAAGGTTTTTAAAATTTCGCTCAATGGTTGATTTGAGAAGAGAAAAAGAATGGATTCGCAATCGAAACATACAGTGAAATGTCCTAAGTGCGGTTTCGCCTTCGACATAACGTATGGCAGAGCATTTGCTTGTTCGGGTTGTCCATCTCTTGTACAATGCGGAATGGCTAAGTGCCCGAAATGCGGACACGAATTTCCTTTGTCCTAGCGATAAAAGTAAACGCGTGTTGCATCGCCTAAATTCTTGGCTTAACTTCAAATTCACATATTTCATCTCCAGCAGCTACGCATTTTAGTTCAACGTGAAAACTCTTTTAGGAACAAAATCTTCCATAAGCTTACACATCCATACCACATTCAGAAATTCTACTTGATGTCTAAAAATAAAGGGTTTAAGGCTTAATAATTCAGAGTTAAAATCAGCATGTAAAATCCACAGTCACGTTTTTCTATTCAATAATCGACACATTGTGATAAACTACGTTAAAGAAACAGATAAACTATTAAAAGTGTGAAAACCCGCACACGCAAAAAAGCCTTGCAAGGTTCTCCTTAAAGATTTTTACAAAAATCTTAAGTTCAGAATCTAAAAATAGAAACGATGTCGGTGTTAAACTTGAAGAGATTATTTGCATTAGCAATTATCTTGATTTTATGTTCATCTGCCCTTTCCATTACAGTCTTGCAGCCGAATGCAGGGGGAGAAGCGGATTCAGGGGTTGGGAGGATTGAAAAGGCTGTAGACTTTCTGATAAATTTCAATTTAACCAGAATTTGAATCTTTGCCGCGAAGCTCCGGTGTACGCGCCAAACACCTATTGGCTTGTTTCAGACAATCTTTGGGCTTGGAAAGCGCTAAAAATGGCAAATGCGTCTGGAATATCGAATGCTGTCGAAGCTGGAGCTGTTGCTGAGAAAATCAGAACAAAACTGATTAGCCTTGCCAACAACTATGGCTTGCCAAAGGATGCGGATGGCTTACCCATAAGTAATGCTCATGAAGTCGTATTGGGCAATACGGTCCTACCGCCTTATAGAAGTGAGACAAACTGCACATTGTACAGAAATGACTATATTTTGAACACGACCGTGCGTAACGGAACAATTATCAGCAATTGGTCTCAATATGCAGACTTCCTTGTTTACGCTGCGCTTTCATATCATCAACAGAACAATGGCTCTATTGCAAATGATTATTTCGAATTGGCAAAGACCATGTGGGACGAGAAAGGCATTAACGATACGGCAACAAAGGATGTTCAACGGTATGCAACCTACAAACTTGCGCTCTTGCTATACGCATCGAAAATTCTTGAAAAAGAACTTGTGTTTGAATCTGAACTTATCAACAGAATATGGAGCCTTCAGAATGAAACGAATGGTGGAATCGTCACAGACTACTTTGCAGACGGAACATCTTATGGTGATGCAAACACAGAAACAACATCAATCGTAATAATTGCTATGTTAGAAACAAGACCAACCGTTTTTGCTTTTTATTATCCGTGGTACGGCACCAAGAGCGTCTCTGGCGATTGGCGGCACTGGAAAGACAGCATATCCAACCCTGACAACTTCAAAAATGGGAGGAGAGACATAGCTGCAACAGATTATCCGCTTCTGGATGTTTATGACTCCAACAATGAAACCTTAATTAAAGAACATATTGACATGGCCAAGGAAGCGGGCATCGATGGTTTCATAGTTTCATGGTGGGGCATAAAATCCTTTGAAGACAACGCCACATTACACATTAGAAATGTCTGTGAAAAAAATAATTTCAAATTTACAATTTACTACGAGGACACATCGAGTGTAAACCAGACGATAGATGACCTTGTGTACATCTTAAATAATTATGCTAATAGTAGCGCTTGGTATAGCATAGGCAACAGACCAGTAATCTACGTATATAGTAGATCCCGCGTGAATCTGAACCCAGAAGCATGGAAACTGCATGGAGAATACATAAACGAAAGCGAAAGTGTCAAAAAATATTGGATGCTTTCTGAGGACGTTAGAAAACCGCCGAGATATGGAATCTTCCCAATACACCCATACCTGAATGGCACCGGATATATTGAAAGCGCAGATTCTATTTTTCTTAACTCAAATGAAACGTACAGCCTAAAGGTGGGCATATCAGACATACGAAATGATTGCCCTCCCTATTCTGATGTTGGTTTCAGGATAGGGATAAGAACCGAAGTCGCAGATTGGAAGACATTGAACGACTAGTAGTTAATTTCAATGATGGTTGGCTTGACCTGAGTTTTGACATATCAGATTATGCAGGACAAAATGTAACGATAAGAGTAGAGTCATATGATGGTGGTGTGAACAAGTCGTGCAGTGAATGGGCTGCTGCCGATTACTTTTACATTGAAAATTCCAAAGGCGAAATTGTTAGCCCTGAGCCTTTCTTTGATAACGCTTGGAAAGCCGTCGTAGACGAGTTAAGAACAAGAGGGTATAACCCCTTCCTGATGATGGATTTCACAGGGTACGAGGAGAAGATTCTGGATTTCGCAGATTATTTCCTTGACTTCACCGATGGCCTACATATCTACGGGCCTGCTCCTTCAATTTGTCAGAAATCTCCGACTTCTACCACCTTGCCTCTGAGGCTTCGCATTCCAAAAACAAGATCTTTGTTGCAACTGTAATGCCTGGATATAATGATACTGGTAGTCTTGGACGGTCTGGACTTGTGGTAGATAGGGAAAATGGAACCTACTACATCAGATCTTGGCTGACTGCAAGAGCATGCTTGCCAGACGGATACGTCATAACTTCGTTTAATGAATGGCATGAAGCAACAGAGATAGAACCAAGCATGGAATATGGGTATCATTTCATCCATTTGACGAGGATGGTACGCGTTTTTAGTGATGACCTTGAATTGGTATTGGGAATTCCAGAGTTTCCATCAACCATGATTCTACCACTGTTTATGCTGACAACTTTAATTTGAACCGTTCTCTTGAAGAAGAAGAGAAGAATGAAACCTTAACTTCCCTAAATTTTTCCGTGTACTTTTTCTGTTATGAGGCTTATGCTTTTTGCATATGCTAAGAATGCTATGCGTAAGGTTTCGCTTTCACTCTGCCCCAGGCTTTGGCAGATTCGTTCCAGCGCCTCCTTATGCTGAAGGCGCAAAAAACCTAGGGGGTCTATCACAAAACATGAAGATAAAGACAGAGGGGAAGTTTAATCTTAATTCTTATATCGATATCAAATTAGCTTAATCAAAAGGAGACCTTTACTCTCTATCCCCCTTATGTTATTGCTTTATTCAACTGTGAAGAAATTTCTGTGGTCAAATTTTATTGTTTCGTGTTTTTCAGAATCTCTGTGAACTTTAAGTATCGTTATTTTTGCGCGTTCATCATTCCAAAGTTCTTCCCTCCTTTTTCTTTTTCTTCTTTTAGTTAAAACTACGTGTAATCCGTCACTTCTCCTATAATGTTTGGATGTTAGTGTTCTTTTGCTTTCATAGAAACCCATTTTGTAAGAGCCTTTTCTAACAACTCGGTGGAGATTGTGTACTCTTTTTTGACCTTTGTTGCTGAGACGTAGCCTTTTGGAATTGCGTAGGTTTTGATGGACCTTGCGGGGCATAGTTATTTCATTTATAGTATGATGCCTACGCTTTTAAAAAAGCGCTTGCGCGTGCTTGCTCAGAGGTTCATCATTCCAATTGAGCAAGTTGACCAAGTGATGCGACGTGAATGAAAAAGGTGGGAGTTTGCTGGAGACATCGATCGATGTGACCGTGATACTCATGGTTGAAAAAGAAGTTGTTAAACAACCAAGGGTCTATCACAGAACGAGATAGATAGAGAGATAAAAGTCAAGGGTTTACTATCTCTTTTTTTATATCGGTATGCTACTAGCTTGTTTTACTGAACGCCTTCTCTATCCTCCCCAAACGGTGATAGACCTACAAAATTTCTTTTAGAGGCAGGGAGAGGGCGCGCGCTGACACGCAGACAGGCAAAGCAATACGTGAAACTCTTCTGTGACTAGAGGCGCACCTTAGAAAACTTGATCTGAATAAACACTTAGCGCCCTGTTTCTAATTGTTTAACCCTCTCTTTAAGTGCCTGATTTTCCTCCTTCAACTTTCTGTTCTCGTTCACAAGGTTCTGGTTATCCGCTTTTAACTTGCTGATCTTTTCATTGAGAACCGCGATTTCCTGATTATACGCACTCTCCATAAGTGCCTTTTCTTGTATAGACCCAAACCGCCATCGCCATGACTCACAATCATCATCTCCGTGAGAATATTGTTCATTTGTGGGACTTAAGCGTTGAAAACTAACTTTTTGTCTACAAAGCTAACAAAATACGTAGAAAACAGGTAAATAGTGTTTTCCAGAAATCAAGCGCGATTTTACACAAAAATAAAGCAAAATCCGTTTTATCCGTCAATCCGATAGTCCCTAAACTTTCAGAAATACACCTCCGCACCCCTAAACCCAATCATACCGAAAACACAACTTTGTACTTCTTACTCCCAGCCATTAGTGCGCGAGATAATCTTATTAGACATTGATGCATAAGATTATCTTTGAGGATGGTTGAAAACGAAACATTTTCAGTTGAAGGCAGTAGTTATAATTCTTCTTTTGTCTGCAATGTTCTCATTAGCAAATGCAGCGCATGTTGAGAGTATTGAGGTGGATGCCTTAAGCACAAGCATGCTGACTGTCAACCTAAAGAGTGGACAAAGATTTTCTGGGTCATTGTCTATAAGTGGCGGCGGTGGAAATGACATTGACTTCTGGTAAAGACCCCGTGGGAGCGACTTTTGTGAATTTAGGAAGAGTTTCTCAAGGAAGTTCTTTTGAATTTACAGCAAATAAGGATGGAGCATACACATTGTACTTTGGAAACACTTTCTCCTGGTTTAGTTCAAAAACGGTATACTTGACTTATGATGTAGGGGCACCTCCAATCCTTGGTCTTGACCCTTTTATTCTTATAGCCATAGTTGCCGTCGCGTTGATTCTTGTAGCTGCGATTGTGGCCATTGGATATAGTCGTAGAAAGGCACAGAAGAAACTATTCAGCCGCCCCCACCACCGAAGGCTGAGACTAAGACTGAAGCCTTAAACTTTCTTTGTGCCGGTTGACTTGGAATTCCTGACTCTTTATTCAGAAGTAAAGTTAGGAATTGCTAACTCTTCTGGAAATAAGCTGGATTGTTCTCAAAACATCGTTTTTGTATGGTTTCGTTTTCACTTCCCGCATTAACTCTTTCATAAGGTCTGCCATTTTCCATACTTCAATGTTATAGAGGCTTTTCGCTCGTTCAATTACGCTTTTATTTTCAACTTCCCACACAACAAGCACCTTCTTGTATTCGCCGCCTTCCAAGTTTCCTTGATGGCATTGACTACGGTCGGGTGTGAAAACTTGATCTCGTTTAGCGTATCTAAGCCCCTTCTATGCTTGCGACCGCTCTTTGTTTGAGTGTCAATCCAGCCTTAAACGGAACCCTCGTCCAGTGGCGACTCTCACTTCAATGTGATATTTCTCTTTTAGTGATAGGGTTCAAAGTAAGTAGGTCGATTTCTTTTCCGCCTTCTAGCATGATGTTTGTCATTGTGAAGCACTTCTTTACCAATTGCATGTAGCGGTCTATAATGTGGACTTCAGGTTCCAAAGGAGAAATCCATTATTCTCATAAGATTTGCGGTCGAGTTACCAACAAGAGGATAAACGTGCCTAAACAATATGTTAACGTCAAGATTCCCGTTGAACTCGCAGACGAGGTAGATAAGATTCTTGAAAAGAAGCTTCTGGGATACCGTAGTCGAGCGGAGTTTGTCGCAGAGGCTGTTAGAGACAAGCTCATTCAAGTAAAGAAGTAGTTGCTCTTGTTTTCTCCAAGTTTCAGCGGGGTTAGCCTACATAGTCAGCCAAGGAAACATCATGGCGACGGTCCTATGGTTCGCCATAACAACAGGCGCCACAACAGGACTAAGCTACAAAGAAAAAGAAAAGCAAGATAATTGAAGACTTACTCCGAAAAGGAGAAACAATTCCATATAGCGCGCGCGAAGATGAATGGGATGTATATTTCCACCGAGCTAGAACCAAATAGTCGCCTATCTTCCACTGGACAACTCATGACTTGCGAGCTTTTGATTGTTCTGGCTATTTCTGAACCAATCAAGAAAACGATCCCAACAATGAAGGCATAGAATATTATGTCCAGCAGAGCGCCCACCCATATGAACAGCACATTAGAATACAATTGACCGCTGTTCCACAATTCCACATAGGAATCGAAGATGGGAAGCGGAAAACCAAACTGCAATGCTCTGTATTCGGTAGGCGCTACGTCCAAAAACATTGGAGTAGGTTCACGGACGTAGAAGCCTGAAAGCAGTGTCAAGAAACTGCCACATCCAACTAACAGAATCAACCGTAGTAAAGCCTCTGTCCCATTTCACAACCGAGGCCTCACATAGAACACCGTGCCTCGCTATTTAAAACCGTGTTTTGGAACACCACCTTGATGCGCTGTAGCGACCACAGCTAGAGCCGTTTGGCTTTCCGCCAAACTCCCACCGATCCGAGCAAGGCCGTTTTGCCAACAACCGCAACTGTACAGCGCGATGAACGTCTCTAAAATCCTCTCCAACTCAAGGGCATTCGCTACTATCTAAGATAGCTGAGACCGTATATCGGATCGCAACATTCAATATTATTGACTTTTCTAATTTTGCCTGATTTCAAGAGAATTGATTTGTAATCAAAAGTGAGGAAAATAGCCTTTCCTCCTTTGTTTCTACGGTGAGATTCTATGACAGATATGTGATTCCGCATCGGGCCTATGTACGCCGATTCCTACAAGTGTATCGATTGTTCCTGCATCTGTCTTTTGGTCAGATTGCGTGATGTAGTCATCTTCTAGTTCAACGAGTCTCTCAAAATCGCTCTGAAGACTGTTGATCTCTTTTCAGAATTGTTCCTGTGAGTGCTGATACAAAATCACTCAAAAAACTCCCTTTCGGTTTTTCTATCTCTTTATCCAATTTTGATACAACCCATTCTTCTATTGCCTGAAATGGGTCTGAGATCAGATCAAATTCTCTCGCAGTTTGCTTCACAGTAAGGAATGCCTCTTGGAGTACATGCAAGTCTTCATTTGAGGGTTTCGTAGAACTCAGATCTCTTGGAGTTGTTCTGATTCCTTCTAAGTAGGCCACAAGGACATCTTTCAAAGTACTCCCTAGGAAATCTGTGGTTTTCTCAATCTTGCCTTTACATTCCTCTATAACACTTGTTGACACAAGGCAAGTGATGTTATGGTTGTTCACGTCTCCTTTGAACTTATCCATTCTGGGCTTGTTCTGTTCCAAGACCTCAGAAAAAACTATACTGGAATCAAGATAAAAGCACCCAGAAATGGGTTGAGTCAAGGCAATTCGCTATCCTAGATCAGAAGAAAGCAACTTGCTCAGCAACATTGTTTCAGAATTGCTTGACGTGATTTCTTTGTCGAATATCTCTGGTTCAAATTCCTTGGAGAGGTCATGAATCATTCTCCTCATGCTTTTAAGTTTCGGTCATGTAATCAGTTGTATACTCTCCAAGATAGTTCTGATCCAACCTCTTTATATCTAAGGAATCTAGGGGGTTGTTTATTTCCTCGCAAACTTTGGGCAGACCATAAACAGATGTAGAGTTTAAGAGCGTGAGTGTAGTGATGGGAGCCACAGGTCCATTCTGTCTGATCAAAGGTGACATCACATATTTCATTCTGTTCAACTGATTTTCTCTTGGGCTCCCGCTGCCTGTCTCTTGATTCCGCCTAAACTAAGACAAAACCTCGTATCGCCTTACACTCCTCCTAACTAGCCTTAGATATTTTTGGTACGTGTTGAAGGAACATAGATGTTTGTGAGAAGAAAGATAGAGGTAGGTTGGATATACGAGGAATCGGTTAGCTTCTAATTCATAATACTCAAGAGAGTTTGCTTTCAAACCTTTTTTGGATGAATTCCACGAAGCCTAAGAGCGGTTTCCGCTTGCTCTTCTAGTTCCTCCAGAAGTTCTTTGTCTTCATCTGAATCTTTTGACAGCGTCATCAACAAAATATGCAAGAACTTTGTCTAAAGTAAAGGGTTCAGGGAGAGGCATTCGGCTAAGTATTTGGTCGTATCTGAAACTCATGAAATCTTCATATCCAACAAACTGCTTTTCTGCTTCAAGCGTATTCCTCTTCGCCTAACTTTTGTCCTTATTCCTCTTATTTCGAGAACTCCTTGGTGAGGTACAGGCTTACATGGTCCAAGAACGAGCGTACCGGAAAGCTGAAGACGGGTATTCTATTGAAGAAGTCACCATTCTTACCGCCATTCACTCTACTACGCTATATTACATATTTTGTAGACAAATATTTAAGCGTAGGCAAATTAGTCACCTAATTAAGTTATGAATCTGTCCTAATGATTTCAAGTACTATGACTTTACTCGAGCCCTGAAAGTTGAATCTTGTTCGTAGAATAACATTTATGTGCAAGATTGTCTTTTAATTCATTCGGTATATCAAAAGCATCGGAAACCCAACCAATAGTACGAACTACTGGGAGATACCCCCGTCTACTAGACTAGGCGTATTTTCAGAAAAGACTCACTTTTTGTGGCTTGAATAGGCACAACTCAATAATTCAGACCAATTTTTTAAATAGACCTGAGCCTACGTCCTTTATGTCGCAAGGCAACACGCAAAGGCAAAAACGAAAGCAGCGCCATAAACGCAAACGTAGCCGAAACCTGCGTTAAGCACCTTAACGGCATACGGCTCAAGGCAAGCAACGAAGGCGTAGGCGAAAAAGGCAAAAAGGCGTTAAACCGAAGCGGACGTAAGCCATCGCCGACTAACCCGCGTTTGTAAACTGGGCACGGGCAACGGGCAGGCGAGACACGATAGGCAGCAGCCGATTAACGAATAATCGATAAACGCAGACCGCGTTTGCCTCTACGGCTGAACGTGCGACGCATCGATTATTTGGCGTCAGGCGGCGTATAGGTTTCGGAGTGCGACCCGAAAATAGGTAAACGGATTAACTTCAAACTTAATCCGTAAGCAAACTCATAGGCAGCGCAGAGTAGGTTAGTGGCAAACCGAAATGCCGAGTTTCCAATTTTAATCGGGTTAAACCCGTCCTTTTTCTCATTGCTTGTCGGCATAAACCGATAAGCGGGTTAAAAGGAGGTTGATAAAAATGCATGAAAGCTTAACCCAAAAAGAAGGTAAGGCCCACAACGAGGATACGGCAAAGGCAAATAGAAAAATTCCGTTGCCAGAGTAAAACGTATAAAGCTCTGAAAAGAAGGCTAAAGCTGAAGGCAAAACACCTGGCTCAGAAAGGTAGCGGTAGATAATCGAGCAAAAAGCAAACGACGTATTTGTAGGGCAAAATAAACAAATATGGATTCCTTCATTTTAGCAAAGACCTTATGGAAAACTTTAGGCTGGGCAAAAGGCGAAGACATCGCGGTGAAAATAACGAAAACTGCAAACGGCATAGCGGTTGAGCGTGCATAGAAACCTTTTCTGAACCATCACCTTTACGTGACAGTTATTAAACAGGAATCTCC
>CAVZKK010000004.1:0-4897 GCA_963775925.1 Candidatus Bathyarchaeota archaeon | reverse complement strand
ACTTGATGATGCTCACGTAAAAGTTTTGAAGGTGTTTCATAAAAAAGCAGGAAGGCTTGAAGAATGCAAAAGTGCGAAAAACATAAGCGAAATAGGTATCCCGATTAAAGGTTTTGGTTCGTCTGATTGCAAGTGCGGAAGCCATCTGTTTAAACTAAAAGGTTATCAATTTTTAAGAGAATTTATGGTTGAAACATTATCGATATAGTAGAAAGTTGTGGACTGGCGTTTAAAAACAAGCGGTGTTTCTTGCCGCAAAAGTTTAATCTTGCTTTGTTTCAACTTGATCACAAAGAAACAAGGTGTGTCTTGTTGAGAGAACCTTTTGCTGAGTTTGTTAAAACTGAGTTAAAGCCTCGCACTCTGCTAATTACATGTGGGCTCCCAGGAACTTGGAAAACAGAGACTTCAGAGGAAGTCTCAAAAATCAAGGGATACCCCATTCTTCGAAGCGATTTGATTCGATTGGAAGTTCTTAAGAATGAAGATGTCTTTGACGAAAAAGTTGCGTCAAATATGAGTAAACGGTTGTCTGTCTACGATGAGTTGTTTCGCCGAGCAGAAGATCTTGTACAGAAGAGTAAAGAAGGCGTAATTTTAGATGCTACTTTTGTCACTCAGGAACTGCGAAGACGTGCCGCTGAGATTGCTGCAAAGCACAACATGACTTTTGTCATACTTCAAACTCACTGCTCTGAAGAAGCGTCATTCGCGAGGATTTTGAGAAGAACCAAAGAAAATTATGAGTCAAACGCCTTAACCAAGGAAGCTTATCTTAACAACAAGAAAAAGTTTGAACCTGTTGACTTGGATGACTTGAAAAAGAGTTATCCGCAACTCAAAATAGTGCACTTAACAGTCGACACAGAGTATGATCCTCCTGAGGATTGGTACATAATCGGGATGGAAAAAAGGTAACTGGACTCCGTTTCATCATGATAATCGATTTGCATATTCATTCAAAAAGTTGTTCTGACGGAAACTTGACTGTTGAAGAACTTGTTAAAGAAGCCAAGATCAGAAACATTGGGTTAATATCGATTACAGATCACGACTCGATTGGCTGTCAAGAGAAAGCCATGGCTTTGGCAAGGAAAAATGGAATCCGTTATATTTCTGGGGTTGAATTGAATGTAACCTTCTCGCACCCCAGATATCAGAACGGTAAATCAATATCGCTAGATTTCTTGGGCTATCAATTTGACATAAAGAATAAGGAGTTAAAGGACAAGCTTCAGCAAATTGCGGAATATCGAGAGGAAAGAGCTGCAAAGATCTTGGATAATATTAATGCAGAGTTTGAAAAAGAAGGAATTGAAAAGTTAACGAAGAATGATTTTAAGGAGATTCAAGATTCCGTTGACGGAGTACTTGGGAGGCCTCACATTGCTGATTATTTGGTGAGAAAGGGAATTGTTAGAACCAGACAAGAAGCTTTTGATAAGTATCTTGTGAAATGTGATGTTCCCAAGTATCCTCTTTACATTGAAGAGGCGTCGAGGCTGGTGAGAAATGCTGGAGGAAAAATAGTTTTGGCTCATCCTAACGATCCTCATGGGACCTCACTTGTGACACTGACTAAATCTTTGCACGAACAGACAGAGATAATAGAAGAGTCAATTTTGAGGTACATTGATGGCGTAGAGTGTTGGCACTCCAGAAATGACGCCCAAACAACGAATCATTACATGGAGTTTGCAAAAAAACATGGACTAATCATGACTGGAGGAAGCGACTGCCACCAAAAGCCAATCCTCATGGGGACAGTGAAAATCCCCGAATATGTAGCTGAACAATTTCAACTTTAAGTGAACTTCTCTAAAGAATTTTCGCGTAAGCAGAGGCTAGTTTGAAGTATGCTTTTGCTTCTATCATTGCTGTGCTCTTTTCCTCACTACCTACGTTTGGGTCTTGAAGTTTGAAACTGATGACCTTTCCTCGCACGTAGGCTCGGTAGCATTTGTAGAAAGGAAGAAGTTTCGTCAACTCCTGGTCTCCAGAATATTTAACATACTTTTCAACAAAGAAGCTAGACAGATCAGTTCGTCCTTTGAAGTCTAAGTCCATGGCTAAGAAGGCAATGTCGGAGGCAACGTCAGAATATCTAAATCTTTCGTTGAATTCTATCGCATCAAAAATATAGATTCGGTCTGTAACAAAGATGTTGCCCGAATGAATATCTCCGTGACAATCTCTAACTCGGCCTCCCTTCATCCTCTTCTCAAAAAAGGACACATTGTTCTTCATGAAATGTTCTATCCTTTCACGGATTAACGTGAAATCCTCCGTGGATATCGTTTTGCCGACAAACTCCTTAGTCTGATCGAAATTCTCTTTCCAATTAGTCTCTATTATCGCCAAGGAGCCGAACTCGCTTATTCTCTTGTTTGTTTCCGCCTTTGAATGGAATTCAGCGATAATCTTCGCTATTCTGTCAATAAGCTTACTATGCACTTTGTTCTCTTCAAGAAGCCTGCTCATCATCTTTTCTTGAGGCATCCGCTTCATCTTCACAGCATATTCAACGGTTTCTCCCTCCTCGCCTTTTATCTTGATAACGTTTGACTTGTTGATGGGAACAACCTCGATGTACATGTCTCCGCACAGCCTTCTGTTGAGTTCTAACTCTTTTTCGCAGAAGAAACGTCTCTTTTCGAGGGTTGTGAAGTCTAGAAATCCGAGGTCTACAGCCTTCTTCACCTTGTAGACAAAGTTTCTGGTTAGAAAAACGAAGGATATGTGAGTCTGGGTCAGCTCAATTTTACCTGGTTCTTCGTCATAAGCTTCAGGCTTCATCAACGCTTCAACAACTTGCTTCTGAACCGACATTTATTGAATCTGCTTCCTTTAGGACATTTGGTAACCTTTCTGTTATGGATAAAACTTCAATGAGCCATATAGGAATATCTCCACGATGAACCCTCAAATCTCTTGGTAACCATGAACTTAGACAAGCTATAATACAGGCTCAAAATATCAGAAAAAAGATTTAATTGCAACTCAAATAGTTACTTAAGAAGTTTAAAGGTGTTTGCATGAAGGAAAATCCTAAAAATCTGATAGGTCACTGCGGTTTGTTCTGCGGCGCTTGCGGGATATATCAAGGAAAAATAACGCAGGCGGTTGAAAACCTACGAAGAGTTATAGGCGCTTACGGCTTCGACAAAATGGCTCCTGAATTAGCAAAATGGGAGCCTGCCTTCCAGCATTACGCAGAATTCGAAAATGTCATGGATGGGTTTGTCAAAATTTTTGGTGTTTGTCCAAGTTGCGTAAAAGGTGGCGGAGATCCAAGCTGTGCAGTGCGTGAATGTTGCAAGCAAAAGGCTTATGCTACGTGTGCAGAATGTGCTGACATGGAGAAATGTGAAAAATTGCAGCGATACGGACCTCGAGCAATAGAGGGAGTGCGAAAAATTGGGTCTACGGGCATTGACAAGTGGGCCGAGGAGATGCAAAAGAAGGTAGATGCGGGCTACTGCTACTTAAACGAAAGATAACCAGTTTTTCATCTCTCTGTGGTTTGTGATAACTTGCCAGAACTGCCAGAAATAGCAGTAATCGCTAGACAAATGAACAAAGAAATCGCTGGAAAACGTGTCGCAGACATCGAAGCCAGACAACCAAAAAACCTAAACATGCCCGTTAAAGAATTTGTGAAAACAGCTAAAGGAAGAACAATCAATAATGTTTCCAGCAAAGGAAAATGGATATTCATAAAACTAGACCCAGCATACTACATGCTCATAAACCGAGGAATGAACGCAGACTTACTCCATTTTACCCCAAGCCAAAAACTTCCGGAAAAATACCACTTTAAGCTAACCTTTACCGATAAAACTGGTTTCACCATACAATTCCAATGGTTCGGCTACATCCACCTTGTACCAGAAAAGAACTTGAACAAGCATAAACTAACAGCTCAACTCGGAATCTCGTCAATAGACAAAGAATTTACGCTGGAACACTTCAAAAACTTATTAGCCAACAAAAAAGCAGGAATAAAGAGCTTTCTAATCGACCAGAAGAATGTGGCAGGCATTGGAAACGTCTACATACAAGACATATTATTCAAAGCCAAACTGCATCCAAACCGAAAAATCTTAACTTTGTCTGAAAAAGAAATAAACGCTCTATACAATGCAATCCGAGACGTATTAAACCGTAGCATTCAGCTAGGCGGATTAGCTTACGAAAAGGACTTCTACGGACAAAAAGGCAAAGTTACCATAAACGAATTCCTCGTAGGCTACAAAACAGGAAAACCATGCCCCACGTGCAAAACGCCGATAGAAAAAATCAAAACAGGAAGCACAGCCTCATACATATGCCCCAAATGCCAAACACTAAAAAACCTAGCCATCAGAAAGAATATAAAATAAATCGATGATTAACATTACAAGAGGCGTTTAAAATGCCCGGAATAATTCACTTTGAGATTAACGCCGACGACCCTAAAAGAGCTGCGAAATTCTACGAGAAGATTTTCGGGTGGAAAATCTCAAAGTGGGAGGGGCCTGTCAAATATTGGCTCGTCTCAACTAGCAGTAGTGATAAGCCTGGTATCAATGGTGCTATCATGGAACGTATGGAGAAAGGTACAATCACCATATTTGTAGATGTTCCTTCCGTTGACGAGTTCCTCAAAAAGATTGTGCAAGCAGGAGGAAAAGCATTAACAGAGAAGATGAGCTATTTCAGGAGTAGGGTACTCAGCATAGTGCATGGACACTGAGGGAAACTTATTCGGGCTATTCCAAGGCGATCCTTCAGTAAAGTGAACTTGGAAACATTTACGTTCTTTTTATGTAACTCAGGACGGCGTCTGCATGTTCTTTTGAAATTTGTGCAGATTGGAGAAGGCACTTAACTAGTTCAGAGATTTTTGCTAAAGCGT
>CAVZKK010000003.1:0-58091 GCA_963775925.1 Candidatus Bathyarchaeota archaeon | reverse complement strand
ATGTATTGCTCGGGCGCCACAGTGCGATGGCCCGGCAGCGTGAGGGTCATGCCCCGCGAGGTCCTCGACTACGTCATCGCAGTCATCAAGGGCATCTTCCGCAATGGCTTCAAGCGGCTCGTGCTGGTGAGCGTCCACGGGCCGAACAACCCGATGATTGAGGTTGCCATGCGGCAGGTGTTCGAGGAGACGGGCGATCTGCCCATCCTGTTCATGCTGGACGAGGGGCCGTTCCGGCGCCAGGTGGAAGAGGAGTTCGGCCACCCGCACGGCGAGGCGGCCTACTACCTGGCCTCGCTCTACATCTGCGGCCGGCATGGCGAATTCGATCCTGCCATCAGCCAGGGCGAAATGCAGCCCCGCCACGTGCCCGCGTTCGAGAGCATGGGCAGGCTGTGGCGACGGGGCGTCTCCGGGCCGTACGTCTTCGCCTCGCGCTGGGGTCACGTCGGCCGCTATCCGGGTTTGACGCTGAACGATGCGCCGCGCCTGGCCGAGATCCTCCGCGAGCACCTGCTCAAGCAGGCCCGGGGGCTGCCGGAGGAGTATGAGGAGTTCCAGCACGACGTATGGCAGGCGCTCAAGGACGCGCCCTGGGACGAGATTTGACGGCGTGCGCATGCGCGGCCGGGCTTCGTCCAGGAGGACGTGAATCATGGCCGGGGACGCGCCGAACCTTGTCCTGATCATGACGGACCACCAGCGCCATGACAGCATAGGCATGGTGCAGGCGGGAAGGGAAGTCTGCCCGAACCTCAACCGACTGGCAGAGCGATCTTACCACTTCCGGCGCGCCTACTGCGCGGCCCCTCTGTGCGCCCCCGCACGCACGGCCATGTTCACCGGCAGGTACCCGACCCTTAACGGCGTAGTCTATAACGATTTCGAGGGGAAGACGGCCCAGGACCACAAGGTCTTCCAGGAGTACCTGTCGGAGGCCGGCTACGAGGTCGCGCATGTCGGCATGGACCACGTCAAGGTAAGGCCGCCTTATCGCCGGCGCGTTCCGTTCGCGCTCTGGGTGAGCAACGAGGAGCACGACCGCTACCTGGCTGATAACGTGACGGACGAGCCGTACCCCGAGCCGGAGTCGTTCACGAAGGAGATAGAGCTGACCCAGTTCGAGAAGCTGGTGCGACGGCGCTTCAGCAACACGCGCACGGCCGTGTGGCCCTTTGCGGCCGAGCACTTTCTGGACAGCTACTGGTGCCGCTGCGCGGCCGAGTTCCTCAGGCGTCCCCATGAGCGGCCGTTCGCGCTTTTCCTGTTCCTGTGGGCGCCTCATCCGCCATTGCGCGTGCCGGAGCCTTACGCCTCGGCGTTCGATCCGGATGCGCTCGACCTGCCGGTCAACGTCGGGCTGACGCCGGGAGATGAGGCAGCCGGCCGACGCACCGGCATTGCAGGCCAGCTCGGCGCCGGAGTGACGATGGAGGAGTGGCGCAAGGTGTGGGCTGCGCACCTTGGCCTTGTGAACCTGGCGGACACGGGGATCGGCCAGGTGCTCGCAAGCCTGCATGAGGCGGGTTTGGAGGATAGCACCATCGTGACGTTCACTGTGGACCACGGCGACATGCTGGGCCAGCGGTGCATGTACCAGAAGTTCGAGATGTACGAGCCGGCCGTCTGCACGCCCTGGCTGCTGCGTCTGCCGGGCCGCGCGCGGGCGCAGCGCTCGGACGTCCCCGTGTCGCACCTGGACATAATGCCGACCCTGCACGAACTGATGGGCCTGCCGCCCCCGGAGGGCGCAAGCGGCATTTCGCTGGCAAGCTGCGTGCGCGAGGCGGCACAGCCCCCCGAGCGCCCGGTCTTCTGCGAGTTCTGCGGCAGCGTCGGCAAGGACATGGACCGGCGCGCCGTCATCAGCCGTCGCTACAAGTATGTGTACGACCCCAAGGCCGGCTCGGAGCTTTACGATCTTGGGGAAGACCCCCTGGAGCTGCACAACCTGGCCGCGGACCCGCGCCACGCGGATACGTTGCGCCTCATGCACGACGAGGCCCGGTCCTGGGCCGAAGCCCACGACGACTGGCTGGCCTTCTGAACCGAACGGGGATTCGCGCGGGACGCCTGGGCACTGGCGCTGGCGGCAGGCGCCACGACGCACTGCGCTGCTTCACTCCGGGTCGAGCGTGAACGTGCACGGCGCCGGCCTCACGTCCGGGGCGAACGGCCGCAGGAACGTCCCGTCCACGACGAGGCCCTGGAGCAGCCGCTCGCCCTCCGCCTTCGCGAGGTGGACGAGCCCGCCGTCCGTCTCGAGGCCGTCCGCGCTGTCTATGGCTCGCGCCAGAGAGCCGGTCCATAGCAGCTCGTCGGACGAGCCGTCGCCCCAGCGCAGGAGGAGTCTGTTCACGCCTTTGCGCGAGTCCGCTGCGGCCGTGACCTCGGGCGGCTCCGCGCCTCTGAACGGAACCAGAACAGCGGCCAACTCCGTCCACCCCGCTGGAACAGGAGCGACGAGCAGGGAGACCTGGGGCGCCGGGACGTAGTATCCCTCGCCGGGCAGCCATCCCCGCACGGGGTCTTCCTCGCCTTCGTGCACTTGCAGGATGCTGCCGGCGGGCCTGAGCGGGAAGAGCAGAAGCACGTTCGAGTCTTCCTTGCACGTCCGCACGCGCCCGGCCTCCGCATCCACCTCGACGCCGCCCTCACAGAACTGCCAGTTCGACTCCAGGAACGGCGCGTTGTCGGCGTAATCGTGCCGGAGGCTGGTCGAGCACCGCGATGAAGCGCCCTCGGACCCAGAGGAGGGTCCGGTGGTGCGACGCGAACAGACCGCGGCCGTGGTCCGGAGCGAACTGCCAGACGTAGTCGCCGGGCCAGTAGCCGCCTTCATACCGTGAGCCGACCACGTCGTAGCCGCGCACGCTTTCGAACCGCGTGACCGGGTCGGCCTCGGACTGGTTCCAGCCGTTCAGGTTGAGCGTACCATGGGCGCGCGTGGACTTCCCATAGGGGCCCATGGAATCGCTCGCTTCATAGGTGAGCGTGCCGGGGTCCACGATGAGCGACCGCCCGCCCGCGTGAAGCTGTACCGCATTGCGGCTCAGGTGGCAGTGAGCGCCGCCCCAAGTGGTCGCGTCGAAGGTCACATAGGTGGCCTTCGGACCCCAGCCGTCCCGCAGGAAGGCCTGTCCCGCGCAAGGGAAGAACTGGGACGTCGGCGGGAGCTCGTCCGGCAGGCCTGCCTCGCGGCGGAAGGCCGCCCGCGCTTCCAGAGCGCGGTTTGGCTCGACGCCGCTCCGGCGCCCGGTGCAGTCGTGCATCGCGTTCGGTGCGCCGTTCGGCCGCGTCGCTCCGAGGGAGTAGTCGTGCATGAGCGCGATGCGGCCCGTCTCGATCACGAGGCCGAGCGCCGGCATGGCTCCCTTGAGCCGCCAGCACTTCTCGAACACGCTCGTCATCCATTCGTGGTAGCTCGGATTGCGCTCCTCGTGCGCCCCGTCCGGGAGCACCTGCCGATGGAAGGCGTCGTTGAGCACGTGCACGCCGAGGCGCCGCCACCTGTCAGCGCCCTCAAGCCCGCCCAGTCGCAGTCCGCTTGTCAGCAGCGAGTCGGCCTGCGCGATGCGCCAGTTCATGCGGGACGACAAGTGCTCGCACAGGTAGTTGAGCTGGACTCGAGCGGACTCCAGGACCGCCTCGAGCATCGCGTCATCGAACGCCGCGCCATCCAACATGACCGGCAGAGCGGTGAACCACTCGAGGATGCGGATGCACAGGTTGAGGGTGCTATCGTATGGCGCCGGCGCCCAACCTTCTCTCGAAGGATGGGCGCGAATCCAGTCCATGACGTAATCCCGGGCGGCCTCAGCGTAGACCCGTTCGCGCTTCTGTCGCCAGGCGGAGGCCAGAGAGCCAAGGTAGTAGAACCGGTTCATCTGCGCGGGCCATTCCTGGTGGCGATGCTGCGGGCCGCTCCAGTCTATGCGGCCTCGACCCACCTTGGTCCACTCGACACCGAGGTGTTCAAAGGCCACCTCGCCCCCAACGGCGTGGTCCGCCGTCACGTAATCGGTCGTAAGCTCGCAGAACGGCGTGCTCTCTCCGATTGCACGCTGCACCAGAGCGCAGTTGTGCCCGATCTCGTCGCGCGAAGGTCTCATGCTTGTCCCCGCGTTGCAGGTTGCGCCCCGTGTTGGCCCCTGAAGCGCAGGATGCGCTTCGTCACTTTGCCTCGAAGGTGCGCCGCTGGTCCCAGAGCCATGTCTCGCTGGCGAAGCCGGACTGCCTGAAGCGCTCCAGCCTCTCTCGGTCCGGCTGCACTCCCAGCCCGGGGCCGCTCGGCACGGGCAGGCGTCCGTCGCGGTCGAGCCTGAACGGCGGGTCTATCAACTCCTCGACCAACGGATTGCCCACGTTGAACTCCACGAACGAACGCGTGCACAGCGAGGAGACGAGGTGAGCGTCTGCCGCTACGCCTACTGCCGTGTTCCAACCGTGCGGCACCACCTCGATGCCGGACTCCTCGGCCATCCAGGCGATGCGGCGCATCTCCGACAGCCCGCCCACCTTCGTCGCATCGGGCTGGGCAATGTCCATGGCGCGCCGGCTGAAGTAAGGGATGAACGACTGCCTGCGCGTGAGCACTTCGCCGTGCGCGATCTTGACCGGTGAAGCGTCTGTCAGGCGCGCATAGGCCTCCACGTCGTCCGGCTGGAGCGGCTCCTCGAACCAGTAGACGCCGTAGTCCGCGAGCATCCGGGCGCGCTCCAGAGCGTCCTTCAGTCGGAGAGGCCAGTGCGGGTAGCTGCCGCCGGCGTCAACCAGCAGCGTGGCGTCCTCCCCCGCTGCCTCGCGGCCGGTGCGCACGAGCTTCTCGTCGTCCGCCAGGCTCTGCTGCCCGAACGGCTCCCAACCGAGCTTGACGGCCCGGAAGCCGCGCTCGCGCAGTTCGCGGACCCGCTCCGAGAGCGTCTCGACCGGGTCGAAGAGGACCGAAGCGTACACGGGCACCGACTCGTGGTAGCGGCCGCCCAGGAGCACCGAGACCGGCTGTCCGAGGGCCCGGCCCGCCAGGTCCCAGAGGGCGATGTTGATGCCGCTGATGGCATGCGTGATGGCGCCGCCGCGGCCGAACCAGTAGCTGATCTGGTGGAGCTTCTCCGTGACGCGCTCGACCTCGAGCGGGTTCTCGTTGAGGACAAACTTCCTGAGCCACTCCAGCGCACCGAGGCACTGGGGCCTGCTGGAGAACGTGGCGCCCCAACCGCTCAGTCCCTCGTCGGTGTGGAGCTGAATGAAGACGTGCCGGCCCACGTCCGGCGTATAGATAGTCCAGTTCGTGATCTTCATGGCCTTCCTCCATGCGGAGCCGAGCCCGGCGAGGGCGCTGCTTACCCCCGGCCGTCCGGCGCCGGCCGTCAGCCCTTCTCCCACAAACGGGCAATCTCCTCGACGGTGGCATCCACGAGCGCCTGGCCGCCCTCCGGCCCGACGAGGTTGCTGGCCGGCTCTGCGCCGTAGCTCTTGCCGGCCACGGCCTTGGCCGTCGGCAGGTACCCTCCCGTGCCGCAGGCCAGTTGGACCAGGAAGGTTTGGAGCGCGCTGCTCCTGGCCTTGATGCGAATGCCGAAGTCCAGGAAGAGCTCGAACGGGTTAGTCGCGATGGCCACGTCGCCGAGTCGCAGCACGTGAAGCTCCATCTCGTAATGCGGTTTGGCCTCCTGCCGTCGGTGCCTTTCGATGACGCCCCGGCACCGGCCGAGCATGATGAACCTGGTCGAAGCGTCCCGCTCGGATTCAGGCTTCCAAGCCTCGAGCCGCTCGGCCTCAGAACGCGCCGCCTGCAGCTCTTCATCTGTGATCAGCCGCACGGGCAGACGCACTGCGCGGACGACATGGCGGAACACCGGGTCAGTATGCGCGCTGCTCAGGGCCGGGGGGAGCAGCTCCTCCACCGCATTGGCGATCTTCCGGCCGATCACCTCGCGTTCGCTCAGGCCCAGGCGGTCCCGCATGTACGCCTCTTCCCTGCCGTAGATCAGAAAATGGGGCGACTGGTCGCCGGCCGGCGAGCACTGGGACAGGATGAACACCTCCCCGCCGCGCCGCCTGCGGATCTCCTGCCTTGCCTCGTGCCAGAAGTCCGCGGACACGTAGCAGGCGTTCTCCGTGACCTGCGAGGGACAGGCAACGTTGACCACCAGCCCCGTGAGTTCGTGCCGTTCATCCCCGAAAAAGAGCACGTTCAGGCTGTGGTCTTCGTAGCCTTCGATGCTGTCGAACCGGGGGTCGTCAGTCTTGCCGTACATCCTCGCAGAACCATCGGAGTAGACGGCCCGGCGGTTGTGGCCGACCACCGCATGGCCGAACGCCCAGGCAACAGCGCCTGGTCGGCGCCGCTCCCACGCTTGAACGGCCGTGTCAGCCACGCGGTCGACGAAGAAGGCGGCGTATTCGGTCGGCGTCATCACCCCCGGCCCCTGCGGCGGATAGAAGCCCTCCCTGATCTCCGGGGCCGTGTGCGTATGCGTGGCGTTGAGGAAGAGCTTCCGGGCGTCGAACCCGGGCAGACGCGGAGCGGCCGCCTCCCTGACGCTCTGTTGCACCTCATCCGGGATGTCCACCCGGTCGCACGAGACCATGATTGCGTGATCCGCGCCGCCGTTGCCGTCCTCGCCCTCAACGGCCAACGCCGTGGCGGTGAGCGGATCGTTCACGCTCTCCGACACGCGCACGTAGAACTGGCCTCTCAGTGCTACGGGGCGGGTCGGCGTGATGTCAGAGGCCGCCCATCCGATCAGCATGGACACTCACCTTTCTTGCTCAAGCCGGCCCCAAAGGCGGATGCGCCTAACGGCCTGCCTCGCGCAGCCGGGCCTGGAGCGCCAGGTACCACGGCGTGGCCGCCAGGCCGCCCCAACTTTCGGGATTGTGGTGCTCTTCGAAATGCTCCTGTACCGCGTGGTTGTACGGCGCCAGGCTCGTCCAGTACCGCTTCCCTGCGAGGGCAGTGGCGGCCAGGCGGTCTATGTCCTGCTTGGTGAACACCAGCCCGTGCTGGTAGGCGTCCGCAATGGCGTCGGTGTCTATGAAGTAGTAGCCGCCGTTCGGATGGACACCGATCCAGTGCTTGGGCGCGCCGTCGGGCTTGTAGTCCCACGGCCCCGCCGGCTGCCAGTAGTTCCATATCTCATACGTGCCGTCGTCTGTCACCTCCATCCGCGACTTCATCAGCCGGAACCACTTCTCTGCACGTTCTCTGTAGACCAGCTTGCCCGTGACGTCGGACATCGCCATGAGCCAGCGAGCGCATAGATTGGCTTTGTTGTCCGGGTGCGAGAACCCGTTGCCCCGCGCGTTCCGCGTCTCGTATCCCGCGGTCCACTTGCCGGTGTTCGCGTCTATGCCGAAGGGGAGGACGACTGTGATCATCCCGCCACCCTCGGTCTCGCGCCATGCGCCGCGCTTGTCCCATTTCTCGAAGACCTGCTCCGCAAGCTGGATGTAGCTCTCGGCCTTGGCGCCGTGTTCTTCCTTGAGGGCCGGCGTTCTTAGGATCTCAGCCGACATCAGGACTACCGGCCGCAGGCACATCGCCTCGCCGAGCAAACTGTCGGCAGTGAAGTCGTCGAGACCGTCCACCTTGGTGCCCGCCGCGCCTGGTCCGGGCCAGCCTATGTAGCCGTCCGGCCCCACCACGCCGCGCTTCACCCAGGAGTCCGTCCAGTCCACCAGCATGTCCACCCACCTGGGGTCTTTCGTGGCGATGTAGCCGTAGTAGAAGCCGTTCATGAAAGGCGTCATCAGCCAGCCGATGTCCTCGCCCACAGCTTTGTCGCAGTAGCGGTTGCGGGCGTCGTTGACGATGTGCTTGCTCCAGCGCTCCAACCAGTCCTTGAGCTTCGCGTCATCCATCTCGGCCATCTCGTGTTCGCTCTCATCGCGAGTTGCTGCGGGCGCCGCAGCCGTGGGCTCCTGTGATCCGGTCGTCACATCCCCGCGGCCCACGGCCGCCGCCAAGGAAACCCCTGCCATCACCCACAACGTCGCGCTGAGAACACTGGTCATGCCGTCCTCTGCGAGCGAAAGGGTCGCACTCCTTCCGACAGGATGCCGCCTCCCCCGCCGGTAGATCTCGGGGGAGGGCTATCTTACGGCTGGCGCTGGTCCCCCCGCAAGCGGAGCATGCGGAGCGCCCGGTATAATGGCCGGCCTCGGTATTGCTGGAGGACGCGGATCGGGAGGCGCTGCATGACTGAGGTCAAGTCGTACCACTACGACAAGCTGAGCTGGCCGGAGGTGAAAGAGGCTGCTGCGCAGAGACGGGTCATCGTGCTGCCTGTCGGCTCGACAGAGCAACACGGCCCGCACTTGCCGCTGGACGTGGACAACTTCCTCTGTCAGAGCGTCTGCGAGGGCGCGGCTCGGTTGGCGCCGGAGGACGTGCTGCTCATGCCGCCGCTGAGCTACGGCTTCAACTGGCACCACATAGACTTCCCCGGCACGATCGGCATCGCGTGGGACAACTACGTGCGGTTCCTGCTGGACATTGTGGGCAGCGTGGCCCACCACGGGTTCACGAAGGTCCTGATCGTGAACGGACACGGCTCGAACCGGCCGCTCGTCGAGGTGGCCGCCCGCCAGGCGACCATGGACAACGAGGTGGTCTGCGCTGCGTTCAGCTACTTCGAGCTGGCCACGGACGTGATCGGTCAGGTGCGCGAGTCCCCCAAGGGTTGGGTGGCCCATGCCGACGAGATCGAGACGTCCCTGTACCTTTACCTCCGCCGGAGGGAGTGCGCAGAGAGCCGGCAGCCCCCGAGAACAACATGCTGCCGTCGGAGTTCTGGTGGCAGGACCTTCAGGAAGGCGGCAGGATCGCCATGATGGAATGGTGGAGCACCTTCAGCCACACCGGCGTCCTTGGCGACCCGACGCTCGGCTCTGCGCAGAAAGGCGAGGCCCTCTACCACGCCGTCACCAGGGAACTGGCCAAGCTGGTCCGCGAGTTCAAGGCGCGGCCCATCCGGCCTCGCGAGGACCACCACTGAGGCCCCGACGCAAGGGCCTCCCAAAGGGCCGACCGGTGGCGAACGCTGGCCCCGTGCGCCTGGCAGGTAGGGCGGCGGGAGGGGTGCAGCGCTTGGGCGTCGCGCGGAGGCGCCCCGTTCAGATCAAGCTGGACGCCAGCAGGTCCACGAACTCGAACGTCTTGACCGCGTCGGCAATGCCGGTCTCCGGCTCTGTCCCCCGGCGGACGCAGTCGAGGAAGTGCAAGTCCTCCTGGTAAAAGCCATAATAGCGATAGAACTTGTCGCTGCCCGCCAGCGCTATGCCGTCCATGACCTGCAGGCCGGTGCTGCCGGCACCGGTGGCGGCCAGCGAATAGCCGCCCTTGCCCTCCGTTGCCAGTATCTGCGCTTCGCAGGCCTCCGGGCCGAAGCCCAGGTTGATGAACGCGCTGGCGCCTGCACCATGGATCTCGAACGTGTGCGTTCGGCCGCCCGTCTGGTAGTTGGCCTTGATGATGCCCGTCACGCCGTTGTCGAAGCGGACCACCGAGTTCCAGGAGTTGGGCACCACGTCGTCCACGCGGCTGCACACCGTCGCCGCGCTCACGGGCGTGCCGCCGGCGATCCAACGCACCAGGTCCACGGCATGGATCGTGTCCGACTGGAATGCGCTTACGCCTCCCTTGTCGAACGCCGCCGTGCCGCACTTCATGAAGCGTCCCTCGACCTGGTTGATCGTGGTGGCGTTGCGCATGGTGTCCACCACCTTCCTGACCAGCGGGATGTGGCGGCGGTTGAAGCCTACTTGCAGGATGCGCCCCGCGGCCTGTGACGCCCGCAGCAGCGACGCTGCCTGGTAGGAGGTGATCCCGGGCGGCTTCTCCATGAACGTGTGAATGCCTGCCTCCAGGCAGCCCATCACCACGTGGAACAGGTTGCTCGGCTCCACGAGCACGAATGCGGCATCCAGGTCTTCCTTCGCGAGCATCTCGCGGTAAAGCGTATAGGTCCGCGGAATCGAGAAGCGCGACGCCTGCTCCGTCGCACGCTGCTCGACGAGGTCGCAGACCGCCACCACGTCGGCGCCGGGCGCCTCACTCAGAGAGGGCAGGTGCACGCTCTCTGCGATGGCGCCGGCACCGATAACGCCGACCCTCAATTGCGTTTTCCCGACCGGAACCATGCCTGTAGCGCTCCTCCTGTGACCGACGGAGTTTACGTGCAGGCAAGGGCCCTGTCAACACGCCGTGCAGGTGCCCTCTTCTCACTCCCCGGCGTGCCCGACCGCGAACGCGCGGGCCTTCCGTGCGGAGGTGTGAGAGGGTGGGTGGGGAAGCAGCCACGAGTGGTCTTGCCATCAGGGCGGGTCGGTGGTAATCTTGACCGGGCCCGAGCTGGGAGGGCCGCATCAGCTCAGGAGCATCGGGCTCTGTTCGTTCGCTTCGGTTAGTCTTGTGGAACGGGCGTGACTCCGAGGGGTAGGCAGATCAAGAACCTGCGATTTGCGTTCTTCGGAGCCGGCTACTGGGCACGCTTCCAGATGGCCGGCGTGGCGGGAACTCGACGGCGCCGAGTGCGTCGCGCTGTTCAACCGCACGCGCGCAAAGGGCGAGGCGTTTGCCGAGGAGTTCGGCATTCCGAAGGTCTACGACGACCCCGAGGAACTCTTCCAGCGCGAAAAGGTCGACTTCGTGGACCTGTGCACGAACCCCTTCAGCTTGCCCGACTTCGTCAAGCTATCGGCCGCCTCACGGGGTGCCGGTCATCAGCCAGAAGCCGATGGCTCCCTCTGTGGCCATTGGCGAGGAGTTGGTCAAGGCGTGCGCCGACGCCGGCATCCCCTACTACATCCACGAGAACTGGCGCTGGCAGCCCCAGCTCAGGCAGTTCAAGTCGGTCCTCGACTCGGGCGACATCGGCACGCCGTTCCGCGCTCGCATCACGATGTCTCGGGCTATCCCGTCTTCATCAACGAGCCCACGTTGAACGACCTGGAGAACTTCATCCTCACCGACATGGGCACGCATATCCTGGACATCGTGCGCTTCTACTTCGGGGAGCCGGAGCGCCTGTACTGCCAGATCCATCAGGTCCATCCGAACATCAAGGGCGAGGACGTGGCCACCGTGATGCTCCTGGCGAACGGCGGGAAGACGACCGTCACGTGCGAGATGGGCTACCCCGAGAACTACTACGAGCATGACGTCTTGCCCCAGACGCTCGTGTTCGTCGAGGGCGACAAGGGCACGACCCCGTTAGGGCGGGTAGGGAAGCGGGATTTGAAAAAACCACCTCCAATCATCTGATGCAAATACCGATGGTTAAGGCTGAAATTGCCCGAAGATTCAGTGAATATCTGGCTGAAATCAGACAGAACAATGCCGGTCGTTTTCTCAAGGAAACCGAGCATGATAGCGCTCCGGACCCGGCGCAGATGTACAACAATGCGGGGATGCTGCTGCCGCTGAACGAGTGGCCGGCGAGCATACGGCCGGTGCGTGGCCGGCGTTGAATCGAGGATGCACCCGGACGGCTCGGTAACAACGAAAGTGCGGTTTTGGAGCAAAACAGAGGCGTTGAAGATGTTCCTGCAGGCCGGCGGGGTGCTACAGCCGACAACGTATCGTGATGCAGCCACCACTAGGGGCGTTGTATTTCCCGCGGGAGAGGGTCGAGGGTGAGGCGGTGGATGCAGAGATTGTTGAGCGCGACAAAGAGTTATTGAGTCGAGTTTGACAAGGAGAGCCCCGCCGATGCCTTACAGGATCGACCCCGAATAATCCCAATGCCGTGCAGAAGCATGAGGCCGGTAAATGGATCAGAAAAGGCGAGAGTTCCAGCGCCGAGGGTGCCCGGAAATATCTCTACGTTTTGCGGCTCAGGCACAAGGGAGTTGGGCCGAAATAATGGTCACAACTGGCAGCAACTTTCACAAAGTGGGGCAAGTGTTGACAGTGATTGACAGTAATCGGCGGTGGTTGGCACGGTGGCAAATGCTCCACTGACGCATTTTAAGCCCGCTGAGATTGGGGGTCCAGTTGAAAAGCTTAGACAGCTCGGCTATGCTCAAGACGTTTATGGTACGCCATTAACGGATTCAAACCAGATATGTGAACTAAAGCTTCAGGACGTTGTCATTCCCATGAAATGTGTAGAATACTTCATACGAGTTGCGAACTTCATAGATGAGATGTTAATGAAGGTTTATGGGCTTCCACCTTACTACAATGTCAAGCGGATGGAAGACCTTGTTGGGCATTTAGTTGTTGGTTTAGCTCCTCACACTTCCGTTGGCATTTTAGGTCGCGCCATCGGCTTCACAAATCTAAACGTCTGTTATGCCCATCCAATTTGGCATTCAGCCAAGCGGAGGGATTGCGATGGCGACGAAGATGCTTTAATGCTGGCTTTAGACACCCTTCTTGACTTTTCGCGTGATTACTTGCCCGCGCAAATAGGTGGAATAATGGATGCTCCGCTGCTCCTAATTCCAATCGTTAATACGCAAGAGGTGCAGAGGCAAGTGCATGATGTTGATGTTGCCGATGTTTACCCCCTTGAGTTTTATGAGAAAACATGGGAAAATGTTGAAGCAAGACATGTTAGCCGCCTCATAGACCTTATTGAGATATCGGCTTGGCACTGAGGCACAGTTTGAAGGCTTCAAATTTACGACGCCCGTTTCGAACGTCAACATGGGAAATGCTGAAAGTGTATACAAACGATTTAAAACAATGGTGGAAAAGCTGAACAACCAACTTGAATTAGCTGAGAAAATCGAGGCTGTAGACGCCAAAAAAGTGGCCTTAAAAGTTTTAACTAAACACTTTATGCGAGACATCGCTGGAAACCTGCGGGCCTTCTCAACACAAGGTTTTAGATGTAAGTCATGTAACAAGCGTTTTCGACGTTTACCTTTACGCGGCGTATGTTCTTCATGCGGTGGGCAATTAAGCTTAACCGTTTACCGCGGTGGCATCGAAAAATACTTGGAGGTAGCGCAGGATTTGATTGATAAATATGGGTTGCCGCGGTATTACGCTCAAAGGCTTTTGCTTATGAAAGAGGAGATCAACGCTCTGTTTGAGGGTAAAAAGCCAAAGCAAATAACCCTAGCAGACTTTGCTTAAGAAAACTTTTCTAAGGCATTAGCATAATTGTTCTTGGTGAAAATGTTCAAAGAGGCTTATCACCCTAACGCTTACTTATCGAATATAAAAAACAACAGGCTTGGTCTACAGGCTAGAACCCGCATATTAAACGTTTTAGGAGAGGATTTCCGTTGATGCTAAAACCATCGCCAAAGAAACAGGAATGCATTATGGAGTTGTTACGCACCATCTGAGGCTTTTAAAGGCAGAAGCAATAGTCGAGCGAAAACTCGATAAACCACATATTTGGGTGCTTACTGGTAGGGGACAGAAACGTTTAATGAACTTGGGCTAAAAAATGCATTGACAAGGTGAGTGCCTACACTTTGGACATTTATCATCATATTTGTTAAGGGCTGCCTTTTCAAGGTCTATGTTGCTAATGTTTGCAAGTGAAGCTAACCATGCGATAACATCGGCGAATTCATCTTCCAAGGCTTTTTTGTCATTCGATTCCAGTGCTTCCCCTAGTTCTTTCACTTCATCCACAAGCCAATTGTACGTTCCCACAGTACCGCGTTTTGAATCTCTATGGAAATATAGGCGGTGCATCATTTTCTGAAACTCGGATATATGCAAACTTTCACCCGTAGTATCTGAAAAAACGAGTAGTATTTAAGATAAAAAGTAATCTAAGCTTTTAATTCAGGTGAAACAATGTCAATGCCCCTTGTAATTCGGAATTATTGGGAGGATGATAGAGAGCAGTGCCGCTCTTTGTGGCGAGAGCTAACTGAGTGGCATCGTGAAATCTATCAAGACCAAACCATTGGTGGAGAACACCCAGAAGACTACTTTGACAAACACTTGGCCAAAGTTGGTTCAGAAAGGCTTTGGGTAGCTGTCGATGATTCTAGGGTGGTTGGGCTTGTCGGATTAATTGTTGAGGGAAACGAAGCTGAGATAGAGCCTCTCATAGTTAGCAAGACCTACCGCAGCAAAGGGATAGGAAAGCAACTGATAGGTACGATGGTTTCTGAAGCCCGCAAGATTGGGGTAAGATTTCTCTGCGTAAAGCCAGTCGCCCGAAACATGAAAACAATAAGATTCCTATACAAGCAAGGTTTCAAGAATCTAGGAGAAATTGAGCTATTCATGTGTTTCTCTGACTACGCGTGGAAGGCTGGGCCTGAAATTTTTGGATGCAAATTTGACTTCTAAAGGATAACGTATACATACCTCATAGTAACTTTAGAAAGGTATCTACAGAGCGGTTACTGTATTCAATAGTCCATATTGTGATCTGCAATGTTACCGCTTACGTTTCCAGTCCTTAAGTATTGACTTCACTAAGTTGTCTAATCTGTCTCTAACTCTTTCATCCTCCATTAGATTCCCGTATATTGACCCTTTACCATATTCATCAGCTTGCAGCAGCACTGATTGCAGTGGGTATTTGCAGTCTTTATGGTCTAAAATGACTGTGTGATATGCAAGGTCGCCGCCAGCAGGGATATTTCCTATCACGATTGATGCTATAATTTTGTCCAGTATCGTGTTTTTGAATTCTTCGTAGCTTTCGAAAATTCCTTGTCCTCTTTCTGTGAAAGCGCAATATAGGCTTGCAGCTTTTCCGCCGTATGTTGGAACCGCGAGCACAATTATATCTGCTTCTTTCATTTTGGCGTAAATCTTTAGGGACGTCATCTCGAATTGGGCATTCTTCTTTTTTGTCCCTTAATTCTTTGGCAAAGCATTCATAGTTGCAGTGGCTACAAGGTTTTATCTAAGAATTATAGGCATTAATAACTTCAGTTTCGGATCCCTGCTCTTTCAGCTTTGCCAACACGTATTCTATGCAATTTAGACAGTTGCCTCTTTTCCTTGCACTGAAGGCTATACCAAGGGCTTTCATGTCTTTTCGCTTTAACGGATTTTTATGTATTTGTAGGCTTCTGTTGAGTTTTCGAAGCAGTAATGTACTGTCTGATAATCTTTTCGGAACTCCGCTGCGTCCGCTCTTACCTTTTCTAATGGTTCTTTGTCTATTATTACGCGTTTGATGAATTCTGCTATTTCGGCCATTTCAGATTCTTTCATTCCAAGCCTTGTAACTTCTGAAACGCCTAACCTTATGCCGCCTGGATGCATGAAATGCCTTCCTTCTTTAATGTCCCATGGCAGCAAGTTTCTGTTTATTATTATGTTTGCCTTTTCCAATGTTTCTTCAATTGTGCCGCCGTCGCCTTATTTTGTTATGTCTATTAAAATTACGTGTGATTGTGTGAAGCCCTTATGTTCCGCTAACACGTTGAATCCCTTTTCGTAAAGTGCTTGGGCCAGGGCTTTGGCGTTCTTCACTATCTGACTTGCATATTCCTTTCCGAACTCGAGCATCTCCGCGCACGCAATTGTAACCCCTGCAACTGCGTGCAAATGATGGTTGCTTACCATTCCTGGAAAAGTTGCCCGCTTTATCTTTTCAGCGTTTTTCTCCCATGATAGAACCCCGCCGTGCTGGGGTCCAAAGAATGTTTTGTGTGTGCTTAAACTGACGACATCTGCTCCTTCTCTAAGAGGGTCTTGAAACTGTCCTCCAGCGATTAAACCCGCAACATGTGCTGCATCGTATCCAACTGTTGCGCCTACTGAATGGATTGTTTCGGCTAATTCTTTAACAGGATGGGGAAACGGGAAAACGCTTGCGCCGAACATGACAAGTTTAGGTGGTCCTCCCTTTTGCTGAGAGCTCCGTAATCTTGCTTTTCGCCTTCTCAACATCTATGTTTAATTCCTTATAATCTAAGGGTAAATATTCAACAACTAAACCTCGCACGGCTCCTGCTGTGCCACCCAGCTCTTTCTTTCCTGTTGTGATGTGCCCGCCGCATGGAATTGACAACGCCATCATGGTGTCTCCGGGTTCTGTGAAAGCCGTGTAAACAACTAGGTTTGCCACGACGCCTGAAATTGGTCTAACGTCTACAAACTCTGCGTTAAAGAGTTTTTTCATGAGTTCAATGCATTTGAACTCTACTTGGTCTATAAAGCGGCAACCAGCGTAGACACGCTCTCCAGGCCACCCTTCTGCATAGCGATTTCCAAAATCTGTTGTGAGGGCTTCGCGGACAGCTGGGCTTGGAATGTTTTCACTTGCTATAAGCGGTATGCATTCCTGAAACCATTTGTGATGCTGTTGTAGAAGGTCAAACACATGATTATATTCGTCTCGAGGATTTGACATTACAAACACCTTTTGCATCAAACTATCATCCATTCACAAATAAAAACTCTTTTGAAATGGCGCAACATTAATAATGGAGAAAATCGTAGGAATTAACTGAATTTGTAAAAGGGTGTTTCTGAATGAGCAAGAAAAAGAAGAAAGAGAAATCATCGCCAATGCCCGCCGCAAGCGCAGGGTTGCTTAGATTCTTTGAGGAGGAAACTGAAGGAATCAAGGTTAAACCAGAAATCCTTGTGGCCTTGGCAATAGCATTAATAATTGTATGTGTTTTAGCCAATGTGTTCCACTAGACTGGTAATTTTAACGGCGAGAAGTCGCATGCAAAATTTCTATTCGCTGGACAGAGTTAAGGTGGACGAATATTTCACTTCTTTCTTCCCTGCCTGCAACCTGTGGAATAGGCTGGGCAATAGTCGCACGCAGTATGATGGCTTCGGCGTCTGAAAGCCATATCCCCGCAGGTTCATGTGTTACAGCCACCAACGTCCCTTCAAAACCATAGGAGGGATCCATAATCACACGTATTTTCTTACTTAAATTTTTCTCGAGCATATGAAATATTGTTGGTGGTATACTTTGTTCTGGCATAGGATTCGCAAAATCTTATAATTGACGCTTTAGAGATAAAACAGTTGCCCTTCCTCAAGTATTATTGCAGTAATGTTGCGGCAGTATGCGCACTATGGTTTATTGCCACCCAGTTTTTAATCGTTCATGTTAAAAGCGAAAGACCGCGGCATATAGTGATTATTTAAAGAGTGTTTCAACTTTTCGCGATAATTATGAACGGCTTCACGACACTTTAATATGCTTGAGATTCTTTTATACAAAAATTCACTTGGAGGATGAATGTGACGGCTGCAGGTTCATTAAGTCAGTCTATGGATAGAGCAGTTAAGCATTATTCATCTTTATTTATGATTCCATCATACAAAAAAGTGCTTTTACTTCTAGCTTTGACCTGCATAAGTGGGGGGCTGCTTTCTACTGTTATCCTTTTTCCCTTTCCCGAAGGGCTAGTTAATGGCTTGCTTCTGGGTTTTTCTCTATTTTTTGTAAATTTGATTATTGACTATGCAGTGAGCATGTTGATTTTAAGGCGCGATCCAATTTATGGTTTGAGGCGAACTGCGGCACTTTCCCTTTTCAGCTGGGGTTTGTGGTTTTTCTTCATTTTTGTAGGTGCCGCTGTTGCTATGTCATTTGGTTTGTCATGGTGGATTAGGCTCTCTCTTCTAGGCTTTTCAGCAGTGATGATTTTGCGTTCAATAGTGTTACTTTCAACATCTTCTACGGATTATAAACGACTTTTCGCGGCTTCCCTTCTTCAGCCCTTTTCTTGTATAATTCCGTTCCTCGTGTTTTGGGCAAGAGCTAGGCTATCTCCTAACAATTATTACCCCATTTTTCTTCATTTTTTCAGTGGCTGTAAGTCTTCTTTCAAGTTTACTCTTCATTTCTATTTTAAACCGTGTAGGAATGCAAGCACTGGGGGTTCCATCATTACCTCTTTTCAAGGCGTTTTTGCTTAACTGGATAGTGGGCTTAAATGTTCCATTCGAAGAATTTCTTGAAAAATTAGGCGAAAATCAAGATGTTGAAGTTTCCTTAATAAAGTTTAGTTCCTCCAAACCTAAAGCAGTTATAGTCGTTCCCTCCGTTCATCCTGGGCCATTCAAAAACGTCGGAAGTAGTCTTTTGCCATCAATGCTTAAAACCGCTTTAGAAACGAAACTTAACTGTGTTGTGTGTGTTCCTCATGGCTTGCTTGGTCACGAGTTTGATTTAGCTTCTCAGATTCAAAATCAAAAAATAATAAACCGAGTTGTCGAGTTCGCGAACCTCGAGGTTTCTGTGGCAAAGGCGACACCATTTATCAAGGTTAGTAATGGTTTGGCTACTGCATGCTGTCAAGTTTTCGGTAATTTTGCTTTTCTTTCGTTTACTCTTGCACCTAAGACAACCGAAGATTTGCCACAAGAATTAGGACTGTTTGTTCGTCAAGAAGCAGAAAGGCATAGGTTAAGCTGCTGTGTTGTCGTTAACGCGCATAACAGCATTGATGGAACAACAAATATGCAAGAAGCTTTAGATGCGTTAAAAACGGTCGCAGTTGCATGCTTGGAAAAGGTGGTTTCTCTGAAACGGTTGCCTTTTGAGATCGGTGCTGCTACAGTTATTCCGAAAGAGTTCGGTCTTAAAGAAGGAATGGGCCCAGGCGGCATCACTGTGGTCGTTGTTAAGGTTGGGGGGCAAAAAACTGCTTATGTGGTTATCGACGGTAACAATATGGTTTCTGGACTGCGTGAAAACATCCTTTCGGCACTTCATTCAATAGGAATTGATGAAGGCGAAGTTTTCACTACGGATACTCATTCCGTAAATGCCATAATATTAAACGATCGTGGGTATCACCCAGTTGGAGAAGCTATAGACCATGAAAATTTGATTGCGTATATTAAGAAGGCAACGTTTGCTGCTTTGTCTGATTTGAAGCATGTTAAAGCTGCCTGTCGTAGCATAACGATTCCTGACATCAAGGTTATTGGGGAGAAACGGCTTGAAACATTATGCCTTCTCATAGATAGAACTCTTCAAAAAGCAAAGAAAGTTGCTGTCCCGATTTTTGCAACCAGCGGCTTACTTTTAATGTTAGTTTTGATGTTTGTTTAAGCTAACGCTAATAAGTCTGAACCATCCCATTTTCATTTCTCTCAATAGAAGGGGGAAGCAGTGCTTAAGGAGATTAGAATTCATGGTCGTGGTGGACAAGGCAGTGTCACTGCCGCAGACTTATTGGCTCATGCTGCTTTTATGGAAGGTAAGTGGGTTCAAGCTTTTCCATACTTTGGGGCAGAACGGCGAGGCGCTCCAGTAAAGGCATTCGCAAGGATAAGCGACGAACCCATACTTGTGCACAGTCAAATTTACACCCCTGATTACGTAATAGTGCTTGATCACGCAATTTACAAGGTTGTAGACGTAACTGAGGGTTTGAAAAAAGATGGAATAATTATTGTAAATACAACGAAGAGGCCTGAAGAAATAGGGTTGAAAGGTTGGCGGATCGCAACTGTTGATGCAACTGGAATAGCCCTTGAACTAAACTTGCTTGTTGCCGGATTACCTGTCGTTAACACCGCAATTGTAGGAGCATTTGCCAAGGCAACGAATGAAGTTAAGTTGGCAAGCGTCTTAAAAGCCATAAAAGAAACATGGACGGGCGGTGCCGGTGAGAAAAACGCAAGGGCAGCAGAACTAGCCTATGAACGTTTAATAAAAGGATGGTGAAATTAAATGAGTTCTATTCCTAAAACTCGTAAAGAAATGCCCCTTACGCCAATATCGTATCCAACAGTTGGTAGCATGGGAAAAACAGGGTCTTGGAGAACTTTCCGCCCAGAGGTTGACTATTCCAAATGCACGAGATGTATGCTTTGCTGGGTTTATTGTCCAGACGCAGCCATCACACGTCAAGAAGACGACTCTCCAAAAATAGATTATGACTACTGTAAGGGCTGCGGAATATGCGCCAACGAGTGTCCCGTTAAAGCAATAGCAATGCATCGGGAGGAAGAATAAATGGCGCAGATGATAATTGATACAGCAAATCACATTGCTGGTTACGCCGCAAAAGCAGCGAGAGTTAAGGTTGTTGCGGCATACCCCATAACTCCTCAGACAACAATAGTTGAAAAGATAGCTGAATTTGTTGAAAGCGGAAAGATGGACATTGAATACATTCGCGTAGAATCCGAGCATAGCGCCATGGTAGCTTGTATAGGCGCCGCTGCAGCTGGAGTTAGAACTTTCACGGCAACTTCCTCCCAAGGATTAGCCCTTATGCATGAAGCTTTGCATTGGGCTTCAGGTTCACGTTTGCCGATTGTAATGGCTGTTGTTAATCGTGCTATGGGAGCTCCTTGGAGTATATGGCCAGACTTCAGCGATTCTCTTTCTCAACGGGACACTGGGATGGATTCAGTTTTACTGTGCTGACAACCAGGAGGTTTTCGACACCATAATCCAAGCCTACAAGCTTTGCGAAGATGAGCGAGTCTTTTTACCAGCCATGGTTTGCCTCGAAGGCTTTATTCTGTCACATACCTATATGCCCGTGAAAATCCCTGAACAAAAGAAAGTTGACGACTTTCTGCCGCCATATAAATCTGGATGGATTTTAGACATTAACCGTCCTTTCTCCCATTCCAATCTTGTTTCACCGGAATGGTATATGGAGTTTCGTTATATGATTCAAGAAGCCATGGAAAATGCAAAACGCCTCATCCCAGTAATCGATAAAGAATATGGCGAAACCTTCGGTTTCGAACACGGTGGATTGGTTGAGAAGTATAAGTGTGAAGATGCAGATTTGATACTCCTCACCATGGGAACCATGGGTAGCGAAGCAAAAATAGCGGTGGAGAACCTGCGCAAAGATGGGCTAAAAGTTGGATCTGCAAGAGTTCGAGTTTTCCGTCCATTTCCAACAGAAGAAATCGTGAAACTTGCAAAGAAAGCACAGATGTTTGCAGCCATAGACCGTCACATATCATTTGGAATGGAGGGTTTTCTTGCCACAGAAATTAAGGCATCCCTATTGAACCAAAAAGACCCGCCCTTAGTTGCAGGGTTTATTGCTGGCTTAGGGGGAAGAGATGTAACCTTTGACACAATTGGAAAGATTGCTAAAAAATCGCTAAAATGGATGCATGGTGGCAAGGTGGAAAAAGAAACTGAATGGGTTGATTTGAGGGAGTGAAAAACAGTGGTGACAATAAAAGAACTTCCAAAAGAAGAATATTTACTTAAGGGTCATGCCGCCTGTGCTGGTTGCGGACCTGCCATTTCACTCCGCTTGCTTTTCAAAGCATTAGGAAACAAAATTGTCTTGGTCGTTCCCGCTTGCTGCACAACAGTAATTCAAGGACCCTATCCCTACACTTCCTTTTCTGTTCCTCTCCAAAACATATTATTCGAATCAACCGCTGCTGCAGCATCAGGGATCGTCGCTGGTCTGCGTCAAAGAAATCTTGAAGGCATAACGGTTGTCGGATGGGCCGGAGACGGTGGAACCGTTGACATCGGGATCCAAGCGTTGTCTGGTGCTGCTGAAAGGGAAACCGATTTCATTTATATTTGCTACGATAACGAAGCTTATGGCAATACAGGAATGCAACGGAGTGGGGCAACACCTTACGGTGCGTGGACCACGACGACGCCTTCTGGAAAGAGGGAGCGGAAAAAAGATATGCCCTTAATCATGGCTGCTCACAGAATTCCTTATGTTGCAACGGCATGTCCATCCTACCCCATAGATTTGGTAAACAAACTTAGAAAGGCTAAGGAGATTAAAGGCACGAAATACATTCACATTTTGGCACCATGCCCAACAGGATGGCGCTATGATACAAGCAAAACCGTTGAATTGGGAAGGCTTGCCGTGCTAACTGGTTTGTGGGCTCTTTTTGAAATTGAGTATGGAAAGTTTAAGCTCAATCCCCCTAGCGACCGGTTGATTGATAAGACCAAACGTAAACCAGTTAAGGAATATTTCGCTTCCAGGGAAGATTCCGCAACTTAACTGACGTGGATACCGAAAGAATCCAGAAATGGGTAGAAGAAGACTGGGAACAATACCGCAAACGAGCGTCAAATAGTACGTCTGATTCTTCACCGTATGGAAAAATATAAGCTTAAGCTTCATAATACAGTCTGCCTTGCGTTGCCGTCGATGTTGATCAGCATATTGAGGACTCTAGGTGGTTGGCTGATTTTTCTATGTTTTTTATGAGTAAGACAGAGAACAAGCGTTTCAAATTGAAGGTAAAAAACAAGTTAAAATTGTGGACGGTACCCGAGTTTTTCATTCTAAAAAAGGTGTTGAAGCAGTAAAATGGAGTTACCTGAAAAAAGGTAAAGGTAAAAAGTTCGGCTTTACAGAATAGTTTCAGCCGCTTTCTCTGTAGCCTCCTTTAACTAGCACCTGCCCAGCTCCCTCTACTGATACACCCCCACAAAATAGTGAAATGCGCATAAATCTTCAATCGACAGTGGAAACGTCCGCTCGTTCTCCACATGATTAAACCTATAAATAATCACGACTGGATAAAACAAGTGTAGGTGTTCTTTGGCATGAGCTGGTTTTGGGGTGAATCTAAGAAAAGACCTAGCTATGGTATTCGCGCGGAAAAGCATGCGGATGACTATTTGAAAAAACTATTCAAGGTGGTTTCTATGGGCAGAACGTTGAAAAGAGCGCCTGCAAGCCATGGACCTGCAGATTGGGAAGTGGTAGATTCAGCAGGGAAAATAATAGCATTAATCCAAATCAAGTCATCAATATACAAGGGAAAAGCACGTCTAAGTACCAAAGAACGTGATAAGCTCATAGAAGAAGCGAAGAGATACCATACACGAGCATTTCTAACTATATATGAGAGAGGTCATTACCACACGAAACAACTCTATCCCATTCGACTAATGAAAAACAGTCAGCGCACGCTGACTTCTGAGGCTTTGCTGTTTCAATCAAAACGTGCCTCAAAAATCATTTGGCTTCTCGCCAAACTCCCACTGATACGAGCAAGGCCGTTTGCCATAAGCCTCACGCGCGCTTCATAGAAACATCTGCTATCTGTTCGACGGTCTTACTTCCACCTGTTTTTCCTTTTGCTGCCTTCAAGAGAAGCGCAAGCAAACTTTGCATTTCCTCTGGCAAGGTATAACAAAATATGAACGGATGTTTTAGACCTCGAGACCCTCATTTTTGCAGTTCGTTCCACGAAGGAATAGTATTGTTTTACGTTTAAATTCATGTCATCGATGATCCATAGGACAAATTCCTTCTCAGATACGAAGCACGCAGAGTTGTCAAGGAAATGTTGTAAGACAATACGAGTCTGTTGGCTGAGTTCAATGCCTCTCTCTGCCTCAATACCAAAGCCCGTCGGAAAGAAGCAGTATGGCCATATCCGTCTGGCGGGAATTCAGCACATATAGATTCCAGTTTTTTAGCGTGGGCCCTATATTTGCAAGAGGTTGCAGATCACCAAGCCTAGCCTTCTGAACATTCGTGGAGGAAGGAACCGCAATACCATAGGGAGTAGCAGTCTTTGAACTAATTTTGAAGCCACAGCTAGCAGCCTCTTTGAGTACGGGCAGAAACGAGTCTCGCCAGCTAAATGGCACCGGTCTTGAGCGTCTAGCAACCCGTCCGTAGGGAGCAACCCGTCCGTAGGGAAGATGTGTCCCTGATTCAGAAGGCAGCAAACGCAAATCTTCCAGAATACTAGGTTCAAAATTAGGGCTTAGCGTTTGAGTCACTTGAGCTAGGGCATTAGCCTTGATCTTTTCCTCAGAGTTTTTTTCTGAAAACGCTCCAAGCGCACTGACTATCTCCTCCTCATCTCCACTATTGAAAGCCGTCTTGACATTTTCGTCTGAAAGCAAACCCATTTCGGCAGCCGCGCAAACGATAAGACTTGATTCGAGCACGTCCTGCGTAAGGTCTTCAGGTTTCATCACTGATAGAGAATCAGCAAAGGTCAGAACTAGGCTCTTTAGCCGCCGAGGATTGCCGAAAGATAGGTTAAATGCCACGTTTGCAACATGCCTTGTAGTACTGTCTTCCAGCTTTAGAACGGAGCCCAGAAGATTCGCCGCCAAGGGAACCAATACGCTTCGGCCAGGAACAGGCAGGTATCTTCCAATAGTTACCATTTTCTCAAGGTATTTCTTTGGCTCAATACCTGGTGGTAATACTGGCTTCAAGGCTTCAACCAGCGTAGTGTTAGTCGTACCCCAACACTACCACTATTCGTCTATGACTAACATAGACTTTGAGCTCCGACAAAAGATCCCGAATCTGTTCTCCTGTTGCTCGATCAATGTCATCAACAAAGAAGAAAACACTTTTGTCGTTCTTTTCCAACCATTCCATAAGTTTGTCAAAAGACTCTTTTATCTTTCCAGGCGAATCTAGCTCCCCAAGCAGCCCACTTGCAACGTTCATTATAGTTTTGGTCGCAGTTTCTGGCACCGCTTCGGAAACAACACTTAAGGCTTGACGTGCACGTTCTCTAAGACTCTTCCGGATTCCCAATGCTTGCTGGAGCTCTTTGAACGAGCCAATAAGGTCTTTTTCTCCTTTTGCGACATCATGAAAGAAACGATATAGCATCGCGTCTCCTAGGTCCTCTATTCCGCCGGGATCCCAAGCAGTGAACCAAGCAACACATATGTTTGCAGAGTATTCTTTCCTGATGTGTCTGCCCATGAGCTTCATGAAACTCGACTTGCCACTTCCCCAAGACCCAAATATCCCACAACATACTCCTGAGGACTTGGAGATTAGGTACAGGTGATCAGCAAGCGCCGAAGCAGGAGTCTTGAAGTCAAACCAGTCAGCCTCAAAATCCTCAATTGCATCGTCTCCTCGGACCAACTTCCTAGCCTCTTCCTCTTTGACTTTTTGCTTGACCGATGACTTCACCATAATAGCACACGCTAAGATATCAAAAGCTCCTGATGCTTATAAAAACATTCTTACCCCGGCGCGCCCAGAATTCAATGTTTTCTTCTACATGATGCGCTTTTTGCTAAATTCCAGCGTGTGTGAGTAAGGTCGTTTACTGAAAATCCCGTCTTGATTCTGAAAGTATTTGCTCCACCGAATCTATTTGCTCAGAATTCAACATTCTAAACCAAACGTCTCTCGTCAAACCTAACACGCCTATTGGAACAAAACCTAAGACACGAAACTTCTCTTCTGGAATGATCTTGCCAGAAAGCGAAAAATCCCCAATTTTTTAATTGTTTTTCCATCAAAAGGTCTAGGTTTTGAGGGATAGTCATATAAAACAGTCTTCTCCACTCCTAATCTCTGTCGGTGATGTGAAGATGAGTGCCTATCCAAAAATAGTTGTCACTCCACCGGGACCCAAAGCCAGAGAATTAGTTAAGAAAGACGAAAGCCTAATTTCACCCTCCTATGTGCGATTTTATCCGCTTGTGGTTGAGTATGGCAAGGGCTGCATAGTAAGGGATGTTGATGGAAACGAATACATAGATTTCAATTCTGGCTTGGTGTGCCTAAATGTCGGTCATAACCATCCCAGAGTAATTTCAGCAATAAAGAATCAATGCGACCAGTTTCTACATTATTCCAACACGGACTTTTACTATAATCAAGTCGTTGACCTCGCTGAAAAACTCTCAGAAATCGCACCCGGGAGCGGTGGGAAGAAAATTTTCTTTGGCAACAGTGGAGCCGAAGCAGTTGAAGCGGCGATTAAGCTTGCGAAGTGGCACACTCGCAAACAACTTTTTATCGGTTTCATAAGTGCTTTTCATGGGCGCACTATTGGCGCTTTGTCTTTTACAGCGAGTAAGCCTACTCAAAGGCGGTATTTCTCCCCGTTGATGCCGGGTGTCACTCATGTGCCGTATCCATATTGTTACCGTTGTCCCTTCAAGTTGATTTATCCTGAATGTCATTATTGGTGTGTAGACTTCATTGACGAGTTTGTTTTACAGAAATATGTGCCTCCAGAGGATGTTGCTGCAATCCTCTTTGAACCAATTCAAGGCGAGGGCGGATATGTTATTCCTCCGCCAGAGTACTTTCAGCGGTTAAAGAAGCTTGCTGACAAGTATGGCATATTGTTTGTGGATGATGAGGTTCAAGCGGGTATGGGTAGGACTGGAAAATGGTTTGCAATTGAACACTGGGATGTTGAGCCAGACATTATATGCAGCGCAAAAGCACTAGCCTCTGGGCTTCCATTAGGCGCAACCATCGCTAAGGCAAAGATAATGGACTGGGTTGGCGGTTCCCATGCGAACACCTTTGGCGGTAACCCGCTTTCATGTGTTGCAGCGAGCGCAGTTATTGACGTTATCAGAGAGGAGAAGTTGCTAGAAAACGCAACTAAGCAGGGTACCTACATCCTAAAGAGATTTGGAGAACTGAAAGAACAGAGCGAAATTGTCGGCGATGTTAGGGGTAAGGGCTTGATGATAGGCATGGAAATCGTGGAAAACAAAGAAAATGATAAGCCAGCATCTAAAAAAGCTTCAGAAATTATGATGCGTTCATGGAAACGTGGAGTCGCCGTTATCACTTGTGGAGTTTCAACCATAAGAATTGCGCCGCCACTTAATATCACGAGAGAGCTCGTAGACGCAGCACTAGAGATAATTGAGGATGTTGTAAAAGAAGTTGAGAAGGAAGCTTAACCTATTAGCGTGTTTAAATGGAAATCCGAAAACTAACAATAAACGACTACGAAGAAATCATAAAACTTTGGTCAAGGGCAAGGTTACCCTACAAACCAAAAGGAAGAGACAGCGAAGAAGCAATAGCAGCACAAATGAAAGCGAACCCAGAATTTTTCCTAGGAGCTTTTGAAGATAACCGTCTTGTTGGCATGGTCATCATAAGCTGCGACATGCGAAAGGGCTGGATTAACCGCCTAGCAGTTGATCCAGCTTATAGGAACCGCGGTATTGCCGCGGCTTTGATTGCTGAATCTGAAAAGATATTAAGAAAGCACGGTATCAGAATTTTCTGCGCCTTAATTGAGGATTACAATACTGTATCAAGAGAACTCTTTAAGGAATGCAGTTATGTGGAACATCGTGACATAATATACTTTAGTAAAAGGGACAGCAATGAAGTCTAACCATTTTTTCATTTAGAAGTCATGCGGCTTTGCTATAATTTCCCTTATCTTTAAATCGAAGAATCTTGCGGCGTTTGCTGGGCATATTCGAAGCGCTGTATCTGCGCCTTTACTCGTCCCAGCTATAGCAATAACATCCCTGTCAACCGGAATCAAACCGGCATCGGCTGCCATCAAGGTAATTTCTACACATACTTTTGTTCCTTCTCCCATAAGTCTGAGCACATTGGCAATGAGTTCCAAAGGCTGGATTGTCCCAAAATCTTTGCGAATTGCTCGTTCTGCGCTGCTTAAAGCATGAACACCAGTAAAAATCTTCGCTCCATTCGCCAGAATTTCTTTTCTATACCCTTCCAGTAACTCGGTTTTCCCATGTTCTTGGAAACCGAAGCAATGTGTAACTATAATGACGTTATATCCTTTGAAGGTTTTAGATGCCTTTGCTCCTGTTTCTCCAGTCGTTGAAGCAATTACTATGTCTTTTATGTCTTCTTTTTCTGCATACTTTTTAACAGATCGCAATAGAGCATCAGTATTCTGCCCGCCTGCTTCCCTAAAGTAAATTGTATTCTTTTTAGCCAAACTCATAGATTATGCCTCTCTGGTTTTAATTTGCGAGTATTAGCTTTTTATTATTGTCGGAAAGTTTTGCTAAAAATTTAAGTGACTTTTTCTCATTGGTTTCCTTTTTAATTCCGTGCCGCATACTTCGCATTTACTAAATTTGTAATCTGCTGGGTATTTTCTACGGCACGCTGGGCAATATCTTATCCATTGTAGGCGGAAACGGATGCCAAAAGTAGCCAGTGAAGCAAATTCTATGCTCAATTGGTCCGCAACATTTTGTATAGAGTAGTCGTCAGTAGCAATTAATGGGGAATAACCATGCGTCTTAAGTTCTAGTGCTAATGCTAAAATTTGAAAGTCTGTTTCGGACAGAAAAAACGTGTCTCCGATGATGTTTGCTGACTTTTTAACCTCATCCAAAAAGGTTTTATCTGGCGTTTTTACTTTCAACTTTCCGCTCTCCACTGCTGTTTTAAACCTAACCCAAGGCATGGAGCCTCCCATTATTTCATCTTTGACCATGGGAATAGTGTATTGTTCTTCGCTTATTGAAAATGGGTCAAAGCCGGCTAAAAAGGCGGATGTATCCAAAACCATTACTCTTTTACCAGTCTTAACAGTTAGATTTTTCATTACATTCCCTTAAAAAGAAGTCTGTTTCTTAAACGATTGTAAAAGTTTTCCTTAAACCTTATGAAAGATGTTTCATGTTTGGAACGTGTTATCGTTAGGCTTGGATTTTAGAACTTATGATTTGACGGTGATGCCCATCAACTACTATAAGCACTTTTCTCGGTCTAATAACATCAAGTGTGAGACTTGAACTCGCTGGGAAAACAATTGAACGGAAAACGCTCAGAGCACATATTGGTGTCAAAACAAAAGCATTTACGCCCGGGTCTAAAACAGGTCCTCCAGCCGAGAGCGAATAACCAGTAGAGCCAGTTTGTGTAGCTACCATTAAACCGTCTGCCTGACAGTTTAAAATTGGTTCCCTATCCTTTAAGATACGAGCGTAAAGCAACTTTGCTGGCTCACCGGCTGATATTAGTACTTCATTTAAGGCGTCTGGAAACTTTACGTTGTCTGCAGTTATGGAAAGCTTCATGCACTTTTCAATTGTGAATTGTCCTTTCAAGCATTTGTCTACTGCTGTAAAAGCCTGTTTCGGCTCCACTTCGGTTAGGAAACCTCGAACACCCATGTTTATCGCGAGTATTGGCGGTTCCGGTTTCGGAATAGAGACACAGGTTCTTAAAATTGTTCCATCACCGCCAATTGTGATTATAAAATCCGTTTTCATTTTCTCCAATGGAGCACTCTTTTCTTTTATGCTCATTTTCTCCGCTAACGTATCTTCCACATATACCTCTAATCTCTTTTCTCTCGAGTATTTGGCCAAATCTTCAGCAAGTTTTATGGCTATTTTCCTGTCAAAACGGGCGACCAAACCGACGCTTTTGAACACCGTTTTCCCCTTGCATCTATTAGCGGCACCTTAATCTATATATGGGTGTTGTTTAGAATTGCTGTGAATGAAGGCTGCTGGAAGTTGGTGGGTGTATGAGTAAACCAGTTGATGTTGGAAGTTTACGTGTTGGCGGCTACATGATTATTGATAATGAGCCATGTCATATAGTTGACATAACGAAGTCAAAACCGGGAAAACATGGCTCTGCCAAAGCAAGAATAGTGGCCATAGGTGTTTTTGACGGTGTAAAGAGAAGTTTTGTGAAACCCGTGGACTTAAACGCTGAAGTTCCAATAATTGATAAAAGAATGGGCCAAGTCTTTGCAGTTAACCCTTCTGGCATTCAAATAATGGACTTAGAAACGTACGAATATTTCGATGCTCCTTATCCCGAAGATGAGAATTTAAAAGCGAAAATTGCCTCTGGCGTTGAGATTGAATATTGGCGAATACTTGGCAGAGTAAAAATCATGAGGGCAAAGTAGAATTAAAGGTTGAATTTAGACGAAATCTTAAATCACTTAATGCCTTTCACCTATCTTTTGAGGAGGCAGCATCTTTTGGATGTTACAGTCAAATTGAAGGATGGAAGAACCGTTCTAATAAGAGAATTCCAAATCGAAGATAAAGAGAAATTCATTGAAATGTACGAGAGTCTCTCGGCTGAAGCGGTTCGCTGGGGGATGCCGCCTTACACTAGAGAAAGACTCGAAAAAGGATGGTTAAGCAATTTACAGAACCTGATTTCCATAGTAACCTTTTACAACGACAAAATCGTGGGGCATGCTCAAATCTTCAAATTTCCTCATCCACGATTGAAAGCCACAGGCGACTTGATCGTCTACCTTCGTCAAGACTTCCACAGTGTGGGATTAGCCACGGCAATGCTGTCCAAGTTAATCGAGTTGGCAAAAAAGGAAGGATTGCATAGAATAGGCTTGACTGTTGTTGCCGACAACAAACCAGCAATAAATCTATACAAAAAATTTGGCTTCAAAATCGAGGGAGTGAAGAGAGACGCCTACTTTGGTGAAGACGGAAAATATCATGATGAGCTAGTAATGGGTTTAGTACTGGCTAACTCCACCAGTCCCAATCAAGGTGCTTAAAGCCTAAGTAAAGGATTAAGAGGATTACTCCCCAGCTTAATGTAATGCTTGCAATCTTTAGTAAATCGTTAGGTACATAAGCGTAGCTTGTCCAAGCACTTACCCCACACAAACCCACCAATATAAGAGTGAACGTAGCGAAGTGAATTGCCCGCTCCACAGTCAATTATTTTCACCCGTAAATTGTTCTAGATGTTAATGTGTCTTAGTGTTAAAAGATTTTTCATCAAAGTTTATTTTGTTGTCTTTGTTTAACATCTTTGAAGCCGATGATGCGAGAAGAGCCGTCTGATTTGTGACGACATTTATGGGCTGAGGCTTCGACACTATTCTACTGGAATTTCATATTCATGTTTGCGTGGTAGACGAATCTCTAGTATTCCCTTCTTGAAGCGGATTCCCATCTTCTCCATATATACCGGTACTGGAACACGTAAGTGGCAGTGTAATTTCTGGAATTCTCCTTTTTGATGGGTTATGCCGAAGTCGGTGAACCGTATTTTCCGTTTCATGCTTGCCAATATTTCGATCGTACTTTTGTCTACTGGTTTAACTTGTATGGAGTTTTCTTTTGTAAGAGGTAAATCGACAGTCACTATCACTTCTGTCGGGGTCACTCTCACATGGCGAAGCGGCTCCATCGTGCAAGCTTTCTGATTCCAGCTTGGCCTTTCTGTTAGCGTCTCTCTCCATCTTTCAAACTGTTCTTCTAATTCGTCAAAGTAATTGTCGAGTATGTCCATGATTGAGCGTTTTCTTTTGATTGACATTGTTGTTCTCCTCCCTATGATATGTATACTGGGATGTCGTACTCCTGACTCTTCTTCATGTTAGACATCTCTTGTTGTGTTCGCTTCATCACATCTCTTGCCTTTAAGCGAATTTCTTCGCCTTTTTCTAGAAGTTTTGCAGTATCCACTTTTATTCCCGTTACAGTAGCTAAACCCTTTAGTACCTCTGCTGCTGCTTCTGGGTCTGGATAGTTGAGGAAACACTGTGCTAGTAATGTTATGGCTGGCAAGTCTATCTGCGCGCAACGCAGAAGCATAATCGCTTGAGGACCAACCATGTATCCTTCCATCAATGCTTCGATGCCCTTCTCTTGAACTTTTTTCAGCATTTCTGGATTTGATGCGGCCGCAAACACTTTCAATTCTTTTGCATCTTGCCTGTCTTCAATGGGGATGCCGCTCAACGAAATCATCATTTTAGCCTTTTTGTTTTTTCCCCAATCAATCAAGGCATCCATTACTTGATAAATAATGTCTGCAGATATTGGTGTTTCAGAAACTGCTAGGAGAATGCTATGGTTGCCGAAAATCCTTATCGAAGAATGCGGTAACCCTTCATGCAAAACGATGAGCGGTTGTAGCAATTTTGAATCCATGTATGCCACTTCAGCTAGGTTAAGTTCTTCGATTAAATGCGAAGCGGCTATAACGCCCACTAACCCAACATCTGGGAAACCGAAAAGCATAATGGCTCCGGATGGAACTTCTTTCTTCTCTATGATTTTAACTTCTTCACTCAAATTTAACTCCCTCAAATACTTCTTAAAAAGCGTTGGATGTAAAAACTTTATGGAACGTAAGCGTTGAGAACGGAATATCTATTTAAAGGCGTGTATGGTTTTAAATCTGGAGAAAATCATGGCTTTAGAACACTTAGGTTCCTCGCTTTACGAAGCCCTAAAAAAGGTTTTGAGAGCCCCCATTGTAGATGAGGCCACTGTTAAAGAACTTGCTCGTGATGTGCAAAGAGCCCTCCTACAGGCGGATGTGAACGTTAAACTTGTACTTGACATCTCAAAACGAATAGAAGAAAGAGCATTAAAAGAAAAAGTTCCTCCGGGCATTTCAAGACGTGAACACGTTATAAAAGTTGTTTACGAAGAATTAACACGTTTCCTCGGAGAAAAGCCCGTTCCAATAAAAATGGAGCCTGGGAAAAGAAAGGTGATGATGCTTGTTGGCATACAAGGCTCTGGAAAAACAACAGCCGCAGCCAAACTTGCAAGATACTTCCAAAAAAGAGGTCTGAAACCAGCTTTAATTTGTACAGACACTTATCGGCCGGGCGCTTATGCACAACTCCAGCAACTGGCAAACAGAATTAACGTATCATTATATGGCGAATTGAAAGCGAAGGATCCTGCTAAAATAGCCCTTGATGGTTTAAAACAATTCAACGACAAAGACATAATAATCATCGATACTGCTGGTCGTCACAAAGAAGAGCAAGAGCTAATCAAAGAAATGATAATGCTTGAGAAAAACATCAGACCAGACGAAGTCATGCTAGTAATAGATGGAACAATTGGTCAACAAGCAATGGCTCAAGCAAAAGCCTTCAACGAGGCAACACCCATAGGCTCCATTCTTGTAACAAAACTAGACGGTTCAGCCAGAGGCGGAGGAGCCCTCTCAGCAGTTGCGGCCACAGGGGCTCCAATAAAATTCATCAGCACCGGCGAAAAAGTCGAAGATATAGAGCCCTTCATTCCTTCTCGTTTTGTTGGCAGGCTCCTAGGCATGGGTGATCTAGAAACTTTAATTGACAAGGTCCGAGAGGCAGAAGTAAAAGTTCCCGAAAAGAAAGCCAAAGCCATCTTAAGCGGCAAATTCACTTTAACAGACATGTATGAACAGTTCGAAGCCATGAAGGGAATGGGCCCCTTCAGAAAACTTTTGAAAATGTTGCCTGGCATGTCCTACGACATACCTGAAGACATGCTAAACATGGCTGAAGACCGTTTAGAAAAATGGCGCGTTGTGATTCAGTCTATGACACCCGAAGAAAAGAATGACCCAAAAATTTTCAACTCTTCCAGGATAAAACGCGTGGCTAGGGGTTCAGGAACAAGTGAAAAAGAAGTCAAGGAACTTCTCAAACAATATTCGATGATGCGCCGAATGCTAAAAACACTGCGGAGAAAAAAGAAACTACCTTTCTTCGGCAAGGGCTTGCCCGTTGATTTTAAGTAAGGCTGTGCAATGTTTAGAAGGATTGCATCATGGACATTTTAGAAAAAGCACAGAGAATGCTTGAAGAATACCCCTTATGCGACCACTGTCTAGGAAGACAATTTGCCCTGCTCGGACATAGCGTAGAAAACGATGAAAGAGGAAAGGCGATAAAACTAGCTTTAACGCTCAAAGCTCATGAATTGGCTCTTTCCAAAAACAGGGAAGGCGTAAGAATTCTCAAAATCCTTGCGACAAACGGTTTCTCCAAAGCAGCAGGAGAAATACTGCAAAAAATGAAAAAACGTATTCCGCGTAAAAATTTTCCAAAGACATGCTTTTTGTGTGAAAGTAAATCTGAAAGCTTTGATGACTTGGCGAAAAAAGCCCTTAAGGAGCTTGAAAGTTATGAATACAACAGTTTTTTGGTTGGAATAGAGTTGCCCATTACAGTTGAGGAACGCGAAGATGAGTTTAAGGCCAAGTTTAATGTAAGCTATGGCGAAAACATGCGAAACGAGTTTGGAAGAGTAATAGGGAAGAAAATTGCCGAACATGGCGGAAAAATTGCGGACTATAGGAAACCCGAGATTGTTGTGCTTGTCAACCCTTTCGCTGAGAAAATAAGTCTTCAAATAAATCCGCTTTACATTGCAGGCCGTTATAAGAAATTCGTTAGGGGTATACCACAGTCAAAATGGTTCTGCTCAAACTGTCAAGGAAAAGGTTGCGAAAAATGTAATTGGACTGGAAAGATGTATCCTGAATCGGTGGAAGAATTAATTGCAACGCCACTCTTAGATGTAACTAGCGGTATAAAAGCATCCTTTCACGGCTCGGGAAGAGAAGATATAGACGCACGCATGTTAGGCAAAGGTAGGCCTTTCGTTATAGAAATCACAAAACCCCAAAAACGATTTTTAGACCTTAAAAAACTAAAAGAAGTCATTAATACATATGCTAAAGGAAAGGTTGAAGTTTTAAACTTGCAGTTTGCAGACAAAGCTGTTGTTAGAAGGTTGAAAAAGGCAGAATCTGCACAAAAGGAATACCGTGTACTCATAGAATTTGAAAATAAAATCGCCACTAAGGAACTGCGTCTTTTAGAAGAGAGGTTAACGAATGTTATGGTTATGCAGAAAACGCCACTACGTGTTTTGCATAGACGGGCGGATTTAACGCGGGAAAAGTACATATACGAGGTGAAAGTAAAGAAATTGTCGCCTAAAAAGGCTGAAATGAAGGTACGATGTCAAGGAGGACTTTACGTTAAAGAATTGGTGACTGGAGATGAAGGTAGAACAACACCGAGCGTCTCAGAAATTCTCAAAAACAGAGCGAAGCCTATAAAACTTGATGTTTTAAACGTGATTATGGAAGGTTAAAGGGGTAGAAAAAATGAGGAAATCTCGAGGGTACCGCGCCGGAACACGTCGCCTTCTAAAAAAGGAACCTAGAGAGCGAGGCAAGATAAGAATAAGCAAACTACTATACGAATACCAGCCTGGAAGTCGCGTGGTCATCATGATAGACTCAAGCATCCAAAAAGGAATGCCCCACAAACGTTATCATGGTAAGGTCGGAACAATCATTGATAAACGCGGTCGAAGTTTCATCGTAAGTGTCACCCAAGGAGAGGCTACCAAAGAAATAATTGTTAGACCAGAACATTTAGAACCCTATAAGGTGCCATCATAAATGTCTGAAAAGGATGTAGGAGAAAAAAAACTTACTCTTCCACAAGTTAAAAAGTTGTTAGAGTCGATGGGCGAAGAGAATCTTGATCAGTTTCAACGCCGCACGCTTGATTATCTTTCCAAGTTTTCTAAAGTGGATGCCGAGACAGCTGAAAAGCTCGTAGAAAAGCTTGTGACAGAATTTGGTTTGGAAAAAGATGAGGCTGTTCAAATTATTAATTGTATGCCAAAAACCGTTGAAGAGTTAAGGGTTTTTCTAGCTGGCGGCCGTAAAATTATTGAAACATCAAAATTGGAAGCCATAGTTACCCTTTTAAATGAGCATCGAAAACTGAAATAGGCAAGTCTACTACTATTTTTAAGCAACAAAAAGGGTAGAATAAAGGCGGATGTGATGGAAAAGCGATACGAAGAGTACGGTTACGTTCTAGATTTCTTGCAGCATGGTCGCCCAGGGGTGCGCCCTTCTGGGAGGGCTGGTTATCGAGCGGGAGCCCTAGTTCAGTTGATAGGCGAAGAGTTCTTCACACTTTTAGAAGCATTGGTTAAAGAAGGCGTTATTCTTAAGCCCTACGACCGCGTTTATGTTGGCAGGGAGAACCGTGAGGAAATCACGTATATAATTGGGCGGATAGGCTATGAGGAGTTAACTGCCGCTGCGAAGATGGAGCTTCCAACGGTTATCAGTAGAATCGTATTGAACCGTGAAAAATGGTTCGTCGACTTTTTCAATACTGCAAGGGCTATAACGCCAAGGATGCATGCGCTAGAACTGCTTCCCGGAATAGGAAAAAAGTACATGTGGCAAGTTGTAAATGAGCGTGAGAAAAAACCATTCGAAAGTTTTGATGATTTACAGAAGCGCACAGAATTGCCCAATCCAGTCAAGCTGATTACTAAGAGGGTTTTAGAGGAGTTGGCTGGCGATAGCAAGTATCGGTTGTTTACGAGGGCTTACTAGCATATTTTAGTTGGTTAGCGGGGTAATATGAGTCTTTTAGAGAGAACGAAGTTTCTTCTTCGAAAGTATCGAATTTTTCCGAATAAACTTTTAGGGCAAAACTTCATGGTTGAATCTTCAATTTTGCAGAGTATGGTAAATTATGCTTCACTAAATCAGAACGACGTAATTTTGGATATTGGTGCCGGTTTAGGTTTTTTAACGCGTTTTCTGTCGAATAAATGTAAAAGCGTTTTGGCTGTCGAATCTGATGCGCAGCTTGTGAAAATTTTGCGTGAGCAGCTAAAGGATTTGCCCAGTGTCGAAATAATCGAGGGTGATGTGCTCAAAGCACGTATTCCACAATTTAATAAAGTGGTTTCAATTCCTCCATATCATATTTCTTCGCGTTTACTTTTGTGGCTTTTTAGCAAAAATTTTGATTGTGCAGTTTTAATTTTTCAAAAGGAATTCGCAAACCGACTTGTAGTTTCTATTGGAAGTGAAGACTATGGATGGTTGACAGTTTTTACCTATTACCATGTAGAAGTTGAACTTTTAGACAATGTTCCCAAGTGGATGTTTTATCCGCAGCCAGAAGTGGATTCGATTATTATACGTTTAAAACAGCGGAAGATGCCGCCTTTCAAATTGAAGAATGAAGTGCTATTTAGGCAATTGGTTCAATCACTTTTCACGCAACGCAACAGGAAAGTTAGAAACGCCATATTGCCTTTCATGAAAGGTATACCTGCAATCGCAACAGAAAAGACTGTTAAGTTGACTGAGGCTTTTCCATTTGGTGATAAAAGGGTGAGAGAATTAGCCCCCGAAGACTTTGGAGCGTTAGCAAATGCCCTCTCCGATTAAAAAGGTGTTTTTTGAAGATTACGTCTTCTTCGTTTCGGAAAACGTTTACGAGCCTGCTGAAGACTCGTTTCTTTTTGCTGAGAATCTAGTGGTTAGAGAAGGCGATGTTGTTCTTGACATGGGAACTGGATGTGGCATATTAGGCATAGTCGCAGCGGAAAAAGCGGCGAAGGTTGTTGCTGTTGATGTGAATCCTTATGCTGTTCGCTGTGCAAAGAAAAATGCGAAATTGAACGGTGTTTCGGATAAAATTTTCTTTGTGCAGGGAGACCTGTTCACAGCAATAAGGATTGGAGAAAGATTCGATTTGATTCTCTTTAATGCTCCATACTTGCCTTCAGAAAGTATTGAGGATACGTCTTGGCTTGGGCGCGCTTGGTCTGGCGGGGTTGCTGGTAGACAAGTCGTTGACCGCTTTATCTCTGAAGCACCAAAATATCTGAAGCGGGGTGGACGTGTCTTTTTGATGCAGTCCACTTTATCTAATGTTGATGAAACTCTAAGAAAGGTTGAAGAAAATGGCTTAAAAGCGAGTATTCTTGCAGAGCATGCTTTGCCATTTTTTGAAACAATAGTGCTTGTTAAGGCGGAGTGCTGATTTATTTGAGAAGTTAAATAAGTAAATCGTTCAATTTTGTATGGATGGTTTAGATGGAGAAAATTGTTGGATATTGTGGAATAGTCTGTTCTGATTGTCCGGTTTTGATGGCGACACGGAAGAATGACGATGCGGAGAGACAGCGAGTTGCTGAAGTGTTTACTAAACAATATGAGAGAGAGTATAAGCCAGAGGACATTAACTGTGACGGCTGTTTGAGCGATAGTCAACGAATTTTCAGCTACTGCAATGTGTGTGAAATAAGAAAATGCGGAAAGGAAAAGAAACGTTAAGAACTGTGCTTTTTGCGCTGATTATCCATGTGAAAAGCTGTCCGAACTGTTTGCTGGATATTCAAAAGCAAAAGAAACCTTGGATAAATAAGACGTGAATATGGCATCATTTGAGAAGCCTTGTCAACAAAGGAGTTTCTGCAGTCTTAACTCGTCTCTTACTGGCAGTCCACCTATCCCTTTCACGACCTTGCCATGCTTTTCTGCTATAACGTTTGGTTTTACTTCGAAAATCTGAAACCCGAGGGACTGATAAAATGCTAAAGCTGGCAAATCATCATTTGAAGTTGAAACTAGCAGCTTTATTCTTTCGCGTCCTTTTAGTTTCATCTTCAACTTTTTCAATTAAGCTTTTACCAACGCCAGAACTCTGATATTCAGGCAATACGCCCAAAGCCACGATTATAATGGCGTTGCCATTTCTGCAAAAGAAATAAATCCGATTATGTCTGCTCTCTGCTTTTGCTACGTATGCCGGAAGCTCTGCAACTATGAATTTTCTGTCAAAAGTTAGTTGTTCTTCTTCTCCCCAAAAACGTTGAACAATCTCTCGAATTTTCTCCCTTTCTCTGTTTAATGATCACTTTGTCAATAGTGTATTTAGAGTGAGTTTTCTTTATACATGAGGAGCATACGGTTCGCAATTTAGCATGTTCTCCACACAGCAGCCTTCCACAGATGCTACACCTGTAAATTGCATCTTGTTCCACAGTATTCACAGCTCATGAGTTTCACTCCCTTTTATTTTGTTGTGTTGAAAAACTATATAACGTGAAAGGTTCAGTATTGCTAGAAAAGTGTTGGAGGTTTCAGCTGAATGTGCATGTTAGGTAAGGACAAGCTGAAAGAGCTTATTGACGAATTATAAATGCATATACCCGCATGACTATAACCTGCTTGACGGAGACGGCTACATTCTAACAGTCAAAGAAGAAACAACCCTCAACTATTTGGAACACAAAAACCTAATAACATACGAAATAGTTTTCACACCACCAAACTATGTGGCTCATTTAACAGCCAAGAGCAAGTATGGAAGAATGGGTTTATCCTTCCTAAACGCGGCAAAAGTCCACAGCGGCTTCGTCGGAAGACTCGCCTTGGAACTTGTAAACTTAAGCAACGATCGATGCCCCATCACGATTAAGCGTGGAGACCCTTTCATGCACATAGAATTCGTGACAAGAGAAGGCGAACCAGCACCCTACAATGGGAGAATACCAATTCCAATACTTGACCGACGAAGAAATGCAAATGTACATTCCAATACTGAAAAAAGTTTTCCCAAACTACGACGAACTTGCCAAAATATGGCTTAAAAACAGGCGACTACAACCATGAAAACATGACTGAATAACACATTCTGATTTTAAAACTTAATTTAAAATTCATAACTTTAATCAAAACACATCGTCAACAAATCGTTTAAATATAACGGTTATGGTATGCCAAAGGGGAATACAACATGCGCGGAAAAAATTACAGAGTCGTTAAAGGCCAGTCTTACACTAGAACAGAATTTGTAAAGGGATTTCCACCCTCGAAAATAAACAAATTCACCATGGGCGATACCAAGGCAAAATTCGAATATGAGGCTAGGCTTATAGCCTTGGAAGGGGCTCAAATCCGCCACAACGCCCTAGAAGCAGCACGCGTGGCAACAAACCATGAATTAATGGAAAAACTTACAAACAATTACTGCTTACGTGTTCAACCTTACCCGCACACAATCCTTAGAGAAAACAAAATGATTTTTGGCGCGCATGCAGACCGTCTTTCAGATGGTATGCGAGGGTCTTTCGGAAAACCCATCGGAACTGCAGCGCGTGTAAAACCTGACCAAACAATTATTACCGTCAATGTGAATGCAAACGGCGTTGAAGTCGCCAAAAGAGCTCTAAAACTTGGAAGCACCAAGCTTCCAATTCCATGCAGAATAGATCGTAGAAAAAGTGCAAACAGAAGAGGTGAAAGCCGTTGACTGAAATGAAAGAAGATTTGGTAATCTGGTTTGAAAATCTAAGAAAAACCGATATTCCATCTGTTGGCGGCAAAAATGCCAATCTAGGTGAAATGATAAACGTTGGCATACCAGTTCCGCCAGGCTTCGCCATAACAGCCTACTCCTACAAAAAATTCATTGAAAAATCCGGCATTTCAGAAAAGATTTACGAGATCATAAAGGAAACAGTAAAAGACCTAAACGATCCGAAACAATATGAAGAGGCTTCTAAAAAGATTCGTGAATTGATTGAAGCAACGCCCATGCCCAAAGATATTGGAGGCGCCATCAGATCTGCCTACGAAGAACTTTGTAGAAAACTCGGTTTAAGCGATGTTTTCGTTGCTGTAAGGTCAAGTGCAACAGCAGAAGACCTGCCTGACGCATCTTTTGCTGGGCAACAGGAAACATTTTTGAATGTTAGAGGCGTTAGGCACCTTCTTGAAAATACCGTCAAGTGTTGGTCTAGCCTCTTCACGCCACGTGCAATATTTTATCGCACAGAGAAGGGTTTCGCGCATGAGAAAGTTTTCATAAGCGTTGGAGTTCAAAAAATGGTAAATTCCAAAGCTGCAGGTGTCATATTCACCATAAATCCTGTAACCGGTGACCCCAGCCAGATAGTTATTGAGGGCAATTATGGTTTGGGCGAATCTGTTGTTTCTGGAGCGGTTACTCCAGACGATTTCGTTGTTGACAAAAACACGCTAAAAATAATTGAGAGGCGCATAGCCAAAAAAACAGTGCAATACCTCCGCGACCCAGACACTGGCAAAACAGTTCATCTGGACGTGCCCGTTGAAAAGCAGGAGCAACCATGTCTAAACGATGAGGAAATAATCAAACTTGCAGAACTAGCCAAACGCATCGAGCAACATTATGGAAAAGCCCAAGACATTGAATGGGCAATCGACAGTGACCTATCCTTTCCAGATAACATTTTCATAGTGCAATCAAGACCTGAAACAGTTTGGAGCCCAAAACTTGCGGAAAAACCAACAAAGGCTGAAGCTGAAGGAATGAAACCTGCCGAAATGTTAAAAGTTATTGTTAAAGGAAGTCCAGCTGGAAAAAGAGGCTTCGGCATAGGCGTGGCAAAGGTTGTTTCAAATCCTCAAGAAGCTGCTAAAGTCATGCAGAAAGGCGACATCCTCGTTACAGACATGACCAATCCAGACTATGTGCCCTTCATGAAACTCGCAGGCGCCATAGTAACCGACAAGGGCGGAGTAACGTGTCACGCAGCCATTGTAAGCCGTGAGCTTGGCATACCATGCGTTGTGGGAGCAGAAAACGCCACGAAACTAATGGTTACTGGGAAGGAATACACTGTGGACTCAAGAAGCGGCGTTGTTTACGAAGGTATAATGTCAACATTGACAGAGCAACTCTCATCATCAACCGGAGCTACCACACTGCCAAATACAGTCACTGGAGGCGTGTTTCAACCAGTACCGGTGACAGCAACAAAAATTTACATGAACTTGGGTGTTCCAGAAAAAATAGAGGATTATAAGGACTTGCCTTTCGAAGGCATAGGGCTGATGCGCATAGAATTTATTTTAGCCAGTTACATAGGAGAGCACCCATTATACCTTATAGAAACTGGTCAATCCCAGAAATTTGTGGACAAACTTGCAGAAGGAATGGCAACGGTTGCAAGGGCTATACAGCCACGTCCAGTTGTTGTTCGCTTCAGCGACTTCAAAACCAACGAATACAGAGAATTAAAAGGCGGTGAAAAATACGAAATTGTTGAAGCTAACCCTATGCTCGGATGGAGGGGATGCAGCCGCTACATAAGCTCATGGTACGAAAAAGCCTTTAGACTTGAATGCCAAGCCATTAGGAAATGCCGTGAAGAATGGGGGCTTAAAAACGTATGGGTCATGCTTCCCGTTGTGCGCACAACATGGGAAGCCAAGAAATGCCTTGAGATTATGCGCGAAGAAAGCTTAGAAAGGTCTAGGGACTTTAAAGTATGGTTCATGGCTGAAACACCTTCAATTGCTATACTTGCAGATGAGTTTTCAAAACTATGTGACGGTTTCTCCATAGGCTCAAACGACATGACCCAAGGCATACTCATGATTGACAGAGATTCCGAACGCTTAGGGCAAATGGGATACTTCGACGAAAGAGATCCAGCAGTAAAAAGAATAATTGCCCATCTGATTAAAGTGGCTCACGAGAACGGATGCACGGTTTCAATCTGCGGAGAAGGTCCATCAAACCTACCTGACTTTGCAGAATTTCTTGTAAGAGCTGGAATCGACAGCATATCAGTAAACGCTGATGCAGTAATTGCCACCAAAAAACTTGTTGCAAGTATAGAACAGAAAATAATCCTTGAGCGACTCGCTGAACAGCACGAAAGAGCCCTTGGACGTTCAACTCGAAAACCCAAACAGGACTGGGAATGGACACCTCGATGGGGCGAAGCAGAAGGATAGCGTCTCCGTTTTTCCTTGCCTTGAGGCATGTTTAAACTCCTGTAACGTTTTTCGGATGTACTTGAATGAAGCAATTTGATTTCGAGGAAGAAAGAGTTAAACAAGAAATACTTAAACTCGGGGCAAAGCGCGTTTTAATCCAGCTACCAGAAGGTTTAAAGCCTGAGGCACCGCGCTTAGCCAAGATTGTTGAAAAATTTGGTGCTTTACCGATAGTTTCTGCAGATCCATGTTATGGTGCATGTGATTTGGCAACGGTGGAGGCTGAGAGTCTAGGTGTAGACTTAATAGTCCATTATGGGCATTCAAAATTGCTGAAGTATGAGCGGGTTCCCACAATCTATGTCGAAGCCAGAGCAACCATGAATGTGAATGCCGCTGTTGAGAAAGCCTTACCCATGCTAGAAAACTGGCAAAAAATAGGTTTAACCACAACGGTTCAGCATGTACAAACTCTTGATGACGTTAGAGAAATTCTACTTCGTGCAGGAAAAACAGTTGTAATAGGCGACGCTGGACGCTTAAATTATCCGGGGCAAGTGATCGGGTGCGATTACAGCAACGCCAAATCAATAGCAAATGATGTTGAAGCCTTCCTCTTCATTGGTGGCGGAAAATTTCACGCTTTAGGCGTCGCCCTCTCAACTTCGAAGCCCACAATAGTTGCAGATCCTTACGAAAAAAGGGCGTACTCAGTTGATAAAGAGGCAGAGAAAATCATTAAACAAAGGTGGGCAAGCATAGAAGAAGCTAAAAAAGCGAAAACCTTCGCAGTTTTGGTCGGGTTAAAACCGGGACAGAAAAAACTGGAAGAGGCTTTAGATGTGAAAAAGAAACTTGAAGAAAGCGGAAAGACTGCATGTCTTTTTGTTGCTAAAGAAGTTACTCCAGAGGTGCTTATGGAGTTTCCAACAGTGGAGGCTTATGTGAACACTGCTTGTCCCAGAGTATCCCTCGACGATGCTTCAAAATTCCAAAAGCCAGTACTGACGGTTAATGAGGCTTTGGTGGTTGTTGGAGAGTTATCTTGGGAAGAATTATGCAGAAAAGACTTGTTCGAAAACTAGAATTGGAAATGCTACTTTCGCAAATTGAGCCACATCCATCCCCTAAACCAAGCCTTGAACAATACACAATTTCAGTCGACATTGCTGCAGTAATGCTCTATATAGCAGCTTATACGCATGGCGGCATCGTTGGTAAAACAGTTTTAGATTTAGGGTGCGGTACTGGGAGGCTTGCTCTGGGTGCAGCTTTCTTGGGTGCGAAACAAGTTGTAGGCGTTGATATAGATAAAGACGCGATAAAAATGGCTTTTGAAAATTCGGTGAGGGCAAACTTGAAAGAAAAAGTGCAGTGGATCACTGGCGACATAGACGCTATCCATGGAAACTTTGATACTGTTTTGCAAAACCCGCCCTTTGGTGTGCAAAGGCGAAAGGCTGACCGAAAATTTCTGGAAAAAGCCTTAGAAACGGGCAAAATTATCTATTCACTTCACAAATGTCCAGAGAAGGATAATGCCTTTATCAAAAAATTAAAAGCAAGCAAAACCAGCGTTGCGCCAGTCACTCCCTCTCCTTTCTTAAAAAATTTTATTGAAGGGCGTAGTGGAAAAATTAAAGCCGTTTACGCTATGATTATGACAATTCCGCACATGTTCAGCTTTCATACGAAGAGCAAACATGAGTTTGTAGTTGATCTGTTTGTTATAGAAAGGAGATAAAAGTGTATGGTGACTAAAATATTTTGTTTGTCTAGAAATAGGTCAACAAATAAAAAGGTTTATTGCGGAGCATAGAAAAGTACAGATATATCCATTTAGCAAATGTTTACGTTTAATAATGCGCAAGCATTTACTCGTGGACTTACATGATAATAAAAAAGGGAATTTAAATGAGTTCGCGATCCTCTGAACGAAAAAGCAGCCAATTCGTGTTGCCAGGCGAACGTCTAGGCGTAATCGAAGAGTTTACTCCGGGCACTGGAACATACGTTAAAGACGGAATCATTCATTCCGGGGTTATTGGCCGCGCCTTACTTGACCTTTCGAATAAACGTGTTTCGGTTCATCCGTTAGTTCATGGAGCAAGAGTTCCCAAAGTCGGAAACATAGTCTTGGGGCAAGTTTCAAATGTTCAGACTGATAATGCTGGTGTACGAATCTCTAAAATAGACGATAAACCGCTTTCTGGCTTTTTCTCAGGCGTTCTCCATGTTTCTGATGTGCAACTAAGTTACGTTGAGTCAATGTTTAACGTTTGTAAACCCGGCGACCTCATAAGGGCCAAGGTAATCAGCGAAAAGAACCAAGTTTCTCACTTGTCCACCAAAGACAAGAGTTTAGGCGTGGTTTACGCGTTTTGTTCGCAGTGCGGCTACACACTAGAGCTAAAGCGGCAAACTATGTATTGTCCAAGATGTGGAAAAACTGAAGAGCGTAAGACCGCATTAGATTATGGAAAAGGAATACTATAGCATAAAAGGGTAAGTGAAAATGAAAGTTAAAACATTGAAGAGAACCTCAAACGAACTTAAAATAGACGTAGATGGTATTGGGCATGCTCTTTGTAATCTGCTGCAAAAGAGGCTTTCGGAAGATGAAAACGTGGATTTAGCGGGCTACGACATACCGCACCCGTTAGCCTCAAACTCCGTAATTTATGTCCGCACAAAAGGCAATGTTAAACCTGAAGAAGCCTTACGGAAAGCCGTGGAAAACGTACGTGAGATGAACAAAGAGTTCAGCAAAGAGCTTCAAAAAGCCCTTAAGAAAACTTAGCTCTGTTCTTTATTGTTGCAAGCAATTGGCTAAAACCATCTATAGGGTCGTCAGTTTTTTCTAGCGTTGCGACGCTTTCTTCTAGTGTGATGCAGTTGTGAAGCCAAGCATAAACTATTAAAGCTTCGGCAGCGTCAGCCAGCATATGGCGTGTCATTCTTGATGGCAAAAACTCTCTTAATCCGGCTTTTTTGATGGCTTCGGCGAGCACGGTTCCTTTAACTTTTGCGCCTGAAGGTTGTCCCTTTCTGTTCGATAAAGCTAGCGAATAAACAAAGTTTATGTATGCATCTCCAAGAGATGCCAGTTTATGGTTTGTCAATACTTCGGTTATGTTTCCATGAGTTTTTATGAAGGAAAATGTTTCAACGCGTTTCTTCAAGGGTGAAAGCCTCTGCATTAATGTTGTTCTTCGCTAAACTTATAACATCTGTTTTCTCATATTTGTTGATGTCGTTGAGGAATTGTTTTGGCTTGCAAAAAATTTCGTGTGATTAAGCCTGAAATTCGTGTTCTCGGGGTTGATGATGGAGTATTTACCCCTCACGTAAAAGGTCTTGTGCCAGTTGTCGGCGTTGTTTTTCGCGGTGGATACTGGCTTGATGGTGTAATGCACACGAAAATAAAAGTGGACGGATTTGACGCCACAAGGAAAATAGCTTCCATGATAATTAACTCACCACATTACAAGCAGTTAAGGGTCATAATGCTTAATGGAATAACATTTGCGGGTTTCAACGTCGCTGACATTAAAAAGCTTACAGCGAAAACAAAACTTCCAGTCATATCAGTTACACGTGAAAAACCCAACCTTGCAGAAATCCGCAGAGCCCTGAAGAATTTGCCGAAAAGTGAAGAACGTTGGAAGGCTATACTAAACGCTGGAGAAATATTTGAAGTTTGCGCCAGAAGTGGAAGCGAGAAAATCTACGTGCAATTTTCAGGAATCCTTGAAGAAGATGCAGAAAAAATATTGCAGGTAACCTCAACTCGGAGCAATATTCCTGAGGCATTACGTGTAGCGCATCTTATCGCTTCCGGGATCAGCGTCTGTTTAGCCCCAATCTTTATTGTTGCATGAAAAGGTTTAAAAGAGACAATGTTAAGGAAAAACAAACGGACGATCGGAGTAAAAAGCTATGGAATTTTGTCCGAAATGCGGCTCCAGGCTTGTGCCTAAAAAGGGGAAAACTGGCAAAGAATTGTCAATACTACTGGTTTGTCCAAAATGCGGTTATAAAAAGCGGGAGTCGAGCAAGAAGGTAGAGCCTAAAGTTGCAAAAGTCATACAGCATAAGCCGCAGCAGCTTGTAGCAGTGATAGGTAAGGAAGAGCAGAAACTGCGTACATTGCCCACCGTTAGAATTGAGTGCCCCAAGTGCGGAAATAACTTGGCTTATGTTTGGCAAGTACAGACCAGAGGCGCCGACGAATCTTCAACACAGTTTTTGCGTTGCACGAAATGTAACTACACATTCAGAGAATACAGCTAAAAGAAACTTTAATTCTGAATCATCATAAACAAGTCACATTTCCTTTAATAGAACACTTTACAAACTTAGCAGAGGAGATATCTCCCGCACAACCTCTTTTTCTCTATTTTCCTTTTATGCGTATCGCGACCAGCCGCATGGGTATGGGCAGGACCAGTCTTATGGCCTTCTTTGGGCAGTCCATCATGCAAGCTCCGCAGTGCCAACACTCATCTGGATACGCTACGACCGGAGCCTTCTCCCCTTCCTTTAACACATCCATAGGGCAGATATCTATACATATTTTGCATCCTGTGCATAGTTTTAAGTCTATCTTAGGCGGCACTTTCCTCACCTACTCGATTCGGTACTTGTAGACTATAGGCCTTTGAAAGAACTTTATCTCCTTCACTACGAGCTTCGCCATGAACCACTTGCCCTTCTTGTAGATTCTCGGTCCAGGGCGGCCTTAACCAGCAGCTCACCAACATCTATGAGGTTCAGGACCTCCAGGCAGCGCATGAGTTCATGTGGGTCTTTTGCATGAACGGGCTCCCTCCTTAACTCCCTCAACCTATTCAGCACGGACTCTAAGCCGTGCTTGCTTCTGACATCGTTGAGGCCTAGACTCAAGCCTCCGACGTAGTCCCTATAGTCTGTCATTAGGCCATTAAGGGCAACGTTCAGCTCCTGCCAAGTTACGCCGTCCTCTACCTCGAGCGGAGCGAGCACACAACGCCTCTCATCCCGGATCTGCCTCTCATCCACCACAGGCTCAGGAGCCTTCAAAACGTATTCGGCAGCTCTTTTACCAGCTCTCCAACCTAACACGACCGCTTGCGGGCCTGAGCCGCCTCCCGCGGGCTGAACTAGGTCCCTCTCCCGCAAACAAACCCTTAACGGATGTGGCGCAGTTCGTTTCTATGAAAATTCCTACTCCTCCTCCACTTATAGTGCCGGGCTTTTCTAAATCTAATTCGAATATTTCCTTTCGGAAGTCTAAGCCCATATCGCGCATAATCTCTAGAAAAGCCCAACAGAGGCCCTCGTTGCTATAGGACCACTCCACGTACTTGATCTGTTCCTCGGTGGCTTGGGTTAGGTCGAGGTAAAAGGGCAACCGTCCCTCCCTAATGTCGGCCTCCACTTTTTCTCGTCGTGCATAAAGTGGCTCTCTAGAAGCTGGATGCTCTATGACAACCTCACCCTCGGAGTTAATGTATCTTCCAGCTGGATAGCAGGTTGTAGCCGCGCCAGAAGCGCGAGTGAAGTTCTTAAGGTACTGAAAAGCTCCATGTCCGCGTTTCCTTGCTGGAGTAACGAACAACTCTGCTCCCGCCTTTAAGGCCATGACCTCCCCGTCTCCTGTCAAGTTCGGACAGTCCTGCATGTTAAATAAGTATCCCGTTCGGGTGGAGTATAGGCGGTTGCAGCCGCCAGTTTGGAGCACGATCGCTTTAGCTTCGAAGACGATAAACTGCCCCGTCCTTGTGTTCACGCCAGTGGCGCCGACCACAGAGCCTTCGTGGGTCAGGAGGCTTGTGACCATAACCCTGTTCATGATGTTGACACCCCGCTTTTCGGCCTCCTTGGTCAGCTTCCGCTTTAAGTCACGGCCTTCATAGTTTAGAGTATCTGGAACTGATTGGAATTGTGGAACGATCCTAAATTTTGCCTTTTCATACTCACCCGGCTCAACAAAGTAGTTCCACGGATATATATTCTTGAACCTAAACTTTATATCGAACCTTTCCAAGTCGAGAACTCTATCATAGGTCTCTCTGACAATGCTCTCACAGAGCTCTTGATCGATGAAGCCTTCTCTCAACTTTCCATAAGCTCCTTTGAAGCTCATGTCCTTCACTACATCTTCGACGGTCAATCCCGCTTTGCCATGGATTTCAGGGATGTAACACCAAAAATGGTCGTTTCCTGTTCCGGCACTGCCGCTACGCTTTGCATTAGCCTTTTCGACCAGTGTAACTTTGACATCGTACTCATTAGCCTTTATAGCGGCCAAGCAACCTCCGAGGCCGCCACCAACAACCAGAACATCACACTTAACTAATGCATCTTCCATAAAAATTAGTGTATTATACTTGCAATTATAATCTTTGTTCTCTACAGCGGTTTTTTCTGAGATGTAGAAAAACCTTTTATTGATTGGACAGTATAGTGCAACGCTCTCAATATGCGAGCTGAACTGCCTTGGAGAACGAAATAAAGGATCTTTTGAAACGTCTGACTGAAGCCCCTGGAGTCTCCGGATACGAGATGGATGTTGGAAAGATAATTTACCATGAGCTTGAAGGACATGTCGATTCGATTGAGACAGACCATTTCGGCAACGTGATATCCCTGAAAAAGGCCTGTGTGAAGGACGGCCCAAAGATCATGCTTGCAGGGCACATGGATGAGATCGGGCTTCTCGTTAAACACATCGATGAGAAGGGCTTTCTATACTTCGAAAAAATTGGCGGGGTCTTTTCACGATCCCTATTTTCTCAGCCTGTCATCATTCATTGTAAAAAAGGTCCTGTCAGTGGCTTAACCTACTACAAGCCTCCTGAAACACCTGAAGAAGCCAACAAGATTCCTGAGCTAAAGACGTTTTTCATTGACATAGGTGCCAAGAGCAGGGCAGAGGCTGAGAAGCTAGGTGTCCGAATAGGAGATCCAGTCACTTTTGAACGTCCATTCAAAGCTCTCGGATCGGAGAGCATATTTGCCAGCAAGGCGTTTGACGATCGTGTAGGCGTCTGCGTAATAATCGAAACTATGAAAAACCTTGCAAAAGAGAAACTTGAAGCTAACGTGTACGGTGTAGCAGATGTCCAAGAAGAGGTTGGCTGCCGTGGAGCGCAGGTTGCAGCCTTCAAGATCGCTCCCAACATGGCTATAGCCATCGATGTAACACCTGCAGGAGACGTTCCAGGAATCGCCGAGAAAGACCAAGTCGCAAAGCTTGGCGCAGGCCCAGCCATCAAAGTCATGGATGTCGCAGGGAGCGGCCTTCTGGGTTTAATCTCTCATCTAAAAGTGAGAGAGCTTCTGGTTTCAACCGCAGAGGAAGAGAAAATCCCATATCAAATGGAAGTCCTGCCACGGGGTTCTACTGACGCCGCCACGATCCATTTGACAAGGGAAGGTGTTCCCAGCGGTGTGATATCCATTCCAACGAGATATGCCCACTCATACGAAGTTTTGGATGTTAATGATGTCGTTAATGCCGTCAGGCTCTTGACAGCCACCGTTAGAAAAGTTAAGAAAGGCTTCCGTTTCAAATAAACGCGCGATAGAGATTTGCACTTTACACCAAGTGGAGATGTCTCCTGCAAACTCCCTTTTTGTCCGCTCTATACTCCCGATATTGTATTAACATAAGAATGTACACGTTTGATTATATTAGCAATTCATTGCGAAAAAACCTAAAGTTGAACCTATATATAAGGGGGCTAGGTCTCAACCGAGAGCACAAACTACTCCACAAATAATTAACTGGATTGTTTGAAGCTGAAAGGTTAATATGTAAAATCTTTTATTAACAACCTGAACATATCCAATAGAAAGGTGACACTTTCATGTTCAAACTCAAAGTAGCCGACGCAAAACTCCTAAGAGACATGATAACCTGCCATTTCCATCCTAGTAGACGAAGCCACATTCAAACTCGACCCAGAAGGCATAAAACTCCGCGCAATGGACCCATCACGCGTTGCCATGATAGACTTTGAATGGCCAAAAACAATCTTCGACGAATACAACTGCACCGAACCAACGAAAATGTGCATAAACATCAGCGAACTACTAAAACTCCTAAAACGAGCAGGAAAAGACGAAGTCTCTAGAATTATCCTTGACGAAAAAACTGGACGACTAAAAATCACAATAAAAGGAAAATATGCACGCACGTTCAATATGCCCACACTTGAAGCCTCAGAAGAAGAAGTTCCTACACCAAAAATCACCTTCAATGTAAAGGCAAAGCCACAACCGAAGGCCTAAGAGAAGCAATCGAAGACGCCACAACTAGTAAGCGACCACGTACGAATCGAAGCAGATGACGAAAAACTGGCTATGAACGCCACAGGAGACCTGATGGGCGCAACGATAAATTCAAAAAGGAAGCGACGCCCTACTAGACTTAGAAACCAAAGAGCCATCTAAAGCCACATTCAGCCTAAGCTACTCTGTCCGAAATAATCAAGGCAGCAGTTGCAACATCTGACATAGCCACTATAGAATTCTCAACAGACATGCCCATAAAAATAGATTTTGAACAAGACAAAAGAAGGAAAACTAACATTCTACCTAGCACCAAGAATCGAAACAGAGTAACGTGAAAAACAAAATGCAAAGTGTATTTTCCAAGTTTGCCAAGAACGATTATGCAAAATATCCTTTTCTAAAAGAAGCTGTAAAATATCTGAAAATTCCCGATCTGAGAATTGAAGACTTAACAAATCCTGAGTTAGAAGAGATTCTCAAACGTGCTGAAGAAAGAGTGGAAGAAGCAATCCTCTACACTCGCGTCAGCAGGAAACCAGAAAAAGCAGACAACGAAATATCCTCCTATCCCATTGCAATAATTCTCGCAACCGCAACTAAGAGCAGTTTCATCCAGAAAAGATATGCCTTAGCAGAAGCAAAACAAACGTTCGAAGACCTCAAAAATGAACCTAGGGAAAAAATTCTCGCTTTTGCACAGAACTTTAGATGGGAACTTGCGGTTAACGATAATGCGGAAATCCCCTATGAATTCAAACTTCACTTCCCAGATTACCTCAAAAACACAACACATTTGAGAGAAAAAAAATGGAAGCTTGTAAACCGCCTATTATCAAACGGCAACATTTACTTAACAAGAAACGAAACTGCAAGGCTACTAAGCGAAGAAGTTCGAAAACACATTGAAAAACGACTAGAAACAAAAGAGCTACCGGCATTTTCACCCAAAATCTTGGAAATAGCAGAGAAAATAAAGAAATTATCAATGGAAAAGATAGGCAAGGCTGAAATGGAAGGCTTCCCACAAACCATTGTCCAAACAGCCTTCCCACCATGCGTAAAAGCCCTATACCAAGCAATATCATCAGGACGCCACCTCTCCCACATAGGCAGATTCACCTTAACATCTTTTCTCGTAAACATTGGAATGCCACCGGAAAGCGTGATTGAACTCTTCAAAAACTTTTCAGATTACAGTGAGAGAATGACCCGCTACCAAGTCGAACACATCGCAGGCGAAAAAGGTTCAAGAACACGCTACACTCCACCAAGATGCGATACGCTACAAACTCACGGAGTCTGCACAAACATGGACGAAATATGCCAAAAAATCCGCCATCCACTAAGTTACTATCGAAGAAAACATAAAATGCTGTAAACAAAAATTGGTTGAATTGACTTTTCTAGCGGTAGGATTTATATAGTAAGCGTGAGATTAGTGAACAATACTTATGATGGGTGAAACATAATGAACGCTCAAGTCTCCCGTACAATAGATTTAAATAAGGAACAACTAGGGAGCTTGAGTTTTATGGAATACCACTCCTCTAATGTTGAAGGAGATATTAACATAAAATCAGATGTGGGAGTAATTCTTCCAACATATTGCGAAGCAGTAAACATAGGGCAACTAATACAAGAAATTGAAGGTCTTAAACAAAAAATATCCATACTTGTCATCGATGATTCCAGTCCGGATGGAACAGCAAATGTCGTGCGTTCTCTCCAAAAGAAGTACAATAACATTCTACTTTTGGTAAGACCGGAAAAATGTGGGCTTGGAACAGCGATAACAGATGGGTTCAAAATGTTTCTGTCATTAAAACATCCTCCAGAATGCATAATTACAATGGACGCTGACTATTCGCACAACCCTAAAGACATCACGCGTTTGGTTTCCGCGTTAGAAAATAAATGCGACTTAGTCATCGGAAGCAGATATTGCTTTCAAGGCAAGACAGTAGATTGGAGCATTATCGCCGCACAATAAGTAAAGTGGCTAACTTCATAGCATCTTTGTTGGTAAGAGCAAAAATAAGGATTATACTAGTGGTATGCGATGCTACTCAACAAGTTTGGTGAAAAATATCTTAGGAGATTTGCACAGCCAAACATATGAAATACAAATAGAAACTATCAGGCAAGCACATTTGCGAAATTTCAAGATAAGAGAGATTCCAATAACTTTCACAAACAGAAAGAAGGGAAAATCGAAGCTAGCCATTAACGAGATTAAACAGTTTATTTCCTATGTTTTTCTAAAAATCTAAAAAGTTTCAAGGAATTTCAAGGTAAATTAGCGCGTACGCTATTCATTTCAGCTTCGGGGTTTTCGTAATAAGCGCAAGAGAAATAAGCGTCTGAAGGGACATGAGTTCGCAGAAACGCCTTCAATTCTTCCCAGCTAATAAAACATTCATGTCTTACTATCTGGCCTTCAAACAAGGCGAAGCCAAATTCACGCCTTTCGATGGACCAAGGAGAAAAAATAGCGAGAAGTTCCCCCAAGATACTCTGCAAATTTCTTCTTAACGAAAGCTAACGAAGATGGAACCACGCTTGCCAACCTCGAAGAAAAGATGTCCAAACAATTTTACAAGATTTAGTTGCTTGCGCCAACCAAAACCCCTGACAGCTTCAAATCAAGTAAGAATAGACCCAAAGAAGCGGCTTTGCGAGGACTTATCACGGCACTGTCGACTTAGCGCGCGCGGATGCAGAAGTGAGATAGTATGGAATATATTTACGCTGCAATGCTCTTCATAAAGCTGGAAAAGAAATAAATGAAGCTAGCGTCACGCAGGTTTTGACGGCGGCAGGCATAAACGCCGACGTGGTAAGAGTTAAAGCCTTAGTAGCCTCATTAGCCAACGTGCAAAGATTGACGAAGCAATAAAGTCTGCGCCAACAATGATGGCTACCCCAACAGTAGCGCCAGCAGCAGCTGCAACTGCTATCGGCAGAAGCGAAGCCGAAAGAGGATGAGAAGAAGAAAAAGGAAGAAAAGGCAAAGGAAGAAGCAGCGCTCGAAGGACTAGGAGTATTATTCGGGTAACCAATCATTCATCCCATTCTCAGGTTTCTTTTCAAATGCTCTGACAAGCAGATTCTTTTCCTTGTTAAAAGTCATTTCAAAGCATGAATCGGTTTATTAACAACTTTTGTCATTGGGACGTATGTTATGATCAGGATCACATCTACCCATCAGGGTTTCACAAACCGATTACTCTCCGTGTTGCGAAAATACTTCATGGTTATCCTAGTTTCCTTGAGCATTATTGTGCCGATGGCTTTGCTGTATTATGTGGATGCTCCATCCTTCGACAAGACTTGGAAGGGCCGAACGTTCTACTTGTTCTTCATGTGGCTGTTCGCCATGGAACTGATACTCGACTGGGAATATGTGCCTGAACAGAAGAACGAGCAAAGATCCATAGTGAGGATCATTGCTTTGGCTGTAGCAGTGACATTGCCAAGCATCTATGTCGTTATTGAATACTTTTATGGATTGAATGCTGCAATTGTGGATCTGTCTTTGGAAACGGTATTGGTGCTACATGGGCGTATGTTGTGCCACTTTCAATAGAATATCTGGTGTTTGCGGCAATGTTCATAGCAGTTTTCGTGGCTGCTTATGGAATGATCGGCTTGAAAGGTTTTTCCATTTCTGCATCTCTTCTTGCCGTTATCGGGTCCATATACATGACCGACAATCTAATTCCGGGCGGGAATTTCACTCCTTTCCAGATCATTGTCCCAACGACAGCTCGGCTTGCCGCATGGGTTCTCAATCAAATGGGATATCATACAGTTCTGTCTTTCAGTGGAAACGTACCAGGTTATGCTACCAATGTCAACGGGATCACATGGGGGGCATACATAGATTGGCCATGCTCTGGCGTTGAGAGTTTAATCATTTATACGGTTGTTATACTACTGTTCCGAAAAAAAGCACCATCTCTTGGCGGCAGAGAGCAGGCTATTTTGCAGTTGGTGCAGTGATCACATACTTCATCAACATCTTTAGGATAGTGACTTTCTACGTGATCGGTACTGAACACATATCCTAATGCTCATGCTTTAATAAGGCCATCTTCCTCCATCACGATTATTATGGTCCTTTGTATTCCATCATTTGGATTACATCTTATCCTCTGATAATAATTGCAACTCAATTACTATGGAAAAAAATCAGGCCCAAAAAAACTGTTGTGCAGAATAATCTGTTGCTGCCAGAAGATAAAATCACCGTCCTACGGACATAGTAGTTCGTTTTCTAACAGTACATAGAACACGAAATGCAAGAAGACCCTATTGAACTCCTTGAGCAACGAGTATTGTTTCGAATCGCAAATAATATCTAAGGAGTACACGAGGAAAGCTTTGTTGGCGCACCAAGCGTCACCTAATTGTCGCATGAGAGAAGTGACAGTCCAAAGTCACACTGAAGGAGTCTTTGCGCAGACCTGCAGATTTCCCAGTCTACGGCGCTAGTATAGCATGGCCATGTTCTGGAGTGGAAAGCCTTTTGATTTATACAGCCATTATCTGCTGTTTCTAAGAAATAGCTACTATTTCTTGGAAACAAAGAGCATCTTATTTCATGCTTGGAGTTGTAGTCACATATTTCATTAATGTTCTGCGAATAGTCACCATTTTCGTAATTGGGATTAATGGTGGCGATTGGATGGCTTTCCATAACATATATGGTCAATTGTACTCTATCACGTGGATAGTTTCTTATCCGCTACTGATAATGGGAGCCAAATGCTCTGGGCAAAAATGAGAAATCGAAGGATGGCACGAGGGACTCTAACCTTGCATTTTGAACTCCCTTTCAACAAAACCCTGTCAAAGAATCTCGAGTGAGAAGAAACGTTCAAAATAGGAACCAGTTCTGTCGACCTGAAATTTTCTCAAATTGCTGAAGACAACGGCGCGGCTTCAAAGCGTAACGCCTCTTCCAGGGAAGCCACATACACTGGACGTCCATTTGTCATGAATCTAGCGGGCGCGGTAGCATGTTTCTAAGGCTATTCCCTTGAATGAAGGAGAATATATCGTTGAGGGATACTAGCGAGTGGACTCAATCAAAGGTTATTCCACAAATCATAAAAACTGAAATAGAATAACGATGAACGATGCAATATGAAAAGGAAAATCTTCAATATTTTGTGCACATTCATGTTATTTGCTTCACTGTTGTCTGTAAAACTTGTTCCTGTGGAGGTAAACGCCTCTGAAAAAACTAGTGTGAAGTCGTATTCCAATCATTCCAATTTCATATCAATTTCTGTAATAATAGACAAAAATCAAGATTTCGATGCGCACTTCTTGGGAGCACGAAGGGGATCGTCTAGGTAAAGCCTTTCTATCGCATTTAGTAAGGCAAAACTAAAAAAATATAACGTCAAGAGGAATTGAAGAAGCATGGAAAAGCCTTCAGCCTTGATTGTCGTAGATTTTGTCTTAATAGTTCTTATTTTTGCAAGTCCAATGCCGCTGTTGTCAATTGCAAGCAGAAACTTCCGCGAGAACGGAGTTCAATCAAATTCGTTTTCAGCCACTCGTATTACAGCTAGCAGTTCAAATGCTAACAATCCTAATTTTGTCTGCATATCCATAATTTTAGACCAAGATTTAATATTTTGCTAACTTGTCTTCTTGGCTATCCTCCTTAAATTACAATAGATTTACATTTATTATTGATAATGTAGCAGAAAGTTATATACTGAATAATGCTACGAGAGTGAATATTTTGAAACAATACGGCAAACTGATACCAAGACTAGATTATTATCAACTATGGTCCACAGACAATAGAAGAATCTTAATTGATAGTGAGTTAAGCAATTACTTCCAATAAAGTTGGATATATACCAAAAGGCGTGTATGGATTTTTGTCCAGATACCTTTACTGCAAATTACCTTTTGACAAAAGGTGTGCAATATTATCAAGGATATTGTTTTGACCAGTATGCTATAGATTACATAACAGAGCGTGGGGGATTTCAAATGCCATACTATGCCAGTTCCACACACATATTAGTGCCATCTACAAAAAGCGGGGGTATTGTAGTTCTTCCTCACAGCACTTGGGATTGGGTAGCTAGTTTCACAAGTTGATCATAACCTGCAAGCACATGTGGATAATTTGATGACCATATTTAACAATAGTAGAGCATTAGCAAAAAACTACTTCCTATCATTTATAGATAATACGTTTGCTGGCTCTGAGCCTTTTGGATTCGTTAATTTCCAATTTGAATGGTCTTGGACACTGAAATGGAACAACACAGATGTGGCCAAAGATTGGATATCTACGTTAATGACAGAATACTCTCAGTATCTTGTAACATATGAAGAATTTGTAGACTGGTTTAAATTAAACTATCCTATCACCCCTGAATATAGAATAGATTTCACTTCACCATTCGACCAAGAAAGAATAGAATGGTATTGTAGCAATGAAAGCAGAGTTGCCAGAATCGGTAGTTACGTAGTATCTTACGTAGACTACACTATGCAACTTTCTGATAAATATCTCAATCAGACTGCGGCAATAAATTGGGGGGGAAACGCTTCAGACCCAAAAAACTGTGTTGACGACAGTCTCACATTTTATGTGGACGCTTTGGGAGGGGGACGCTTGAGACATCCGCCGTCTACCTTGCCCGTTCCCTACGCTGGGGATTTAAGAGATTTCAGTAAGTATTATGTGAAGTGGGAATTGGCTCAATTGGAAATGGCTTATCGGAGTCTTTTGTTTAACTATAGTGAACTGAAATTTAACTTTGAAGCGTTGAACTTTACATTAAACAGTTTACTTGGCAATTTCACAGAGCTGCAGGTGAATTATAATTCATTAATCGTTGAATTGAAAAATATACAAGGGCAGATCCATTCTTTGGACTCGACATACAAAAGCCTGCGGGAATTGATCAACAATTTGACGATGACCTTTGACTCTACAAGTATCAGCCTACAAGGGCAAGTAAACTCGCTAAATGATACATATGGCAAACTCGATCAATCGATCACGAACCTGCAAAAACAACTTGGTTCAATGAACTCAACGCTGCAAGCATCCATCAATAGACTTCAAGACCAATACAATTCGCAAAGCAATCAAACAAATACTATCATAGACGTACTGTACATCCTTGCAGCACTGATAGTAGCCCTCATAGCAGCAACAGTCTATTTGGCAATAAGAAAACCAAAGACAGAAACAACAACAGAAAAAGAAACGAAAGCACAATAGTCCTATTTCTGTCTTCAGCAATATTGGTGATAGTCAAATTTGAAGTTCCCATCATTTCTCCCTCTTGCATCATTCATGAGAGCAAATCCTTTAAGCCTTGGAATAGATATATTTTTGGCAGAGAGGTAAGAACAATAACAGAAAACGAGAAAGAACCTGAAACGAAGCTTTGCGTTGCACAAAATGCGAGTGCACATTCAGAGAATACACCTAAACGCTCCTGACTTGTCATAATTAGTCTTTGGTGATTTCCAGTCAAACAGATTTGAAATAAGCCATTCTCCCATTCTGTTTGGTAGAACCAACGATGAATTCTGAGCAGCGTTCCCTCTACGATTCTGAAGGGTTCAACGAGACAAGGGATACTCATTCAACTCTACGGGAAGGGCCGTTAACCTATGTGGAATTGATAGATCATTCAAGAATTTGCGCGCGCTCAGCGATCTAAATGCGCATGGGTCGGTTACAAAAAGCTTAAACATCAAGAGGTTCCCAATTGTCGGACGAAGTCGGCTTAACTGTGCGAACCGCCCTTATCCAGTCTATTGACGAATTACGTCAGTCAGGGAGAGCCCTTGATATTGGTTGCGGCCGAGGTCTTTATACAGAATTGCTT
>CAVZKK010000002.1:0-6343 GCA_963775925.1 Candidatus Bathyarchaeota archaeon | reverse complement strand
TCCGTTTTAGTCATGTCCTTTTATGATTTGGAGGAACTTGTGGAAATACAGCCAGAGGCTGGTAGCTGTTATGTTTTGTCTGCTTCTGAACCCTTTAACGAGGAGATGGAAATAGACTTTGAAAGGCTCATTAACTGGCTTAGGCATTATGGTTTACCGCAATACCATGCACATGTCTCTGGACACATAATGCCGCTGAAACTGAAAACCATCCTCAAAGAAATTAAAGCAACGAAGATTTTTCCTATACACACGGAAAATGCAGAATTATTCGCCAGCTTCATGCGAGACCTGAAAGGCAAAGTGATTCTCACTGAGAAAGAAAAGCAATACTCAATTTAGTTTTTCGGGAAATCTGCCAAATGCAAGGGGTCATCCAGTTTTGCAGTTAATTATATTTAATTAGAACACCTTATTCTTAAGACACTATGATCTCCATAATCGGTGCGGGAAAAGTTGGAAGTGCTGCAGCATTCAATATTTTAAGGTATAGAATTAGCGATGTTGTTCTGATAGATATTTTTGAAAATTTGGCAAAGGGCGAAGCACTTGATATGATGCAGACTGCGCCTGCAATAGAGTTTGACGGAAAAATCAAGGGAACAAGTGATTTTAGCGAAATGGAAGGCTCAGAAATAGTGATTGTAACTGCGGGCGAAGCGAGAAAACCTGGAATGACAAGAATTGATCTTGTGAACAAAAATGCAAGGATAGTTAAATCCTTAGTGAAGGAAGTTGTGAGGTACGCTCCTGAATGCAAACTTATGCTTGTGACAAATCCAGTTGACATCATGACATACATAGCCTATAAGGAATCAGGCTTCGAGAGAAACCGTGTTTTTGGAATGGGCAACATCCTAGATGCTCTACGTTTAGATCTCACATTGCACTGGAACTGAATGTTTCGAGAGAAGATGTCCGTGCCTTAGTCATAGGCGAACACGGTGATTCTATGGTTCCTCTCGTTGAATATGCTTCTGTGTCGGGAATACCCATAACATGTTTGCTTAGAAAAAAACAAATTGAGAAAATAGTTAACTTAACAATAACTTCCGGTTCTGACGTCATTAAACTGAAGGGATCAACAACTTATGCGCCGGCAGCAGTCATCGGAATTATGGCAGATGCCATTCTCAGAGGCAGAAACAGAGTAATGGGTGTTTCGACTTATCTACAGGGTGAATACGGATTTTCTGACGTTTCAATTGGTGTGCCAGTAATCCTCGGAAGGAATGGTGTTGAAAAGATTTTGGAGCTTGAATTGATGCCTGAAACCAAAAAACGCCTTGAAAAGTCTGTCTTATCTATAAAAGAGGCTACAAAGAAACTAAGTGAACAGCGTGTGCACTGTTTTCGTTGAGTATTAACGTTTGATATTAAGGGTGAATTATTAGGTTTTGTCGTGTGTGGCGATTCATAACGTATAAGTTAAAGTATCAACTCTTGATATACACGATATAAAATGAAAGCCGACGCAAAGCTTGACCGCCGAATGCGAGTTCTCTTCCACACCTTAGGCTTAAGCTGTCTAGGCGGCGCCATATTTCTCCAAATCCTGGTTTTCACGGACATACTCCAACATGGATACTTCATGGCTGCGGAAAACAACCCAGCAATTTTAATATTTGAAATAGTTTTAACGTTTTTCGCCCTTATTTACTTCATATACATATATCAACGATTCATCCGCTCACTAAAATAGCCATTTTTTAAGCATTAAAATTTAAAAAACCTTTTTGAAGAACCGCTAAGCAGCAAAGGAAGTAATAGAAAGTATTAAATAAACTTTCCACAAAACTCAATCAAGTAGTTCTAGATGGTGAAAGTTATGATAAAACTGAGAACCGTAGCCTCGATTTTCGTTATGCTTATTCTAGCACTAACACTTGTTAGAAGCATCACAGCCCAAACACCAGAGGAGATGGAAACATTTTTTTCAAGCAAATATGTAGGAATTTCAATTCAAGTCAACGCCACACGAGAAACCGTCCCTGGTGCAAACATAACGATTAAGCTATTGGTTAATTGCACGTCTGATGACGTTTGCGTAGATTATCTTAACCTTAGCGTTTACGGCTATAAACATATTGGATATACTCTGGAGAAGGATACGCTAACTTCAGTGTGCGTAATCAACCGAAGTTCGCTGGCTCTCCATAATGCAAGTCGACACAATTACACCATACCTGTACCCAACGACGTTCGGGATTTAACCTATGCCGAACTGCATTCAAAATACACTGTTGTGAGTACACCGTTTGGATTCGACGAGACCTTCTCAATAACAACCGTGAGGAACGTCCTTTGGGAAGAACTTGAAGAAAAGTCATCAAAAGCTAAACACCACTTACTGGCAGCTAAACAGCACCGTTGAGCAGCTTAATCAAACTTTTTGGCAGATGTTTCAAATGAACCTGACAGCAGAAAGCTTGGCTCGCTTGAACGAGACCTATTGGGGTCTTAAAGGAGGCTCAAATGAACTTGGTAACACAAGAACGGCAGTAGGAATCTTAGCGGTAACGACAGTTTTCTTCGTAGCCACAACGCTTTACCTCTTGTTATGCGAAAACCTTTTTTTTTTTCAATAAGAAAGTTGGTGGCGTTTCTTTCATCCCGTTTCCCACTTATTTCTCGTGCAAGTTTTGAGCTGCAATAAACGTTAAGCCTTTTTCAGTGAGGGCTTTGGCTGTTCTGTTTACTGCATCGTGTTTATCCAAGTAATTGTTTAGAAGTTTTGGCATCAGTCCTTTTTCAATGATTTCCTTTTTGGGTATGAAGTAGTCTAGGATGTCAGAAGGGTGTTCTCGGGTTTTGTCAACTTCAGGGATTCCGCCTTCATGTTTGGCGCTTATGTTTTTAACGTGGTCAGCGATATCTAGAAGTTCATTGAGGCGGTCATAGGGCTGCCGCACAATACTTTTTTGCGTTTCTACAATGTGGTGTTCTATGCGGACAGTGTCATCGAAGTCGAAGGCTTTTCTTATGTGGGCTGAAAGTTCTATTGTCTCGTTGTTGACGGAGTTTGAAAGGTTAAACCCTATAAGCGGGGTTGTGCCATCCTCTCGGCTGAAAAGTTTCGCCATCATCAAAGTCCAAAATATTGAATATGGATTATCTGTACCCAAAAACACCGAAATCTTAAATTCAATGTCAATTCCAAGTTTGCGCAGCAAATATCCCAACAAAACGGTGCCTGAATTTGTGTTTAAAACTTGTTAAGGCCATATTCAGTGTAATAATGGAGGAACTCGTCAACCCATTTCAAAGCATATTCGTTTGGCATACCTATTCCTCCATAATAGCCCGCTATAGTCTCTGGACCGCTTAAATGAATGTTGATGGGTTTGCCGTCTGGTCCAGGCATTGTTCCTTTAGTGTCTAATGTTTGCACGTAAGAAGCGCCTATGATCTGCATTGCAGCTGCAAAGGCCAGAATGTCATCATCTTCGACTTGTTCTTTCATGTTGCGGACGCGGATGTAGCGGGCTGGCATTAGGTCTTGTTGGGCAATCGCTCGTTTTGCTTCTTCTATGAGCCATGGGAAAAAGTTGAATGCGCTGATTTCAAGAGTTACTGAGAAGGATTCGTTAAATTTCATGGAATCAGCTTTTTTCCCTAAAATTTTCCTTCGATAATCTGGTATGCTAATGAAGGCTTCCTTGTCGCGTTGTTTAATGAGCCACTCAAGGTCTTTCACGAAACGTGATTTCCTTTTCTCAAGACGCTTCAGCAAGTTTTCAAGTTTACGGTTTTCCTTAGCCTTGCGATTAATCTCTTCAACACCGCCATGTTTCTCAACAATCCTGAGCAAGCCATTTACGAGGGAATTATCCTTTTTCAACAAAAAATCATTAATCGCTTTCAAATTGTCTTCGCTAATCTTCAATTTTTCCTTGATATCCTTCATGAACAATCCGCCCTGATATTTGTGTGTATTCGGGTTTTTAGCAATTTAAGCATTTTCAAATCATTCCTTATACGTTTGAAGCCAAATCTATGAGTGATGTCTATACTGATTTCATGGAAGAAAGGCGGAAACAAAATTCATAACTCTAGCGAATTGCACAAACTCTCTAAAGCGTCTAGACCCCCTCTTATATAGGTTCAATTTTTGGTTGAGATTATGATGTTGTAGGCGAAGAGCAATCTCTGGGTGTCTAGCCCCTCCCTTATATATAGATGTCCTAACTGTTTGTTTGTCAATCTAAACGCTTAAAGATTAATCAATTGATTAATCAAACCGTTAGATTTAATAGTTTCGCAAGACATAATATACATGCTCAAACCGTAAAACCTAAAGGCGAATGCGAAGCCTAAAACTGTTTGAGAAAAGATAGCCATTTCTTAACGCTATCACGGTTTGAGCAAATCGGCAAGTTTTCCAGAACCCAAAAAAACCCCCTCTACATAGAGCCAAAATTTTAAAAGTTGTGTGAGAACCGAACCCGAAAACCTTACGGATTCGGTTTTTAAAAGGCTTTTTGGATATGGTAAACCTAAACTCACACAAATATATTAAGGCTTGCGAAACCTAAAAAGATTACGGATTTTTAGAGCGTTTTCTCAGAAAAACAAAAATTTTCAAGCCAATTTCAAAAGGCAAAATCTCAGAGGCTAGAGGGTTGTTGATAATGCAAAGAATACAAGTCATAAGATTCTTCGTCCCTCATAAGAGGTTTTGTTTTCTTGCATTTTAGTTTATGTGAAGTGTAGAATATATCCCATAGGTTTTTTCCAATAAAGATTTCTCCACATTCCGCTTGGTCACATATCTTTTTTGCAATGTTCATGACATCACCGAAAACATCGACTTCTGTATAAATGCCCTCTACTCCTACTTTGATAACCTGAACCTCACCGCAATCAACCCCAATTCTACAGCTCATAGCTGGCAAACTTTCGGATTGAGCAATTGGGCTTATAGAATGCATCATTATCTTTTGCATCATCTGAACACAGAGAAAAACGTTATCCACAATTGGTATCCAACCTACACTTGGCAGAATGAAGAATCCTATTACACAATCGCCAACGTATTTTAGAATTTTTCCGCCAAAATCGTTTATAACGTTGGTCATCTCATTCAAAAATATTTAGTAAAAACGCCGAACTTGCTTGGGATTTAGGTTTTTTACACTTCTTGTTGAACCTACAAGGTCGCTGTATATAACGATTAAGTCAAGTTGTTTTCTCAATTCTGAGAGAACCCTCATTATTCTTTTGCGGCTTTAACCCTTCTTTTGCTTCTTTCAATATATTCTTGTTCATCTGCAATTGCTGTAGGAGAAACGTAAATTGGGATGTGTTTCATAGTTTTTACGGCTTTAGCAAATTCTTCGTCAGAAATAAAGGCATGGTCAGATTTGTTCAAATATCCTTTTTTTCCATTTATTTCACTTCGTTCCCATAAACGTTTGTCGGGAATCATAATGACTCTATACGTGCTTGAATCTTTGTCCTCGCCAATAAGTTCGATTTTTTCCAACGTAAAATCAATTCGCCCCCTTTTTTTATGCTTACTCATATGCAAGACCAAATTATAGGTGACTATCACCTGCTTATTACTTTGTGCTGGAGTTCACGTAGCATCAAGAACGTGAAAGCCATTTCCACAAGCCTTTAAATAAACCAAACATAAAATCGAAAAACTGTTTTCTGAATTCCTTATTTGATGATGCCATAAATACAATGCCTAAACCTAAAAGAAAGAAACCAGATAGAAGGTCATGACTAGAGAGTATGACGTAAAGACCTAGAACCGCTAAAATTCCACCTACTACGAAAGCGTCTTGTTCTTTAGTCGGTTTAGACTTGCTCAGTTTTTGGCATCTCCATTTTTGTCTTCGGTCTTCTTTTTTTCTAGTAATTCCTCAGTCACACCAAAAGTCGCAAAAAATTTTTTCATTAACTTCGGATAGATGAACAATAAAAGCAAAAGACAGAGTGGAACTATTCCAAAAACAAACAAGAAGAAAACCAATACGCTGAACAGCATTAAGACAAATATGCCAGAAGACCAGCCAGATGCTACGGCAAGCATTATATTACGCACTATCTCTGAAAGCCAAACAATAATGAATAGTATAACACTAAAGGCAAGACACAGAAACCATTTTCTGAATATTTCCTTCATTGCATCGCTTTCAAAAGATGCTATGTTTGATTCACCTATTAGTTTTTCTATGTGTGGAAAAAGCCTAACTCTTATGAAAATTCAATATGAGAAAAAGGAAACTTAGGCTTTTAATTCTTTAAGTCTCCGTTCGATTTGCTCTCTTCTTTCAAGATTTTTTTCTGTTTGCTCTTTTGCTCATCAACTTGTTTTAGTGTCTTTTGTCTGTTC
>CAVZKK010000001.1:0-5170 GCA_963775925.1 Candidatus Bathyarchaeota archaeon | reverse complement strand
GCCATCCTAGCCATCCTTTACGATTTGGAGGAACTTGTGGAAATCCAGCCAAAGGCAGGTAGCTGCCAGATTCCGTCTGCTTCTGGACCCTTCAACGAGGAAATGGAAATAGACTTCGAAAGGCTTGTCAACTGGTTAAGCATTACGGCCTACCACAGCATCACGCCCATGTATCGGGGCACATAATGCCGCTGAGAACTGAAAGCTATTATTAAAGAGATTAGCGCAAAAAAGATTTTTCCTATTCACACAGAAAACGCAGAATTATTCACCAAGTTCATGCGAGACGTAAAAAGCCAAACAGTGCAAACAGAAAAGTGCAAGGAGTACAAAATTGAGCAATACTTTATTCTCTCCACATTTCAGCCACTTTTTTTCCAATCAGGCCATAGAAGAAGCAACTAACAACGAATTTTGCTGCTATGACAATTGAATCTCCCACGAAATCCAAACGGAAACCATAAGCACTAGATCAACCAGCAGAAGAATGTATGGTCAGCAGAAGTCCATGAATTAGATGTTGTGGCCGAACTCTTCATAGAAAATCTGGAACAAACTGGACACAATGCTATTTGCCAACTCCAACTATAATGAAGAGAAGAAGTATGCTGATAATCAGCCCGAGAAGACTGCTGATTAAAAAATGAAAAATACTCGAGTCATGCTGAAGACTTCAAGCGCAAGAACAGCTCGCTGAGGCAATGCCGTGAACGAAAAACTTCACTGTCTTTTCGAGACGGGGTCGCGAGAGAAGCGAACTACATTTTTAACGTCAAAGTTGGCATTTTTGGCATGTCCGAAAACCTTTTCCTTCACTGTTTTCAGAATATTCGATGTGTTGTCACATTTTGGACAGTTTCTGGGTGCTCAAGAATGTTGGAACTTACTTCTAGTTTCCTGCAAATCTCTATTGTACTCTCCCTATCGCTCATTGCAATTCTTCAATTTTATCTTATCGTGTAGACAGCTTAAGTAATTTTGTTTTCGACATTTTATAACCTCGCAGAATTAAACCAAAATTATGCAAGAGACACACACTGAGTTACGTATAATTACTGGAATACATGTTAAAATTGCTTCATAGCAACAATCTGGAGCGCTTCTCTTTTCATGAGTAATTTGTGCTTGCTACATAGCCAACAGAGTCAAAAGCATGCGTTAATTATATCTGATTGAAATAACTTACTCTCTAGTCACTATGATCTCTATAATTGGCGCCGGGAAAGTTGGAAGTGCTGCAGCATTCAACATTTTAAGGTATAGAATCAGCGATGTTGTCCTAATAGACATTGCCGAAAATTTGGCCAAAGGCGAAGCACTTGACATGATGCAAACTGCGCCTGCAATAGAGTTTGACGGAAAAATCAAAGGAACCAGCGATTTCAGCGAAATGGAAGGCTCAGAAATCGTAATCGTAACTGCGGGCGAAGCGAGAAAACCTGGAATGACAAGAATTGACCTTGCGAACAAAAATGCAAAGATAGTTAAATCCATAGTGAAGGAAGTTGTGAGGTACGCTCCTGAATGCAAGCTTATGCTTGTGACAAATCCAGTTGACATCATTACATACATAGCCTATAAGGAATCAGGCTTCCAGAGAAACCGTGTTTTTGGAATGGGCAACATCCTAGATGCTCTACGTTTCAGATCTCACATTGCACTGGAACTGAATGTTTCGAGAGAAGATGTCCGTGCCTTAGTCATAGGCGAACACGGTGATTCCATGGTTCCTCTCGTTGAATATGCTTCTGTGTCGGGAATACCCATAACATGTTTGCTTAGAAAAAAACAAATTGAGAAAATAGTTAACTTAACAATAACTTCCGGTTCTGACGTCATTAAACTGAAGGGATCAACAACTTATGCGCCGGCAGCAGTCATCGGAATTATGGCAGATGCCATTCTCAGAGGCAGAAACAGAGTAATGGGTGTTTCGACTTATCTACAGGGTGAATACGGATTTTCTGACGTTTCAATTGGTGTGCCAGTAATCCTCGGAAGGAATGGTGTTGAAAAGATTTTGGAGCTCGAATTGATGCCTGAAACCAAAAAACGCCTTGAAAAGTCTGTCTTAACTATAAAAGAGGCTACAAAGAAACTAAGTGAACAGCGTGTGCACTGTTTTCGTTGAGTATTAACGTTTGATATTAAGGGTGAATTATTAGGTTTTGTCGTGTGTGGGGATTCATAACGTATAAGTTAAAGTATCAACTCTTGATATTTACGATATAAAATGAAAGCCGACACAAAGCTTGACCGCCGAATGCGAGTTCTCTTCCACACCTTAGGCTTAAGCTGCCTAGGCGGCGCCATATTTCTCCAAATCCTAGTTTTCACGGACATACTCCAACATGGATACTTCATGGCTGCGGAAAACAACCCAGCAATTTTAATATTTGAAATAGTTTTAACGTTTTTCGCCCTTATTTACTTCATATACATATATCAACGCTTCATCCGCTCAATAAAATAGCCGATTGTTTAAGCATCAAAATTTAAAAAACCTTTTTGAAGAACCGCTAAGCAGCAAAGGAAGTAATAGAAAGTATTAAATAAGGTTCGATTAAACTCAGTCAATGGTTTTCAAAATTTGAAGGTGGAATAATGAAAAACATAAGAAAACTAGCCTTAATCTTAATCATCTTTACCCTCACATTCGCGCCGCTCTATGGAGCCAAAGGGCAACAACTGACGGAAAACATGCAAACATTCTTCGACCATGAAATTCCAGGAATAAAAATAACCGTCAACGCTACAGCTGAAACCCAACCAAACGAAAACATCACTGTCAAAATAATCATAAATCCACTGGAGGAAGAAGTTAACATAAAATATTTCAATTTAAGCGTTTTCGGCTTCATAAACGGTACATACAAAACCATGATTTACAACATAACTGTTAACAACTTTCCATTTAACGATACTTTTACAGTTCCTGAACAAGTTTGGGGTGTATCCTATGGGGAAATCACGTTAACATACGATGTAAAATACGTCATGGACCAAGGCCCTACAATAACAATACCATATGAAAACTTTATTGGTTTTCCAATGACCCGTGTTAAAAACGTTTACTTGGAAACAGTCGAAGAGCAGCTTAGAAACTTGAACAGCATTTTTGAGCAGCTTAATCAGACTTTTTGGCAGATGTTTCAAATGAACCTTACGGAAGAAAGCTTGGCTAACTTGAACGAGACTTATTGGGGTCTTAAAGGAAGCTCAAATGAACTTGGTAACACAAGAATGGCAGTGGGCATCTTAGCGGTAACAACAGTTTTCTTCGTAGCCACAACGCTTTACCTTGTTATGCGAAAACCCAGAGAAAGTTGGTAGCGTTTCTTTCCCCTTTATTTTTTGTGGAGTTTCTCAGCTGCAATGAATGTAAGCCTCTTTCGGTGAGCATTTTGGCGGTTCTATTTAAAGCATCATGTTTGTCCAGGTAATTGGCAAGAAGTTTTGGCATCAGCCCTTTCTCCAAGATTTCTTTTTTAGGTATGAAGTAGTCGAGGATGTCTGAGGGGTGTTCTCGCTTTTTCGGTCAACTTCAGGCAATCCGCCTTCATGTTTGGCACTTATATTCTTGACATGATCTGCTTTTGCTAGGAGTTCGGTTTGGCGGTTGTATGGTTGCCTGACTATACTTTTTTGGGTTTCCATTATGTGGTGTTCGATGCGGACGATATCTCGAAGCCCAAGGGTTTCCGTATTTATGATGTGAGTTCAATCGTTTGATTGTTTACAGAGTTTGACAGGTTAAACCCGATGAGCGGTGTTGTGCCATCGGGTCGACTGAACAGTTTCGCTGTCATTAGTGTCCACAACATTGAATAGGGATTATCGGACCCAGAAACACCGAAATCTTGAACTCTATATCTATTCCAAGCTTGTGCAGGAATATCCTAGGAAGACGGTTCCCGTGTTTGTGTTTAGGACCTGTGTAAGACCATATTTAGTATAGTAGTGGAGATACTCGTCAACCCACTTTAAGGCAAATTCATTTGGCATTCCTATGCCGCCAAAATAGCCGGTATTTCGGGACCTCCCAGATGCCTGTTGATGGGTTCGCCGTCAGGTCCAGGCATCGTTCCTTTAGTGTCTAAAGTTTGCACGTATGAAGCGCCGATGATTTGCATCGCGGCTGTAATGCTACGATGTCATTGTCCTCAACCTGCTCCTTCATCGTGCGTACGCGTATATATCGAGCCGGCATGAGTTCTTGTTGTGCAATTGCTTTTTTCGCTTCCTCGATGAGCCATGGGAAAAAGTTAAAGGCGCTAATTTCAAGTGTTACGGATAAGGATTCATCAAATCTCATTGAATCCGCCTTTTTTCCTAAGATTCTCCGTCGATATTCAGGAATGCTGATGAAGGCTTTTTTTCGCGTTGTTTACGGAGCCACTCGATGTCCTTCACGATAGGTGAGTTCTTTTTCTTAAGGCGTTTATCAAGTTTTCTAGTTTAGGTTTTCCTTAGCTTGCTTGTTAATTTCTTCAACCACTGCCATGTTTGTCTACAATTTTTAACAGGTTATTTATGAGGGAATTATCGTTTTGGAGCAGGAAATCATTAATCTCTTTCAAATTGTCTTCGCTAATCTTCAATTTTTCTTTGATATCCTTCATTAACAATTCGTCCTAGTATTTGTGTGTATTCGGGTTTTTGGCAATTTAAGTATTTTCAATTTATTCCTTACACATTTGAAGCCAAATTCGTGAATGATATCTATACTGGTTTCATGGGAGAAAGGTGAAAACAAAATTCATAACTTCTTAGCGAATTGCACAAACTATAGAGTTTCGAGAGTACAAGTCTCTCAAGCTAACCCTAGACCCCCCTTATATACAGGTTCAATTTTTGGTTGAGATTTATGATGTCGTAGGCGAAGAGTAGTCTCTGGTTGTTCTAGCCCCTCCCTTATATAGATTGAACCCCAAACTTAGTTAGCCTGTTCAATCAGTTCATATACAACTATTCCGCAACTGTGCTTCGTGTTATCTATTTTGGGTTGCATGATTACTTGTGAGTTTGGATCCTGCACACCTCAAATCTATGAAATCCATGAACTTCTAGCGAATAGTATTACGCTTCGATTGTAATGAAGATTTTATACCACACGTGAAATTGTGCGGCTTTTAAGAGCTATCTTTTGCTCCTCAACTTGTTTTGGTGT